>JAGYJW010000031.1 GCA_018401435.1 Deltaproteobacteria bacterium | reverse complement strand
TGCCCCGTGAACGCCCTCGCGCGAAGCAGCGAAGACCGCCGGCCCCGGCGGGACCTGCCCCCTCCCCTGGCCACCGTCCACTGGACCCCGGGAGCGCAGCACGAGCGCTGGGACATGCCGCTGGACCATGCCCCCCTCGCCGTTCTGGACTGCGAGACCACCGGCCTCGTCCCCGGCGAGCACCACATCGTCACCCTGGCGATCCTTCACGCCGAGCTGGCCGATCCGCGGTCGACCGAGGTGCTCAACATCGTGGTGGACCCGCAGCGGCCGGTCCCGGCTCTGGCCGCCGCGATTCATGGCTACAGCACCGAGCGGCTGGCCCGCCTCGCCATGGCCGGGATGGCGCGCCCCATCGCCGCCCACCACTTCTCGATCAACCGCGCGCTGAGCCGCCGGGTGCCCGTGGCCCACAACCTTGCCCTCGACGCGGGCTTTCTGACCGAGGACCGCTGCCTTGCCGTCGGCCCCGATGCGCAGCGGGTGCTCCAGGGCGAGGCGCGCTGGTGGGGGATCTGCACCCGGGACCTCGCCCGCGTCGCCCTGCCCCGCGAGTCCCACAAGCTGGACGCCCTCTGCGACCGCTACAACATCCCGCTGCAACGGGAGCGGGGGCTGCACGACGCCGCAGACGACGCCCGGGCCTGCCTGGCGCTGCTGCGCGCCCTGGTCTCCGACCTGCGCGACCAGGGCCACATCCTCGACACGGTGGCCGATGCCATCCTGCTGCCCGCCATCATGCTGGGCGGGATTGCCCCGACCCCGCCTCCCCAGGTGCGTCGATGAGCGTCTCCATCCCCCGCCCCCCGCGTGAAACGACCCACCACGCCCGCGCCACCTGGGTCTCGCGCCAGCTCGCCCGCCCCCTCACCGAGGCCGAGGCGGCCCTGGTCGGAATCGTCTGTGACGCCCGGCGGGTCAACCCCTGGGATCTGGCCTGGGGCAGCCTCGCCGCCCCCGCGCCGAACGAGGCGTTGGTGCTGTCGCGGGGGTTCAGCTCCACCCGGGACGACGCGCTGACCCGCCTCGTCTTCGCCGCCCACGACGCCGCTTGCCGGGTGGTGCTGGTGCCCCACGACAGCATGTGGCTGCTGCTGCGGGTCTCCCTGCGCGACCGGGACAGCCAGGCGCCCACTGCAACCTGCGACAGCATCGAAGAGGCGGCACTCAGGTGGCGGGAGACCCACCCCAAGCCCATCGAGACCACCCGCTGCGACAGCCGCGTGGCCTTCTGGAACGACCCCGACGAGGTCATTCGCTGCGAGCTGCGCAAGGGCCACAGCGGCCGGCACATCCACGAGGGCCGGAACAGCGAGTGGGTGGACGCCGCCAACACCGACACCGATCCGGGGGTGGGCATGGCCAGCCCCATGGACGCCCCGGCCGCCCGATGAGCGCCCGACGCAAGCGCTCGCCAGCCCCCGAGCTGCCCGGCCTGCCCGCCAGCTGGACCCCCATCGACCTGCTGGACCCCACCGGGTTCTGGCATTGGAAGGCCACCGAACCCGGCGGCGCGATGGTCGGCCAGTGGGCCGAGCCCGACGAGGTCACTTCGGGGTGGGTGTGGGCAGACGGGCCCCGAACCGGACATGCCGAGAACCTCGCCGCCGCCTGCGCCGCCGCCCGACCGGCCCCAGCCGTGGCGCCGCCTGCCCCGGCCCGGGTCGTGGAAGGACCGGACGATTCCACCGCCAACCACACGCGCCCGGCCCGCCTCGTCCAGGTCCTGCTCTTCCCCACCGCCCGCTGTCCCGGCTGCGACGCCCCCATCGCCGAACGCGCCATCGGGGCGGGCCGCCCCGGAGCTGGTGCCGATCCTGCCGACCGCCCGTGGCCCCGGATCCCCGGAGCGAGCCCCGCGTCGGCCACCGGCTCTCGAGACGGGGTCCTGTGGACGGTCACGGGTCGGCCGCGGTCGGGCCACGTCGTCACGCAGCGCGAGGACGGCGTCGCCGCGACCTGGACGAAGCGGGCCTGGAGAACCGGTGGCTCCCCGCTCTCACTGCCCACCGCCTCGGAGGCGTCGTGAACGCACCCCGGACCATCACGCGCCGCGGTGACCTGCTCACCCGGCCAGAAGCCGCGGTCTACATCGGCATGTCCGAGAGCTTCCTCGCAAACTCGCCCCCCGAGCGGGGCGGCCCGGCCGTCATGCGGATCGGGCGGCGGGTGCTCTACGCTCTGTCCGACCTGGACGCCTTCCTTGCCTCGCGGCGCGTCGAACCGACCGCTCCTCCCCCCATCCCTTCCCCGTCGGAACTGCTGCCATGCCCCAGGCCAACATCAACCCCATCAAGCTCTACCAGCGCACCGGAACGCCCTACTGGTGGTTCGACTTCTTCGTCGGAGCCACCCGGATCCGACGAAGCACTGGCACGACAAGTCGCCGCGTGGCTGCGCGCATCGCCCGGGAAGCCTACGACGCCGCCCGGCGAGGGGCCGAAGAACTCGAAAGGGTGAGCCCGGCCGTGAACAACGGCGACGACCTGGCCATGCTCGCCGGCCTGGACGTGGCCGAGGCCGTGGGTCGGGGGGTGGGCGAGAAGCAGCGGGAGAGCGTCCTGAACTGCTGGGCGCACCTCTGCCGGCTCCTGGGCGCTGACCTGGCCCCGCACAAGCTCGACCACGACAAGGTGCTGTTCTACGTCGCCCAACGTCGGCAGGAGAAGGCCCGTGGGCAGTCCATTCGCAAGGAGATCCAGGCCCTGAAGCGGGGTTTGAAGATCGCCCGGCGGCGGGGCAGCGTGAAGGAGATGCTCGCGGACTGGCCGACCGTCCGCAGCGACCCGCCGCGGAAGGCGCAGGCGGGAAAACTCCACCCCCCCGAGGTGATCGGCGCGTGGCTGTCCCAGCTCAAGGAGTTGCATCCCCGCGCCTGGCAGCAGGCCCAGGTCGCGGTGGGAACCGGCCTGCGGGCGACCGAACTGCGGCGCATCGAGTGGAGCTGGGTGGAGGACGCCCCGCCCGGGCTGGGGGTCGGCGCCCTGTTGCGGGTGCCCGCCGAAGCGGCGAAGACCCGGACCGAGCGGGTGGTGGGGCTCACCCCGACCACGCTGGACGCCCTGCGGGCGGCCCTGTCCGACACCGATGCAGCCTGGGAGGGGCGCTTGATGGAGAGCCAGCACCGCCGCGCCTTCAAGGCCGCGGCCACCGCGGTCGGCTACCCGCGCACCATCACCCTGCGGGACCTGCGCCATTGCTACGCCACCTGGGCCGCCCAGGGCACGGGGGATGCCGCCGCCGCTCAGGCCGCCCTCGGCCATTCCGAGCTTCGCGTCACCCAACGCTACCTGACCGCAACCCTCGACCGTGTGGCGCAGGCCAGCCTCGCCGCAGAAGCCCGCGTGGCCGGCACTGTGCCACATGGATTGGCACAGCGGCCTGACACAGTGACCCACACCGGTCCCCGAACGAACGAAACCCGCCAGACCAAAGAGGCGGCGGGCTCGTCGTTTTCAGGTGGTCGGGGAGACAGGATTCGAACCTGCGACCCCCTGCTCCCGAAGCAGGTGCGCTACCAGGCTGCGCTACTCCCCGATCGGGCAGCCGTCTAAGACCCCACCCTGAGCCCGTCAAGGACGGGCGGCCGCCCTCACGGCCGCAATCGCCGCGCGGCGGTCCTTGGCGCCAAAGACCCCGGACCCGCTCACCAGCACGTCGGCGCCGGCTTCGACAAAGCGCCAAGCGTTGTCGACCTTGACCCCGCCGTCCACCTCGATGTGGGTGGAGAGGCCGCGCCTCTCGATCTCTGCCCGCAGGCGGCTGATCTTGGGGAATACGGCCTCGATGAGGGACTGGCCGCCAAAGCCGGGGTTCACGCTCATCACCAGCACGAGATCAAGCTCATCCAGCACATAATCGAGGATGGATTCGGGCGTGTGCGGGTTCAACGCCACGCCGGCCTTGCAGCCCCGGGCCTTGATGGCCTGGATGGAGCGGTGCAGGTGGGGGCAGGCCTCGGCGTGAACCGTGACCAGGTCGGCGCCCGCGTCGATGAAGGCGCCGGTGTAGTGGTCCGGTTCGACGATCATCAGGTGGCAGTCGATGAACTTGTCGGTAGAGCGCCGCACCGCCTCCACCACCAGGGGGCCGATGGTGAGGTTGGGCACAAAGCGGCCGTCCATCACGTCGACATGCACCCATTCGGCATCGGAGACCGACGCGAGGTCCTCGCCCAGGCGGGCGAAATCGGCGGACAGGATGCTGGGGGCGACGATTGCCATGGGCTCTCCCGGGGAGGAGCGCGTGCTATCCCGGTGGGCAGGCCGGCGGGGAGCGCGCCCCTGTGCCCGGAGCCCGACTCCGGCCGACGACCCCAGATCGCAGAGACTCGATAGAGCTGGAATGTCGCCACCGAACTGCACAATCGCCATAAGGGCGACCAGGCGGCCTGGCTGCGCGAGGGTGGAGACACCCTCAGGGCCGAAGAGCCGGGCCTGCGTCGCGATCTCGCGTGCGTGGACCTGACGGGCCCAGGCGCCCGCCAGCGCGCTGCTTGACGACGGGCCCAGGCCGGAGCCAGCGGCTCAGGGCCCCGCACCCCGCCCCGGCCGGCCAGCCCCCTGTGGCCAGCCTGCAAGGCCAGCCTGCCGCTGCTGCTCGCCCGCCGCCCCTGCGCGGGGCCTTCAACCCAGCCGCTCGCCGACCTCCAGGCGACTGCCATTGGCGAAGTCCCGCGCGAGCTGCCGCTTCTTGCCGGGCATCTGCACCTCGACCAGCTCCAGCACGCCGCCGTCACCGGTGGCCACGGTCACGGTGTCCGCCACCGACAGCACGGTGCCCGGAGCGGCCTCGCTGCGTCCCCGGCCCAAGCGGGTCTGGTGGATCTTGAGGTCCTCCCCCCGAAAGCGGGTCTGCCCCGATGGCCAGGGGTTGGTGCCGCGCACCCGGTCGTGCAGGCGTCGGGCAGGCCAGGTCCAATCCAGCACACCATCGGTCTTGGTCAACATCGGCGCGTGGGTGGCCTTGTCGTGATCCTGCTGCTGTGGCGCAATCTCGTCAAGTTTGGCCAAGGTCTCCACCAGCAGGTCGGCGCCCAGGCGGGCCAGGCGCGCCCACAGATCGGGCCCCGTCTCGTCGATGCCGATGGGGGTCTTGCGGCAGCCCAGAACAGCGCCGGTGTCCATGCCCTCGTCCATCAACATGGTGCAGACGCCGGTCTCGTCCTCACTTTCGAGGATCGCCCACTGAATGGGCGCCGCGCCGCGGTATCTGGGCAGCAGGCTGGCGTGGACATTGATGCAGCCCCGCCGGGGGGCCGCCAGGATCGCGGGGATGAGGATGCGTCCATAGGCCACCACCACGGCCACATCGACGTCCAGGTCCCCGGTCACCCAGTCCACGAAGGGGCCGCTGCGCACGGCCTTGGGTTGGCGGGTAGGGATGCCCAGGGCCCGGGCCCGGTCGATGGTGGGCGGGCTCTGCAGCTTGTTGCCGCGGCCCTTGGGCCGGTCGGGTTGGGCGACCACGCAGACGATGTCATGCCCGGCGGCCACCAAGGCGTCGAGGGAGGCCACGGCAAAGTCGGGGGTGCCCATGAAGAGGATGCGCATGGCCCCCGGCTAACCGGTGCCGCGGCCGCGTCGCCCCCCTGACCCGCGGGTCAGCGCCCGCCGGTCTTGGCGCGCTTGGCCTGCTTCTTGATGTAGCGGCTGCGCTTGAGCAGGCTGGACTTGTCCAGCAGGGTGACCCCGTCGAGGTGGTCCAGCTCGTGCTGCAGCACGACGGCCGCGAAGTCCGAGAAGGTCTTGCGCTGGGGCTGGCCCGCGCCATCCCGCCACTCCACCACGATCTCCTTGGAGCGGGCGACGTCCACGTAGAACTCGGGCACCGACAGGCAGCTCTCTTCCCAGTTGATGCGGTCGCGGCTGCGCTCGACGATCACCGGGTTGACCATGGCCACCAGCTCGACGCCCTTCTTCGTCTTGCCCTCGTCGTCTTCAAAGCCGGGGTCGGCCACCAGGATGCGCCGGCTATCCGACACCTGGGGGGCGGCGAGGCCCACGCCCGGGGCGGCATACATGGTCTCGGTCATGTCCGCGAGCAGCTGAATCAGCGCGGGGCCGAATTCGTCGTCGGTCACCTCGCGGGCGCGGGCGGACAGGATGGGGTGGGGGGCCTCGATGATGTCGAGGAGGGCCATGGTCGCTCCAAAGGGTCTCGTCGCCGTTGCTATCCACCAGGGGCCCATCGTCCAATTTCCCGCGGCGCCGGACCGGGCTAGGCAAGGCTCCCACGTGGAGTCCACCATGGCCTTTGGTCGCATCCCCCGCTTCAGCCCCAGCTTCTCACCGCGCGAGGCCCTGCTCGCCGCGCGCTACCTGCTCCGGGATGGGCCCGACGACGAGATCGTGGCCAGGTGGGAGCAGGAGTTCGCCGAGTATATCGGCGCCCGTTTTGCCGTCATGGTGCCCAGCGCCCGCTACGGCTTCTACCTGCTGCTCAAGGCGCTCGGGGTGGGCGAAGGCGACGAGGTCATCGTGCCCGCGCTCACCTACTTCGCCATCCCCGCCATGGTCCCGCTGCTGGGGGCCCGGCCGGTCTTTGCCGATGTCGGGCTCAACAGCCATGTGCTCGACCCCGAGGCCTTTCGCGCCGCCATCACGCCGCGCACCAAGGCCGTCGTGCCCACGCACCTCTTTGGCACCCCCTGCAATATGGACGCCATCCGGGCCATCGCCCGCGAGCACGGCATCCAGGTCATCGAAGACTGCGCCCAGAGTACGGGCGCCCGCTACAAGGGCGTCCGGGTGGGCCATCTGGGCGATCACGCCTACTACACCTTCGGCCTGACCAAGAATATCACCACCCTGTCCGGGGCGATGATCACGACGGATGACCCCAAGGTGGCCGAATCCGTCCGCACCACCATCCAGGCCGGCGGCTACACCCCCAAAGAGAAGTCCGTCAAAGAGGCCGTCACCGGGCTGGCCATGTGGGCCGCCACCCACCCCGCCTTGTATTGGGCGACGGTGCACCCCGCGGTGGTCATTGGCAACAAGCTCGGCCAGGACCCCATTCACGAGCGCTTCGGCGAGGCCGAACGCCGCTATGACAGCCTGCCGGCCAGCTACCTCAGCCAGGCCAAGGCCCGGGGGGCCCAGGCCGCGGTGGGCCGCCGCCAGCTCACCCGCATCGAGCAGCTGAACGGGGCCCGGATGCGCAATGGCAAGGCCCTGGACAAGGCCCTGGCCCATGTCGATGGCCTGGGCGTGCCCTGCTACCCCGAAGGCGCCGAGCCCATCTACATGAGCTTCGTGGTGCACCACAAGGACCGCGAGGGCCTGGCCGCCGAGCTGCGCAAGCGCGGGGTGGACACCACCGTCGGCTATATGAGCGCCTTCGCCGACCACCCGCTCTTTCCCGAGTATAAGGCCGACTGTCCCAACGCCGCAGAGGCCGCCTCCCAGCTGCTGCACCTGCCCGTTCACCCCAACCTCAGCCGCGCCGACCTCGACCATATGGTGGAGGCCGTGCGCAGCGCCTGCATGGCCCTGCGTTGACCCGCCCCCGCGACATCCCTCGCCCGGGGGCAATCCTGGGCTAAGCTGCGATCCGGCGCGAAGAGGTCTGCATGCTCAAGTTCACCGCCCGCAATTATGCCCGCATCGGGATGGCCGCTCTCACCCGAGAGGTGCCGGTCTACGCCCACTTTGGCATCACGCACCGGTGCAACCTCACCTGCCGCATGTGCGGGATCTGGCGCTATGGCAACCGCAAGGAAGAGCTGAGCATCGACGAGATCCGCGAGATGGCCGCCCGGATGGCTCGCCTCGGCGTCGTGCAGCTGTCGATTGGCGGGGGTGAGCCCTTCGCCGTGGACCACCTCGAAGACGCGGCCGAGGCCTTTCTGGCCGAGGGCCTCAACCTGCGCATCCTCACCAATGGCATCGGCGAGGGCAACGGCCGCAACGTGGTCAGCGGGCGCAATTACCTCGACCGCATCGACCGTTGCATCGATCTTGGGGTGCGCAACTTCAGCATCTCGCTGGACAGCCTCTACCCAGCCCGCTTCGACTATATCTGCGAGGTCCCGGGGTCCTGGGAGACCGCCGTGCGCACCATGACCCATATCGGTCGGCGCCTGCACGGCATGCCGGGGTCCATGCCCACCATCAACTGCGTGGTGAGCAACCTCAACCTCGAAGAGCTGCCCGATATGGTCCGTTTCGCGCGGGATATCGGCTTTGCCATCAGCTTCTTGCCCGTCGAGCTGCTCGGCGCCCCCGCGGATGGCCTGCGCAACTTCGAGGCCCGCTTCATCCGCTACAGCCCGGATATGGGCGTCTACCGCGAAGATTCGGTCGAAGAGGTGCGCGCTCGGGTGGACCACGCCTATTCGCAGCTCATCGCCATGAAGGCCGATGGGTGGCCCATCCTGAACTCGACCCCCTACCTGGAGGCCTCGCGGGACTACCTCAAGTACGGGCGCTTTCCGGCAGAGGGCTGCGACGCCGGCCGGCTCTACTTCAGCGTGGCCCCCAACGGGCAGTTCACCATCTGCCACCGCACCACCCACCAGCACGTCAGCTTCCTGGACCCCGGCTTCGAAGACTACTTCCACAGCGCCGCCTACGAGCAGAAGCGCATGATGGAGGCCGGCGCCTGCGAAGGCTGTATGCGCGCCTGCTGGATCGACACCAGCAGCATGTTCCGGACGATTCGCGGCTTCTATGAGACCGCCAAGATGACGCTCACCCCGCGAACCACCGCCCCCATCGACTTCGACGGGGCGATGGCCTGGGCCCGCCGCGAGGATGTGCCCATCGTGCCCGAGATGGCCGCATCGGCGAAGTAGCCCCCCGACCGCTGCGGGGTGCGATAGGCTCAGCCCGCCTGTTCCGCAGAGTCTTCGCATGCCCTCCGGCCTCCTCAAGTCCCTCGCGATCATCTTCCTGCTGGTGTCCATCGCCGCGGTGATCAGCGTAGGCGTGTACTTCTTCATCAAGCCGCCGGTTCACGAGGCCGGCCCATCCGGCAAGCCCGCCGATGTCGCGGCCCGCCCGGCCGCCGACGGCGACGGGGTCGCGGGCGAAGACCCCGTGGACGACCTGCCCATCGAGCCCGCCGACACCGCCACCCCCGACGTCCAGGGCAGCGCCTCGGGCAGCTCGGGCCGGGTGGGTGGCGGCGCCCGCAAGTCGGTGCCCAATACCGCCGGCCAGGGCGGCGCCGCCGCCGCAGGGGGCAGCGACGCCGATGGGGCGGGCGAGGACGCCGAAGGCGAGGCCGAAGAGCCGGCCAGCGCCTGCTCCGGCATCACCGGCGTCACCCAGAACTCGGCCACCAGCTACACCCTGACCGACACCTTCGTGGACAAGTACATCCGCGACACCGGCACCGCCCAGACCCAGGGCTCCGCCGGCTGGAAGACCAACAAGGCCGGTGAAAAGATCGGCTTCCGGGTGCGCAAGCTGCGGTGCGCGCCGCGCGTGGCGGGCATCCAGAACAAGGACGTCATCCAGTCCATCAACGGCCGCGAGCTGACCAGTATCGGCGCCGCCTGGGCCGCCTACCGCGACGTCACCAAGGGGGGCAGCTTCACCGTCAAGCTGCGCCGCGGGGGCCAGCCCATGACCCTGCGCTACGACGTCCGCTGACGCTCCGCCCTGCTCCCCCCCCCTGGCGTCACGCCCGGCCCCATCGGGGCGTAGAGGTTGACGCAGGCGCCTGGGTGAATAACGGACCGCTCTTCTTTGCCCCCGACCGCGAGCCCTCCGCCCGATGCGCAACGCCCTGGCCATCTTCAAGCGCGAGCTTGCGTCCTACTTCGACAGCCCGCTCGCCTATATTGTGATCCCGGCCTTTTTGGGCCTGGTGGGCGGATTCTCGCTGTATTTCCAGGACATCCTGGGTGGCGGTGTGGCCAGCATGCGGCCGGTCTTCTTCTGGTCGGCGGTCTTCTTCTTGCTGCTGATCCCCGCGGTGACCATGCGCCTCTTCGCCGAAGAGAACCGCACCGGCAGCATCGAATTGCTGGTGACGCTGCCGGTCACCGAGGGCGAGATGGTGCTGGGCAAGTACCTCGCCGCCTTGGGGCTGATGACCGTCGCCCTGGCCCTCACCATCACCTACCCGCTCACCCTGGGCAGCCTGGGCGATCTGGACATCGGACCGGTGATCGGCGGCTACCTGGGCCTCTTCCTGCTGGGGGCCTCCTTCTCGGCCATCGGCACCGCCGCCAGCGCCTTGACCAGCAACCAGGTGGTCGCCTTCCTGGTGGCCCTCATCGCCTGCCTGGTGCCCTTCGCCACCGGCTATGGCCTGGCCCAGGTGCCGCCGGACCTGCTGCCGGTCGTGCAATACCTCAGCTTTGAATACCACTTCAACAACCTCGCCCGCGGGGTTGTCGATAGCCGGGACCTCATCTACTACCTCGCGGTGGTGGCCCTCTTCCTCCACATCGCGGTCTTCGCCCTCGAGCGCCGCCGCCTCTCCTGAGGCCCCTCCGGAACCGCCCCATGGACCTGCGTCGCCGCCTCCTCGCCAACACCTGGGCCCAGCTTGTGCTGGTGTGCCTCATCGTGGTGCTGGCCAACACCTGGGCGGCCCGCTCCTTCTTGCGGGTGGACCTCACCGCGGACAAGCTCTACAGCCTCGATCTCACCACGCGGGCCCTGGTCAACCGCATCGACCGCCCCCTCACGGTCAAGGTCTACTTCACCCGCGGCCTGCAGGCGCCCTACAACAACCACGAGCAGGTCCTCGTGGACACCCTCGAAGATATGCGCGCCTACTCGCATGGGCTGATGGAGATCGAGGTCACCGACCCGACCAACCTCAAAGAGCTGGAGGCCGAGGCCCAGCGCTTTGGAATCGAGCCCATCCAGTACCGTTACCGGGGCGAAAACGTCACCGAGATGCGCAAGGTCTTCATGGGCGTGGCCTTCGTCTATGGCGACAAGCAGCAGGTGCTGCCGGCGGTCACCCAGGTCGAGACCCTGGAATACGACCTGGCCCGGGCCATCAAGGCCCTGGTGACCGACGAGGAGCGCCGGGTGGTGGGCTGGACCACCGCCAATGGCGAACCCGACCTGTTCACCGCCCAGAATGGGCCGCTGGTCACCATTCGCAGCAAGCTGGCCGAGGACTACGAGCTTCGCCCCATCACCCTGGGCGGGGCCGAGGGCGTGCCCGACGACCTCGACGTGCTCTATGTGGTCGGTCCGCAGCGCCCCCTGTCGGCGCGGGCCCTCTACCAGGTCGACCAGTTCTTGATGCGGGGCGGGTCCTTGGCCCTCTTCGTCACCAATACCCGCGCCGACATGCGCACCTTGCGCCCCCAGAATGTCTACCACGGGCTCGAAGCCCTGGTCGGCCACTACGGCGTGCAGGTCAACCGCGACCTGGTGGTGGACCGCACCATGAACGGCATGATGCGCTTCCCGGTCCGCCAGGGCCAGGCCATCGTGCAGGTGCCGGTCAACTACCCGCTGATCCCCAAGGTCACCGACCTGAGCCCCGACAGCGCCGTGGTCAACGGGCTGGACAGCATGCTCTTCCCCTTCGTCAGCTCCTTGACCCTGGCCGACCCGATGCCCGACGGGCTCAACAGCACGGTGCTGGCCCGCAGCTCCACCGCGTCGGGGCGCATCAAGGGCGTGGTCACCATCGACCCCAACGCCTTCAAGATGGTGGCGCCGGGCGAGGAGCGCGGACAGTGGCCAGTCCTGGTCTCGGTGACCGGGCCCTTTGAGAGCTGGTTCGCCGACAAGGACATCCCCGAGGCCCCGGCAGATGGCGGGCCGCCCCCCCGCGACGACCCGGCCGGCAAGCTGCGCCAGGGCGCACCCGCCCGGCTCATCGTGTCGGGCTCGGCCGACTTCGTCGCCAACAACATCGCCTTCATGCTCAACCTCACCGACTGGCTGGCCCAGGACGAGAGCCTGATCGGCATCCGGTCCAAGACGCTGCAACTGCCGGCCTTGCGCCCGCTGGAGCCGGCCGAGACCCAGGCCCTGAAGCTCGCCAACCTGCTGGGCGGCTCCATTCTGCTGCTCTTGGCCGGCTTGCTGCGCTGGGCCATCCGGCGGCCCTCCTCGGGCTACAAGGCCCGGGTCGAGACGGGCGACTCCGCGGGCGGGGGTGCGGCATGAAGCCCACGCCCAAGACCCTGGTGCTGGCGGTGGTTGCGCTGCTCTTGTTGGCGTTGAACCTGATTGATCAGGGAACAAGCGCCCGCCTGAACGAGCGCCTGCCCCAGATCGTGGCCCTGCAGAAGGACTCGGTCCGCCGAATCGAGATCAGCACCGCCGTGGACAAGACGGTCATCGAATCCGTCGCCACCGAGGCCGAAGCCGGGGTGGATGCGGGCCGGCGATGGCGCATCACCGCCCCCATCCAGGCCGACGCCGACCAGGTGGCCGTGCAGGCCCTGCTGGCGAACTTCCGCAAAGAGGTCCCCCTCGACGTCAAGGTCGACCAGGGCAACCTCGACGACTACGGGCTGGACGCCGGCACCGGCATCGTGGTCGAGATCTGGACCGAAGCCGACAGCGCAGCGCCCAGCCTCAGCCTCACCGTCGGCCAGGACGCGCCCGGAGGCTCCACCTTCGTGCGGCTCTCCGGCGACGAGGCCGTCTACCGGGCGCGCCTGGGAGGCCGCCACCGCTTCGACAAGTCCTCTGTCGAGTGGCGCAACCGCGTGCTCCTGGACTTCGACAAGTCCTTTGCCAGCGGCATCCTCGTCGAATCGGGCGGCGGCGTGCTCAGCCACCTCGTGCGGGGCCCCAGCCCGGGGCTGGACGCCGACAGCCTGCCCTTGCCCGGCCCCTGGCGCCTGGAGCCCGACCCCGGCTACCCCACCGACGCCCTGCTGGCCGACGCCATCGCCCAGGGCCTGGGCCTGATGCGGGCCGGCGAGCTGATGGGGGCCGACTTTGATGGGGGTTTTGCGAGCCCCCTCGCCGTGATCACCGTCACCCTGGCCGATGGCACCGAAAAGGTCCTCGAGGTCGGCTCCCGCGAGTCCGGCGGCGCACGCTTCGTGCGGGTCAACGGCCTGCCCGACGTCTACCGGGTGGCCGCCTCCACCATCGACCAGGCCCTGTTGCCAGCGCAAGAGCTGCGGGACAAGACCCTCTTCGCCTTCGAGCGGCAGGCCGTGGACACCCTCGCCCTCAAGGACGGCGCCGGCATCGTCCTGCTCCAGCAGGACCTCAGCAACGGCCTGTGGAATGTGATCGAGCCCCCCAACGTCGATGTGGACGTCAAGCTGGTCTACTACGCGGTCAACACGCTGGCCTCCTTGCGCTCCGATGAGATCGCCAGCGGCGTGAGCCTCGCCCAGGCGGGCCTGGAAGACCCCAGCAACCGCATCGTGGTGCACTTCCTGGATGGGCATGACGAGGTGCTCGACATCGGCCACCGGGTGGCGGACGAGCGGGGCCGCACCCTCTACTTTGCTCGCGTGGGCGGCAAGGACACGGTGCACCTGCTGCGCGAGGCCACCGTAGTGAAGCTGCGCCAGGGCTTCGGTCGCGGCTGAGGCCCCAGCGGGCAGGTCAGTCCTCCAAAACCCGCCGATAACGACCTGCTTCGTAATGCAGCAGCCACTCCTGGGGCTGGTTCGAGGGGGCGGGCACCCGGGCACGAAGGGCCCGCCAGCCATCGGGCTGGCGCCCCTCGATGACCGTCACCTCCAAGGCGATCAGCTCGATCAAGCTCTGGTATCCACCGCCGGGGCACTGGCGGTAGACCCGCCAGGTGCAGGCCCGGGTGGCGCAAGAGGCAGGCAGCAGCATCAGCCGGTCCACCCAGGCGTCCCCATTGAGGTCCACCGGCGAGAAGGGGGCCTGCTGAAGGGATAGGGGCAGCAGCATGCAGCGGGTGTCGGGATCCTTGCCGCGGGCCGCCCGGAGGATGGGGGTGTCACCCGGGGGCAGCGCGGGGTCGACCGGTGGGCCGGCCACAGGCGCCGCCACGGCCGCGGGGCTGCCCAGGTCGGGGCCGCTGCCGCCGGTGTCCTCTGCCGGCGCGCAGGCGCTGGCAGCCATCCCCAGCAGGCAGATCCAGATCCTCGGCGTCATCTGCCGCTGCTAACCGACAGCGCGCCGCAGCAGCGAGCACCGGACGCGGGGTGCCCTGTGCGATAGGGTCCGCCCCCAAAGAAGCGCCCACCCCAGGCCCATGCTCGCACGCATCCTCATCCTGCTGCCCCTGCTGTGGGGGATCCTCGACGCCCGGGCCCAAGAAGCCTGGCGAGCCCCCGACGCCGAGAGCGAAGGTGTGGCCCCCCTATCGCCCTGGGGCAGCCTCACCCCCGCCGCCACCGGGCCCCAGACGCTGCGCATCGTGTACACCGGCGGCCGCGGCGGTGTGGGATCGGGTCGCTACCTCTGGGAGATGCTGCGCACCCTGCGCAGCGTCGAAGGCCCCGAGGCCGGTCGGGTCAGCGACCTGCAGCTCTTTCACGGCACCCTCGCCCAGGGCCGCTGGCTGCTGCAGGCCTCGGACCGCAAGGTGGCCACCCTGCTCACCCTGTTGTCGGGGGGCCGCATCACCTGCACGGTCCAAGGCCCGGTGTGGGCCCTCGCCACCGAAACGGACATCCTGGTGGTGCACGCGCCCGAGCGCTCGGCCTTGGTGGACGCCGTCGATCGCCGCGGCGCCGAGCTGTCGCGGTGGCTGGCTTGGGACTGCGTGGGGCCCCAAGGCGCCACCGGCCGGCTGATCGGGCCATCGGGGGCCGCCTTCCCCGCCTGGCAGCTCGAAGCCTGGGAGTTCCGCAAGGCCCTGGGGGGCCGCTGGACGGCAGGCGACCGCGTCTTGCCCATCACCGTCACCGGGGTGCCCATTCAAGACGCCGACCAGCTGATGGCCTCGATCGAGCAGCTCCTCAATGAAGACCCCAACGCCATTTTCGTCGATGCTGGCAGCTTCGTGGATGGCAGCAGCTCGGTCATGACCGGCGGCTTGTCCTTGCACCGGCCCCTCGGCTACCAGATGCTCCAGCACCTGCGCCCCACCGCGCTGGTGCCCGGCGCCACCGAGCTTGTGGCCGGGCCCGCGCCCTTCTTTCGCGAGAAGCTCGCGGCCGGCCTGCCCTATATCGCCACCAACTGGGTGGCCGACGACCCCGCCTATGCCCTGCCCGGCAGCGTCAGCCACCGCTTCTCGGGGCCGGATGGCGACGTGACGGTGGCTTTCATCGGCATCCTCGACCCCGCCCTGCAACAGGAGATCCCCGCCCTGGGACGCGCCGGCGTGCACATCACCGACCCGGTCGAGGGTTTGCAGGCCACCCTGAAGGCCCTGCACGGGGGGCCCAACCCGCCCGACGCCATCATTGCCCTGACCACCGCCAGCGGCGAGGTCATGGCCGAGGTGCGCCGCCAGGTGCGGGGCATCGACCTGATGGCCGGCGACCCCACCTTCGCGACCCTGCGGGTGGAAGAGCGCGAGGTGCGCCTGCGGCCCCTGGACGACGCGCAGAAGGGCGCACCCCTCACCCTGCCCCTCGATGGCCTCGCCACGCTGGACCTGCGCTTCGAAGGCGACAGCCTCGCCCGCATCCACAGCCAGCCCCGGCTGCTTCGCGGGACGGGCCCCTCCCAGGCCTGGGTGTCCGCTGCGATCACCCGCACCCGGGCGCAGACCTACCCCGACCTGGACGCACCCCTGCTGGCGGCGCCCCCCGGCGGCCCCATGGACCTGTGGCCCTCCGAATCCTGGCAGCAGCTGGTCTGTGAGGCCCTGCGACTCGAGACCGGCGCCCACAGCGTGCTGCTGCGCGAGGTCGCTCCGCCGCCCCGCTTTCCCGGCCCGCTGACCGAGCTTCAGCTCCTCGACCAGATCGGTCGGATGGACCGCCTGGTGGCCTGGCAGGTGCCCGGAGATCGCCTGGCCGCCCTGCTGGACAAGACCGCCCTGGAGACCCCGGTGAGCTGCGGCGCCACCGCCGCCCGCCCCTTGCCCGACGGCCGCGCCATCGACCCCCAGCGGGTCTACCGGCTGGTCACTACCGACCGCGCGGTGAATGGCACCCTGCTCGGCGATCTGCTGCGCGCCCTGCCTGCACCCTCTCCCCTCGATCCACCCACCTCCTCGCCCGTGGTGGCGCCAGACCTGCGGCCGGCCACCTTTCAGGGCTCCGCGCTGGCGGGCATGCGCCAGGTGCGCGATGCCGGAGGCGGCCCCGACGCCGTGGCCCAAGAGCTGCTGCAAGGCCGGCCCCAGGCCCTCCCGCCGCTCTGGATCTTCCGGCTGGGGCAGGTGTCGTTGCGGGCCGATCGCTTCCGCGGCGTGCCCTCCGAGACCTTCTCGGCGGTGCCCGAGACCCTGGCCACCAACCCCAGCAGCGTGGCCCTGGCGGCCGTGCTGGACAGCAGCCTCGAATATAGCGCCGCGTCGCTGCTCTGGGACCTGCGGGCCCGCGGCACCTACAGCACCCTGCAGGCCGATGTCGAAGGGGTCGAGCAGACCCTGGCCGAGACCGAGACCGCCGACGACCTGCGCCTGAGCACCTCGATGTCCTTGCCCGCCTGGGCCCGGCCGCAGAGCACAGCCCTGCGCTTCATGCCCTTTGGCGAGCTGCTCTACGACACCGAGCTGACGGCCACCCTGGACGAGAACGGGCTCAACAACCCCAAGCAGCGCGACCTGTCGGTGACCCTCGGCCTCTCCGCCCTCAAGGTGGGCGCCCTGCAGGCCCTGCGGGTGGGCGCCTTTGCCAACCGCGATCTCAGCCGCCTGGACGAGAAGCCCACCGAATACGGGGGTCGCTTCGAGCTGGCCACCAGCCAGCGCATCGCTGGCGCCTTGACCTGGACCAATAGCGCCGACTTCCAGCTCTGGGCCAAGACCCGCGACGACGACGTCAGCGACCTGCGCTTCCGGGCGCTGGCCGAGACCCGGCTAGGCATGCCCCTGGCCCGCTGGTTGCGCCTCTCCACCTATGCCCAGGGCTTCGCCCTGCAGGGGCGGGTGCCCCAGACCCAGGAGCTGGGCGCTGCCTGGATGCTGGGCGCGTCCTTCGACCTGTCCGGGGCCTTCGACCTATGAGCGCGCCACCGCAGGCCGCCCAACAGACGAAGGCGACGCGGGGAGCGTCGCCTTCGAAGCAGTTCAAGTTTTTCTGGCGGTCTCGATTCGACAGGCCGATCTCTCTGCGGCAGGCGGGACCGAACGTCTCCCGTTGCGGCAGGACCTGGGCGGGCAGGTGGGCTGAAGTATCCGTTGAAACGGCAAGGCCGGTCATCTGTGACGATTGGACGCCGGGAGCGCAGCGCTCATCCATCCAACTCAACAGCGTGAGCGACGACCTTCGAGGTCAGCACCAACCCCATGTCAGCGAGGCCGCAATTCGCTTCTCAGGCGGACTTTCATCCATCGGCACCTCCTTCGCTGGGGTACATGATCATCATAGGGCGCAGGTCCTTCATGGCAAGGCCAGGATCCAAAAAAATGTTTGAGACCCGATCGAAGTGCTCTTGGACCGGCCTGGCGGGCCTGCTCTCGCTGGGCATCCTCGCGTGCCGACCCGGCCCGGAGGGCGGCGACGCCACGGGGGACGCGGTCGAAGCCGCACCCGAGGCCCACCCGGCCCAGGAGCGCGGCCCCTATGGGGTGGGCGCGCGCACCCTGCGCTTCACCGACAGCCGCGGGAAGGCCCTGGTGGTCGAGGTCTGGTACCCCGCCCAGGTGCCCGAAGGCGCGAGCCCCGACCCCTACGCGCCCACCACGCTCGCGCGTTCGGCCGTGCGGGACATCCCCGCCGACCTGCGGGGCGGGCCCTATCCCATGGTGGGCTTCTCTCATGGCTTCGCGGGCATCCGCTTCCAGTCGGTCTACTTGACCGAGCACCTCGCCAGCCATGGCATCGTGGTGGTGGCGCCGGACCACAGCCGGAACACCTTCCTCGACCTCGACGAATCCGCAGTCATCGACGTGCTGGTAGAGCGGCCCGGCGACGTCACCGAGTCCGTGGACGCGCTGCTGCGCGAGGCCGCCGACCCATCGGGCTGGGCCGCGGGCCTGGTGCAGGACGGGCCCTGGGTGGCGGCGGGCCACAGCTTTGGCTCCTTCACCTCGCTGGTGCTGGGTGGGGCCCAGCTGGACTACCGGGGGGTGGAGGCCTTCTGCAACCGCAGCTGGAATATCGTCTGCGGCTATGCCTACGACGCCGACGTGGCCGGCGTTCAGGCGCGCATGGACGCCACCATCACCCACGACCCCCGGGTCATCGCCACCCTGCCCCTGTCCCCGGGACTCTGGTATGGCTTTGGCGAGCATGGCGAGGGGCTGGCCGACGCCGCGCCCGCCCTCTTCATGGCAGGCGACCGCGACCAGATCCTGGGCTACAACCAGGACGCCCGCCCCACCTTTGAACACCACGGCGGGCCCGCCAGCCTGGCCACCTTCGAGAGGGGGGGCCACTACGCCTTCTCCGACATCTGCGACATCGCCGCGGTGCTCACCAGCGAGTGCCAGGAGGAGGCCGCGGGTTTCTGCAGTCTCGAGGCGGCGCACCAGGCCTCTGCCACCCTGGCCACGGCCTATATTCGCGAGCAATTCGGGCTGGGTGTCGCGGGCGACGCCGCCCTGCTGCAGGCCGACGCCTGGGAACAAGACGCGCTGGTATCCCTGGAGATCAAGCCATAGGGCCTGTCTTCGCCGATCAGACCTGGCCCACCCGCGCCATCAGGTCCGCGGCCAGGGCCCCGATGCGGGCCTCGGCCCGGGCCTTGGCTGCAGAAAGGGGCTCACCCTCGGCCAGGTCGGCGGTGGCCTCAAAGTAGAACTTGATCTTGGGTTCGGTGCCGCTGGGACGGGCCAGCACCCGGCAGCCCTCTGCCATATCGAAGGCCAGCACATTGCTGGTGGGCAGGCGAATCGGCGTCTTGGCCCCCGTCTGGAGGTCCAGGGCCTCACCCGTCTCGATGTCGCGGATGCGGCGCACCGCCACCCCGCCGATGCTGCGCGGGGGGTCGGCCCGCAAGGCGTCCATGATGGCGCTGATCTGCGCCGCGCCGTCCAATCCGGGCATCACCAGGGAGCGCTGGGCGCTCGCGGCATAGCCGTAGCGCCGGTAGAGGTCTTCGAGGTGGTCGCGCAGGCTGACCCCCCGCGCTTTGCACCAGGACGCCAGGTCGAGGAAGAGCATTGCGGTGGACACGCCGTCCTTGTCGCGCACCACGCTGCCCGCCGAATAGCCCAGGGCCTCTTCAAAGCCGATGACAAAGGGCCCGTCGTGGTCCAAGGCGGCGTTGGCGATCCACTTGAAGCCCGTGAGGGTCTCGACCAGGGCCGCGCCATTGGCCTCTGCGATGCGCCCCAGCAAGGATGTGGACACGATGGTGGTGGCCACCATGCGATTCTTCACTTGGGGGCCGAAGCGCAGCAGATCGTCGGCCAGGAGCACCCCCACCTCGTTGCCGGTGAGCCGGGTCCAGCCGGCGCGGCCGTCGGGGATGGCCACCGCCAGCCGATCGGCGTCGGGGTCGTTGGCCAGCACCACGTCGGCCCCCCGGGCGGTCGCCAGCGCGATGGCTTCGTCCATGGCGCCGGGCTCCTCGGGGTTGGGAAAGCGCACCGTGGGGAAGTCGCCATCGGGATCCTGCTGGGAGCGCACGCTGATCACGGGCTTGTGGCCGGCCCCGGCGAGCACCCGCACCAGCGAGGCATAGCCCACGCCGTGCATGGCCGAATAGACCGCCACCGCACCCGTCTCTGCATGAACCCGCAAGCCCAGCACCTTGCGCTCGTAGTCATTCCAGGCGTCCCCCGGCACCGCCCGCAGCAGGCCGCTGTCGCGCAGGCCCTGTAGCTCGGGCACCCGCACCGAGTCTGCACCCTGCACGGCGTCGATCTCGGCGGAGATGCCCGCGTCGTGCGGGGGGATGATCTGCGCGCCATTGGCCCAATAGGCCTTGTAGCCGTTGTCTTCTGGCGGGTTGTGGCTGGCGGTGACCATCACGCCGCCCGCGGCCCCCATGAAGGTGACCGCATGAGCGAGAACTGGCGTTGGGACCACATCATCGAAGAGAAAGACCGGGATGCCCAGGCCCCCCAACACCCGCGCCGTGTCTTCAGCAAAGTCCCGCGAGTTGTGGCGCCCGTCAAAGCCCACGACCACCCCGGCCGTGACCGCCCCAGCACCCTCGCGCAGAAGGTAGCGGCCCAGTCCAGCGCTGACCATGCGCACCAGGGCGCGGTTCATCTGCCCCGGGCCGGGACCCATGCGCCCCCGGATACCCGCCGTGCCGAATTCCAGCCGCTGACCGAAACACTCGCGCAGCACTGCCGGATCGGCAGCCTCGATGAGGGCGTGGGTCTGCGCCCGGGTCTTGGGGTCGGGGTCCTGGACCTTCCAATCGTGGGCGGCCTGGAGCAGCGCGGCAAGGCTGGGATCGGGCATGGGCGCCTCCGTCACGGGGGATGGCCCCCCTTAGCCCGCCGGCCCCGCTCGGGGGGCGGTTGAATGAAGTCCGGGAGGCGGCGTCGGAGCCAGCGAACAGAGGGTCGGCCCCGGCCGGCCTCACCCCGGAGGAAGCCTCATGGCACGCTCGTTCTCGCCACTCCGCACCACCCTCGCCCTCGCCGTCTTCGGCCTGTCCGGTGCCGCCTTCGCGTCCCCCGACCGCGACCCCGACGGGATGCACCAGGCCCCCTCGGTCGAGGCGCACCCGGTGACCCAGGGCGCCGCGCGGGGCGAGGGCAAGGCCAAGGGACACGCCAAGGGCAAGGCCAGGGGCAAGGCCAAGGGGCACGCCAAGGGCGAGGCCAGGGGCAAGGCCAAGGGGCACGCCAAGGGCAAGGCCAAGGGGCAGGCCCTCCAGACCCGCGGCCCGCGCAAGGGCGGTGGACCCGTCGCCCAGGGTGGCGGCCGCAGCGGCCAGGCCGGCCAATCGGCTGCGGCCCGACCCGGCAAGCAGGGGCCCGGACGGGGCATCGGCGAGCGGCCCCAGGCCGAGCTGCCCGGCAAGCGGACCGGTGCGCAGCGCCCGGACCTGCGCCCTCGGCAGGAGGGCCGCCCTGGCGGCGTCGTGGAGCGCCCCGACAGCCCCACGACCGAGGCCCCCCGGGGCCCGCGCCCCCACAACCCCAAGGAGGACCGCCCGCAGACCGGCGCCCGCCCCGGCTTCCCCAAGGCCGATGGGCCCGGACGCGGCGCGCCCCGCGACGACAACGCCCACCAGGGCGAGGGGTCGCCGCGCAAGCCCCTGGTCGTGCACCGCCACGCCATGCTGCCCAAGCTCTGGGCTCCCAGCTACCACCGCACCGGGCTCAAGGGCGTCTCCCCCGCCAGCCCCGAATACTGGAGCCGGGGCATCTTCGTCTACAGCCCGCCCCCGAGCGGCCGCGACGTGGTGGTGGTCCAACATATGGGCCAGGACACCCAGGTCCTCAAGCAGGAGGCCGCCCCCACCCGCGCGGTGGACCGGCGCCGCAGCCTCGCCCTGGGCGCGCTGGGCGGCTCCTACTACAGCGGCACCCCCGATGGACAGAGCTATGGCGACCTGGGCCTGGGGCTGCTGGGACGCTTCCGCGCCACCGAGTCCCTGGGCGTGGAATTCGCCTGGACCCACCACGACCAGGGCCTGACCCAGTGGACCGATCGGGCGAACAACCCGATGCAGCTGAGCGCCCAGCTCTTCGCATTCCCCTGGACCCGGGTCAGCCCCTACGTCACGGCGGGCTACACGTGGAATAACCGCAGCCTGGCCGACCAGTGGACGAACGAGACCACCGGCCAGCAGATCGAGACCGTGTCCAAGAGCACGCTGCGGGGCCCCCACGCGGGCCTGGGCCTGGAATTCGCCATCGGCCAGAGCGCAGCGCTGGGCCTTGACCTGCGCTACATCCGCTGGATGGGCCAGGAGGCCAACGACCCCACCTCGCCCAACGCCCTGCGCGGCACCGCCGGCCTGACCTTCTACTTCTAAGACCGACCGTTGCTGACCCCTCGCCCCCTCGGGCGGGGGGTCTCTGCGCGGGGGCCACGGGCGCGGCCCCCGCGTGCCATGATGGGGCCTGCCCCGGAGTGACCCCCCCGTGCCCCTCGCAGTCCTCGTCGCCGCGCGGGTCGCCCTGACGATGCTGGCGCTCAGCCCCACCGCCAGCGCCCAGGCCGGCCCCGACGCTTCGGCCCTACCTTCAGAGGAGGCACCCCAGGCCGATCTTCCGCGCCTTCCTTCGGTGATCGAGTCCATCACGGCCCCCTACCCGCCCGAGGCCCTGGCCCAGGGGCTGGAGGCCTCGGTGCTGCTGGAGCTGACCCTGGACGCGGAGGGCAGCGTGACCGAGGCGCGGGTCGTGGAGCCCGCTGGCGGCGACTTCGACGAGGCCGCCCGCCTCGCCCTGCTGGCCTTCCGCTTCAGCCCTGCCCTGGACGCCGCGGGACGCCCGGCCGCCGCAACCCTGCAATACCGCTACAACTTCGAGCTGGACACGCTGCCGATCCTGGGCCTGGAGGGCCGCTTGCGGGCGGCCGGATCCCGCGATGGCCTGCCCGGCCTGCGCGTGGTGGCCACCGGGCCCGAGGGCGCCAGCCGCGTGGCCGAGACCGACGCCGAGGGCGCCTTTCAACTCTACGATCTGGCAGAAGGGAGCTGGCTGCTGGACGCGGCGGGGGCAGGCTACGACGCCGAGCAGCTGCGCATCGACATCGAGGCCGGCCAGGTCGGGCAGGTGACCCTTTGGATGACCGCCAGCCGGCCCTGGGAGCAGCGCCGGGCCAACGAAGAGCTGGTGATCGAAGGCGACCGCTTGAACCCCGAGGTCACCCAGCGTGCCCTGCGGGCCGACGAGATCCGCCGCCAACCGGGCTCGGCGGGCGATATCGTGCGGGCCATCCAGAGCCTGCCGGGCATGGCCCGCAGCCCATTCAACGCGGGACAGCTGCTGGTTCGGGGCACCGGCCCCGACGACTCGGGCTTCTACCTGGGCGGCAGCCCCATCCCCCTGGTCTTTCATTTTGGGGGCCTGGCCACGGTCATCAACGGAGACTCGCTGTCCGAGGTGGTCTTCTTGCCCGGGAACTATGGCGTTCGTTATGGCCGGACATTGGGCGGCGTCATCGACCTGCGCACCGACCCGGAGCTGCCCCAACGTTCGGGCGGCTACGCTGCGATCGACCTCTTCCAATCCACCCTCTTCGTTGAGCAGAAGATCAAGGACAAGACCGCGGTGACCGTGTCGGGCCGCCGCTCCTATATCGACGCGGTCTTGGCCCCCCTGGTCAACCAGGAGTCGTCGGTGGACATCCAGCTTCCTCGCTACACCGACGTGCAGGCCCGGCTGCTGCACCGCGGAGAGGACCAGCAGGAGATCGACCTGCTGCTGCTGGTATCTGACGATCGATTTCGCATTGACGGAGAGGACGACGACGGCGAGGACCTGGACTCCACCATCCTGCTCGCCTTCCAGAAGGCCTGGCTGCGCTGGCGCCGGCCCATCGGGTCGGGCTGGCTGACCGAGAACACCGTCATGGTGGGCCCAGAACGCAAAGAGCTGAACTTCCTGGATGAAGAGTCGGCTTATGACCACTCATTCACGGCCAGTCTGCGAAGCGAGTTCACGCGACCCGTGCCCACGGATGGCAACATTGGCTGGCGGGTGGGCTTTGACGGCAGCCTGTCGTCTCGGCGCTTCTCCACCAACCTGGAGGACCTCGCGGGCTATAGCAGCTTCGCCGATCCCGAAGACGGCGACGCCCGTGTCTTCAGCCCCGGCCTCTACCTGGAGCAGACCCAGCGCGCCGGGCGCCTGGAGGGCGTGCCCGGCCTGCGCCTGGACGCGATGCTGCTGCGGGACCGGGATGAGGACACCGACTATACGGCGTTGGCAGCGGATCCACGGCTGGCACTGCGCTATGGCCTCACGCCGGCCACCACGCTGACGGGCACCCTCGGTCGCTACAGCCAGTTTCCGCAGCCTCGCGAGCTGCTCTTGGGCAGCAACGGCAACCCGGACCTGCGACCCGAGTGGGCCCTGGCCAGCAGCCTGGGGGTCAAACACGCATTCAGCAGCCGCGTCCAGGCCGAGGCCACCGCCTATCTATCGCAAATCTACGACCTGATCGTGGGGCGAGAGGACCGCTTCGAGTTTCGCCTGGGCCCCCTCGCGACGGGCCCGGTGGATGATGGGGCCTATGCCAACGATGGCACCGGCTCCATCCGCGGCGTCGAGACGCTGGTGCGCTACGACGACGGCCGCACCCTGGCCTGGGCCGGCCTCACCCTCAGCCGATCCACCCGCCAGAAGCGCGATCTGGACAGCACCCTCTTCGAATACGACCAGCCCCTGGTGGCCACCGTGGTGGCCAGCCGCATCCTGCCCCACGCCTGGCAGCTGGGCCTGCGGCTGCGCTATGGCTCGGGCAACCCCTACCACCCGGTCGCCAACCGTGTCTATGAGCTGGAGGAGCGGGTGTGGGTGCCCCTCTTCACCGAAGAGACGCGCCGCATCGCCCCCTGGTGGTCCCTCGACCTCCGCGTGGACAAGGACTTTGTCTTCCGCCGCTGGACCCTCACCACCTACCTGGACCTCATGAATGCCACCAACCACAAGAACCAGGAGATGGTAAACTGGAACGCCGACTATTCGGCGGAGGTCCCGGTCTATGGGCTTCCCATCATCCCCGCCTTCGGCCTGCGGGGCTCCTGGTGATCCCGCTCCTCTGGGCCTCCAGCCTGCTGACCGGCTGCGGCGTGGGCCAGTCCCACCCCTCCCAGGTGACCGACACCCAGGTCATCGCCGTGGTGACCGAACCCCCCGTGCCCGCGCCGGGCGACACGGTCTTTGGGCGCATCTATGTGGCCGACCCCGAAGAGCGCGGCGTGGTGCTGATGGCGTGGACCTGCACGCCGCTCGGCGACCAGCCCTGCCTGGAGCTGGCCGGAGGCATCCACCAGCTGGTGACCGTGCTCGAACCCCGTCCCGACGGCGTCTATACGCTCAGCCGCAGCATTCCTTCCGAGCTGGCCGCCTACGCCGACGCAGAGGGCAGGCTCAGCGCCGCCTTGTGGGTGTTGGCCTGCCCGCCCGAGACCTGCGACATCATCCAGCAGGCCCGCCAGGCCTTGGCCAACCCCCAGAATTCGCAGCTGGGTGAGGCCCTGGCCGAGGATCTCGCCGATCCGCGCCCTTGGATGGAGGCGCTCCCCATGAAAGGCGTCAACCTCGCAGTGCAACCCCTGACCCTCAGCACCACAGACCGCTTCATCAACAGCAACCCCGTGGCCTACCAGCGCTTTGTCGCCACCTCCGAGCCGGTCGAGTCCTTCGTCGCGCCGGTGGCCGAGGCCACCGATCTTCGTTTTGCCGTCACGGACCCCGATGGGCGCCGGGTCGACGCCTGGGCCTTCACCACGGTCGGGCGCTTTCAAGACGACAAGGTGCGCGAGGACGACCGCAACGACACCGTGGTTCACTGGCTGCTGGCCCCCACCCGGCCCACCCGCGGCCGGGTCTGGGTGGTCTTTGACGACCGGGACGGCGGGCGCGACGTCTTCACTGCCGAGGTGGTGGTGGAGTAGGGCGCCCTACAGGCCGTAGCTGCGCCACAAATAGACGCTGCCCTCTGCCGAGCCCACGCCGGTGGCCCCCACCAGCAGGTCGGCCAGGCCGTTGTTGTCGGCGTCCCCATTCAAGGCGACGGAGCTTCCGGCAGCATCGCCTGCAGACACGCCCACCAGCTCTGCATCGGCCGCTGAGACATCCAGGCTGCCCGCCGTGGGTCCCAGGAAGAGATAGGCTCGCCCGGGCTCGATGCTGGTCTGTACCGCGCCGATGAGCAGGTCGGCCCGCCCATCGCCGTCGGCATCTCCACCGCTTGCAGACACGCCGAACCAGGTCGCGCTGGTCGTGCTGCCGCTGCCATCGATGCGGAGGTCGGCCACTTGCAGGTCGTCGCCGGGGAGGGTGGTCAGGGCCGTCGCCGCAGTGAGCAGGTAGGCCGCGCCCCCTGAACCCATGCCCGGCGCGCCCAGCACCAGGTCATCCAGCCCATCCCCATCCGTGTCTCCAACAAAGGCGACCTCGGTGCCGGTGTAGCTGAACGCTGCCTCGCCCACCAGGCGCACCGCAGCGTCATCCAAATCCAAGCTGCCGTCCAGGGGCCCGAGCAACACCGCCACGGTGCCGGCGGCGCTCAAGCTGCGCCCGCCCACCACCAGGTCCATGAGCCCGTCGCCGTCGATGTCGCCGCCTCCATCCATGGACAAGAAGCCCGCGCCCCCAGCGCCTGCGGCAAGCTGCCCCCCGGCCGCGCTGCTGAACTGGCCGCCGGTCACCGGACCCTGGAAGAGGAAGACCGCAGGCTGCTCGCCGCCCCACTCTGCATGGGCCACCAGCAGGTCGTCCAAGCCATCGCCGTCCACATCGCCGGCCGAGGCCACCGAGGACCCCAGGAAGGCCTGGTCTTCGCCGCCGCCCACGAAGGCGTGGCTGCCGAAATCCAAGCTATGGGTGCCGGAAGGGAAGGGGCCATTGGCCAGCCAGGCCACGCCGCCGTAGGAGTAGCCCAGGCTGCGGTAGGGCTCGCCGATGACCACGTCGGTATAACCGTCGCCATCGAAGTCCGCGCCGCCATCGACCGCAGCCCCCAGCCGCCCGCTGGCGCCCGCCGGCGACAAGAAGGACACGTCCACAGCGGCGGGGATGCTGGTGGAACCGGTGCCGGTGTCCAATCGAACGCCACTCTTCACCAATACGGCGCGACCCGCACCGCCTCCATGGTTGGGTGCGCCGGCCAGCAGATCGTCGCCGCCGTCCCCTTCGACATCGCCCACCCAGGCCAGGGCCGCGCCCAGCTGGTCGTTGGCCGCAGCCCCTTGCAAGCGGAGGTCGGCATCGGCCAGCGACACGCTGCCCAGCACGGCGCAGCCCGCCGCGCTGCCATCGCAGTCGTTGTCCACGCCATCGTCGCAGGTCTCGGGCTCCGCCGGGTTGACGTCGGCACGGTCCTCGTCACAGTCCCCGGCATCGCGCACCCAGGCCGGGCCGGGGGCCGCGCAGGCCAGCACCTCTTCGCCGGCGCCATAGCCATCCCCGTCCGCATCCTCCACCCAGGCGATCAGGGTGGCGAGGTCCAGGTTGGGGTCGGCATCGTCGGCCAGGCCGTTGCAATCCTCGTCGGTTCCTGCAGAATCGCAGACCTCGACCTGTTCGGGACCCCGCGACGGGTCGCTGTCGTCGCAGTCCTCGCAGGCTGCGGCCCCGTCTCCATCCACGTCCAGATAGCCCACAGAACCATCGCAGTTGTAGTCGGTGGGGTCGCCGCAATCCGACTCCTCTGCGTTTGGATGCACCCGTGGATCGCCATCGTCGCAGTCGCCGCCTTGGGACACCCGCCCCGACAGCGGCAGGCAGGACACGATCGCCGTCGCATCGTCGCCCCAGCCATCCCCATCCGCGTCCAGGGTCCACCTGGGCCCGATGGTCGCGGCCTCGTCAATCTCTCCATCGCAGTCCTGGTCCACGCCGTCACAGGCCTCCTCGGCGCCGGGGTGGGTCAGCGGATCGCGGGGATCGCAATCCGACGCATCGGCCACGAAGCCATCTGGGGGGTCGCAGGCCCGCACCCGCATGGCGGGATCCCCAAAACCATCGCCGTCGGCATCCGAATAGAACCAGGTGGTGCTGCTGGACTGCACATTTCCGTCCGCATCGTCCGCAAGCCGGTCGCAGTCCTCGTCCACATCGTCGGGATCGCAGACCTCGGCGGCATTGGGATGGCGATTCGGATCCGTGTCGTCACAATCCAAGGAGAAGGCGTCGGGCACCCAGCCGGGCTCCGAGCCGCAGAGCAGGGTGGGCTCCACCCACTCATCGCCAAAGCCGTCCCCGTCCAGATCGGGGCGGTAAGGGTAGCCGTCCACCGCGTTGTCGTTGACCGCCCCCGAACAGTCGTCGTCCCAAGGCGATGCGCAGGACTCGACGCGGCCGGGGTTGGCGGCCGGATTGCTGTCGTCGCAGTCCGTGCCATCGGCGCTGTAGCGGTTGGGGCCCGAAGGCGGCTGGCAGGCAGCGATAGAGATGTCGGGGTCGCCATAGCCGTCCGCGTCTGCATCCAGATACCAGGTCTGGTAGCCCTCCGTATCTTCATCAATCAGGCCGTCGCAGTCGTTGTCCAGGCCATCACACAATTCATCGGCCCCCGGGTAGACCAGGGGGTTGAGATCGTTGCAGTCCTCCCCCTGGGGCCAGACATCCCCATCGGAGTCGATGAGCATCTCCAGCTCATAGGGGTTGTCGCTGCCACAATCCAGGTTGAAGCGGGCACACCAGTCCTCACCACAGCCCCCCAGCAGGAGGGGCGCGAGCAGCAGGAGGGC
The DNA here is from genome assembly GCA_018401435.1 of Deltaproteobacteria bacterium. Taxonomy (GTDB): domain Bacteria; phylum Myxococcota_A; class UBA796; order UBA796; family UBA2385; genus M30B51. Next base: position 56,854 of record JAGYJW010000031.1, on the reverse strand, counting down.
GGCAGGACGGGGGGGCATGGGCTCCAGGCGGTGCTCAAGGGTAGCACCGCCGGGAGCCCTTCGGGAGACGGGTCTCAAGCCCGCCGGGCGGGGCCCCGTGCGAAGTCGGCGATCAGCGCCGGGGCCTGGGTGTCGAAGCCCACCACATCCAACATGCCGGGATCCGTCGGGTCGGCGATGCTGAATCCATTGCTGACCATGCCCACCACCACCAGCTTCGCGTCAATGCCGCTCTGCTGTCGGTAGCGCCACAGGGCCGCCGCGGGGTGCTCACCGCCAAACCAGGTCTCGCTGTCGGTGTAGACCACAAAGCAGTCCACGGCCTCACGCCGGTCGATGGCCTGAACGATGGGGGCTGCGCAGTCCGTCGCCCCCATGGGGATCTGCGAGAAGCGGTCGATCACCTCGTCCAAAGAACGTTGCCGCCCGATGGAAACGGGCACCAGGCGGTCGCTGAAGGCCACCACCTGGGCGTCCCGCTCGCTGCGCAGGGTGGCCATGGCCATGGCCGCGGCCCCCACCCGGGGCGTGATGCCCGTCATGCCCGCGATCTCGCTCCAGGCCATGGACCCCGACACATCCACCGCCAGCTTCCAGCGCAGGCCGGTGGCGGGGATGGCGTCAAAGGCCAGGATGAAGGCCTTGTCCAGGGCCTGGACAATCTCGGGAACCGGCTCCCAGCGGAGCTTCCCGCGCAGGCCCTCGCCGCGTCGGTAGGTGTTGAGGGCCACCAGCACGGTCAGGGGGTGCAGCCGGGCGCGCCGCAGGGCCGCGGGGTCCATCAGCCGGGCGCAGACCTGGGCAGCCGCCGGCGATCCCGGCGACAACAGGCCCACCACCGTCATCTTGGCGAGGTTTCGCAGCAGGGCCGTCAGGGGCATGCCCGCCCCGGCCTCCAGCAGGGCGGCCCAAAGCGCCGGCTGGGACAACAGGGCCGTCGGCACACACTCCCGGGGCAGGTCATGGGCGCGGATCAGCGCCACGGCCTCGTCCAGGCTGCCGGCCCGCGACAGGGCCGCCGCCGCAGCCAGGCGCTCCAGGCCCGCCGGGCCCCCGCCGCCGGCAGGTCGCCCTTGCAGATCCAGGCGAAGAGGGCGCATCTCCCAGCGCACGACGTTCGCCCATTGATTGATGAGAAGCGGCAGGTCGCGGTGGCTCCAGCCCTCCCGTTGCGGGTACTTGATGGCCTGCAGCGCCAGCGTCGCCAGGTCCCCGCGGCAATACCACTGGGAGAAGGCACGCCGGGTGGCCCGTCCCCATCCGCCCAGGCTGTCCACCGCCGCGGCAAAGGCGAAGAGGTGGGCGCCAGTGCGGCAGATCCGGGGCACGGCCGCCACCGCCGCGTCGCGGGTGGGCCCATCCCCCATCTTGAGGGCGATGGCCAGGCAGAGGATCGCGGCGTCGTTGCGGGGGGCCCGTCCCGACGTCGAGACGGCCACCACCAGGGCCACGGCTCGCGGCCCATCCGCAGACAGGGCCTCCAGGGCCGAGGTGCAGGACTCAGCGGTCAGGGCCTTGGGGCTGGCATAGTAGCTGCCGCCCTCCGAACCCAGGATGAGAAAGCGCTCCAGGCGTGCGAAGGCGTCGATGGCCCACACATAGCCCCCCGCGCTGTTGGCGACCTGGGGCACCCGCGAGGGCAGGGCCATCGACTGCGGCAGGCTGTGTCGCGCCGTGGGCTTCAGGGCATCCAGCAGGGCTCGAATCATGGCGCACCTCGGGCAGGTCCACGCCGCAGCGTGGGGGGAGTGGGCAAATCGAAGAGAGGGATCCGGGCGAAGGTCGGCAGACGGAGAATCGGGCGCTTCGAACGCCCCCCGCACTAGGCGGGTCAACCAACGAGAACCGGCCGCCAGCGGCCCGGAAGATGAAGATGCAGAGAGGGAGGTGGTGGACCCGGCGGGACTCGAACCCGCAACATCCCGCGTGATAGGCGATAACCGGCGTCCTTCGGCCCGCAGGGCGGGCGAGGGGATGGAGCCGGAAGAGGTGCTCTACCGATTGAGCTACGGGCCCAGAAGTGGTCGATGGATACCAATGCACGGCCCGTGCCAGGCAGCTGTGGGTGGGCGCCACCTTCGGCAGGTCTCCCCCAGAATGGGCTACTGCCGCCCATAGCCAACGCCTGAGCCAAAGCAGCCTCGGCTCAGGCCGCCCCCGCGATATCTATCCCTTTGGATAGATTTCTATCTGATGAGAGGCGCAGCCCCCCGAGGGCGTCGCCGTCGTTAGAGAGCGGAACCCCACCCGGCGGCCCCATGCACCTCGCCCTGGCCTGGATGGCCACCTCTCTGTCCTCCCCGCGCTGGCCGCCGAGCCCAGGGGCCCCACCGCCACCCTGCGCTGGCGCAAGGAGGCCGCCACCGTGCGGGTTCAGGCCGGGCCCGGCGAGCACCTCGCCCCGACGCCCCGCCACCCTGCGCCTGGAGCGGGGGGCGCGCGGCCCTGGAGATCGCCTGCGCTGGCGCCGATCTCGCCCAGGGCCTGCCCCTGCTGCGCCCCGATGGCGCCTTCAGCCTGGCCCTGGATGCGGTGGCCTGCGAGGACGGCGGCAGCACCTGCCGGCCCATCCAAGCCCGCTTCACCGGCCAAAGCGCCGGACGCCGAGGCCAGCTGTCCATGATCGCCAGCGCCCCCGCCCCGCACAGCGCGCCGCAGGTGGGGGGCTCGGCCGATCTGCGCGCCCTCTTCGACGCGGCCCAGGTCGATGGCCGCCCGGTGCTCATCGACTTCAGCGCCCAGTGGTGCCCGCCCTGCAACTTGCTGGCAGCCGAGATCCTGCACGATCCGGCCAACGCGGGGGACCTCGAAGGCTTCCACCGCATCGAGATCGATGTGGACCGGCCCGAGAGCTGGGAAGCCAAGGACCGCTACGCCGTGGGCGGCTACCCCACCCTGCTGGCCGCCCGGCCCGATGGCGTCGAGATCGACCGCCTGGTGGGCTATCCGGGGGAGGAAGCGGTGCTGTCCTGGCTGGCCACCTGGCCGGTCAGCCTGCTGGGCGACCTGCCCCCCGCCGACAGCACGCCGGATGCCGCGGCCCAGCTCGCCTTGCGGTTGGGCCTGGCAGGGCGCATCGACGAGGGCCTGCCTTACCTCGACCGCGCCGAGTCCGGCAGCAGCGCCGCCCTCGACCCCGCCCGCCTGCTGCTGCGCGGCGATGTCGAGGCTGCTCGCCGCGCCGTGGAACAGGCGGGGCCCACCTTCCCCGGCGACTGGCTCTGGAGCGCCTTGGCCCTGGCTGACGACAGCCCGGCCCTCGCCCGCGCCTTGCAGCTGCGGCTGCCCGAGGTGGATCGGCCAGGCCAAGGGCCCCAGGCGGCCGACCTGCTCTATATCGCGGGGCGAGCTGGCCGATCCGGCCGACGCGCCCGCCCACTTCGCGGCGGCCGCTGCTGCTGTCCGCCAGCCTCAGCGGCGACCCGGCGCGGGACCGGGGCCACTGGACCGGCCTGGCCGACCTGACCGCCAAGGCCGGTCTGCCGGCCCAGGCCCTGGCTGTGCTGGACGCCGCCGTCGCGCATTACCCGGCAGAATTCACCTTCCACCACGCGCGGGCCGGCCTGCTGCTGGACCAGGGGCGCGCCGAGGAGGCCGTCGAGGCCGCCCGAGATGCCACCCGCTTTGCCTATGGGGACAACGCGCTGCGGGCCGCCGATCGCCTCGCCCAGGCCTTGCTGACCAGCGGGAAACCCGACGCGGCCCGGGCGGTCGTGGACCAGGCCCTGCAGCAGGCCGCGCGCCCCGATCCCAGCGCGCGGGTGCGGACCGGCCGCTACCTGGCCGCCCTCGAGGCCACCCGCGCCCGCATCGACGCGCCACCACCGGCCCCAGAGCTGCCGCTCTCCCCTTGAAAATCCGCGGAGACCCGCCCTTTCTGCAGCCGACGAAAACAAGGCTTCAGCCTGGGGACGCGCCGGACGAGAAATGAGTGGATCCAGGGCACGAATCGGTGCGAATTCGGATTCGCAGTAGGCGGCTGTTCCCCGTTACACTGACCAGATGAAAAGTCCCTTGCTGGCCCTCGTCACCCTGTCCCTTCTGGTCTCAGCCCTGGCGCCCGCCACGGCCTTTGCACAGGAGGACCCCGAGGTCACGGTTCAGGGCGACCACGAGGTCCGGGGTGAGGTCCTGGTGCACATCAGCGCCGACGCGGCCCGCAAGCTGGTCGACGACCCCCTGCGGGTGTCGGTGATCGAGGGCGGGACCGCGCAGATGAAGGTGGTCAGCCAGGACGCCTGCAAGACCATCATGACCGAGATCTCGCATCCGGTTGCCAGCGTCGGCTACCTGTCCCGCACCTGCCCCACGGCCAAGGGCACCCGCACCGAGCTGGTCGAAAGCGCCGACCTGGAGAGCTTCCACAGCGAATGGCAGGTGGAAGAGGTCGAAGGCGGCACCCTGCTCCGCTACCTGGTGCGCACCATCCCGCGCATCCCCGTGCCGCAGTTCATCGTGGACAAGCAGAGCCGCGGCTCGGTGCAGCGCCTGCTCAAGCGGGTCAAGGCCCACCTCGAAGCCGGGAACTGAGGCCCACTTCTGGGCGGGGTTCCACGGGGAACCCTCAAGGGCGGCGGCGCGCTGCCAGACCCACCAGGCCCAGGAGCCCCACCAGCAGCCCCCCGGATCCCGTGGGGCTGCTGCTGCATCCGCAGGCGGCCAGCACCTCGCCGGGCAGGCGCCGCCCCAGGGGCTCCTCCACCGTGCCCGGCGGCGGATCCAGCGCCGCCCCCGAATCGCCCTGTTGCCCCTCGCCGGAGTCCGAGGCGCCTTCGCCCGTGTCCACTGGATCGGGCAGGTCGGTGGCGACGGCCATCATCTCCCAGAAGCCTGCGCCTTCGTAGCCCAGGGCCCAGAAGCCGACGCCCATCAGGGCCTCGTCCACCACCCACTCGACCCGCGCCTGGGTGGCTTCCAGGTCATCGCACCAGGTCTGCACGCCCGAGCCCCGCGAGAAGGGGCTGGCCGAGGCCGCGTCCCATTCGCGCCCATCGGCCGCGAGCAGGGCGTCGCACTCGTATTGAAAGACCGAAGACGCCATGCCCGAGGCTGTTCCCGGCACATCCGACGAGGCCCCGGTCCACCGGTGCCCATAGAGCGGCAGGCCCATCACCACCTTCTCCCTGGGCGCTCCTTGGGACAGGTAGTCGGCCACGGACCAGTCCAGGGCATAGCTGCCCCACAGGCTGGACCCGAAGAGGGGGTCGTTGGGGCCGGGATCGCCCCAGGTCCCGTGGAACTCATAGCCCATGATGAAGAGCCCATCGGCAATCTCAGCCAGGGCCCCATAATCGTAGGCCCGCGACCAGTCGATGACCGGCAGGGCCAGCCACACCTCTGGGGTGGCGGCCTTCAGCTCTCGGGTGAAGGTGACGAGGTCTTCGCGATTGGCTGAAGACATGCCTTCAAAGTCGATGTTGACGCCATCAGCCCCATAGGCGTCCACCTGCGCGGCCAGGGCCGCCACCAGGGTGGCCCGCTTGCTGCTGTTGGACAGCACCGCGTTCTGGGTGGCGGCGTCGAAGGAGGTGACGCAGAGGTGCACCTTGACGCCGGCCTCGTGGGCCACCGGCACCAGGTCACCCGCCACGCCGGTCCAGCGCGAGGTGCTGGTCAGGCTGCCATCGCTGGCCAGCCCCACCTGAAAGACGGCGAGGTGGCTGAGGCCGTCCAGCCAGGCGGGCAACACATCGCCCACCCAGTAGGGCCAGTAGCCATAGACCACCACGTCTGGGCCGCCGCTGGGGGGGGCCGCGTGGCGGCGCGGGATGTGGTGGACAGGGGCGGGCAGATCGGCATGAGCCGCAAGATCCGCCGCATGCGGGCCTGGAGGGGGGAGGTCCATGCCTCAGGATAGCGCAGGACCGGGCCCGCGCGCGCTGCGGGCGCAATAGGACGAGAGCTGGATGGGAGCCCCCGTGACCCTGACCCTCGCCGTACCCAGCTCCAAGAGCGTGACCCACCGGGCCTTGCTGCTGGCCGCCTTGTCCAGCTGCCCTTGCCGGGTGGAGGCGCCGCTGCTGGGCGCGGACTGCCTGAGCACCCTGTCCGCATTGGAGGCGCTGGGGGCGCGGATCTTCCGCGATGGAGACGATCTCTGCTTCTCGCCCATCGCGGATCTGCGCCCCCCCCAGCAGCCCCTGGATTGCGGCAACTCCGGTACCAGCTTGCGTTTGCTCGCCGGGCAGGTCGCCCGCCTGCACCAGCCCGTCCGCCTCAGCGGCGACGCCTCTCTGCGCGCCCGCCCCAATGGGCCCCTGCTCGACGCGCTCGAGACCCTGGGCGCCCGCTGCCAGAGCACCGGAGGGCGCGCCCCCCTGGAGATCCTCGGCCCGATCCAGCCCGGCACCCTCCACCTGGGGCCGCAGCTGAGCAGCCAGTATGCCTCCTCCTTGCTGTTGGCCCTGGCCCTGTTGCCCGGTCCCAGCCGCCTGCACCTGCAGGCCCCCATCGCGTCCCGGCCCTACCTCGACCTGACCGAAGACATCGCCCGCGCCTTTGGCTTGCATTGGACACGGCGAGAGGACGCCACCGGGCTGCGCCTTGAGATCCCCGGCGGCCAGCGTCCGCGCCGGGCCCGCTACCGGGTGGACGGAGACTGGTCCGGGGCGGCCTTTCCGCTGGTGGCCGCGATGCTGACCGGTCAGCCCCTGCGCCTGTCCGGGTTGGACCCTGAGGCCTTGCAGGGCGATCGCGCCATCCTGCCCATCCTGGAGCGTTTCGGCGCCCGGTTGTCCTGGCAGAATGGGCTTCTATGCTTCATTCCTGGCCCGATGCAGGCGCCGGGTCGCATCGACCTGGGCGCCACCCCCGACCTCTTCCCCGCCCTCTGCGCCCTGGCCGCGGTCGCCCCGGGTCCCACCGAGCTGTCTGGGGCGCCCAGCCTGCGCCACAAGGAGTGCGACCGCATCACCGCTATGGCCCTGGGCCTCGGCCAGCTGGGCCTGCCGGTCCACGAGCTGGCCGATGGGCTGCGCTTCGTGGGCAGCGGCCAGCCCCGGGCCGGCGCGGTGAACAGCTTTGATGACCACCGCATCTACATGGCCTTCCGGATCCTGGGCCTTCGGGCGCAGGGGCCCATGGCCGTCAGCGGCGCGGGCTGCGAGGCGGTGAGCTACCCCGCATTCGAGGCCCAACTTCGGAAGCTCGCCGAGAATTCGCCGCTTCCCGGTTAGGAACGCCGGGCGCCCTGGCGCAGACCCGGATGGACCCCTTGCTGCTGTGGTGGAAATTCAACCTGGAGCGCCTGCTGCTGCGGGGCTCGCACTACCGCCTGCTCTTCATGGCCAGCGCGGTGGTGACCGTCGCCCTGTTGGGGGGCCTCAGCCTGCATCTGATCGACCCTGCAGAATCGCTGGGCACCTCGTCCTGGTGGGCCTTCCTGCGCCTCACTGATCCAGGCTATCTGGGTGATGACGAGGGCCTGGGCCGCCGGGCCCTGGCCGTGCTGATCACGGTGTTGGGCTATGTGTTGTTCATGGGGGCGCTGATCGCGATCCTCACCCAGTGGCTGCACGAGACGGTGACCCGGCTGCAGCGTGGCGAGACCCCCATCTCCATGCGAAACCATGTCCTTGTCTTGGGTCTGACCCCCCGCACGCCGGTGGTCATCGAAGAGCTGATGCGCAGCGAGGCCCGGGTGCGGCGCTTCTTGAGCCGGCGCGGGGTGAGCAGCCTGCGCCTGGTGGTGCTGGTGGAGGAGCTGGACGAGAATGTGCGCGCAGACCTGGTCACGCGTCTGGGGCCGCTCTGGGATGACCGCTCCATCGTGCTGCGAAGCGGGTCGCCGCTGGTGGCCGAGCACCTGCAGCGGGTGGACTTCGCTCGGGCTTCGGTGGTGCTGATCCCCGGCGGCGTGTCCCCGGGGGAGGTGCGCGCCCTGCACGATGCAGACACGGTCAAGACGGTGCTCTCCATCGCCAATCACCCGCAGGTGCGCAAGGCCGCGGTGCTGCCCCGAATCGTCGCCGAGATCGCTGACGAGCGGCTTGTTTCCATCGTTGAGTCCATCCACCCCGGCGCCATCGAGCTGGTGGAGAGCGACGCGATCGTGAGCCGACTCATCGCCCAGAACCTGCGCCATAGCGGGCTGTCCTGGGTGCTGGCCGAGCTGCTCGCCTTTCACAAGGGCAACGACCTCTTCTATGCCAGCTTTCCCGACCAACACGGGCGGGCCTTCAGCGACATCGCCCTGCGGGTGACGGGGGGAGTGGCCCTGGGGGTGGTGCGCAAAGAGGCGGGACGTTGGGTCCCCCACCTCGCCCCGGCCCGAGGCTTCACGGTGGAACGCGAGGACCGCTATGTGGTCATCGCCCGCAACCGAAAGGGCATCGCCCTGGGCCCTCCCGTGGCGCCCGAGCCTCTGGCGACCCGCCCGCTGCCTTCTCTGGGCCGGGACTGGCCCGCGGTCCGCCGGGTGCTGATCCTGGGTTGGGGGCACGGCGTTCCCACGCTGATTCGCGAGCTGGCCAGCTATACCGGGGAGGACTTCGCCCTGGACATCCTGTCGGTCGTACCCATCGAGGTCCGCGAGGCCGCCTTGAAGGCAGACGAAGCCCACGACACCCCCTTCCTGATCAGCCAGCTCATCGGGGACTACACCCAGGTCCAGGACCTCGGCCGACTCGACCTCGCCCGCTACCACAACGTGGTGATCCTGGGCCGAGGCTGGCGCTCCGACGGCGACTCTTCCGACGCGCAGACCATCCTGGGCCACACCATCCTGAACGCGATGATGGCCGGCTGGACCGAGCGCCCCAAGGTGCTGGTGGAGCTGACCGATCCCGACAACGCCGCGCTCTTTGATGATTGCCCCGGCGAGATCGTCCTCAGCCCTGTCTTCATGGCCCGGGTGCTGGCCCATGTCGCCATCCGCCCCGAGCTGCGCACGATTCTGCATGAACTCTTCACCGAAGGCGGCGCGGAGTTCCACTACCGTCCTCCCGCCGACTATGCGCTGCCGGGCGGCACCCTGCGTTTCGACACCTTGCAGCGCGCCGGACTGGCCCACGACGAGCTGGTGCTGGGGGTGAGAAGCAGCGAGGCGCCCCTGGATCTGACGGGGGACCTGCACCTCGCGCCCAGCGCCGAGGCCCGCTTTCACCTGGGTCCCCACAGCCTGCTGCTGGTGCTCTCCCGGCGCGGGGTGGCGCTGTCGGCGGTCCGGGGCGACGGCGCGCCATGATGGCGCGGGTGGCGTGGCCTCCGCCCATCCTCAATCCGGCGTGCAGCGCAGCCAGCCGGCCTCGGTCACCCGGGTGAGCGTCGGATCGAGGTAGTGGTCCACCGTTGTATTGGACCAGAAGACATCCAAGGCGCCCGCGCTTGCGTCGGCCGCCTCCAACCGACCCCCGGCGTGGGCACGTCGTCAAGACAGGCATGGCCATTGCCTTGCGCCCCCGTCCCATCGCGCGTTGTCGCCGCAGGCAGGGTTCAGCCCGGGCAAGGCGAGGCCCAGGATCTAAGATCGGGCGCGCTTGGGGGCTCCTCTCGGCGCGGGGGGCGGCCAGCCCATCGCGGAATTCTCTGCCTTTACCGTCATCTCTCTCAAGGCAGGCCCCCTGGACGGATGCGCACCGACCCAGCACCGGCCCCAAGCCGGCGCCGAAGGCCAGCCCCCGCCGGGTTAGGCAGCGCCAACGGCCCCCGCGCCGTTGGAGGCAGGAGATGCGCGTCGGCTTCGTGGGCTGGAGAGGCATGGTGGGCAGCGTCTTGCGTGCCCGAATGACTGAAGAGGGCGACTGGTCGGCCATCGACCCGGTCTTCTTCTCGACCTCCCAGGTGGGTGCGCCGGCCCCCGAGGTGGGCCGCCCCTGCCCGCCCCTGGCCGACGCCCACGATCTGGACGCCTTGGCCCAGCTGCCCGTGCTGGTCAGCTGCCAGGGCAGCGACTGGACCCGGCAGGTGCATGGGCCCCTGCGCGCCCGGGGCTGGCGCGGGCACTTCATCGACGCCAGCAGCGCCCTTCGTTTGAAGGACGACGCCGTGCTCCTCCTCGACCCGATCAACGGGCCGGCCATCGACGCGGCCCTGGACGCCGGCACCCTGGACCTGGTCGGCGCCAATTGCACCGTGAGCCTGATGCTGATGGCCGTGGGTGGGCTCTTTGCGCGGGGCTGGGTCTCCTGGGTCAGCGCCATGACCTACCAGGCCGCCAGCGGCGCGGGCGCGGCGCAGATGCGCGAGCTGGTCGCCCAGATGCGCGATCTGGGCGAGGCTGCGGCCCCGTTGCTGGATGATCCGGCGGCAGATGCCCTGGCCATCGAGGGCCGGGTGAGCGCGCGGCTGCGCGATCCGCGCCACCCCACCGCTGCTCTGGGTCACCCCCTGGCCGGCAGCCTGCTGCCCTGGATCGACGCCCCGATGGCGGACGGCCAGAGCCGCGAAGAGTGGAAGGCCATGGCCGAGGGCAACAAGCTGCTGGGGCTGAATCCGCCCGTGCCCATGGACGGCCTCTGCGTGCGAACGGGCAGCCTGCGCTGCCACGCCCAGGGGCTCACCCTGGGGCTCAACCGCGACCTGCCCTTGGATGTGCTCGAGGCGGCCATCGCCGACAGCACGCCTTGGACGCGCGTCATCCCCAACCAGCCCGAGCCCAGCCTGAGGCAGCTGAGTCCGGCCGCGGTCAGCGGCAGCCTGGACATCGCGGTGGGCCGCATCCGAAAGCTCAAGACGGATCCGCGCCACCTCGGCGCCTTCACCGTGGGCGACCAGCTGCTGTGGGGGGCCGCCGAGCCCTTGCGCCGGGCGCTCCAGATCTTGCGGAAGCGGGGCCTGGGCGCTTGATCAGGCCAGGGCGCCGCCACAAGAGGACCCGGCACCGGCGGTGCAGCCCAGGCAGTGGGGGCCCACCGCGATGGGCTGCGCCTGCCAGGCCGCGGCATCGCCCAGGTCTTCGATGCGGCGCCGGGCACCAGACACCGGAATTCCCAACATCTGGTTGAAGTCACAATCGTAGAGAACACCGTCCCAGCCAACACTCACAAGGTGACGGCACATCAATCCCGGCACGGTTGCCGGGTTGAAGCTCTGCAGGAGCAGGTCGGCATAGGCCTGCTCCTGCCCTGAGCGCCGCAAGTCCGAGAGATAGCGGGCGATGGGCATATTGGTGATGGTGAGCAGGGCGTCGAAGACCACGCCATGGTCGTCGGCGAGGCGGCGCTTGTAGTCGGCCTCCAACCCCGCCTGGGCGGGCGGCAGGTGGGCGCCGACGGGGTTGTAGACAAGGTTCAGCACCCGGCCCTCGCCGCGTCCATAGCCCAGGGCGTTCAGCGCCCGCAGACCGTCCATCGACCGGACGAAGACGCCCGATCCGCGCTGCTTGTCGACGTTGGCTTCCAAGTAGCAGGGCAAGGAGGCCACGACCTCGACCCCCTCCTGGGCCAGGAAGGCGGCGAGGTCGGCCTGGCCGGGCTCGCTGAGGATCGTGAGGTTGCAGCGATCGATGACCGTCCGACCGCGGGCGCGGGCGCCCGATACCAGGCGACGGAAGTGGGGGTTGAGCTCTGGGGCGCCGCCGGTCAGGTCGAGCTTCCGAATGCCCGGATTGGCGTCCAGGGCGCGCAAGACGGCGTCCACCGTGGGCCCGTCCATGGCCTCGGTGCGTGTGGGGGAGGCGTCCACATGGCAGTGGCGGCAGGCCTGGTTGCAGCGCCGGCCGAGGTTGACCTGGAGCCAGCTGAGGGGGGCCCGCTGCAGCGGCGGCAGGCCGTGAGAGGCGAGGACCTCGCTGAAGTCGGCGGTCATCCTGGGGCTCCGATGCGAGACCCGCGGACGGCGGGTGTGGGCTGAACCGATCCGCGGAATTGACCTCCGGTGACCGGCTCAGCCGTTATCCTACGCCCACCGATGGAGGTAACCCATGCGTCTCTTCTCTCTCTCCCTGTGCGTACTCCTGTCCTTGGCCTGTGGTGACAAGGAGGGCGGCGATGGCGCGGATGGCGCGGATGGCGCAGATGGCACCGATGGCTCGGACGGCACGGACGGCACCGATGGCACCGACGGCGGCGGCCCCGTAGACGCCGACGGCGACGGCTTCACCGACGACGTGGACTGCGACGACGGCAACGCGGCCATCAACCCCGACGCGACAGAGCTCTGCGATGGGGTGGACAACGACTGTGACGGCGACACCGACGAAGACGACGCCGCAGACGTCACCACCTTCTACGCCGACGCCGACGCCGACGGCTTTGGCGACGCCACCATGCCCGTCGAGGCCTGCAGCGCGCCGGAGGGCGCCGTGGACAACGCGTTGGACTGCAACGACGGCGACGACCAGATCTTCCCCGAAGCCGACGAGTATTGCGACGACGTGGACAACGACTGCGACGGCGACATCGACGAAGACGACGCCGTGGACGCGCCGCTCTGGTTCGCCGACAACGACATCGACGGCTTCGGCGACCCCGACGACGGCGTCACCGCTTGCGCCCAGCCCGAAGGCCGCGTCGCCGACAACAACGACTGTGACGACGAAGCCAACGACGTAAACCCAACCGCCGTCGAGGTCTGCAACGGCATCGACGATGACTGCGATCTGGCAATCGACGACGACGACGACAGCCTGGATTGGGCCACCCGCAGCACCTGGTATGCCGACGGCGACACCGACGGCTTTGGCGATGCCAGCATGGCCCTGGACGCCTGCGCCGCACCGTCGGGCTATGTGGCCGACAACACCGACTGCGACGACGCCGAGAGCAGCACCAACCCCGGCGCCACCGACATCCCCCAGGATGGCGTGGACAACGACTGCGACGGCGAAGATGCCCCCTACAGCCTGACCGACATCGGCATCGGCGACCTCATCATCACCGAGGTCATGCAGAATCCCAGCGCTGTGTTGGACGCGGCCGGCGAGTGGTTCGAAATCTACAACGACAGCGGCGGCGAGGTCGAGCTGTCCGGCCTCTATGTGGCCGACGCCTCGACCGACAGCTTCACCGTGTCCGGCTCCTTGCGGGTGGCGGCCGGCGGCCACGTCGTCTTTGGCAAGCGCGTCGACCAGACCACCAACGGCGGGGTGCCGGTGGACTACGCCTTCGGCACCAGCATGAACCTCGGCAACGGCGATGACGCGCTCATCCTCGCCGAGAGCGCCGCCATGGCCGTCATCTTCGACACCGTGATCTGGGACGACGGCGACACCTTCCCCGACCCCAACGGCGCGTCCATGAACCTCGACTCGGGGGCCTATGACGCGGTGCTCAACGACGACGGCAACAGCTGGTGTCTGGGCACCACCACCTTTGGGTCGGGCGACCGCGGCACCCCGGGCAGCCTCAACGTGGTCTGCATCGCGCTATAGGCCGTCGGGCTACCAGAAGGCCCGACCCGCCGGGAGCCATGCCCGGCGGGTCGGGTCGCCTCATCCAACTCAAGCGCGCAAGCGATCAGGGGCTGAGGGTCGCGCTACTGGAGCTGTAGTAGTAGTAATAGTAGTAGGGGTCGGCGAAAAAGAAGTCGTAGCTCAGGAAGCCGCCCGAGTAGCTGGCCTGGCCATAGTAGTACCAGCCGCCGGCGTAGTTCACGACCATGATGGGATAGGACGCGTAGGAGCCCGCCGGGGAGTAGCCCACCGTATAGGACAGCGGGTTGCCGGTGCAGGTGCCCCCGCTGGGGGTGGCGGACACGCTGAAGACGAAGGAGCAGGCCGGGCAGGACACCGAGGAGCGGCTGCCCGAGGTCGTCCAGTACACGTCGCAGATATAGCCCCACCAATCGTAGATATCGACGATTCGGTTGCCGGACCAGCGGGTGGGACCGCTGCTGCCGCCAGTGGACCCGCCGCTGCTGCTGCCGCCGGTCGAGCCGCCCGTCGACCGCCGGTGGACCCGCCGGTCGAGCCGCCCGTCGAGCCGCCCGTCGAGGCCGCCCGTCGAGCCGCCCGTCGAACCCCGCTGTCGCCACTGCCGCTGTCGCCACTGCCGCTGTCGCCACTGCCGCCGCTGCCGCTGTCGCCGCCGTCGGTGCCATCTGCGCCGTCTGCGCCGTCTGCGCCGTCGGCACCGCCGCTGCCGCCGCTGCCACCATCGCTGCCGCCCAGACCGGTGCTGGAGTCGTCGATGCCGCCGGTGTCATCCACCTTGGTGAAGGACACCAGGCCAAGGTTGCAGCCCGCAGCGAAGAGGCTGAGGGCGACGAGGGAGGCCGAGGCGAGCTTGCTCATGAAGCCATCCGATCCAAGGGAGTACCGGATTTAGCGTAACCGATGCCAACAGCACCGGCGGGGTTCCCCGTATCGGGCCTGTCAAGCCCGATCCCAACCAGGACCGGGGATCAGGGCGTGGACGGTGCCGTGGTATCGGGCAGGATCAGGGCCTGGATGGCGGCGATGCACCAGGCCTCCAAGCCGTCCACGGGGCGCGGCGCGGAGCAGGTGAGCAGCTCGGGCCAGGGGGCCTCGGGGTGCGCCACCGCAAGCCCCGCGAAGACAGGCCCTCCGGCCAGATCCTGCACCAGGCGCCGGGCTTCCAGACCCCGCCCATTGGCCGGAAAGGACACGGCCTCGGGGCGCACCTGCAGCCCCTTCTCGCGCAGGGCGTCGGCGGCCATGTCCAGCATGTCGGAGGGCGGCGGGGCCTCGTCGGGAAGCACCATCACCCGGCTGACCCCGCGGTCGCCGCAGGCCACCAGCTCGGTGATGACGGGCCCCACCTGCCGGCTGCCGATCTGGCAGGGCTCGGGGCTGAGGGGCAGGGGGCGGTTGAGGTCGGTCAAGGACAGGGGCTTGTAGACCGCGGGCAGCACCACCCGGTCCGCGTCCGAAGGGCCCTTCTTGGGCGCGCAGCCCAGGGCGGCCAGCAGGGCGCACGCGGCGACCCGGGACCGCATCATGGCTGCTGCCGGGCGAGGAAGCGCTCGCGCTCGTCGTGGTTGGCGGTGGTGCTCACCCGCCACCCGTCGGGAGCCACGCCGCAGGATCTGGCTGGTGGAGAAGCCCAGGATGGGCGCCCCGCCTGCATTCCAAAGCCGCCAACGCCCCTGCACGGTGGCGAATACCGGGATGGGCAGGTGGGTGGGCAGCTCGATGCTGCGCTCCACCAGCTCGACCGAGGCCACCGACTGGCTGCGGTAGAAGTCGAGGATGCGTTCCAGGGCGGCCTGAACCGCAGCGCGGTCGCGAAAGACCCGACCGCCGGCCGCGGTGGCCAACATGCAGGGCTCATCGTGCAAGGCGGCGATCTGGGCCGCGTCCAGCGCGGACCAGGCCCGGGCGAGCCCCCGCATGAACCAGTCGATGTCCTTCTCCGACATGGGGGGCTCCTAACGGGCTTCGAGATCGACCCGGCGCATGAAGACCGGGTTGTGGGGGTCCGGCTCGGGAAGGATCAAGAAGCCGGGCTGGATGCGGTGGGGGTTCTTCAACCCGTTGAGGCGCTGCATCGTGCGAATCCAGGCGATGACCGCCGGCACATTGCGACCCACCCGGGCCACGCCGAGGTCCCACAAGGTGCCTCCCCGCTGCACATGGATCACCGGTACCAGGTCATCATTTGCGATGATCAGGGTGGGGGGTCTCTCTGCGACCTCGGGCGCCTGGGCCGCAGCGGCCGGCGCGGGGGCGTCGGGGGCGATGGCAGCCGGCACGTCGGCGGCCGGAGTGGCGGCCGGCAAGCGTGGCGGGGCCAGCACGGGCGGGCCTGCCGAGGGGACCGGGGGCGTCAGCTGAACCGCCAGCACCGGCAGATCGGGCTCCGTCGGAGCCCAGGGCCAGAGCAGCAGACCCATGACCAGGAGGAGGCCGAGCCCGCCCAGGAGCAGAGCCAGCCGCTGGCGCGCCGCGTCCAGCGCGGAGCGGGGCGGTCGGAGCCGCCCGGAGAGGTCGATGCGACGGGTCGGCCGCAGTGGGAATTCGGAGGGCGTCATGCCAGCCTGGAGCCTAACGGTGCGGGCCCGAGCCGGCCGCGCCCGGTTAGCCTGAGCACCTGCTGGGAGCGACGATGACATCAGCACCTTCGGTGCCCCTCCTCCTCTGTGCCCTTCCCGCCGAACGAAGCGCGCTTTGCGCGACCGTTCGGGACCTGGGCGCGACGCCGCTGGTGGACCTCACCACCTCCACCGGGCCCGTGCCCGATGGGGCCTGGGTGCGGGTCCGCGCTGGGGACCCTATCCCCGGAAATGGGCCTGTGGTGCAGATTGGCGGCACACAGCCCGTGCCCGGTCGCCCCACCTGGCTGGAGCGCACCCAGCCCGAGGCGCCTCCAGAGGGCTTTGCCGGAATCCTGCTCCGCGGCGCCGAAGCCGGCGGCCCCTGCGCGTCGGCCCCGGGCCTCGCGCTGCTGGCCCAGGTGCCCGCTGGCGTGGCGGTCATCCTCGAAGCCGGCCTGCTCCCGCCGGCCATGCCCCAGGCCAGCAAGGCCTTCGGCGTGGTGCTCTCCGACGTGCTGTTGGGCCTGCCCGAGCTCGACCTGCCCGCGCAGCTTGGGCACCGGGTCGCGCTGGCCGACCCCGCCGGCAGCCACGTGGTCAACGGCTTCCGCCTGCAGGCCAGCCCCTTTGCTCCCGTGCTGCGGCAGCTGCTCGATGGCGCCAGCTTCTGGGAAAAGGCGCAGGGAACCTGGGCCGCCGACGACCTGCGCGAGCACGCCTGGCCCGTGGGCACCGCCCTGGTCCATGCCAGCCGTCTCGCCGCCGAGCACGGGGACCTCGCCGGCCTGATCGGCGCCTATAAGGCCGCCGCGCGCCAGGCCCGCCCCGCGCCCGCGCGGGAGGCCGTGGCCATCATCGGCCTGGGCTGCCGGCTGCCCGGCGCCAACAGCGTGGGGGAGTTCTGGGACAACCTGCTGCAAAGCCGCAGCAGCATCGTGGATGTGCCCCTCAGCCGGTGGGACCCGGCCCTGTACTGGGACCCGGACCACGACGCCGTCGACAAGACCTATGCCCGCATCGGCGGCTTCATCACGGGCTTCCAATTCAACCCGCGCCGTTTCCGCATCCCGCCCGCAGTGGCCAGCTCGGTGGACCCGGTGCAGCAGACCGCGCTGGAGAGCGCGGCCGATGCCTTGTTGGACGCGGGATACAAGGCGGGCCCCAAGGACGAGGGCCGGGACTTCGACCGCGCAAGGACCGCGGTGATCCTAGGCAATTCCATGGGTGGAGAGGTCACCGACGACTATGTCATGCGGGTGCGCGTGCCCGCCGTGCAGCGGGCCCTCGACACGGTCCCCGACTTCGCCAGCCTGCCCGCCCCCCAGCGCGAAGCCATCCTGCAGGACCTCGAGGTCGCCATCAAGGCCGACCTGCCACCGATTACCGAAGACTCGATGCCCGGTGAGCTGTCCAATGTAACCGCGGGGCGGGTAGCCAACGCCTTGGACCTCTCGGGTGCCAACTTTACGGTTGACGCCGCCTGCGCCAGCTCCCTGGCCGCACTGCAGACTGCGGTGAAGGGCCTGCTGGACGGCGACTTCGACATGGCGCTCTCGGGCGGCAGCGACCGCAGCATGGCCGTGTCCACCTATACCAAGTTCTGCCGAATCGGTGCTTTGTCCGCCGAACACAGCGCCCCCTTCGACGCGACGGCCAATGGCTTCGTGATGGGCGAGGGCTGCGGCGTGCTGGTGCTCAAGCGCCTCAGCGACGCCGAGCGCGACGGGGACCGCATCTACGCGGTCATTCGCGGCATCGGCGCCAGCAGCGACGGCAAGGGCAAGGGCATCACCGCGCCCAATCCGGTTGGCCAGCGCCTGGCCCTCACCCGCGCCTATGCAGACGCCGGGATCGATCCGGTGGAGGTGGACCTGATCGAGGCCCACGGCACCAGCACCGTGGTCGGCGACAAGGTCGAGGTCGAGGCCCTCACCGAGGTCATCGGCGCCGGCCGGCGGGGCGACCGGGGCCCCATTCGCCTGGGCAGCGTCAAATCCAATATCGGCCACCTCAAGAGCGCGGCGGGGGCGGCCAGCCTGATCAAGGCCTCGCTGGCCCTGCACCACGCCATCCTGCCCCCCTCGCTGAACTTCAAGAAGGCTCGCACTGACGTTCCTTTCGACGCGGTGCCGCTGCAGGTTCAGACGGTGGCCGAGCCCTGGCCGGCGCACCGCATCCGCCGTGCCGGGGTCAGCGCCTTTGGCTTTGGCGGCACCAACTTCCACGTCGTGCTGGAGCAGCATCGCCCCGGCCAGCCCCTGCAGGAGCACAGCGCCAGCGCGCCGTCGTCCCCGGCGGCCGCCCCCGCCGTGCTGGGCACCACCGCCACCCCCACGCCGGTGCCCCAGGGGCTCTGGGCCCTGTCATCCGACCACAAGTCCGAGCTGCTCGACCATCTCGAAGGTCTGCGCCGGAACGGAACCCTGCCGGGGCGCTCCTTTGAGGCCGCCGCAGCCCTGCGCATCGCCTTTTATGCAGAATCGGAGGAGGAGCGGGAGTCTCAGCTGGATCGCGCCCTCAAGGTGCTGGAGAAGGACGGCAGCCCCGATCTGCTGCGGGCCCGCAACATCGCCTATGAAGACGAGCCCTGCGACGGCAAGCTGGCCTTCCTCTTCACCGGTCAGGGCAGCCAGTACCTCGACATGGGGCTCGATCTCGCCGAACGCTACCCCATCGTCGCCCAGACCTTCGCCGAGGCCGACGCGGTCATGGTGCCCGAGCTGGGCCGCCCGCTGATGGACTTCATCCGCCGCGACCCCTCCATGGACGAGGCCGAGCAATTCGACCGGCTGCGCGCCACCGAGATCAGCCAGCCCGCCACCCTCACCATCGATGTGGCCATCCTTCGGTTGCTCGCCGCCTATGGTGTGCGTCCCGACATGGTCGCCGGGCACAGCCTGGGCGAGTATGCAGCCGCGGTCGCCGCTGGCATGCTCAGCTTCGAAGACGCCCTGGTGGCCGTCAGCGCCCGAGGCCGCGAGATGGCGTCTGTGCGCATCGCCGACCCGGGCCGCATGGCCGGCGTGGCCTCGTCGGTGGCCACCGTTCAGCAGGTGTTGGCCGAGATCCCCGGCTATATCGTCGCAGCCAACAAGAACTGCCCCACCCAGACCGTCATCGCGGGCGAGAGCGACGCGGTGGAGGCCGCCACCGAGGCCTTCCGCAGCCGCGGCATCACGGTCTACCCCCTGCCGGTCAGCCACGCCTTTCACAGCCGCATCGTGGCCCCCGCCAGCGCGCCGCTGCGCAAGGTGCTGGAACGCTTGGACTTGCGGGCGCCTCGGCGCCCCATCACCACCAATGTGACCAGCAGCTACTACCCCACCGGCGAGGGCGCCCGCGAACAGGCCATCGACATCCTGGCCCGACAGGTGGCGTCGCCGGTGGAGTGGATCGCCCAGATGGAGCGCATGTATGCCGATGGCGCGCGCATCTTCGTGGAGTGCGGTCCCAAGCGCGCCCTCAGCGGCTTTGTGGCCAGCGTCTTCAAGCGGCGGCCGCACCGCGCGCTCTATACCAACCACCCCAAGCGCGGTGGCGTGGCCTCCTTCTTGGACGCCCTCGCGGCGCTGACGGCCCTGGGCTTTCCGGTCCGTGAGGTCGCAGACACGGGCACGATCGACATCTTCGGTGAGTCCGACCCCCGCAGGTCCACCACGGCGGCCATGCAGCTTCGGGCGCAGGGCCACGGCCAGGCGGTGGAGGCCTCGGCCGAGGTGCAGTCCCAGGTCATCGAGCTGGTGGCCGAACTCACCGGCTATGACAGCAGCGAGATCCGGCCCGAGGACGAGCTGGAGGCCGATCTGGGCGTAGACACGGTCAAGCAGGCCGAGCTGGTGGCCCGGATCCGCGACCGGCTGAAGCTGGACCACGACCCCGACTTCCGCCTGTCGGAGTACCGCAGCCTGCAGGACCTGGCGCGCTATGCGGCTGGCCGCCTGGGGGCCTTGCGCATGCGCCCGACCCTGCCGGAGCCCTCCCGCAGCGCCGCGGCCGCCCCCGCGCCCGCGCGTCCGGCCCCGCCCGCCCGCTATGCCCCAGCCGTGCAGCTCCCCCAGGACGCGATCCAGGCCCTGGTGGCCGGCGCGGTGCAAGGCGGGCTGGCCGGCCAGGACGCCGACGCCGTCGCCCGGGCCGTGGCCCCGGCCCTGCAGGGGCTGCTCTCTGCCCTGGTCAACGCCGTGCAGGCCGCTCAAGTCCCCGCACCCGTCTCTGCATCCGTCTCTGCACCCGTCTCTGCGCCCGTCTCTGCACCTGTCTCTGCACCCGTGCCAGCGCCGGCATCTGCACCCCAGATCGCGGTTCCTGCGCGCCGTCCGGCCGCCACGGCGGCGCCCGCGGTGGCTGTGGTCTGCACCGGCGTCAGCGTGGGTTTGCCGGGGGGCACCGAGCTCTTCGCCCCGGACAATATCCGCAGCATCCTGGCCGGGGACAACCGCATCGACGCCATCCCGGATGCCGGCCAGGACGCCATCCTCGGCCAGAACGTGGTGCGCCTGCACAAGGACCCGCAGACTGGCCAGGGCACCTTTGCGCCGGTGACCGAGCGGGAGCAGGTCATCAAGCTGGCCGGCATCCGGCGCAAGCTGGACCTGGAGACCGACTATGGCATCGACGCCGGGCTGATTGACGCCCTGGACATCACCACCCAGATGGCCTTTGCGGCGGGCATCGAGGCCCTGCGCGACGCGGGCATCCCCCTGGTGCGCCGCTACCGCGAGACGCGCACGGGCAAGCGGGTGCCCGCCGGATGGGCCCTGCCCGAGGGCTTGCGCGACGGCACCGGCGTCATCTTCGCCAGCGCCTTCCCCGGCTACACCCAGCTCATCGACCAGCTCGCCGCGCGCTGGCGGGACCGCGCGCCGGGCGAGGAAGCCCCGGCCTTCGACCGGCGCTTCCTCTTCCAGGTCCTGTCCATGGGCCACAGCCAGTTTGCCCAGCTGGTGGGCGCGCGCGGGCCCAACACCCAAATCAACGCGGCCTGCGCCAGCACCACCCAAGCCATCGCCCTGGCCCAGGACTGGATCCGCTGCGGACGGGCCGAGCGCGTCGTGATCGTGGGCGCAGACGACGTCACCAACGAGACCATGCTGCCCTGGATTGGCGCGGGCTTCCTGGCGGCCGGCGCGGCGACCACCGAGGCCGACGTGACCCTGGCGGCCCTGCCCTTTGATCGGCGCCGCCACGGCATGATCCTGGGCGCCGGCGCGGTGGGCCTGGTGTTGGAGAAGGAGGCCGATGTGCTGGCCCGCGGCTGCGTGCCCCTGGCGCGCCTGCTGGCCACCCGCCTGGCCAACTCGGCCTTCCATGGCACGCGCCTGGACCCCGAACACATCGCCAGCGAGGTGGACGCGCTGGTGGCCGAGGCCACCGCCAACGCTGGGGTGGATCGGGCGCGCTTTGCACAGGGCGCGGTCTTCATGAGCCACGAGACCTATACACCCGCAAAGGGTGGGTCGGCGGCGGCCGAGATCGAGAGCCTGCGCCACGCCTTTGGGCCCGCCGCGCGGCACATCGTCGTGGCCAATACCAAGGGCTTCACCGGCCACCCCATGGCGGCGGGCATCGAAGACGGCATCGTGCTCAAGGCCATGCAATACGGGCAGGTGCCGCCGGTGCCCAACTTGCAAGAGCCCGACCCGGATCTGGGCGAGCTGACCCTGTCCCGCGGCGGCCCCTGGGCCGGTCGCTACGCGCTGCGCCTGGCCGCGGGCTTTGGTTCGCAGGTGGCCCTGGCCGCCTGGGAGAAGCTGGCCGAGGGCGATCTGCGGGTGACCGACGCGGGCAAGCGCGACGCCTGGCTGCGCCGCATCAGCGGCTTGCAGCACGCCCACCTCGAAGTGGAGCAGCGCACCCTTCGACTCATCGAAGATGAAGCTCCAGCGCCCATTCTGAGCGATGCTGGCTCGGTCGGAGCGCCGGCAGGAGGGCCGGCCGAAGCGCCCGCGGCGGCGTCGCCCCCGACGGCGGCATCGGCCCCGGCAGACCCCGGCGCCGTGCTGCCCATGCTGCTGGCCATCATCGCCGAAAAGACCGGCTATGGCGTCGATGAGCTCGACCCCGAGTATGAGCTGGAGGCCGACCTCGGCATCGACACCGTCAAGCAGGCCGAGATCTTCTCAGAGGTCCGGGAGAAGCTCGGCGTCGCGCAGGATCCCGACTTCCGACTGGCCGATTGCCCCACCATCCAGGCCTTGGCCGGCTGGTTGGCCGGCCGCATGGGCGCCGAAGCGACCGAGGCCGCCCCACCGATCGATCCCACCGATCCCCCGCCGGCCCCCCGCCTGGCGCCTCCCGAGCCCGGCGCCGAGGCCCACACGGAGGCCGAGCCGATCGAGGCGCTGCCCGAGCGCTTCCGGGTGCGCCGCCCGGTGCTGGTGGACAAGCCCGCGACCCCGCGCTCCCTCCGCCTGGACGACCAGGTGGTGCGCATTCTGGGTGAGGGGCCCTTCGCCGTGGCCCTGCGCCTGGAGGCCCTGGACCGGGGCGCCACCCTCGAAGGTGACCCCCATATCGTCGTGGATGCCTCGGCCGACGTGGCCGACGGCTTCCGCCTGGCCCAGGCCCTGGATGGCAGCCGACCCAG
The DNA here is from genome assembly GCA_018401435.1 of Deltaproteobacteria bacterium. Taxonomy (GTDB): domain Bacteria; phylum Myxococcota_A; class UBA796; order UBA796; family UBA2385; genus M30B51. The sequence goes on along the minus strand of JAGYJW010000031.1, from coordinate 34,395 downwards.
GGCCTGGATCTGCGCCACCCGCCTGGGTGCCGACCCCTCCTGGGTCGATCCCGAGGTGGGCATGGTGCACGGCGCCCGCGCCGGCTTCGCCAAGGCCCTGGGCAAGGAGTGGGCGGGCTGCCGCGCCCGCGTGGTGGACGCAGACCCAATGCTCGGTGACAATCTCGCCGCCATCGCCATCTTCGACGAGCTGTCCATTGACGACGGCAGCGTCGAGATCTACACCGATGGCAGCTTGCGGCGGGTGGTGGAGCTGGCGGCCGAGGCCCGCCCCGCGCCCGGTCTCGCGCTGCGCGACCACGCCGTCGTCGTGTTGACCGGAGGCACCCGGGGCATCACGGCCCAGGTCGGCCTGGAGCTGGCCCGCCGCGGTCCGGTGCGCCTGGCCCTGCTGGCCCGCACCGCACCCGGCGCGGCGCCCCTGGACGAGAAGGCCGCCAAGGCAGAGATCAAGGCGGCCCTGGAGGCTGCGGGCGAGCGCGCCACCCCCGCGCGCATCGAAGCAAGGCTGAAGCCCCTGCGCAGCGCCGAAGAGGCCCGTCGCACCGTCGAGTCCATGAAGGCCCGCGGCGCCGAGGTGCGCTTCTACGGCGTGGACATGGCCAACGAGGACCAGGTGCGCGACTCATTGGCGCAGGTGCGCGCCGACCTCGGCCACATCGATGGCGTGGTGCATGGGGCCGGCATCGAAGAGAGCCGCCTGCTGGCCGACAAGACCGAAGCCGACTTTGCGCGGGTCTTCGATGGCAAGGCCCGCGGCGGCATCGCCCTGGCCCGCAACCTGGAGCGCATCGCCTGGTTCGTGTCCATGGGCTCGGTGGCGGGCCGCTTCGGCAATGTCGGCCAGGTGGACTATTCCGCGGCAAACGAGGCCATGGCCCGGGTCTGCCTCAGCCGGCCCCGGTCCTTGCATGTGGACTGGACCGCCTGGGCCGATGTGGGCATGGCCGTGCGCGGTGGCATGAGCCGCCTGCTGACCGAGCGCGGGGTCGAGCTGCTGCCCGCAGGCCCGGGGGCCGCCCTGCTGGTGGATATGATCGGAGCCGGCCTCACCGGTGAGCTGCTGGTGGCCGGGCGCCTGGGCGATCTGGGCGACGACTCCCTGCACCCCCTGCTGGACCAGCTGGATGTGGAGGGCGATGTGGCCGTCGGCACCCGGGTGCTGGATGTCGAGACGGACCCCTGGATCCGCGATCACGCCATCGACGGGACCCCCGTGCTGCCCGGCGTCATCGGCCTGGAGCTGATGGCCGCGGTCGCGGCAGCGCTCAAGCCCGACGAGCCCCTGGTGGGCGCCGAAGACCTGCGCTTTGACGCCCCGGTCAAGGTGCACCCCGGCAGCCCCGTGACCCTGACCATTCGGGCAGAACCCGATGAAGATGGGGGCATACGCTGCGTTCTCGCGAGTGAACGCAAGGCGCGCACCGGCCGGGTGCTGCGCACCGAACACTTCAGCGGCACGCTGCGCTTTGGGGATCCCGACCTGGTGAGCGCCCTGCCGCCCGCCTTCTACGCCGAAGAGGGCCTGGACCGCGCCGCCATCTACAGCCGCTTCTTCCACGGGCCCGGCTTCCAGGTGCTCGAAGAGGCCGAAGCCGTCTTCACCCAGGGGCTGGTCGCCCGCGCCCGGGTGCAGCACGCCTTCATCGCCCAGGGCCTGCTCTCGGCCCCCCTCGCGCTGGAGGCGGCCTTCCAGGCGGCCGGCCTGCACGGCATGGCCGTCGATGGCAAGATGGGCCTGCCGGCTTCATTCTCGACCTTGCGGCTGGATTCGGTGCCCGCCGATGGCGACGAGCTGTCGGTGGTCGTGCAGCGCGACGGCAGCCGCTATGACGTGGATGTGGACGGGCCCGCCGGATCGGTGCTGCGCCTGCGCGGCTTCTCCTTGATCGAGACCGGCCCCCTGCCCGATCCCGACCGCTTCACCCCGCCCGAGGGCGGGTGGCCCCGCGCCACCCTGGCCCGCTCGGTGGCCGATGCGTCGGGGGGCGGACCCAGCGCCCTGCTGAAGGAAGAGTGGGCCGAGATCGCCGCCCGGGGCACCCCCCGACGACAGGCCGACCGCCTGGCCGGGCGCCTGGCCGGGCGGCAGGCGGTGATGGACCTGACGGGGTTGCAAGGCGCCGCCTTCCGTCTCTGCAGCCTGCCCGGCGGCGCCCCGGAGGTCCGGTTGGCCAATGGCGACCCGGGCCCCGCCGTCAGCATCAGCCACCGCGACGGCCGCGGCTACGCCGTCGCGGTGTCCCGGGGTCGGCCGGGCCTGGATGTCGAGGCGGTGGCCCTCCGGCCGCCCAGCTTCGCCGGGACCTGGTTCACCCCCGCCGAGGCGGCCGCCTGCGCCGGCGACCCGGTGCACGAGACCCAGATCTGGTGCGTCAAGGAGGCCGTGTTGAAGGCCCTGGGCGTGGGCATGGCCCTGCACCCGCGCCTGGTCGCGGTGACCCGGGGCCTGGCGGGCCGGGTGACGGTGCAGCTGACCGGCGACGCCCACGAGCGGTGGTGCGCGCTGGGCGGCGGCAGGCTCACCGCGCGCCTTGGGTGGATCGACGGGATGGTAGCTGCGGCGGTCCTTCTCGATGATGGGGATACCGCAGATGCCCCCCCTCTCCGCCAACTGGCTTGAGGACAGGGCCCCAACGGTGCGAAGATGGCTGCGCAGTGCGCGCCCCGGAGGCGGGAACCGATGGCCGAAAGAGTGATCGTCGAGCGCCCCGATGGGGTGCGAATCTTGCGGGTGCGGACCGTCGACGAGGCCGCCCCCTACCGCGCCTCCTTCGTGGGGGCCTACCAGGACATCTTCTCCGAGGCGCCCTACAACGAGCGCTTCTTCCCCGACGAGGCCGAAGGCGTGCTCAACCAGCACCTGGTCTCGCGCGAGAACATCGTCCTGCTCGCCATTTCAGGCAGGGCCAAGGTGGTGGGTTTCGGCATCTCGGTGCCCGTGATCGCCCGCCCCGACATCAACCGCGAGCTGCGCGGCCTGCTGCCCACGCGCCACAGCTACTACCTCGCCGAGATGGGCGTGCTGTCCAGCTTTCGGGGCAGCGGCCTGGGCACCCAGCTGGTCCAGCTCCGCATCGACCTGATCAACCGCCGCCGCTACAGCCACATCGTGCTGCGCACCAGCGCGGTCCGCAACGCATCCTACGAGATGTATCTGCGCCGCGGCTTCGAGGACATGGGCGTCTATATGGAGGTGGCCAGCCGGCGCATGGACGGCCGCGTGACCACCGACCGCCGGCTCTTTCTCACCCTGGTGCTGCCGCCCCCCGCCGATATGCACGGCGAAGACGAGACCGAAGAGCTGTCGGCGGTGGACCTGCGCGCCTTCGAGGACGAGCAGAATATCTGAAGGTCACGGCGAGGCCTGCGCGGCTCAGACGTTGACGCCCTGTTCCACCGCCCAGCTCTCCAGCTCGCGCAGGCGATCCCGAAGCTCGGCGGCACGCTCGAAGTCCAGCTTCTTTGCGGCTTCTTTCATCTCCCGACCCAGGCGCTTCAAGGTGTTGCCGATGGTCTTGGGGTCGGGGGCGACATCGCCGGGCAAGGACAGCTCGGGGCGGTCGGCCCGCGCGAGGATGCGCTCCCCATCGAGCAGCGCGGCCAGCGGGCTGTCCACGGCCTTGCGAATGGTCTCGGGCGTGATGCCATGGGCGAGGTTGTAGGCCCGCTGCTTCTCGCGCCGGCGGTCCGTCTCTTCGATGGCACGAATCATGGAGTCGGTCATCTTGTCGGCGTAGAGGATCACGTGACCGTCCACATTCCGGGCGGCGCGGCCGATGGTCTGCACCAGGCTGGTCACATTGCGCAGGAAGCCCTCCTTGTCGGCGTCCAGCACCGCCACCAGCGACACCTCGGGGATGTCGAGCCCCTCGCGCAGCAGGTTGATGCCCACCAACACATCGAATTCCCCCAGCCGCAGATCCCGGACGATCTCGATGCGCTCCAGGGTGTCGATGTCGGAGTGCAGGTAGCGGCAGCGGACGCCAATCTCCTGGTAGTAGTCGGTCAGCTCCTGGGCCATGCGCTTGGTGAGCACCGTGACCAGCACCCGGCCGCCTTGGGCCACGGTGGCTTTGATCTCGCCGAGGAGGTCGTCCACTTGGTTGGTGGCCGGGCGCACCGCGATCTCGGGGTCGAGCAGGCCGGTGGGGCGAATGACCTGCTCCACCACGATGCCGCCGGCCTTGTCCAGCTCATAGGCCGAGGGGGTGGCCGAGACATAGATGGCCTGCCGCACATGGCTCTCGAACTCTTCGAACTTGAGGGGGCGGTTGTCCAGGGCGCTGGGCAGGCGAAAGCCGTAGCGCACCAGGGTCTCCTTGCGGGCGCGGTCGCCCTTGAACATGCCGTTGACCTGCGGCATGGCGACGTGGCTCTCATCGACGATCAGCAGCCAGTCCTTGGGGAAGTACTCGATGAGGGTGGGCGGCGGCTCGCCCGCGGGGCGGCCCGACAGGTGGCGGCTGTAGTTTTCGATGCCGTTGCAACGCCCCGTCTCGTGAATCATCTCCAAATCGAAGAGGGTGCGCTCTTCCAGGCGCTGGGCTTCGAGCAGCCAGCCGCGCTCGCGCAGCTCGGGCAGGCGCTGCAACAGCTCGTCGCGGATGCCGTCCATGGCGGCCTGCAGCTTGTCTTGGGGGGTGACGTAGTGGCTGGCGGGGTAGACCGCGATCTTGTCCAGCTCCTCCAAGCGGGTGCCCCGCAGGCCGTCAATCACGCTGATGCGCTCGATCTCGTCGCCGAAGAGTTCGACCCGCCAGGCCCGCTCGTCTTCGTGGGCGGGGAAGATCTCGATCACATCGCCTCGGGCCCGAAAGGTGCCTCGGTGAAAGTCCTGCTCGTTGCGCTCGTAGAGGATCTCGACCAGGCGCGACAAGATGGTGCGCCGGTCCACCTGCTGCCCCACCCGAAGCTGCAGCAACATGTCGTCATAGGCCTCGCGGCTGCCCAGGCCATAGATGCAGGACACCGAGGCCACGATGATCACGTCGTCGCGCTCCAGCAGGCTGCGGGTGGCGGCGTGGCGCAGCTTGTCGATGCGCTCATTGATCAGCGAATCTTTCTGGATATATGTGTCCGATGATGGGACATAGGCCTCGGGCTGGTAGTAGTCGTAGAAGGAGACGAAGTACTCGACCGCGTTGTCGGGGAAGAGCTTCTTGAGTTCGCCAAAGAGCTGCGCCGCAAGGGTCTTGTTGTGGGAGAGCACCAGGGTGGGGCGCTTGGTCGCGGCGATCACATTGGCGATGGTGAAGGTCTTGCCCGTGCCGGTGGCGCCCAGCAGGACCTGGTGCTTTGTGCCGGCTTCAACGCCCGCGATCAGCTCGGCGATGGCCTGGGGCTGGTCCCCCCCCGGGGTGAAGGGCATCTCAAGGCGGAAGTCGGGCATGGGGCGCTCCAGGGGCGGCAGGCCGGAGGTCTAACCACCGTGCCCGAAGCCAGGCGCGCAGCCGGCCAAGGGCGGCGATATCCTGACCGCATCCGGGAGGATTCATGCGCAAGACGACCCTGGCCCTGCTGGCCGCCCTGGCGACCGGCTGCGGCGACAAGTCCGACGAGACGGGCCAGACGGACGGCACCGACGGCACCGATGGCACCGACGGCACCGATGGCACCGACGGCACCGACGGCACCGACGGCGGCAGCCCGGTGGAGGGGGACGCGCGGGTGGAGCGCTCCTGCGCCCCCGACGACGGCGCCGCCTACGAATTCCAGATCGGCCTGGACGGCCCAGGCTGCGAGTCCACCCCCAGCGGCCCCTGGCTGCGCATCACCGTCTGGGCAGACCTCGAGCCCATGGCCGGCGGGGCCTGGGATCTCGACCCGGCCAGCGGCGTGGCCGGCGTCTGGTTCGACCCCGGCGACGGCAGCTTTCAAGGCGCCCGCGCCGGCTCGCTGACGGTGTCCACCTGGGACGAGACCACCGGTGCGAATGGGCGCTTCAGCCTCATCCTCGAAGATGGCAGCCGGCTCTCCGGAGACTTCGAGGCGGCCGCCTGCTTGCAAGAGCAGCCCCCCTGCGGCTGATCTTCAGCGCAAAGCCCACAGCAGCCCGACCAGGGCCGCCGCCTGGCCCTCCGCGTCCAGCATCGGCAGCTGCTGGCGGGTGGCCTGGCAGCGGGCCGCATCCCGCTCACAGGCCCAGACGATCAGCTCGGTCAAGGACGCGAAGCCGACGCCATTGGGGCCGCTCCAGCGCCCGTTGGGGCTGCGGGCCGTCACCGCATTGGGGTAGCTCCAGGCCCCATTCGCCGACCGCGCCGTCACCGCATTCGGGTAGTTCAAGGCGCCCAGGGCCGACCGCGCCGTCACCGCGTTGGGGTAGCTCCAGGCCCCATTGGCTGCCCGGCCGGTGACCCCGTTGGACCAGTTGAAGCGCGGCTCCAGCAGCCCCTCACAGGCGAGATCGCGGGCCTGGGTCAGCTCAGCCAGCGGCGCGCCCGACAGCCCGCCAATCTCGGCCACCGCAACGACCAGGCGGGCCTCCTGGCAGAGCGCAGACTGCATCGGCGCGCTCGGGCCTGCACCGCAGAGCCGGGCCTCCAGAAGGTCCAGCGTACGGGTGTCGAGCTGGGCGGCGCGGGCATAGCCCTGCACCGATCGGACCTGGGCGCAGGGGTCCTCTTCCGGGGTGGCGGCCGAGAGCTGCGCGCCGAGCAGCAGGAGCGGGACGAGGGGCATGGGGACTCCGGGCCAGCGTCTTGGACGGACCGCGCCTCGCGCCATTCAGCCCAAGCATGTCGGGGCGCGCTATTGAAGGCCGAGGAGGTCCGCTGACGACGTCGCTCCAGCTCTGCATGATCCTGCGGGATGAAGGCCCCCGCCTGCCGGCCTGCCTGGCGTCGGTGCAGGGGCTGGTGGATCGGGTGGTGGTGGTGGACACCGGCAGCCAGGACGACACGGTGGCGGTGGCCCGAAGCCTGGGCGCCACGGTGCTGCATTGGCCCTGGAAGGCGGATTTTTCGGCCGCTCGCAACCACGGGCTGGCCGCGATGGGCCCAGGTTGGATGCTGGTCCTGGACGCCGATGAGCGCCTGGCCCCCGGTGCGGGCGCCGCGCTGCAGCAGGCCATCGCGGCGGGGGGCTTTGACGCCGGCCAGCTGCCCATCCACAACGCCAGTCGGCTGGGTGCCCCCCCGGCGTCGGTGCTCAGCGGGGCCTGCCGTCTGGGAGAGCCCACCCACATCGCCCGGCTCTTCCGGCTGCAACCCGATCTTCGCTGGGAGGGTGCGGTGCACGAGCGCCTGCGCTCCCGCACGGGGCGCCGGCTGCTGACCCGCAGCATCGACGCCCCCATCCTGCACGAGGGCTACGCCGATCCTGCGCTGCTCCGTGGCGACAAATTGGCCCGAAACCTTGGTATTCTGCGGGCTATGGCCGAAGTCAGCGGGCCGGACCCGCTGCCGTGGATCTACCGCTGCCGCGCGGCCCTGCGGGCGGGAGAGCCGGCCGAGGCCGAGGTCGCCAGCGAAGGCGCCTGGATGCGGCTGTTGGCCTGGACCGCTGCGGGCAAGGCGCCCCCGACAGGCTGCTTCACCCTGGCGGCCTTGCGGGCGGATCTCCAGCTTCGCCGCGGAGAGGCCGACGCCGCGCTGGCGACGGTGCAGGCGGCCCAGGCCTGGGGCTCTCACCCCAACCTCGACCTGATGCGTGCCCGCGCCCAGGTGGTGCGCGCGGCCGGCTGCGCGGGCCTGGCGCGCCAGTCCTGCCTGAGCGACGCGGCCGAGGCGGCGGGACGGGCCCGGCTGGCCCACGGGCTGCCCCAGACCGACGAGCTGAGCGCCGGCGCCACCTCCTGGGCGGCGGCGGAGCTGCTGGGCCTGTCCCAGCTCATGGCAGGGCACCCGAGGCCGCGGGCAGCCTGCGAACCGCGCTGGCCGAGCTGCCCGAGGACCGGGCCGGCCTGGCCGGGCAGGCCGAGGCCCAGGCCCGGCTCGGCCTCGCGGAGCTGCTGCTGGCGCAGGATCCTGGGGCCGCCCTGGCCGCCACCGAGCCGCTGTTGGGCCTGCCCTGGCCCGATGCCTGGGCGGTGGCCGCGGCGGCCTGCCGGGCGCTGGGCCGCCCCCGACGACGCGGCCCTCTTCAAGACCCAGGCCCGCGCCCGCAGTAGGGCCGGCTGGCTGTCGCCGCACCGCCGCAGCCTGCCCTGACGGCCCTCAGATCCAGTGCTTGCGGCGGAAGAAGACCAGCATGCCCACGCTCACCGCCACCATCGACGCCAGCACCGCCGGATAGCCCCAGGGCATGGCCAGCTCGGGCATAGTTTGGAAATTCATGCCATAGACCCCAACGATGAAGGTCAAGGGCAGAAAGACCGAACTGAAGATGGTGAGCACGCGCATGATCTCGTTCATGCGCCGGTTTTCGAGGGCCAGGTGCAGATCGCGGGAGCCGATGGCCCGATCCCGCACCGCGTCCACCAGGTCCACCACCTCGTGGGAGTGGTCGACGAGGTCACGCAGATAGGGTTGCACCTCCTCCCCCAGCAGGGCGCAGCGGGTGCGCACCAGGCTGCCCACCGCCTCTCGCAGGGCCAAGGCCGACCGCCGCAAGCTGGCGACCTCGGTGCGGGTGGCATGCAGCTGCCGGGGATCCAGGCGGTCGCCATCCTCCACCACCTGCTGCTCCAAGGCGTCGATGTGCTCCTCCACCCCCACCAGGCTGGCGAACCAGCCATCGACCACCGCGTCCAGCAAGCTGTAGAACAGGTAGTCGGCGTTCAAGTTGCGGATCTTTCCGGCACCCTCGCGCAGACGCCGGCGGATCGGGTCGTAGACATCGCCGGGGCGCTCCTGGAAGGTGGCGACGAAGCCGGGCCCCAGCACGATGCTCACGGTCTCGATGTCCACCGGCAGGCCGGCCGGCGACTCCGCGATGGGCGTGGCCATGGGGATCACCAGCAGGAGTCGGTCCCCGAAGTCCTCGGCCTTGGGGTGCGAGGCCGGGTTGAGCAGGTCTTCGATGGCCAGGGGATGCAGACCCAGCGCCTTGCCCATGACCGACACGGCCGCGGCGTCTTGCAGGCCGATGGCGTCCAGCCAGGTCACGCAGCCGGCCGCCCCGGGCCTCGCTTCGGGCGACACCCCCTGCGTCTCTTCGATCTGGTCCGTGCTGTAGCGCAGGCGGTGGATGCGCAGGTCGGCCTCGGCCACATCCCCGGTGTAGACCGGGACGCCCGGGGCCAGCCCCGCCTTGCGGGCGTGGGTGCGTGCGCTGCGACGCCGCTTCTTGCGGGGCGTGGGGGGCTTCTTCATGCCAGGACCCGTGGGAGATGCCCCCCTGTGTAGCATGGGCGCGGGACTGGCCTCAGGCTGCGATCAAGGCCTGCACGGCCTGCCCCGCGCCGATGGCGGTGAGGCGCCGCTTCAAGGCGGCCGCGACGTCGAGATCCCGCCAGAGGGCCTGGTAGAACTCGTCGGGGCCAAGCTCGGCATTCCACTTGGCGAGGTGGGCCAGGGCCAGGGCCTTCTCCCGCCGATCCGGCGGGTCCGGCGGGCTGCGCGCCAGATGACCGGGAAGACCCGGGTGCCGGCGACGGTCCAGGGCCCGGGGCCGGCCAGGTCGGCCTCGGGAGAGCTCGCGGGCAGCCGGTCCCGAATCGCTTGAAGCCGGTCCCGAATCGCATGAAGCCGGGATTGCAGGGCGGAAGCAAGATGTGCCGGTTCAGCGTGAGTCGCGTCGAGATCGATGTTCACGACGAGGATGTCGCAAGGAAACGTGTTTTTGCCCAAGAAGGACGCCTGCGTTTTCAGAACCGAGTGGGCGCCGTGTGCAGGCTGCAAACGCAAGAACTGCCCGCCGGGCAGGCGAAATGCAAAGGCTCCGCCCCTGACCTGCTTGTCGAAGGGATCCATTGGCGGATCTTGCCCCGGCCCGCCCAAGGAGGTCGCCCCGGCCTCTTCCAGCAGCCCCTTCCAGAAGGCCCGGTCATCAAAGCCCTCACAGAGGATCACCCGCTGAGAAGGCACGCTCACCGCAGATCCTGGTCCAGGATGCGCCGGCCGTCCAGGACCGATTCGCCATCAAAACGCGAAGACAGCAGCTTGCCCGCGTCCAAGCGCAGGTTGAAGAGGGCGAGCTGATCGGTGGGCAGACCCTGTGCCTGGGCCTCGTCCAACGGGCGGTCGACCAGCTCCAGGCTGTGGGTGGTCAGGACCAGCTGCATGCCCCGCCGAACGGCCGCGATCATGGCCCGGGCGCTGCGAACCAAAGACGCCGGGTGCTGGAAGGTCTCGGGCTCTTCCAAGAGCACCAGCCCCTCGCTCGGCCCGGCCAATTCGAGCGCCAGCCGCAGGAAGGCCAGCACGCCTTCGCCTTCGACCCCGGCGGGCACCGCGCCTCGGCCGGCGTAGGAGATGTGCACACCCGAGGGCAGGTAGGTGAAGTCATCGACGGCGGGCAGGATCTCACGCAGCAGTGCCAGGACCTCGCCCTTGCGTCCTGCCACATAGGCCTGCTCGTAGAGGGCCGCGAGGTCGACCTCGCGGTTGGGGTCGAGGAAGCGCATGCGGGGGGCAGCGGAGGGCCAGCTATGGACTGCCGCACAAGGGTGACCGCGACGGAATGACCCGCTTCCGGCCAATCCGAGACCGCCTTCAGGCGCAGGTCCTTGCCCTCACCCCGGTGCATCAACCAGCGCCAGGCCCGCCCACCCGCCGCCCGCCGCCGGGTCAGCTCCTGCAACTGCAGGAAGGGCTGGGGGGCCGCCACCACCGAAAGGGCCTCCAGCACGGTGCTCTTGCCACTGCTATTGGGCCCCGTGAGCACCGTGAGGGGAGCCAAGCCCTCCAGCGCCCCCTGGCGGATTCCACGCAGGCCCTCGATGTCGATGGCGGTGATCACGGCGGCGCTCCAGCAGGGACACCGCAGTCTATCGCAACGCCTGCCCCCCCGACCGCCCCGATCCCGCCGCTGCCGGTTGCCGCCTTGGGGGGCTTGGTTATAAGGGGCCCCGCTCGGGACTGGGCCGGACGGGTTTCCCCTCCAGTCGGTTCCAGCGGGCAGGTTGATGTGCTGAGGTAGCTCAGTTGGCAGAGCGCCTGACTGTGGATCAGGAGGTCGCGGGTTCAAGTCCCGCCCTCGGTACCACCTGCCCTGCTTCCCTCGCTGGCGCCCCGCGCCCGCGACTGGCGGCCCCAAGGGGCCGCGGGGGTCGCCATGACCAGCTCCAGCAGCAACCGCCCCCGCGCCCGCGTGCCCGGCGGCTTCCGCGATCTGACCGCCGCCGACCTGGTGGCGAGACGCTCCATGCTCGACACCCTGCAGCGCATCTATGAGCTGCACGGCTTCGAACCGCTCGAGACCCCCGGCATCGAGTATGTCGAGTCCCTGGGCAAATTCCTGCCCGAGGCCGCCGACCAGCCGGACGCCGGAATCTTCAGCTTCCAGGCTGACTATGACGAGTGGGTGGCCCTGCGCTACGACCTCACCGCGCCGCTGGCCCGCTACTTCGCCCAGAACGCCCAGAACCTGCCGCGCCCCTTCCGCCGCTACCAGGTGGGCACGGTCTGGCGGGTAGAGAAGTGGGCCCCGGGCCGCTTCCGCGAGTTCATGCAGTGCGACTTCGACACCGTGGGCACGGCCTCGGTGGCCGCCGACGGCGAGGTCTGCATGGTCTTCGCCCAGGCCCTCGAAGCCCTGGGCATCGCCCGCGGCGACTACCGCGTGCAGGTCAACGACCGCAAGGTGCTCAACGGCCTGCTCGAGGTCTGCGGCATCGCGCTGGCCGACGCCGACACGGTGGGCGCGGTGCTGCGGGCCATGGACAAATTCGACAAATTCGGCGTCGAAGGTGTGGCCTTGCTGCTGGGGGCCGGCCGCCGGGACGAGTCGGGGGACTTCACCAAGGGCGCGGGCTTGAACGCGACCCAGGTGGACCGCATCTGCGCCTTCCTTTCGGCGGGCGGGCGCTCGGGCTCGACGGCCGACCGCGCAGGCGTGCTGGCCACCCTGGCCACCGCCGTCGCCGGCAGCGCCACGGGCGAAGAGGGTGTGGCCGAGCTGACCGAGATCCACGAGCTGCTGGACGCCGGCGGCTATGGCTCGGATCGGGTCGCTTTTGAACCCAGCATCATCCGCGGCCTGGAGTATTACACCGGCCCGGTCTTCGAGTGCGAGCTGACCTTCCAGGTGCCCGACGACAAGGGGCGCATGCGCTCCTATGGCTCGGTGGCATCGGGCGGCCGCTACGATGGGCTGGTGGAGCGCTTTACCGGCGAGAAGGTGCCTGCGACGGGCGGCAGCGTGGGCGTGGACCGGCTGCTGGCCGCCTTGCAGGCCAAGGGACGCGTGTCGCGGGACTGGGAGGGCCCGGTGGTGGTCACCCTGATGAGCAAGCGCCGGGCGCCCCTCTACCAGGCCATGGTCTCGGAGCTTCGGGCCGCGGGCATCCGCGCCGAACTCTACCTGGGCACCTCGGGCTTCAAGGCCCAGATGAAGTATGCCGACCGCCGGAACGCGCCCCTGGCCATCATCGCCGGGGGGGACGAGTTCGACCGCGGCATCGTGCAGATCAAGGATCTGCGCCTGGGCAAGGAGCTCTCCGCCGACATCGAAGACCGCAGCCAGTGGGTGGCCGATCGGCCAGCCCAGGTCGAGGTCCCCCGCGACCAGCTGGTGGCGTCGGTGCAGGCCGCCCTGGCCGGGCGCCTGATCGGCTGATTGCGGCGCCTCAGCGCTGCAAGAGCAGGGCTCGGAAGTCGGGCCGGGCCATCAAGGCCCGCATGCGCAGAAAGCGCGGGTGCATCACCTGGTCCTGCTCCAGCGGCGCGAGATCGCCCCGCTCGCGGTCGTTGAGGTAATCCAGCACGGCCTTGAGCCGGTCACCCGGGTGGAAGGGCTCGCGGAAGCGCAGGGCCTGGGCGCCGGCCAGCAGCTCGATGGCGACGATATTGGTCACATTCTCCACCACCTGGACCGCGTGCCGGCAGGCGATGGTGCCCATCGAAACGTGATCTTCGGTGTTGGCGCAGGTGGGCACGGAGTCCACGCTTGCGGGGTGGCAGAGCACCTTGTTTTCGGAGACCAGGGCGGCGGCGGTGTATTGCGGAATCATGAAGCCGCTGTTCACGCCGCTGTCCCGCACCAGGAAGGCCGGCAGGCCCGCGCTGTGGTTGGGGTCGGTGAGGTGGGCGATGCGGCGCTCCGAGATGCTGCCCACCTCGGCCATCACGATCTTGAGGTAGTCCATGGCGATGGCCAGGGGCTCGCCGTGGAAGTTGCCGCCGCCGATCACCGATGCGGCGCAGCGCTCTGCCGCGTCGGGCTGGGCCAGCAGCCAGTCGGCATAGGCGCCGGGGTCCATCTCGGCCAGCGGGGTGCCGCCCTCCTCGGCGGGGTCGGGCGGAAAGATCAGCGGGTTGTCGGTGGCGGCGTTGATCTCGACCGTCAGCACCTCTTCGATCTGGTCCATGGCGCGGTGGGCGCAGGCCAGCACCTGGGGGGCGCAGCGAAAGGAGTAGTCATCCTGCACTGGCGGGGTCTCGGGAACCGCGTCGTCGAGCGCCTTCACCGCCGCAACCACCGCCGCCCGCGCCTGGTAGCGCTCCTCGCCATCGGGGAAGGTCAGCCCCTGCAGCTCCAGCAGCAGCGCGGTGGCGTCCTGGCGGGGGCGCGTGAGCAGCTCGTTGAGGGCGAGAATCTGCGCGCGCGGCGGCTTCGACGCAACGCCGCCAGCTCTGCCTGCTGCTTTGCATCCCCCCGGGACAGCAGGCGCTGGATGCGCGCGCGCAGCGTGTCCACCGCCTCGCGGGCGCGGCGCAGGCGGGCCGGGATCGCCACGCCTTGCCGGTCCAAGCGGTCTTCGAGGCGCAGCAGGGCCCCGCCGGCATCGTGCAGCTTCAGGCGGGCCTTGTGCAGCTCGGCCGTATTCAGCCACAAGTCGAGGATCTCGCTGCCGCGCCCATAGTCGAGGATGCGGGCGGCCACCTCGGGCTGGTGGCTCTGGGGGCGCACGGCATGAATACGCGGGTCAAAGGCCCCCCGCACCCCGAAATTGCCCTCCAGGCTTAGGGCGCAGGCCAGCTCGGACTGTCGCAAGGCGAAGCTGGCGTCGTGCAGGGCGAGGCAGCCCAAGGCCGCCATGAATTGGGTGCCGTTGTTGAGGGCCAGGCCCTCCTTGGCTTGCAGCACCACCGGCTGAAAGGTCCAGCCCTGCTGCGCTGCGACCGTGGCAAAAGCGTCGCCCTGCGGCATCTTCTGGAAGTCGTCGGGGCCGTTGGCCGCCCGCATGGGACGGGGGCCCGAGTCCTCTGCCCCTTGTCCTTGCGGCCAAGGCAGAAAGGCGCCCTCGTCGTCGCCGATGAGCACCAGGGCGAGGTGCGACAGGGGCGAGAGATCGCCGCTGGCCCCCACCGAGCCCTGCTCGGGAACATAGGGGTAGACGTCGGAATTGAGCAGCGAGACGAATTGTTCGACCACCTCGCCCCGAATGCCCGAATTGCCCCGACACAGCGTATTCGCCCGCAGCAGCGTGGCGGCCCGCACCACCTCTTCGGGGAAGGGCCGGCCCACCCCCGCCGCGTGGCTGCGGATGAGGTTGCGCTGCAGCTCGGCGGTCTGGTTGCGTTCGATGACCACGTCCCGCAGCTTGCCAAAGCCCGTCGTGAGCCCGTAGACCTTGATGGATTGGTCGAGCAGCATCTCGACCACCGCCCGACAGCGGGCCATGCGGGCGTGGGCGGCCGGGGCGACCGACACGCGCCGCCGGAAGCGGGCCACGCTGACCAGGTCGGCCACGCTGAGGTCGGTGCCGGTCAGCACCAGGGGCTCCAGACCGGACAGATCGTCGGGATAGCGGATCATGGCTGGCTCTTCGTGAAGCGGGGGGCACCCTGGCGCATCCAGTCTGCCAGGGTGGCGAGGGCGTCTTCGGGGCGGAGGGCGCTCTGTTCGGCCTTGTCGAGATCGCGCAGCAGGACCTCATTCCGGGCCCATTCGCGCCCCCCGATCAGCAGGGCATAGCGGGCGCGGGCGTGGTGGGCCTGGCCCAGCTGCTCCCGGAGACCCTGGCCGCGATCGGGGCCCAGCAGCTCGGCCACTGCGGGCACGCCCAGGCGTCGCAAGGCATCAGCCAGGTCGAATGCGTCCGGCAGGCGGGTGTTTTCGAGCACACCCACAAAGACCAGGGGCCCCCGCGGCGCGTTGTCGGCCCGCAGGGCGGCGGCCAGGCGCTCCACGCCAAAGGCCAGGCCCACCCCCCGCAGCACCCCGTCCAGGTTGGCGGGCTCGGGGCTCGGGCGCTGCTCCCGCACCCGACGGGTGAGTCGCGCGCGCTCGTAGATCCAGCGGTGAAGCTCGTCGTAGCGCCCACCTCCGCAGACATCGGTCAGGGCCTCGCCCGTGCCTGGGCAATGCAACTCAAAGCTCATGCCCGTGTAGTAGGCGATGCCCCGGCTGGAGGCCGGCGTGAGCTGGAGATCGACCTCGCGCCGACGCTGCAGCTCTTCGCAGAGACGGGTGAGGGCGCCGAGGGCGGCGACGGCGACCTCACCCCGCGCCCGATCGGCGAGGGCCGCGAGCACGGCGTCGGGCGGCCCCTGCACGGCGGCGAGGCTGAGAATGCGCGCGGCGACCTCTGGTGCGAGGCTGTGCTGCCGCACCCAGACCGCCAGCAGGCGGGCCTCCAGGGTGGCGACCATATCGGCGCGCAGCTGCCCGATGTCGGCAGAGCCGGGCGCTTCCAGGCTCTCGGCCACCGCGCCATCCCGGCTGGCAAAACGTCGCAGTTCGGGGGCATAGCCCTCGGCATAGCGGCGGAAGGCGGCATCAGGCCCGCTGGCCTGCTGGCGCAGCCGCGCCGCCTGCTCCAAGCCGGCCCCCACCGCAGTCAGGGCCTCGCCCGCCAGGCCCTCATCCATCAACATGGCCCGAAAGAGCCGCGCGTGGCCCAGGTGCAGGCGCCAGGGGGGCAGGCCCAGGGCCTCGGCGCAATCGACGGCGAGCAGCAGCACCTCGAGGTCTCCCGCGCCTGGCGGACAACCCACCAGCTCCACCCCCACCTGGCGGAATTCCCGGTGTCGAAGCGGGCTCACGGCCAGCTCACGGAAGACCGGGCCGGCATAGGCGTAGCGCAAGGGCAGGTGGTCGGGCAGACCCGCGGCGGCCAGTCGGCTCACGAACATGCGGGCCACCGGCGCCGTGAAATCGGGGCGCAGCACCACATCGTGCAGGGCCTCGGCCCGGGGCACCGACCCGTCCGCGGCGGCGTCGATGCTGCCGCGCGCCGGGAATTCTGCAGAATCGCTGAGACGGGCGGTGATCAGGCTGTGAAAGAGGGCGTCCCCCAGCCGCTCCCGGTGGTAGAGGTCCACATATTCCAGGGTGGGCACCTCCACGTTCTCGTAGCCATAGCGGGCGAAGACCTCCAGCAGGGTGGCCTCGATCCGGCGGTTCAGGCGGGCGGCATCGGGGCCCTGGTCCGAGAAGCCCTTGGGACGAGAGAAGGCCAGGGCGGCATCCGTGGACATGGCGGGCTCCTTTGGGCGAGGCCTACGCCTAGCACGCCGCTTCAGCCCACGCCCTTGCCCGGCGAGCCCCCCCCCGATACCGCCGGCAGGCCCGCGGAGTCCCCCCTGTCCCTGCTTCAGCGCGACCCTGTCTTTGAATTGCTGGACGCGCTCTGCCGCATCCGCAGCTACTGGCAGCCGGCCTCGGATGGTCCCAGCCCCGGCGAAGGCCCCCTGGCCGCCGCCATCGCCCACCGCTTGCGGGACCTGCCCTGGCTGCGGGTGCAGGTGGAGGATTGCGCTCCGGGCCGGCCCAATGTCTTCGCCACCGACGGGCCCGAAGACGCGATCGAGCTGCTGATCATCGGCCACCTGGACACCGTGCCGCCCACGCCGGGCTGGACCCTTCCGGAGTTTTCGGTGTTGGACGGGCGCTACCACGCGCCGGGCGCCGCCGATACCAAGGGGGCATCGCCGCCTTGCTGGACGCCGCCCGCCGCGCGGGCCCCACCCGCGGGGTGGGGCTGCTGCTCTACGCCGATGAAGAGACGGCCTTTCAGGGCATGCGCGCCTTTCTGGACAGCCACCCGACGGTCCGCCCCGCCCGGGTCCTCAGCGTCTGCGGCCCCCCCGCGCGCATGCTCAGCGGCTGTCGCGGCATCGTCGAGTTGGAGCTGCTGCTGCGCGGGCGCTCGGGCCACGCCTCGCGGCCCTGGTCCGGCGCCAGCGCCATCGAAGGGCTGGCCAGCGTGCAAGCGCGGCTGGGGGCGCGCATCCCCGCCCTGCCCACCCTGCACCCCAGCGTGGTCAACGTCGCAGCGGTCCGAGGCGGCTCCCTGGCCGAGGCCGCGGGGCTGCCGGCCCACGGGCCCCCGCCCATGCTGGCCACGGCCAACCGCATCCACCGCCCGCGGGGGGAGTGAGTCGATGACGCGAGGAGGCCTTCGCGCAAAACCCCAGGTCGCCTGAGAACAAACTTCCAACGGCCGCCTGGTTGCGCGCGGAGATCGAGGCCGCCTTGGCCGACTTCAACCGCAGCAAGCCCTTCTCCGTCGAGCTGGAGCGCCTGTCGGTGCACTTCGAGCTGGCGGGCTACGACAGCCGCGGCGCGTCCTTGGACCCCATCCGCCGCTGCTTTCACGCGGTCCACCAGGGGGCCCACAGCGACGCGGGCAGCGCGGGCTATATCGACATCGCGATGCTGGCCGCCGAACGCGGCAGCGGCGCGGTCTGCCTGGGACCGCTGTCGGGCGGCGCCCACGGCCCCGATGAGTGGGTGGACCTGGCCAGCCTGCTCGCCTACCGGGACGGCATGGAGCGGCTGCTGGGCGAGCTGGCCAGACCGGCCGTTCAACCCCCTGCTTCGGGCGCTGCCTCCGGCGCGGCAAAGGGGTAGCTGAGGTTGACCGGGCTGGGCGCGAGGGGCCAGGTGGCCGACCAGACCGGGGCGGCCAGGCAGTCCAGCGCCGCCGGGGAGGGCGTGGGGCTCTGCTCGACGCGGGCCGATACCAGGCCGTCGGGCGCCAGCTGCACCGACAGCAGGATGCGCCCCGAAAAGTCCGGCATCTCGGCTCTCCAACCCACCAGGCAGCCCTCGATGGCCGGGCGGAGCTGGACCATGCTCTGGCGGAAGGCGTCGCCCGATAGCGGCAGGGTGGCGTCCACAGCGCCGGTCGCATCGGCCGGCCGGGGCAGCTCCGTCCCCGCCGGCGCAGGCTGGGCCTCCAGGGCTGCAGCCGGGGGGGCGGGCGGCTCGGGGGCTTGCAGCGCGGGCGCCGGGTCGGGCGGATCCTCGCCCAGCAGCATCGGCGCGGTCCAAACCGCCACCAACACCGACAGCACGGCCACGACCGCAAAGAAGAGGATGTGCTTGGCTTGCATGATCAGCCGCGGCTGCGGGCGAACTCGGCCATGAAGGCCACCAGCGCGGACACTGCGGCCTCGGGCAGCGCGTTGTAGAGGCTGGCGCGCAAGCCACCCACCGACCGGTGGCCCTTGAGTGCGAGCAGGCCGGCGGCCTCGGCCTCCTTGCAGAAAATGGGCTCCAGCGCGGGATCCTGGATGCGCCAGACCACATTCATGCTGCTGCGGCTATCCGGGCGCACGGGCGCCGTGTAGAAACCCCCGGACCCGTCGATGGCCGCATACAGGGCGGCCGACATGCGGGCCGACTTGGCCTGGAAATGCGTCACGCCGCCTTCGGCCGCCACCCAAGCCAACATGCGCTCCAGGGCGAAGACCCCGAAGGTGTTGGGGGTGTTGAACATGCTGTCTTTGGCCGCGTGTACGCTGTAGTCGAGCATGCTGGGGATGCCGCCGGGGCGCTGGGCGGCGACCTCGGCGATGCGGGCCATGGCCCGGGGCGACAGCATCACGGCGGTCACGCCGCTGGGGCCGAGGTTCTTCTGGGCGCCGGCATAGATCACATCGTGGCGGGCCACATCCACCGGGCGGCTGCAGATGTCGCTGGACAGGTCGCCGATCAGCGGCAGCTGGGTGTCTGGGGGTGCGGGGAACTGGCTGCCGCGCACCGTGTTGTTCGAGGTGTAATGCAGAAAGGCCGCCTCGTCGGGAATGGGCCCCATCTCGCCATCTTGGAGGGGGAGATAGGTGAACTGCGAGACCTTGCCCGAGAAGGGCACCGCCACCTTGCAGACCCGCCTGGCCTCTTTGATCGCAGCGGTGGACCAGGACCCGGTGTCCAGGTAGACCGCCGTGTCTTCGGGGCCGGCAAAACACATCGCCGTCATCAGGAACTGAAGGCTGGCGCCGCCTTGCAGGTAGAGCACGGTGGTATCGGCGGGCGCGTCCAGCACCTGCTTGAGGCGCTCCCGGGCGGACTCCATCACGGCGACAAAGGGCTTGCTGCGGTGCGAGATCTCCATCAGGCCGGCCCGGCAGTCGCCGAACTCCAGCAGCACGGCGGACAGCTCCTCCAACACGGATTCGGGCAGGACGGCGGGACCAGCAGAGAAGTTCCAGGCGCGGGTCATATCAGTCCTCCAGGGACACGAGCGAAGTGGAGAAGATGTCGGGCGAAGCGGAGATCCCATCCAGCACGGCCTGGGTGGGGGTGCCGCTGATCTGCAGGCGGGCGCAGGCGGCCTTGGCGCCGCGGAAGATGATGTTCTCCATCTCCTGCACATTCACGCCCGCGATGCGGAGGTGGTCCAGCACCCCCGCCAGCACGCCCACCTTGTCGGCGTGGCGCACCACCAGCAGGTGGTCGGCCAGGGTCTCGGTGGCCAGGTTCACGCAGCTGGCCACGGTGCCCCGGTTGAGGAATTGCTCGATGATATCGACCACTGCGTCGCCCACATCGTCCTCGGCCTGCTCGGTGCTCGCGCCGATGTGGTGGGTGCCGTAGAGGTTGGGTTCATCGGCGATGGGGTCGGCGAAGGGCGCGTCGTTTCCGCCGGGCTCGTCGGCAAAGACATCCAGGCCCGCACGCACGCCCCGGTCGCGCATGGCATCGATCAGCGCGGGCTGGTCTACGCACTCGCCCCGCGAGGTGTTGATGAAGTAGGCGCCCGGCGCCAAGGCGTCGAAGAGCTCGCGGCCCACCAGGCCCCGGGTCTCGCTGGTCAGCGCCAGGTGCACGGTCAGGGCGTCCGCGCCACGGCAGGCCTGCAGGGGGCTGCTGGCGTGCTCCACCCCCAGGGCGGCGGCCCGTTCCGGCGTCAAGGATCGGCTCCACGCGCGGATCTTCATCCCAAAAGCCTGGGCGCGGCGGATGACCTCGACGCCGATGGAGCCCGTGCCCAGCACGGCGAGGGTGCGCCCATGCAGGCCGCGGGCCTTGCCAAACTCGCCCTTCTGCCAGCGGTGATCGCGCAGGGCGGCGACGTTGTCGGCGATGCGGCGGTCGAGGTTGACCAGGTGACCCAGGGTGAGCTCGGCCACGGCCATGGCGTTTCGACCGGGGCAGTTGGACACATAGATGCCGCGGGCGGAGGCCCCGTCCACATCGATGGTATTGGTGCCGGCACCCGCGCGGATGACCAGCGCCAGCTCGCGAGAGGCGTCGAGGTGTTCGGCCTCGACCTTGGTGGACCGCACCACCAGCACCGCCGGCCCGACCCGCGAGAGGGCCTCTGCCAATGCGTCCCCCTTGAGCCCAGGCTGCGTCGTGACCGCGCAGCCGGCGGCCTCCAGGCGGGCGGCCACCCGCGGGGACAGCTTGTCGGCGATCAAGACGCGCATCGGCACCTCCAAGGGGGAGGGGCAGATAACACCCACCCGCCCGGGGCACCGGAGGGGGCCCCGCGCCCGCGGCGATCCTTTTCACCAGAAGCCTCAAGTTCCCAGCGCGGGTGCCGATCGGGGTCCGTCTGGGCGATGATCGCACTCGGACGCCCCTTGGAGTTCCACATGGCGCGGGTGCTGGTCGTAGACGACGAAGACCCGATCCGCCGGGTGGTGCGGGCGACGCTGGTGCGTGCGGGCCACGAACCCGACGAGGCCAGCAGCGGAGAACAGGCCCTCCGTCTGGCCACCGATCGCGCCTATGACATCGCCCTGGTGGACTTTCGCATCCCCGACATGGACGGCGTCCGGGTGCTCAAGCGCCTGCGCCAGCTCCAACCCGGCTGCTTGCGGGTGCTGATGAGCGGGCAGCTCGACCTGCCCACCATCATGAACGCCGTGAACCACGGCGAGGTCACGCGGGTCATCGACAAGCCCTTCACGGGCAGCGCATTGCTGGCCGCCATCGACGCGGTCTTGGCCGCGCGCCGCACCATGCACGATGTGATCCGCCTGCAAGAGGCCGCCATCGCCTCGCAGGAGCGCGCACACCTGGTGGACTGCCTGCGCGGAGGCAATATCCACCTCGCGGCCCAACCCATCTTGCGGGCCAGCACCGGGCGCCCCTTTGCCTATGAGCTGCTGCTGCGCAGCACCCACCCGGTGATGAATGGCCCCCTGCCCGTCTTGCTGGCCGCAGAGCGCCACGGCCTGTTGGGCGAGGTGTCTGCCGCCGTGATCGACGACGCCGTGAATTGGCTGGAGCGGCTCGATCCCACGGTCAAGGTCTTCATCAACATCCACCCCGACGAGCTGGCGGACGGCACCGCAGTCATGACCCGCCTGGCGCCGCTTCAGCCCTATGCCCACCGCGTCGTGCTGGAGATCACCGAGCGCAGCCGCCTGCAAGCCATCTCCAACTGGGAGGCAGCGGTAGACGCCATCGCGGATGCGGGCTTTGCCCTGGCGGTGGACGATCTGGGCGCCGGCTACAGCTCTCTGGCGGTGCTCGCCGAACTCAAGCCCGCCTATGTCAAGGTGGACATGAGCATTGTACGCGGCATCGACACCGACCCCCGCAAGCAGCGCCTGGTGGAGCTGCTGGTGCGCTTCGCCGACGCCACCCAGGCGCTGCTGGTGGCCGAAGGGATCGAGACCCAGGACGAGGCCGACGCCTTGCTTGAATGCGGCGCCCACCTGGTCCAGGGTTATCTCTTCGGTCGGCCCGAATCCCGCGCCAACCTGCCCGGAACCGGCCTCTCGGCCTGGCGACCGCCGCCCGATGAAGGAGACGCATGCCTTCCGTCCTGATCGTCGATGACGAGCCGCGGCTGCGCAGCCAGATCGCCCGCTGCGTGGCCGAGGCCGGCTACAGCGTGGCTGTCGCCTCCGGCGTGGACGAGGCCGCCGCCCTGCTGCGGGAGCGCAGCTTCGACGCCGCCGTGGTGGATTTCCGCCTGGACGACGGCACGGGCCTGGACCTGCTGGTCTGGCTCAAGGGCCACCACCCGCTCTGCGCCCGGCTGCTGATGTCGGGATTCATGGACCTGCACCTGGCCCGCGGCGCCATCGAGCGGGGCGAGGTCGCCCGGGTGCTGTCCAAGCCCTTCAAGATCGAGGCCCTGCCCCGGCTGCTGGAAGAGGCCGTCGCCAACAACCGCGACTGCATGGCCGGTCCCGCCGAGGATCCCGGCGAGCGGGGTCGCCTGGAGGGCGCCCTGGGCAGCGATGCCTTCCAGCTCGCGCTGCAGCCCGTGATCGCCGCCCGGACCGGTCAGGTGGTGGGCTACGAGGGCTTCATGCGATGCGACGGCCCCGGCTTTGGGGACACCGGCCTGGTGCTGGACGCCACGGCTCGCCACCGCATGTTCCGGCAGCTCACCCAGGCCGTCGTGAACCGGGCCACCGGCTGGCTGGCCCGCATGCCCGACAATTGCGACCTCTTCTTGAATCTCCACCCCGAAGAGCTCTCCGATATGGGCGCGCTGATGGACCACCTGGGCCCCCTGGCCCCGCGGGCCCAGCAGGTGGTGCTCGACATCACCGGCCACCACCTGGAGCGCTGGAACCGGGTGCTGCGGGGCCGGCTGGAGCAGCTGCGGGCGCTGGGCTTCCGCTTCGCGCTCGACGACCTGGGCGCCGGCCAGAATGGGCTGCTGCTGCTCGCAGAGGCCGAGCCGGGCTTCATCAAGGCGGATCGCTCCATCGTGCAGGGCATCGACCGCGAGCCCGGCCGTCGTCGGGTGGTCGAGCTGCTGGCTCAATTCGCCGTCGCCTCGGACGCGACCCTGGTGGCCGAAGGGGTCGAGACCCCGGGCGAGGCCGAGGTTCTCCGCGAGATCGGCGTTCCCCTTCTGCAAGGCTACTACTTCGGGCGGCCCTCCACCGAGCGCTACCTGCACGCCTGAGCCCGGCTGGGGCTCGGCGCGGGCCCCCGGCCAGGGGGCAGGATAGGCCCGCCCCATGTCCGTCGCCCCCGCCGTCGCCGACCTCCCGCGCCCCCTGCTCTTTCCCGGCAGCACGGCGGCCGCGTCCGTGCAGACCCGCCCGGTGCTCACCATCGGCAACTTCGATGGGGTCCACATCGGCCACCAGCACCTGCTGGGCTTTGTGCGCGATCGGGCCGCGGCCTTGGGCGCACCCGTCTGTGTCTATACCTTTGATCCGCCCCCCCGGGTTGTGCTCGCCCCGCAACACCACCAGCCCCGTATCTGCACCTGGCCGGACAAGGTGCGTCTGCTTGGCGAGAATGGGGTTGACCAGGTCGTTCTGGAGCGATTCACCCGGGCCTTTGCCCAGCATCCCCCCGAGTGGTTTGCCACCGAGATCCTGGGCAAGCGGCTGAACCCCCGCGCGATCGTGGTGGGCTACGACTTCCGCTTCGGGCGGGCCCGGGCCGGCACCATCGACCTGCTGCGGCGCTGCTTGCCCCACACCCCGATCGACCAGGTGGACGCCTTGCAACGCGAGGGCGAGGTGGTCAGCTCGTCGCGGGTGCGGCGCTGCGTGACCGCCGGCGACGTGGCCGGGGCCGCGCTGCTGCTGGGCCGCCCCCACCAGGTGCGCGGGGTGGTGATTCCCGGCGACCAGCGCGGGCGCACCATCGGCTTCCCCACGGCCAACCTCGACCTGGACGCCGAGCTCATCCCCCCGGCCGGCGTCTATGCGGTGCGCGCCCGAGTGGACGATGGCGGCTGGCTGCCGGCCGTCGTGAACCTGGGCGTACGGCCGACTTTCGACGGCGAACGCTTCTGCTTCGAGGTGCACCTGCTGGACTTCCGGGGCGACATCTACGGCCACCAGGTCGAGGTCGCCTTTGTGGCCCAGCTTCGCGACGAGCAGCGCTTCCCCGACGCCGCCGCCTTGGTGCGGCAGATCCGCAAGGATGTCTCCGCAGCGCAGGCCGCGCTGGGGCTGGGGCCGGCCTGATCGATGGCCCCCTGGCCCACCGGCACCACGCGCCTCTTCGCCCTGTTGGGCCACCCCGTGGCCCGCTCCGCATCCCCCGCCATGCACAATGCCGCCTTGCGCCGCAGGGGGGTCGATGCGGTCTACCTGGCCCTGGACGTGGACCCCGCGCGGGCCGACCAGGTGGCCGACGCCATGCGCACCTTGGGCCTGTCGGGGGCCAACCTCACCGTCCCGCTGAAAGAGGCGGTGCTGCCCCACCTCGACCGCCTCGCCCCCAGCGCGGCCCTGGCCGGGGCCGCCAACACGGTGCTCAACCACGGCGGGGTGCTGGTGGGCCACAACACCGATGGCGCGGGTCTTCTGGCCCATCTCGCCCACCTCGGCGTGGCCCCCGCGCGCCGGGCCATCGTGCTGGGGGCCGGGGGCTCGGGCCGGGCCGTCGCCGCCGCCCTGGCCCAGAATGGGGCGCAGGTGCTGATTCTCAATCGAAATCCAGCGCGGGCCCAGGCCGCCGTCGCCGCGCTGAAAGCCCAGGGGCTGGTGGGGCTCTCCACGGGGCCCCTGGACGCCGAGGCCTTCGCTACCGCCGCGCCTCGGTGCGACCTGGTGGTGCATTGCACGCCGGGGGCCAGCGCCGGGGTGCTGGCCCTGGATCCCCGCCTGCCCGAAGGCGCGAGCTGGGTCGATCTCAACTACTGGGACCCGAATCCCCCCCACCGCGAGGCCCTGGTGCGGGCCGGCCGGCGCTTTGTGCCGGGCTGGGGCATGCTGGCCTTTCAAGGGGCCGCTGCACTCAGCTTGTTCATCGGTGAGAATGTGCAAGGGGCCGAACTTCTGGCCGATCTGCCCGAGGGCGTGCAATGACCCCGTCCGCGCCGACGCTGCTGGTCTGGGAGCCCGATGCCCGCATTCGCCTGCGGGCCCTCGCTGCTTTGCGGGGCGTCGTGACGCTGGTGGTGGCAGAGGATCCCGACGAGTCCCCCCTGCGGCTGGTCCGGCGCCTGCGGCCCGACACGCTGCTGCTGGCCCTGGGTCGGGGCAGGCTGGCCCCGGGCCTCGCCCTCTGCCAACGCATCTGCACCGATGCCGGCCGGGTGCCCCGCATCGGTCTCACCGACCGCTGGAGCCGCCTGCGCGACCCGGCCGCCGCCCTGGCGACCTGCGGGGCCGAAGGCTACCTGGGGGGAGTCGCCGACGATGCGGCGCTGGTGGCCTTTGTGGGCGAGTTGAACGCCGGCCGCAAGCCCGTCTTGCTGCACCCCCCCGAGCCCGGCCTGCTGGGCCGCCTGCTGGGCCGCTGACTCAGGCGCGCTCGACCGCCCGAGCCCAGGCCGCCTGGTGCCCGGCCCGGGTTGCCTCGTCCATGGTGGAAGCGTAGCGCCGATCTTCGACCCAGGCCGCCTTGATGGCCGCCGTGTCCTTCCAGAAGCCCGTGGCCAGCCCCGACAAGAAGGCCGCACCCAGGGCCGTGGTCTCGAGCACCGTGGGCCGCACGCAGGTGACGTCCAGAATGTCGGCCTGGAACTGCATGAGCAGGTCGTTGCGGGCGGCGCCCCCATCCACCCGAAGCTCCTTGAGGGGCACGCCGGCGTCCTGGTCCATGGCTTTGAGGATGTCGCCGATTTGCAGGGCCACGCCCTCCAGCACGGCCCGGCAGATGTGGGCCCGGGTGCTGCCGCCGGTGATGCCCGACAGCAGGCCCCGAGCGTCGGGCCGCCAGTGGGGCGCCCCCAGGCCGGCCAGCGCGGGAACAAAGACCACGCCGCCCGAATCGGGCACCGACGCCGCCAGGGCCTCGATCTCGGCGGCGCTCTGGATGATGCCCAGGCCGTCCCGCAGCCACTGCACCGCCGCCCCGGCGATAAAGGCGCTGCCTTCCAGGGCAAAGGTGGCGTCCTGGCCCCGCAGCTTCCAGGCCACCGTGGTGAGCAGCCGGTTGTGGCTGGTCACCGGCCAGGTGCCCGAATTCATCAAGACGAAGGCGCCAGTGCCATAGGTGCACTTGGCCATGCCGGGCTGGAAGCAGGCCTGGCCGAAGAGGGCCGCCTGCTGGTCGCCCGCCATGCCGCCCACCGGGATGCCGTCGGGCAGAAAGCCCAGGCCCAGGGTGTGGCCCAGCACGGCGTCGTTCTCCCGAATCTGGGGGAGGGTTCCACGGGGAACACCGAAGAGGTCGAGCAGGGCGTCATCCCAGCCCTGCTGGTGCAGATCGAAGAGCAGGGTGCGGCTGGCATTGCTGGGGTCGGTGGCGTGTACGCCGCACAGACGCCAGGCGAGGTAGCTGTCCATGGTGCCGAAGCAAAGCTCGCCCGCATCGGCGGCAATGCGCGCCCCAGGCACATTGTCAAGCAGCCAGCGCGCCTTGGTGGCCGAGAAGTAGGGGTCGAGCACGAGGCCCGTCTTGGCGCGCACGAGGTCCTCGGAGCCCGCCGCCCGCAAGGCCGCGCAGCGGTCGGCCGTGCGGCGATCCTGCCAGACCAGGGCGCGGTGGATGGCCTTGCCGCTGCGGCGATCCCAGAACACACAGGTCTCACGCTGGTTGGTGATGCCCACCCCGCGCAAGTTCACGGCGTCCAGACCCCCGACGGCGGCCAAGGCCCCCGCCACGGCGGCCTGCACGCTGGTCCAGATCTCCTCGACGTCGTGCTCCACCCGCCCCGGGCTTGGGTAGTGGTTGGGAAACTCGACGTTGAAGGAGGCCAGGACGCGCACGTCGCGGTCCAGCAGCAGGGCGGTCGTGCCCGTGGTGCCCTGGTCGATGGCGAGGATGGCGTCGGTGGCTCCCATGGTTGCTCCGTTCTGCTTTGAGGGGGGCGAGCCGTCTATCGCGTCGCCGCGGGGAAGGATGCCAGCGGCCGACCTGCGTGCTACCGTCGACCGTCCTGCACGGATGAAAGGGCGGCCTGCCGCCCGAACCGGAGACCCGATGCGTTCCGCCCCCGCCCTCGCCTTCTTGATGCTCGCCGCCTGCTCCGGCTCCTCCTTCAACTACGACGGAGAGCCCATCGCAGAGTACTTCCCGCTGGATGGCCAGCGGTGGTGGGAGCACCGCCAGTGTGCGGCCTATGACACGGGCACGCCGGTCAACACCGAGGTCTACAGCTTCTACGACGCCACCGGCTGCACCGCCCCGGCCGAGGGCCTGCTGCGCACCGAGAAATTTCCCGAGGTGCAGAAGCAGGGCAGCGTCGAGATCGTGACCCTCAACACCTACCGGGAATCCGCCGACGGCTCCTCCACGCCGGTCTACAGCGTCAAGTGGTCCAGCGACAACAGCAAGGGCCTGCGCATCTACGGTTGGGCCGACCTCACGACGGGGGTCGAGACCACCTACGACCCCCCCATCCAGGCCGCCGCCTACAAGATGAATGTGGGCGACGAGGTCGAGACCACCACGGGTGGCTTCAGCTTCGTCGGCAAGTTTGAAGACACGCGCACGGACTGCCCCAACAACTGGAGCGGCGTCTGGGACCAGTGCGTACACATCACGATCTCGGCCGACGGCGCGAGCGCCCCCTTCCTGGGGGACTACTGGATTGGCGCCAGCTACGGAACCACCGCCTTCAAGGCCGCTGGCGAATCCGATGTGTGGGTTCTGGATGATGCTGACTGGCAGGCCGACGAGAATTGAGGCGCGGGCCCGGCGCGCCGGGCCCCCCCAATCCAACACGAGGACAGCATGGCCGGTTCCAACGAGCGAGATCTCCCCTCCGGCCCCCAGCAGGACGGCGCCCTGACCCATCGGGCCGCGCCGGTGCCCGGAAGCGACCGCATCGCCTCGCTGGCCCCCTTCGGCCTGGGTGAGGAGAAGCCGCACCACATGCTGGAGATGGTGGAGGTCATGTGGGAGAACCGCGACAGCCTCCCCTATGCCTGGAATATCCTCACCCAGGGTGTCTGCGACGGCTGCAGCCTGGGCCCGCGGGGCCTGCGCGACGATGTCATTGACGGCATCCACCTGTGCACTTCGCGCCTGAAGCTGCTGCGCAACAACACCCGCCCGGCCTTCGCCCCCGCCGACCTGCTGGATATGGAGCGCCTGCGCGGCATGTCGAATCGGGAGCTGCAGGAGCTGGGACGGCTACCCTACCCCTTTGTGTACCGGCCCGGGGACCGCGGCTTCACCCGCGTCAGCTGGGACGAGGCCCTCTCGGCCATCGCCGATGAGCTGGGTCCCGATCCCGATCCCCACCGCATGGCCTTCTTTGCCAGCAGCAAGGGCATCACCAACGAGGCCTATTACGCCTTCAACAAGACCGCGCGCCTGATGGGCACCAACCACGTGGACCTCTGCGCGCGTCTGTGCCACGCCGCCACCGTGTCTGCGTTGTCCAGCACCATCGGCGTGGGCGCCCCCACCTGCTCGCTCTCGGACCTCATCGGAACGGACCTGCTGCTGCTGATTGGCACCAACCTCAGCAACAACCAGCCCGTCACCATGAAATACCTGGTGGAGGCCAAGAAGCAGGGCACCCGCGTGGTGGTGGTCAATACCACCCTGGAACAGGGCCTGGAACGCTACTGGGTGCCCAGCGCCCCCAAGTCCGCGGTCTTTGGCACCCGGATCATGGACGACTTCATCCAAGTCAACGCCGGCGGCGACGTCGCCTTCCTCAACGGCGTGCTGAAGTCCCTGATCGAGCGCGGCGGCCACGATGCGGACTGGATCGCCGCCCACACCATCGACTTTGACGATGTCAAAGCCAAACTGGACAGCCAGTCCTGGGAGACCCTCTGCAGCGTGAGCGGCGTTCACAAGCGCGACATCGAGTGGGTGGCCGAACTCTACGCCCGCGCCCGCACCGCCGTGACTGTCTACAGCATGGGCCTCACCCAGCACCGATTCGGTGTCGAAAACATCGAAGCGGTCGTGAATCTTCACCTGTCCCGCGGCATGATCGGCAAGGAGAAGTGCGGCATCATGCCGATCCGCGGCCACAGCGGCGTGCAGGGGGGCGGCGAGTGCGGCGTTTCGCCGAATAAGCTGCCGGGCGGGCGCACCCTGAACGAAGAGACGGCGGCCGAGATGAGCGCCTTGTGGGGCGGCCTGCCCGTGCCCACCTGGCCCGGCCACACCACCGGCCCCATGTTGGAGGCCGCCTGCAACGGCGACTTCGACCTGCTCTACAATATGGGCGGCAACCTGCTGGGCACCATGCCCGACCCGCCCTATGTGCGCGACGCCTTCTCCAAGGTGAAGGTGCGGGTCCACCAGGACATCGTCATCAACACGTCGATGCTGCTGGATCCCGGCCGCCTGCTGGTGCTGCTGCCCGCCCAGACCCGCTACGAGCAGCGCGGCGGCGGCACCTCCACCTCCACCGAGCGCCGCGTGCGCTTCAGCCCCGAGATCCCCGGCCACCCCAAGGTGGGTGAGAGCAAGCCCGAATACGAGATCCCCACCCTGCTGGCCCGGCGCATCTTCCCCCACCTGGACAAAGAGCTGGGTTGGACCGACGCCAGCGAGATCCGCGAAGAGATCGACCGCACCATGCCGGTCTACAAGGGCATCAAGAACCTGCGCAAGGCCGGCGACTGGTTTCAGTGGGGTGGCCCGCTGCTGTGCAAAGACGGTGACTTTTCGGGGGTGCAAGGCGGCCGCGCCCGCTTCACCCCGCTGGACCTGCCCGATGTGGCCGTACCCGAGGGGCACTTCTACCTGACCACCCGGCGCGGCAAGCAATTCAACAGCATGATCATCAAGGACATCGACCAGCTTCAGGGTGGGGGTGGCCGGGACGACCTGCTGATGAACGAAGAAGATATCCGCAGACTCGGGCTGTCTGCGGGCCAACGCATCAAGGTGACCAGCGACCACGGCGTCTGGATCGCCCAGGTCAAGCCCATGCGCATCAAGCCGGGTGTGGTGCAGGCCTATTGGCCCGAGTGCAATGGTGTCATCAGCCGGCGCTGGGACCCGCGGTCCTTGGAGCCCGACTACAACGCCATCGTGCGCATCGAGCCGGCGTGAGGGCTTGAGCCCCGACCGCCCCGCGCCCCTGCGTCAGCAGCCCGTCGCAAGGCGCAGACACGCGGGTGGCTGGCTGGCCGAGGACCTGGACCGGGTCGCCGTCGAAGAGCCCCTGGAGATCCGCATCGGCGGCCGTCCCATCGCCGTGACCATGCGCACGCCGGGCGACGACCTGGACCTGGTGGCGGGATTCCTGGCCACCGAGGGCATCATCGATGGCCCCGACGACCTGGTCGCCCTGGCCCATGTCGATGATCCGGGCGACCCTCGGGGCAATACCGTGGACTGCGTGCTGGCCGCCGGCGTGCCCCTGGCCCGACAGCGCGCCGCCCAGCGGGAGCTCTTCGCCAGCTCCTCCTGCGGCATCTGCGGAAAGGCCACCATCGACCGAATCTTCAGCCATGCGCCCCCCCTCAGCCGCCGCATGGAGCCCAGCCCCGACCTGCTGCTGTCCCTGCCCGGTCGCCTGCGCGCCGCCCAGGCCGTCTTTGACGACACCGGGGGCCTGCACGCGGCGGCGCTATTCGACGAGAATGGTGACTTGGACGTGCTCGCAGAGGATATCGGCCGACACAACGCCGTGGACAAGGTGGTGGGCCACCGCCTGCGGGCCGACCGCTTCCCCATCGACGACCGGGTGCTGATGCTGAGCGGTCGCGCCGGCTTCGAGATCGTGCAGAAGGCCCTGCTCGCCCGCATACCGGTCGTCGCCGCCGTGGGCGCGCCCTCCTCGCTGGCCGTGCAGCTGGCCGACGCCGCCGGCATGGTGCTGGTCGGCTTCTTGCGCGATGGCCGCTTCAACCGCTACGGCGCCCTGTCCCCGAGCCCGCAGGGCAGCCCCTCGGCCCCTGGGGGGTTGGGTTAGGCTGAGAGGCGCACGCCCGGCCGCCCGCATTCCCCAATCTGCCCCGGAAGTCCGATGAAGAGCCAGCTCCGCCCCTCCTTGCCCCTGCTGGCGCTGCTGGTCTCGGTGGCATGCGTCGAAGCCTCCGGCAAGAAGCAGAAGGTCGATGTGGTGTCCGATGGCGCCCTCACCACCCGCCGCCTCTCCACCAGCACCGGGTCCAATGGCATCGCCACCCTGGAGGTGCCGCTGGCCGACGACGAGACCAGCTTTGGCGTGTATTTGCGGGCCACCAGCGGCGCCGCCTACCCCACCACCGAGGCCATCTACAGCCCCGACGGCGCGATGGTCTTGAGTTGGGACCAGTGGTACGACGAGTATAGCCTCACCGGCGCCGTCTATCCCGAGGCCGCCGACAGCATGTTGAGTTGGCCGGTTCGGGTAGAAGACGGGCCCCTGTCTTCGGGCAGCTGGCAGGTCGAGGTCGCCGTCACCGACGACAATGGCAACTATATGGCCAACCAGGGCCTGGAGGTCGTCATCCAGACCCGCACCGATCCAGGTGGCATCGACGCCGGCTCCGTCACCGTGCGGCTGGTCTACGCCGAAGACTTGGACCAGGACGAAGAGGTCGTGCGTGGCACCGAGGCCGCCATCGAGCGCTGGCGCGAGGTCTGGGCCGCCTATGGCTTGGAGTTGGTCCTGAGCACCGAAGGCTCGGATATCGACGGCGACCTGCCCAGCCTGGACGGCCTCAGCAACACCGTCTACGAGGCCAGCGCCCAGGGCACCGACGGCGACCTGATGGTGCTGGTGGGCGAGACCATCGACGGGTCCTTGGACGCCTATGGCATCGCCGGCGGCATCCCCGGCCCCCTGGTCGAGAGCGGCCGGGGCACCGTCGTCATCTCCTGGTTGGCCAACGCCGGCGGCGACGGCCGCTTCTCCGATGACGACATCCGGCTCTATGGCGAGACGCTGGCCCATGAGGTCGGCCACTACGCCGGCCTCTTCCACCCCGTCGAGGACGGCTGGGGGGCCTGGGACGCATTGGACGACACCCCCCGCTGCCAGGCCCGTGGCGCCTGCGAGGGCGACCTGGGCGACAACCTGATGTTCCCCTACCCGGTCTGCGGCTGGAACGACTGCACCCCCCAGGATGTGCTCAGCGACGGCCAGATCGGCGTGGCCCAACGCTATACGGGCACCCTGTGATGCCGCAATTCAACCTCGGAGCCTTCATGCGTGCCCCCCTCGCCCTGACCCTCGCCCTGGTGGGCGCGACCCCGGCCCTGGCGGCGCCGGCGGGGGCCGACCCCGCTCCATCGGCCCGACAGCAGGCCCTCTACGACGCCTTCTCTGCCCGCGATGCCGGCCCGGCCTGCAGCAGCCTGGGGCCGGTGGACGCCGACCTGCACGCCGACCTGATGTTCCTCGTGGAACAGGCCGTCCAGCCCCCCTGGGTGGCGGTGCGTGCCGCGGACTGCCTGCTGCAGCTCGACCCCCTCGGCACCCAGGCCGCCGCCCGCCGCTGGGTCGTGGCCCAGGACAGCCGCGGCCTCGCCCTGCTGGCCCTGGCCAAGCTGGACAGCCTGCCGCGTCCCATGGCCATCGACCTGGCCCAGACGGCCCGGCGCGGCGCCCTGGCGGCCGATGCCACCCCGCGCATCGCCAAGGCACAGACCGCCGAGATCCGCGCCATCGCCGCCCTGCCGGTGGACCAGCTGCCCCCGCTGCCGGCCGAGCTGCAGGCCCTGGCCCGATGATGGGCACCCGCGCCTGCATCCCTGCCCTGGCTGCCCTCCTGCTGGCCGCCTGCGGCCCCAAGGGCCCGCCCCCCAACCCAGCGCTGCAGCCCGAGGCCCGCCCCGACCTCGTCGGCCCCGCCGCCTTGCTCAAGGCGCCGCCTCCGAGCGGGGGCGCAAAGGCCGCCACCCTCGAAAGCACCGAAGGCATCGAAGCTGGACCCACTCAGGGCGCGGCCATCCAGGGCGCGAGTCCCGAGCGGGTCGCCCTGGTGCAGGCCCTGTCCCCCCACGACGGCGCCCCCCCCTGCGCCGACCTGGGCGCCCTCAGCCCCGACCCCGCCACAGACCTCATCTGGATCGCATCCAATGTGACCACTCCCCCGTGGGTGGGCATGCGGGCCGCCGAATGCCTGGTGGAGGGGCATGCCAACGCCGCCCGCAGCACGCTGCTGAGTTGGGTCACCCGGCCCGAGCTCAAGGGTTTCGGCATGCTCGTCCTGGGTAGGCTCGATTCTGTAGACACCCCCCTGGCCCTTGAGTTGGCCACTGCCGCCCTATCCGGCGGCCCCGACCCTGCCGGCGCCCGCCGGCGCCTGCTCAAGAGCGCCAGTCCCGAGCTGCGGGCCCTCGCCGAGTCTGCACCCGAGCCCCGCTGAGAGGCCCCATGGCCAACGTGTCTTTGCGGGGCCTGCTGCCCCTCTCGCCCGCCCGCCGCCTAGCCCTGGGCACCTGGGGCCATCCCAGCGACCCCAGCGTCTACGGCACCTTGCGCCTGCGCGCCGAGCCCATC
Organism: Deltaproteobacteria bacterium; assembly: GCA_018401435.1. Taxonomy (GTDB): domain Bacteria; phylum Myxococcota_A; class UBA796; order UBA796; family UBA2385; genus M30B51. The sequence continues at coordinate 938 of JAGYJW010000031.1, read as the reverse complement.
GAGGCCTGGATGGCCGCCGCCCGCGCCGCCTCGGGCCGCCGCATCACCCTCACGCCCCTCGTGCTCAAGGCCCTGGCCCAGTGCCTGTCCGAGCACCCCGAAGTCAACGCCCGCCTGCGCTTCAACGGCATCCACCTGCGCCAGCAGGTCTCCATCTTCGTGCACGTCGCCTTGGAAGACCCCATCACCGGCCAGCTCGACCTGTCCGGTGTCACCGTGCACGACGCCGACCAGAAGGCCCTGGCCACCCTCCTCGACGAGATCGACCTCCGCATCGCCAAGGTGCGCGCCGGCACCGACGCAGAGCTGGCCAGGGGCCGCGACACCTTCCGCTGGCTGCCCGTGCCCCTCGTGCGCCCCCTCGTGCAGCTGCTCAAGCTGCTCTCCGTCGAGCTCAACCTCGACCTGCGCTTCATGGGCGTCGCCCGCGACCCCTTCGGGTCCCTGCTGCTCACCAATGTCGGCGCCCTGGGCCTGGACGAGGCCTGGGCCCCCCTGGTCGGCTACTCGGGCGTCCCCCTGGTCGTGGCCCTGGGCGCCGCCCACGACGCCGCCATCGTCGAGGACGGAGAGGTCGTTCCCGCGCGCATTCTCCCCCTCTACGCCACCTTCGACCACCGCATCCTGGACGGCGCCCACGCCGCCCGCCTCACCCGCACCCTCAAGCGGCTCTTTGCCGACCCCGCGGCCTGGTTGGGCGATCCCAGCGCGCTGCCTGCGGCGGATCGAGCGGAGGGGGCTTGACGGGGGCGGGGGAGGGGTTAGGAGGCTGCCGTCTTCCGGCATAGCTCAGTCGGTAGAGCAAGCGGCTGTTAACCGCTAGGTCACTGGTTCGAGTCCAGTTGCCGGAGCCATCTATCAAATCGGCCCTCGGAGCCTTCTCCGGGGGCCGAACTGCGTCCGGCCTCTTCGATTGATTCCGCAAGGATATCGAAGGG
>JAGYJW010000030.1 GCA_018401435.1 Deltaproteobacteria bacterium | reverse complement strand
GACCGGGGCCCCGCCCCGGTCGTGACCGATACCAACCTCCAATCTACGGCCATCGAGGTCGCCACGAACCGGTCGGTCACCGCCACCTTCGACCTGCCGATGGACGGCCCCTCGGTGATCGCACACTTCCAGATCGAGCCGACCGTCGCCCCGGTGGTAGCCTACTTCGACAGCGCATCGAATACCGTGGTGTGCGCGCCCGCGCCGCTCGCGCCAAGCACGGGCATTGGGCCCGCGACGCCAGCGGCCTTCCTGGCGCCGACCACCACCTACACTGTGACCATCCTGGCTGGCGCTGAGAATACATTGGGGGCCGCACTCGCAGAGGACTACGTGTGGACCTTTACGACGGGCCTGGAGATCAACGAGGCACCAGTGGATCTCGGCCTCCTCACGACGGTCGCGCTCATGGGCGGCGCTGTGGTCGGCACAGGGCCCCCGACCCTGGTCACCGGCGACCTCGCCTCCATCGGCGCGCTGTCGGGCTTCACGGACCTGGATTCCCAGATCATCGGTACCGTCTACAGTCCGACCGCCGAGAGCGTGGTTCCGCCCGAATTCATCGCCGACTACGACCTAGTGTACGCGGATTTGCACGACCGGTCCAGCGCCCCGGCCCTTCCCTTCTCGGCGACGGTCGCCGCCGCGGGTCCATTGCCGCCCGGCCTGTACACCGCTGTGCCCGCGGTGGCCTTGGCTACGAACCTCGTGCTCGACGCGGGCAATGATCGCGACGCGACCTTCATCTTTCGGGTGACCGGCGCCTTGAGCCTGGCGGCTGGTGTGGAGGTGATTCTGCAGGGCGGCGCTGACCCAGCCAACGTGTTCTGGGAGTCCGACGGCGCGATCAGCCTGGGCGCGAATGCCGTGCTGCGCGGCACGGCCATCACGCCTGCGTCCATCACCGCTGGCGCCGACGCCATCATCGACGGCGGGCGGATGTTGACGAAGGAGGGCGCGGCGACGCTCGGGGCGGCGACCGTGATCACCATCCCATAGCTTCGGCCCATGGGTTGGGGGGAGTCGCTGTCGGCGGGCCCTCACCCCCGCGCCTGGCACGGCACCTCTCCGCATTCTGCGGCCCCTGCACCACTCACCGGGGCGGCGGCCGGGCGCAGATAGGTTCGTCGAGACCCAGCAGCCCCAGGATGCCCCTTTCCTCGTCGCACAGCGCGGGCGTCGTCCGCGTCCAGTCCATGCCGGGCAGCTTGACGAGCACGATGTTGAGCCCGTCGAACCGCACCGGCGCCGTCTCCGTCGTCGGCCGGTCGTCCTCCTTCTTGCGGAACGGGTGCTTGATGCCCCGGCCCCGCTCCTCCACTGTCCAGTCGCTGACGGGCGCGAAGCAGCTCGGCGGCTTGCGCGCCTGCGCGATGGCCGTCTCGTCGGGCATCAGCGCGACCGCGACCGTCCGCGCCATCTCGGTCGGCGCCGCCTCGGAGATCACGCACGTATCGAGCAGGATCACGGTAGCTCCACCGGCAGCCGCTCCTCGTTGGCGCGGCTCAGGTCGAGTTCATCAACTCCGCTCTCCTGGAGGTAGTCCTTCAAGCTTGGACGGGCCCCACTCAATCGCTCCCCGGTCTCGATGGCCACGACGACGACGGCAGGTTCCCCTCGTCGCGTCACGGTCTGGGGCCCCTCGCGCAGGGTTTCCTCCACGACCCGGCTGAAGCGCGAGGAGGCCCCGTGCGCGCACCCGACGAGATCAACCACTACCGCTACGACGAAGACGGCCTGCTGATGGACCCGCTGGCCCCCGTGGCCTGGGACCCGTCCTGGGACGGCTACGGCGAGCAGCCGCTGCCCGGCCTGGACGCCTTAGGCCCCATCACCCGCGAGGACCTGACGCCCCACGACGGCGAGCGCGACATCGAGCTCGCGCTGTACCAACTCCTCGGCAGCGGGCGCCGCCGTCGGGCGGGCTGGTGCATGCTGTGGATCAAGGACTACGCCCGCACCGGCCGCTGTGCGGGGATCCAGTTCCGCGCCTTCGACGACGAAGACGGCAAGCGCACCATCGGGACCCTCGAAGCCTCCTTCAGGCACCTGGGCTTCATGGTGAAGCGGTTCCGTCCCATGCCTGTGGATCCCCCTGCGTGTCAACATGAGTGAGACACGGACCGCCTCCGGAAGTACTGAGCAGGGCGTCGGAAGGACCTACCATGTCGAAGACCGCAACCACTCCGCAGATGCTGCCTGACCCCGAGGTGTGAGGTTGCCCCCAATCAGTAGACACTTGATTCTATGGTAGTTGTAGAGTGCAGGAGGACACCTCTCGGATCTCCAGCCTTGCGGGGCGGATCCCGAGGGGGGTCTCGGGGGGAGACGCAGAAGTTGTGGAAAGGTGGGTTGAAGGTTTGGAGAGGCGAGGCACCTTCGCGGCGGCGACTTCGCTGCCAGCGTCGCGCTCAACGTCCAAGGGCGAGAGGGCGCCGAGCGCGGAGTGGCGCCGGCGGGTGTTGGTTGAGCCTTCAATGAAGTCGAAGACACGGGAACGGGTCTCTCGGGGTGGCGCGAGGGAGTGGCGCTGGAGCAACTCGCACTCGAGGGTGGCGAAGAAGCGCTCGGCGAGCGCATTGTCGGTGCAGTCCCCTACGGAACCCATGGAGAGCAGCACGCCATTCAGTACGGCCCAGGCGCCGAATCACGTGGCGGTGTGCTTGCAGCCCTGGTCGGAGTGGTGAATCACGGGCTGCTGGGGCTTCCGGTTCCTGAGCGCCATGTCGAGGGCCTGCTCCACCAGGTCGGTGCGCAGGTGCGTCTCCATGGCCCATCCGACGACGTTGCGGCTCCACACATCGACCCCGACGGCCAGGTACAAGAACCCCGCAGTGGTCGGGATATCGGTGATGTGCTCCACACCGGGTCGCCACCCACAGGCGGTTGGGCCCCTCCGCCTCGAATCGGCGCTCGACCCGGTCGGGGGCAGGGCGCCCCTTGCCGCGCCGTGTCGTGACGGTGAAGCGATGGCGCGTCACCCCGAGGCGGCCGTCTTGTCGCATGAGGCGGGCAAGGCGCTTTCGTCCCACGCGCTCACCGCGGGCCTGCAGCTCGGCGCGAATGCGGGACGCGCCGGTTGTGCCTCCGGATGCCTCGTGGACGGCCCGAATGCCGGCCAGCAGGGCCCGGTCACGCTCAATGCGCTGGGAAGGACTGCGTTGAAGCCAGGCGGTGACGCCGCTTCGCGAGAGCTTCAAGACGCGGCTCTCTTTCAGATCTCCCTCTCTTCTCGCAGTGTACCGCCCCAGCTGGAACTTGACTCTCCCCACCGCCGCGTAAAGAGCGGCAACCAGGAGAGCCCGTGCCCCGAAAACCCCGCCGCAACTTCACCACCGACCAGAAGGTCGCCATCCTCCGCCGCCACTTCGTGGACAAGGTAGCGATTTCAGATCTTTGCGTCGAGTACGACCTGCAACCCAGCGTCTTCTACTACTGGCAGAAGCAAGCCTTCGAGAACCTCGCCGGCGCGTTCCAGCCGGCGGTCACCACCAGCTCGCGGGAGAAGGACCTGGAGCGCGAAGTGGACGCGCTCAGGGCGAGGCTCACCAAGAAGGATGGCGTCATCGCCTCCATCAGCGAGGAGTACGTCTCGCTAAAAAAAACGCTTGGGGAGCCCTGAACAATCGTTGGGTCCCGCCCGACACGCGGGACTCCATCGTCGACTTCGTGCGCACCTTGTCCGAGATCACCGAGATCCCGGCCGCCCGCTTCATCACCTGGATCGGCGTCCAGCGCGGGAAGTTCTACGACTGGCAGAAGCGCTACGGCAAGGCCAACGAGCACAACGGCCTGGTCCCCCGAGACCACTGGCTCGAGCCGTGGGAGCGCGAGGCGATCCTCGCCTTCCAAGCCAAGCATCCACTGGAGGGCTACCGCCGGCTCACCTTCATGATGATCGACATCGGTATCGTCGCCGCGTCGCCCACCACGGTCTGGAGGGTCCTGAGCCAGGCCGGCGTCATCGACCGGTGGAACAAGCGGCCTTCGAAGAAGGGCACCGGCTTCGATCAGCCCCTGAAGCCACATGAACACTGGCACATCGACATCTCCTACATCAACATCTCCGGCACCTTCTACTATCTCTTCACCGTCCTCGACGGCTGCAGCCGGGCGGTCATCCACTGGGACATTCGCGAGTCCATGACCGAGAAGGAGGTCCAGGTCATCCTGCAGCAGGCCCGTGAGCTCTACCCAGAGGCCTCCCCACGCATCATCAGCGACAACGGGCCGCAGTTCATCGCCCGCGATTTCAAGGACTTCATCAAGCTCACCGGCATGACCCACGTGAGGACCTCGCCCTACTACCCGCAGTCCAACGGCAAGATCGAGCGCTACCATAGAACCATCAAGGGCGACGCGATCCGCGTCTCGCCGCCCTCCACCCTGGACGAGGCCCGACGCCTCGTCACCAACTTCGTCGAGCACTACAACACCAGCCGTCTTCACAGTGCCATCGGCTACATCACCCCCTACGACTTCCTCCAGGGCCGCCAGAAGGCCATCCACGCCGAGCGCGACCGCAGGCTCGAAGCCGCACGCGACCTTCGCGCACAGCACCGCCAGGCCGCACGACAGGCCCCATCGACAACGCCGCCCCCCCTGGCCCCAGAGCCGCAGCCCAGTCCCGGCTGAGCACCCCCTTCCGCCCGCATGCCGGCTGCCCCTTGACCGGGACAACCGGATCCTCAATCTCAATCGTCGCCGCAGCGCTGTGGGCGGCGTGGGCAACCCCCGACAGCCGCTGCGGCCCTGCAATGGTGGTCGCAGGGGTTGTCCAAGGGGCTGTGGGCAACCCTGGGTGACGTGGGCAGCCCCAACAACGGCTGATGGGTTGTCCATAGGCCCGGTGCCGTCCATAGCGCCCCCGAGGAGCCACTAAGGGGTCTACCCGGAAGGTTGAGAAGGTAGGGCGCTACGCGCCACGAGAGCCCCTTGGAGCGGGCGTGCAGCCAACCACTGAGGCAAGCGTGTCGACAACCCCTCGCCAGCCCTCCCCCGGTTTGTTACACCCACCACCCGAGAGTCGGATTCACGCTGGGCCAATACAGCAGAACCGAGCTCTCGCGACGAAGCTGGGCGATCAGTCGATCCTTGTTGGATTCGCCGGCCAATCCAAGGCCAGCGCGCTCGGCCTGGTTGACCCGGTCGCGGATGGTCTTGGCGGCCGGCTCGAACTCCTTGGCGTGAGACTCGGGGCTGCGGCCAGTGCGGGCCAGCTCAATGAGCTGCTGGCGGGTTTCGAGTGGGTAGGACTTTCGGGGCCTGGGGACATCCTCATCCAGAGCTTCGAGGGTGTCCACCAAATCGGGTCAACTCCACTCTTCTCCAGGGCTGGGCGGCAGACGCACCGGCAGAGCCGCTCCACAGCCTCCTCGTCGTACTTCGGGCTAGGGGATGGTGCGCGCCACCCGGAAACCGGGCAAGTTGTCGGGGTAACCTGGGTCGTTGTACCAGCGGAGGGAGACGCGGCTTTGGGCGGCGTAGCCCCAGAGGCTCCCTCCGCGTGTGACCCGCGTGTATCCAGAACTGCTTCCCGTCGGGTCGGTCTGGCCGCTGCTCGTATAGGTGAAGAATGCGAAGTCCTGCGTCCACTCCCACACATTGCCACTCATGTCATACAGCCCGCAGGCGTTCGGCGACTTCACCCCCACGGGGTGTGTCGTTCCGCCACTGTTGTCATAGTACCAGGCCACATCGCCAATGCTATCGCTGCCGGCGTACAGGAAGTCGTTGCCGCAACGAGCCGCGCCCTCCCACTCCGCCTCTGTCGGCAGCCGGTAGCCATCGCAAGAATAGGGATCCACCGCGACGACACAGGAGGTCGACGACCCGGTACCGCTGCATGAGTAGCACTCCGTGAGCCCTGCGGCCGTGGAGATTGCGTTGGTGAATGCCGCCGCCCGGTGCCATGAGATGGAATCGACCGGACAGGTCGACCCGCAGGCGGAGTAGTAGGACGGGTTGACGCCCATCAGCGCCTGGTATTGCCCCTGCGTTACCTCTGTTTCGCCAATGAAATAGTCATGGGTCAAGGTCACGGGCGTCACCGGCGACTCGATGCTCTGACAACCGGACTGTCCGGCTGTGCACCCCATGTCGAAGGTGCCCGCGGCGATGCGAATCAGGTCCCCCCCGCCTGCATGGGTGGGCACTCCATCGCAGTCCGGATCGTCTGCGTCGGGGCTTCCGACGGCCGGATCGAAGTCGTCGCAATCGTTGCCCGTGAGGGCACCGTCGCAGTCGGCATCGTCGGCCACCACAGTGCCTGTTGCTCCGACGGATGCGTCGGCGTCATCACAGTCGTCTGCGGTGCGCACACCGTCGCAGTCGGCATCGTCGGCGGGCATCGTCGCGTCGGCGTCGTCACAGTCGTCTGCGGTGCGCGCGCCGTCGCAGTCGGCATCGTCGGCGGGCATCGTCGCATCGGCGTCATTGCAGTCCTCATCCGCGGACACGCCGTCGCCGTCTTCGTCGACTCCATCCGATCTGCAGTCCGGAGACTCCGCACAGCCGTCATCGTCGCAGTCGACTTCACCATCGCCGTCGTTGTCCTCACCATCCGAACACTCGGCCGCATCGTCGCCCTCGCCCCCTCCCTCGCCTCCGCAACCCTCGTCGGAAGCGCAGTCCGGGTCATCGCAGTCCGCGCGACCATCGCCGTCGTTGTCGACACCGTCTCCGCAGCCGCCCGGGGTATTCGCTTCCGAGCAATCCGGCGCCCCCTCGCAGTCCGGATCATTGCAATCGTAGAGTCCGTCCCCGTCGTTGTCCGCACCATCGGAGCACTCACCCACACCCGTCCCTTCCGATGAATGGTCGGCGCGGCCGGTATCGGAGCCCTCACCGTCGGCACCGACCCCCTCCTTGTCCCCGCACCCCGCAAGGGCGAGAAGGGAGAGCAGCAGCAGTGGCAGTGGCCGGCAGGGAAGAGAAGAGAATGGGGGCATCGGGATTGTCTCCGTCAGGCAGTTGCGAAGCATCCACACCCTGTTGCGGGCGCGGACCTGGGTGTTCAACGGGGGCTTCCGCACCGCCAGGGTGGATAGGCGACACAAAGCCCCTTATCAGAACTTTGGCCGGGTAGCGACTGCGGTGGCCGAGGCGGCGCGCGCGCCGTTGACGCCCTTCGCGGGTCCGCTTTCCCCGCCTGCAGGCCCGTCCGCGTCCGAAACCCTGTTCAGCTGCTCGCCCCACGCGCACGGACCCCGCCCGCAGCAGGGAGGAGTCAGGTGCGGGGGCGGCGCGCTCAGGCCGCCAGCGAGTCTCCGGCGGGTGGCGCGCGGGCAGCGGTGCGGTCCAGGCCTCCGAGCGTACGAAGCGTCGCCGGAGGGTGGATGATCACGGCGCGAACCACCCTGCAGCCCCCACAGCGCGGGCACTGGAAGCCATCAACCCCGAAGACGTGCCACAGAAGGTGCTCGCGCCGTGCAGCAGCAGGGCCAGCGCCGGCGGGCTCGATCGGCTCGCTTGCTGCGGTTGCGCTTCGTCAGCCGACCGCGGCCTGGCTGCGCCGGCGGAGGCGCCGGGACCACCTGGTCACGCCATGCGGCGCTCGGCGCGAAGACGCAATGATAGAGGACCATGTTGGCGTGCGGCGGTGGAACGAGAGCGGCGAGGCGCTGCACCAACTCCAGGTCGGTCAGCCGCAGACCCGTTGTCCCGTCGGACCACGGCCGCTTGAACCGCAGCACCACGCCGCCGCCGGGGGCCTCCTCGATGCGGCTCTTCGCCAGGGCTGGGCGGCACGCCCGCCGCACGTAAAGGGCACGAGGCGGTGGTGGTCGCAGGCGGTACCGTGCAAGTCGGCGAAGCCATTGGCGAAGGAGCCGCATCGGACGAATGTCTCGAGCTCTCGACGAACGAAGCCCGGCACCGTTCGCCCCTGGGCTTCGGCGGCGTCGAGCAGGCGAGGGAGCTGGTCGCGCACGACGCGGCGAAGCAGCGCGCCGCCGGGCGTGGAGCACGGTCCACGGCGCTCGACCGTACAGGTGGACGCTGGTGGGGCGGCACGCACCGGGCGGGCCCAAGCAAGGACCGCGCCGACCGAATTTCAGCACCTTGCGTTGCGCTGTTCGGTGTCGGTCGACACCCCGTTCGACACCCTCGTCCCGGGCGGCTTGCACTACCGTGGCGTAGTGCCCTGGCGCCTCCCCCTACTCCAGCGCCCTCGCCAGCGTGACAAGGTCATCGTGGAGCGCCGGCAACCGGCCGCTGGCTGCCTCCGCGAAGGCCTCCAGGTCACGCACGCGTTCTTCGACTCTCTCCACCTGATCGCTGGTCTGCCGGGCGAATTCGTGCACGCCGTACAGCCGGGCCTCCATCTCCTCGCGCCACCGAGGGACCGCGCTGGGCCCGGAGGCCGGCGAAGGCCGAGGTGGAGCAACCTCCTCCGGCGTCTGAAGTGCTGGGGCAGGTCGCAGCTCGCCCTGGGGCGTGGGCCCAGCCACTGCGGCCACCTGTTCGTTGAGCTTGGCGTCCAACTCCTGGCGCCGCTCGGTCATCCGCCGCTTGCGGCTGGCGATGGCCCGGCAGGTGTCGGAGCAGTACGCGGCGTCGGAGCGCTGCGCTTGGAAGGTGCGGCGGCAGGAGTCGTGATCCGCTACGGATACCATCACCATGAACCCAACGGCCCAACCTATGGGTCATGGGTGCGATGGAGTATCCGGGTTCAGGCCGTCGACGTCGTGGCGCCACGGGCCCGGCTCACCGTAGGTCCAGGGCAGCCTTGATTCCTGCCTCGACGGCTCCCAGGACGTCATCCGGGAGGGCGCCGAGCCTCCGGGTCAGCTTGGCACGGTCGAGCGTGGTGATCTGATGGCACACAGCGACGCCGTCACCACGAAGTCCACCAGCGCCGTCGGGGATCGGCACAGCCGTCGGGCCCCTGCGGGCTTGCGCCGCCGACGTCGTCAGCGGCACGACAGTCACCGATCGCCACGACGGTACCCGGTTGAACCCATCATGGGAGACGACAAGTACAGGTCCGGCGCCCCGAAGCTCCGACCCCGACCGGGGTTGGAGCTCTGCGAGATAGAGGTCCCCCCGCTTCACTGGCTGTCCGCGGCGAAGAGGTGTTCGACGGACGCTGCTTCGAGGTCTGGATCGACGTCGTAGGCACTTCCGGCCTCGGCCGCAGCGTAGCGTTCGATGGCCTCGGCCAGACGCAGCCGCTCGCGCTCCACCAGCCAAGCCGCCAGAGCCTCTCGCACGATCTCGGTCGCGGGGCGGTCGTCGGCAGCGGCCTCCCTGCGAAGGCCGTCGTGAAGGTTGTCTGGAAGGGGGACATGGAAGGTGCGCACGGATGGCCTCAGTAGCATGGCCGTGACTAAGGCCATGATAATGGCCATATAGCATGGTGCGCTAGCAAGCTCGCCCATGCTGGCGCCGAGCCCACGACCCGAGCCCGAGCACCAGGGACGACCCCTACGCCCCGCCGTATGGGTCATGGGTGCGATGGAGCGTCGAGATCGAGGGCCCGGAGGTGGTGAGGCCAAGGGTGCGGTCTGCAGCGGCAAGGAGCGCCGACCCGGCGCCCGCGCGCGGTCGGGGGCTACCCCTCGCTCCTCCACGACGAGACGGACTCCGGCATGCGGATCGACGCCCGGTCGATCAGCGGCAGGCAGCGCTCCTGCCACAGTCGGGTGTGATGGGTAGCGAGGTGTGCCTCGAAGGCCGCCCGATCCCGGTAGGCCTCGTAGAAGCGGACCAGGAGCGGGTCGGCCTCGTCGAACAGCACGTCGAAGAACAGGCAGCCCTCCTCGGCGAGCGAGGGGGCGACCGTGTCCAGGGACGCGGCCCGCACGGTGGTGGCGCCGGCCTCGTCGAGGGCTCTGAGCGAGATGGTGACGGCGAACATGCCTACTCCCCTGGGGTCCCCACGGGCGCGAAGTCCATCGCTCCGTCGAAGGACAGGGCCACCACGCAGCCCGTCTCGTCCACGCAGATGTCCGCGTGAGGCTCACCGCCGGGCTGGATCCAGACCGAGCCCGGTGCCAGGTCGGTCATGGCGCCGTCGACGCCGTGCTGGTAGGCGCCGGACACGACCACGCCGTCGTAGTCGGCGGTGTGGGTGTGCATGCCCGACTGGAAGCCGGCGGGGAAGCGCATGAGGATCGTCGACGGTCCGGCCTGGGGGTCGCCGTGCACCACCGCCAGCTCGGGACCGCCCTCCATCATGGGCGTCCAGGCGACGTCGGCGGCGAGCGTGGGCTTCCAGCTCGTCTCCCCCTCGGCGGGCGCCTCCGACGGGGCGTAGTCCTGTGCACCGGACCAGCGGAGCAGGAAGACGCAGGCGCCGTCGCTGTCCGCGGCACAGGCGTCGAAGTGGACCTCGCCTCCGGGCTGGACCCAGACGCCGCCGGACCCGAAGGTGGTCGCCGCGTCGGGACCGTCCCCGTGGATGGGGGCTCCTCCGAGCACGACCGCCGCGTAGGCGTTGCTGTGGGTGTGGAGCCCCGCGACGCCACCCGCGGGGAAGCGCATCAGCATCGTGGAGGCGCCCTCCTGGGGGTTGCCGCGAACGATGGCGAGCTGGCCGAAGTCCGGCGCGTCGGGGTTCATCGGGAACCAGCCGACCTCGGCTGCGGGGGTCATGACCATGCCGGCGGTCGGCGCCTCGACCTCCGCGACGGGAGCAGGAGCCGGGGCAGCCTCGACCGGGGGAACGGACTTGGGGGAACAGGCGACGAGGAGGATGGAGAGGAGCATCGGAGTCATCTCTGGGCTTCGGGGGTGAGGAAGGGGCTCAGGGCCGCAGCCAGGCGAAGGCGTGCGTCCAGTCGTTGCGCAGGAAGCCCGCGGCGCACCAGAGCTGGCAGAGGGCCTCCACCGGGCCGCCCGCGGCGCTGGTGCCGACGTCCTCGGCCTGCCAGCCGAGCTGCTCGCAGAGCCCGGCCACGACCTCCTTGGCGGCGAGGTCGTCGCCGCAGATGAACATGGTGGGGCGGCCGCCCTGCAGCGCCGGCTGCACCATCAAGCCCGCCCCCACGGAGTTGAAGGCCTTGACGAAGCGGCCGGCGGGCACGGCTTGCTGCAGGCGCTGGAGCAGGCTGTCCCCGGGGCCGGTGAAGTAGGGCAGCAGGCCCCCGACCGGGGCGCCCGCGATGGGGTTGGTGGTGTCGATGACGACCTTGCCGGCCAGGCCCGAGGCGAGCCCGGTGACCAGTTCCTGCGCGACGGCGCCCTTCACGGCGAGCACGACCAGCTCGGCGCCGGCGGCGGCCCGGTCGAAGGGCAGCTCCGGGATGCCGGTTCGGGCTGAGAACTCGCCGAGCTTGTCGCCGCTGCGGCTGGCGATGGTGACCGCGTGACCGGCTCCGTGGAGGCCTTCTGCGAGGGTCTGGCCGACGTGGCCGCTGCCGAGGACTGCGATGTTCAAGGTTCACGCTCCGTGGCGCGGTGCGCCCCAGGGGAAAGGAGGACGGGCGGCTCAGGTCGAGGGGGAGGTCAACAGGATCTTGCCCCGTCGGCCCGGCCGCTCGTGGTGAGCCACGGCCCGGCGGACGTCCTCGAGGCCGTAGCGGGCCTCGATCGGCGAGAATGTATTGCCGCCTTCCAGCAGGCCCACCAGCTCGGCGCCGATCTCGACGCGGCGCTCGGGCGTCATGGCGGCGTAGCCGCGCAGCCGCGAGTAGCCCCGCACCGTCACGTCGCGGAAGACCAGCTCGGCGGCGGGCAGGTCGACGCGGTCCAGGAGAGGAGCCCGTAGACCACCAGCTCGCCGCCGTCCGACAGGGCGTCGAAGAGGCGTCCCGAGGCGCTGCCGGCCACGGCGTCCAGGCCACGCAGGATCGGTGCACCGGCGGCCTCGCGCAGGCGATCGGGACAGGTCAGGGCCGTCCTCGAGCACCGCCGCGGCGCCGGCTGCGATCAGCTCGTCGGCGACGACAGCGTTGCGCACAACGGCCAGCGCGCGCAGCCCGCGCCGCCGCGCCAGGGCCAGCACCAGCCGCGAGACCGCGGCGCTGCCCGCGTTCAGCGCGATGGTCCCGCCCTCCGGGACACCCTCCAGCAGGCCGACCGCCGTGAAGGGGTTCACGCAGAGCATGGCGGCCTGCTCCATGTCGACTCCCGCTGGCAGGGGCAGGACCGCGTCGTCGGCGAAGGCCAGGCGCTCGGACCAGGTGCCGCCAGAGGGGATCGCCACGATGGTGCCGGGGCGCAGGCGGCTGGCCGGGCCAGCTTCGATGACCCGGCCGGCGCCCTCGATGCCCACGGGAGCCGGGAGCGTCGGCGTGAAGACGCCGGCCCGTGAGCAACAGCAGGTCCGCGGGGTTGATGGGCCGGGCCTCGATGGCCACCACCACGCCGGCGTCGGGGCAGACGGGATCGGGGACCTCTCGCAGCTCGACGGTCAGGGAGGGATCGGCATGGGGTCCGGTGTAGAACACGCGGCGCATCGGCAGCTCCAGCTCAGGCTCGGTCGTGGTTCTATTCGCGCCTGGGTGCAGAGTGAATGTGCATGTGTTCAACTATTGATATGAGGATTTCGATAGGAGGGGTCATGAGGCTGGAGGACCTGGCTGGGCTCGACCTCAACCGCCTCGTCGTGCTCGCCGTGCTGCTCGAGGAGGAGGCGTCTCCCCGCAGCCCGACGGCTGGGCCGGACCCAGTCGGCTGTGAGTCACACCCTGGCCCAGCTCCGGGAGGACCTCGGCGACGACCTGCTGGTCCGGGTGGGGCCGGGGCATGGCGCCCACTCCCTTCGCGGACCGCCTCCGGTTTCCCTGATGACCGTGCTCGGGCAGCTCGGGGCCCTGACCCGTGGGGCCGCCTTCTGACCCGGCGACGGCGCGCCGAACCTTCCGCGTGGGCTGGAGTGACTACCTGCAGCTTCGTCGTCGGAGGCAGCTGGCTCCCCCGCTGCGGATGGCGGCCCCGGGGATCGACCTGGTGGCCGTCGCACCGCCGCCGGGGGCCCGGCACCCTGCTGGCCGACGGCCGCCTGGACCTCGCCTTCGACGTCGGCTTGTCCGACGACGACACCCTCAAGGGCCGGCTGCTGTTCGAAGACGCGTTCGCCACCCTGGCTGGTGCTCGGGGAGGCTTCGCCCCCGGACCGCTCAGCCTGGAGCAGTTCGCGGCGGCTCCCCACCTGCTCGTCGCGCCCCAGGGCGGCCCGACGGGACCGGTGGATCGAGCCCTGGCCAGCCTCGGGCTCCGCCGCCGCGTGGCCCTGCGGCTCTCCCACTTCCTCGGCGTCGTCGACCTGATTCGGGCGTCGGACCTCGTGACCACCCTCCCTCGGCAGCTGCTGCTCGCCCTGGGCGCTCCACCCGAGCGGCTCCTGCCCCCGCCGCTTGCGCTCCCCAAGCTGATGGTCCGGGTGGTCTGGCACGAGCGGGTGCACGCCGACCCTGGGGTGGTCTGGCTACGGAGGACCCTCGTCGAGCATGCGGGGCGTCGCGCTACGTCGGATCACCACGCCCCGTAGCTGCCGCCGTGTGGGCAATGGCACCTGCCTACGACGGAGGACCAGGGCCAGGCTTCCGACCAGTGCCCACCAGGTGAGCGGCGAGACAGCGGCGCACCCGGCCGCGCAGCCGGAGTCGTCGAGGCCAACCCGAACCCCCGGCGCCTGTCCGGCACCGTCATCCCACCCGGCCTCATCGCCACCCCCGTCCTGGGCTCCCGTGTCGTCGCTCGGGGCCACGCAGGCCCCGTCGAGGCAGGTCGTCCCCTCGTCGCAACTCGACTCTGCGAAGACCCCGTCGGCGCAGGCCGCAGCGGTGTCCTCGTCGAGACAGAAGCCGCTGTGCGGACCGGCCTCGCAGCGGCTGTCCATGCAGGCGGCCCCGACCGGGTCGGACCCGCAGACCAGCCCGAAGGCAGCGCAGTCGCCGGTGCCATGGACCCCGTCGTTGCAGCCCTCGATGGTCGTGTCGTCGACACAGGCGTAGTGACGCAGCCCGTCGCCGTCGGGGCAGCGATAGTCGACGCAGAAGGCGAAGTCGCCGTCCTCCTGGCAGGTGGCGCCGTAGACCGCGCAGTCTCCCGAGCCCGTGAGCCGACCGCCCTCGCACTGGCTGATCGTCGTGCCGTCGCACCACTTGCCGTTGGTCAGCACACAGCGGCTGTCGGCGCTGTCCTCCCAGGTGACCGCGAGGTGGTTGGCCACCGTCCGCGGCGAGCCGTCGGAGGGATTGTTCTTCACGCACAGGTCGTCGTCTCCCCGGGGGTTGCACGAGGCGCCGGTGTTGGTGTCCTCGACGACCAGCGTGGAGCTTCCTCCACCGTCGAGCATCACCGCGTCCCAGCAGGAGAAGGGATCGCTGAGCAGCAGGTCCCGCACCTCGTTGCAGCTCATCCCCGTGCCGCCCCCCGCGCCGCGCCCGTCGACCACCACCAGCCACAGGTGGGTGCCATCGGCCTGGATGCAGGCGGCGCTCCTGGGGTTGGTGGTGCTGGAGTCGTAGCAGCCGCTGCCCGCGACCCCGTCTTCGATGAGCACCAGGCCGTTGGCGCCGATGGCGTTGTGGTAGCGCAGGGGGTACACCGACGGCGTTTGCAGCGGGCTGAACACCATGCTCTCGTCGCCAAGCGGGGCGGCCTGCTCGAGGTCGCAGCGCTTGTCGATGGTGCAGGCCAGGTAGCCCCACCGGCTGCCGATGGCGTCGGTCTCGATGTGGTCGTTCCACACCGTGCCGCTCGAGATCGCGAGCCCCAGGGGGTGCAGGTAGTCGGAGCCTGAGCAGGTGGTGCAGGACCAGTCTCCGTTGATGGCCGCGACCGCACCCACCTCTTCGGCGAAGCTCAGGGTGTCGGTGTACCACTCGGTGCCGCGCAGGTCCGCGGAGGCGTGCAGGCCCACGTTGGGCACCGAGAGGTCCACGCGAACCGCGTAGACATTCTGGGGACGGTCGCCGTCCGTGAAGCGCTTGAAGGAGGTGATCCCGTCGCGCACCTCGCGTTCGTAGTCGCCCGCGAAGGCGAGGGTTGAGAGAAGCAGGATCAGGCTCAAGGGACCCCTCGCGCTGGCGCGTCTGGCAGCCCGGTGGTCGCCCCGGTCCATGGGCGCCCCCCGGGCGGGCCTCCATTCTACGTCGAGCAGGTCGTTGTGGGAGCCTGGCGTTGACCCATCCGGCGAGGCAGGCGAAGATGGCTCCGGTCGGCGCTGTGGTGGCCTCGACCCCGAGACGCTCATGGACGCAGGTGATCTCGCGATCCTCGCCCTGCTCGGCGCCAGCGCCGGGCTCTTTGGGCCGTCCTTTCGGCCCGGAGGGAGCAGCAGCCGGCCACCGGAGAGCTCCGAGCCGGACCCGGATGGCGATGAGGGAACCGCAGAGGGCGATGGCGCGAGCACAGACGACGGCGGGGGCAACGATGGCTGGACCGGCGACAGTGGAGGCGCGGACGATGGAGGCAGCGGCGGGCGCGAGGACTCGGGGGCGACCCCGGTGACCCGTGTGGGGACACGACGCTGATCCCCACCTTCTCTGCGCCGGCCACCCCCGCCCTCTCGCCGGTGACCGGTGACGACGACCACGGCTCGGACAACGTCCACGCCCCCGACGTGATCCGCGTCTCGGACAACCTCTGCCTGATGTACTACGGGGGCCAGGGTACCGACGGGCACGACCAGATCTTCCTCGCCACCTCGACGGACTGCCTGCACTGGGCGCACTGGCCGGACCGCGACGACCTCGGGGCGGTGGTGGCCTACGGCAGCGCCAACCACGTCAACGACACCTCTCTGGCTACTTGGGGTAGACCACCCACCACATGGTGGCGTTGTCGTGGGGCACCTTTCCGTCGGCGA
This sequence comes from Deltaproteobacteria bacterium, assembly GCA_018401435.1. GTDB lineage: Bacteria > Myxococcota_A > UBA796 > UBA796 > UBA2385 > M30B51. Next base: position 72,122 of record JAGYJW010000030.1, on the reverse strand, counting down.
CGTAGGTGGCGCCGCGCTGGCCGATGGCGCTGACCACCGAGATGTCGCCCACCCCGGCGCCCCACTTGGCGTTGCCGTAGTTGGCGGCGGCATTCCACTCCCGGGAGGCAGTGCCCTCCTGGCCGTAGGGGATCACCACGATGGCCCCCTTCAGCTCGGGGTGCTGGGCCAGGTAGTCTCCCAGACGGGTCTTGCCGTCGGACTCGCGGATCTCGAAGCCCAGCTCCTCGGCGGCGCGCTGGCCGTGGCTGGTCTCCTGCAGCCAGTGGGCGAAGCTGACCGCCCACATGCCGTGGCTGGAGGGGATCCGGTCGGCGAGCTGCTTCCAGCGGCCGCCGGCGCGGTTCACATACGAGCTGCTGTCGAAGCCGGCGACCGCCCGGTAGCACTTGCCCATCGGGGCGCTGTACCAGGGCCTGGACGCGGCCGATGCCAGTCGGTCCATGTCGGCCCGCCCGCGGCCGAGATCAGCTCCTGCAGGGCGGCGCCGTCGCCCTTGCCGGCGGCGAGGAGCGCACGGGCCTCGTCGGCGAGAGCCTTGGCCGCGTCGGTGACTCCCGACACATCGCCCGCCGCCAGCTGGGCCTCGAGGGCGGCCAGGCGGGCCGACAGGCCGGAGCCACCGCCACCCTGCTGCTGCGAACTGTCGTCCGGGACGTGGGGGTCCCCCTGGCCGGCCTCGCGGGCACGATCCTGCACACCGCCCCAGGTTCCTCCGGTGTCGCCGCCCTGGACCGGCGCAACCTCGAGCAGCTCGCGCACCCAGGGCTCGTCCACCCCTGTGGCGCCACCACCGCCGAGTCCCTGGTCCTCCAGGGCCGCCTGGTTGCCGCGGCCACCGGGCGGGCGTCGTTCCGTCCGTGTAGGGGTCTCTGGCGAGGCGAGGTCTTCGCGTCGGTGCGGTCCGGCATGGCTCCGTGGCATGGATGCTCCCGTTTGAAGCCGACAGTTTAACTCATGCGGTAGACGTGGAGCAGGCCGCAGTCGGACCACCACCATGCACCGTAGACCCCGCCGTATGGGTCATGGGTGCGATGGAAGGTGGAAGTGGCCGCACCATTGGTGCGGCTCCCCCTGAGTCGAGTCAGGGCAGAGGCTGTGTCCACGGATTGACAAGGCGAACACCCGTTCCCTCGAAGTCCGCGACGTTGCGCGTGGCGACCACGAGGTCGTGGCGAAGCGCCGTGGCGGCAATCAACGCGTCGACAGGCGGACGCGGGCGCCCGGCTCGCTGGGCCGTTGCACTCACGCTTCCCCACCTGCGCGCAACTGGCTCGTCGACCGGCAGGATCCGGTCCTCAAAGAGACGGACCAGTCCGTCGAGCCAGCGCTGCAGCCGGGCTCTCCTCGCACCAGGGTCGAGCAGCTCGATGCCCTGCTGGATCTCCCCCACGGACAGGACACTGAGCCGGATCTGGTCTTCGGGTAGAGACGAGAACCAGTCGGCAACCGGAGGACTTGGCGACTCGCGGCCAACCTCGGAGATCACGCACGTGTCGAGCAGGATCACGGTAGCTCCACTGGCAGGCGCTCCTCGTTGGCGCGGCTCAGGTCAAGACCATCCAGTGCGCTCTCCAGGAGGTAGTCTTTCAAGCTTGGACGGGCCCCACTCAACCGCTCCCAGGTCTCGATGGCCACGACGACGACGACAGGCTCCCCCCGGCGCGTCACGGTCTGGGGCCCCTCGCGCAGGGCGTCCTCCACGACCCGGCTGAAGCGGTTCTTGGCGTCCTGTAGCTGCCATGCAGTTGACATCTTGGCGCTCCTGTCTAGACAGGCTAGCACGAACTGCTGGCAGGTTCAAGCATGCACAGGCGGACAGCGTGATGGGGTGCCATTGCGGTCATGGCCCCTACGGGTGCCGAGGGCTGGGCGCGTGAGCTGGAGTCTATGCTTTCAAGGGGCACTCTTGATCACCATGAGCCGTAGGGCCCGCCGTAGGCCCCAATATCGCTGCGCGTCCCATCCGGGTCCGTGCGTGTGGACAGCCCCGTGTTGATCAGCCCGCTGCCCGCGCGCAAGTGGAAGTCGTCGTTGGTCCAGTCGCCGTCGTTGGATGCAGCGGTAAAGGCCGGGTCCACGGCGAGGTTGCCGTTGCTGCCGGTCTGGCTGCCGCGGGCGCCGGCATAGGCGGAGCTGTTGCCGTAGACGTCGTTGTGGGCGAAGACCCCGCCATAGGACGCGGCATTCAGCCAGGCGCCGGGGCCGGTGTTGCCATAGATTGCATTGTTCTGCACAATGGGCGCAGTGTACTGGTTGACCAGGATGCCGCCGCCATTGGACGTCTCGATGACGGTATTGTAGGCGATGACGTTGTTTTCGATGGTAGCTTCGCCGGCGGTGCTGCTGTATTCGTAGACCGAGATGCCGCCGCCATGGGTGGTGGCGCTGTTGTTGGTCACGATATTGTTGAGGATCAAGCAGCCGTCTTCGCCGATGGCGACGTTGATGCCGCCGCCCTGTCCGGCGGTGACGGCGTCTTCGTCATCGGCGAGGTTGCCATCGATGAGGTTGTGCAGGACCAGGGCGTTGGAGCGGGCCAGCCAGATGCCGCCGCCGTCGCCGGCGGTATTGTCCAGGATCTGGTTGCCGATGACCTCGGGGGCGCCGCCGCGCAGCATCAAGCCGCCGCCGTCGCAGCCATCTTCGGGGCCGGCGTAGCAGGCGTCATTGCCCGAGATCTCGTTGTCTTCAATCAGCGGGTCGCCATTGAAGGAGAGGACGCCGCCGCCGATTCCCGGCAGGCTGGTGGTCGCGTTGCCGGTGATGATATTGCCGGTGATCGTGGGGCCGGAATCCAGGATGTTGACCCCGGCGCCGCGGTCGCCGCCGCCGTTGGTGAGGGTGAAGCCCGTCAGGACGCTGCTGCGGTCTTCGGCGCTGCTGAAGGTGGCCACGGCGGCGATGCCGCCGCCATCAATGGTGGTGATCTCGGGGCCACGGATGCCGGTCACGGTGATGGCATAGCCGATGAAGTCGATATTCTCGTAGTAGATGCCCTCCTCGACCCAGACCTCGAAGCAGCCCCGGGGCACCGAGGCGTCGATGCCATCCTGCACCAGCTGGAAGGGGCGGGTGTGGCTGCCGTCGCCGCCGGCGGCGGCATAGGCGTCCACCAGGATGGGGCAGCCGTCCTCGCAGTCCGCCGTGCCGTCTCCGTCGCGGTCGAAGTCGGCGTCGCTGGTGCCATCGCAGTCGTTGTCGATGCCGTCGCACAGCTCTTCGGCGCCGGGGTGGATGTCGGGGTTGGCGTCGTCGCAGTCGCCCTGGTTCTCGCTATAGCCGTCGCCATCGTCGTCGATATCGTCGGGGTCGGGCTCGGTGTCGGTGTCGGTATCGGTGTCGGTGTCGGTGTCCGAATCGGCGTCGGCGTCGGCGTCGGCGTCGGTATCGGTATCGGTGTCGGCGTCTCCGTTCTGGATGGTGGAGGGGCCGTCGCCCTTGGCGGTCCAGTCGTCGTTGCAGGCCCCGAGGGCGAGCACGAGGGAGAGGGGATGGAGACGCATGGGACCTCGAGGGCAGGTTGACTCAACGATCTGCCCCTGGGACCGGCCGCTGTCAATGTCGTTAGGCTTTCGGACCCCCCACCGCGGAGGCCGAGATGTCCTTCTATCAGGTCGAACGCGCCCGCCAGGTGGACCCGGCGCGTCCGGCGGTGCGCCTGGGCACCACCGTGCTCACCTATCGCGACCTGGACGCGCGGGTGGGCCGGGCCGCGGGCTGGTTGTCGGCCTGCGGGCTGAGGCCGGGCGATGTGCTGGCCCTGCAGCTGCCGCGGGGGCTGGAGCTGGTGGAGCTGCACCTGGGCGCCCTGGCGCTGGGGGCGGCCACCCTGCCGCTGAACGAGGCCTACACCCCGGCAGAGGTGGCGGTCTACCTGGAGGACTCTCAGGCGGCCCACGCGGTGCTGCTGGCCGAGACGGTGGCTGCCCTGGGGCGGGGGCGCTCGGCGACGGGCTTGCGGGCGGCCCTGGACGCTGCCTCACCGGTGCGGCTGCCCCGATCCTTTCCCCCCGAGACCCCGGCCCTGCTGCTCTACACCTCGGGCACGACGGGCCAGCCCAAGGGCGCGATGCTCAGCCAGGGCAATATCGCCGCCACCCTGCGGGCCCTGCACGTGGCCTGGCGTTGGTCCCGGGGCGACCACCTGCTGCACGTGCTGCCCCTCTTCCACATCCACGGGCTGATCGTGGCCTTGCACGGGGCGCTTTATGCGGGCGCCACCACCACCCTGATGGAGCGCTTCGACCCGGAAAGCGCCCTGGCCATGCTTGAAAAGGACGGTTGTACGCTGTTCATGGGTGTTCCAACCCACTACAACCGCTTTCTGGCCCTGCCGGCGGATCGGCGCTTCGACCTGTCGGCCATGCGCCTGTTCACGTCGGGTAGCGCACCCCTGCCAGCGCGGGTGCATCGTGCCTTTGAAGCACGCTTTGGCCAGGTTGTGTTGGAGCGCTACGGCATGACCGAGGTGGGCATCGTGCTGTCCAACCCGGTGGAGGGGCCGCGCAAGCCGGGGTCGGTGGGGCGCTCGGTGCCCGGGGCGCGCCTTCTGATTCGCGACCCCGAGACGGGGCAGCGGGTGGCCCCCGGCGCGGTGGGTGAGCTCTTTCATGCCGGTCCCAGCGTGATCGGCGGCTACCTGGGCCGGCCCGAGGCCAGCGCCGCGGCCATCCAGGACGGCTGGTTGCGCAGCGGCGACCTGGGCTTTGAGGACGCCGACGGCTACATCCACCTGGTGGGGCGGGGCAAGGACCTCGTGATTTCGGGCGGGCTCAACGTCTACCCGGTCGAGGTGGAGGCCGTGCTGCTGGAGCACCCCGAGGTCGCTGAGGTCGCCGTTCTTGGTCTTCCAGACGACGATTTCGGCGAGCGGGTGGTGGCAGCGGTGGTGCCGGTGCCCGGCCGGCTGCCCGATCCGGCCGACCTGCTCGCCTTCGCGCGCCAGCGCCTGGCCCCCTACAAGTGCCCCAAAGACCTGCGCCGGGTGGCCGAGCTGCCCCGCAATGCCATGGGCAAGGTGCAGAAGGCCGCCTTGCGCGCGGCCTGGCTGGGCTCCCCGGACTGACGCGGCTCTTGGAGGCGGCGCTCAGGAGGCGTCGGTGGGCGGGTCCATCTCGTCGAGCAGGCTGCGCCCGCGCTCAAAGAGCAGCGTGGCTTCGTCGGGGCCGGACTCATCGGGGTTGATGGTGCGGTTGAGCGACCGGTGGGGCCGGAGCTCTGCGGCAATGGGGGAGGCGACGGGCACCCGCAAGGTGAAGGTGGTGCCCAGGCCCGGCGTGGTGCTGAAGCTCAGGCTGCCGCCGTGCTCCTCGGCGCGTTCGCGGGCGACCCCGAGCCCGATGCCCGACCCCCGTGTGCCCTTGGTGGAGAAGTTGGGGTCGAAGATCTGCGCGGCCACCTCCGGCGAGATGCCCGGGCCATTGTCCGACACCGACAAGCAGCCCGACGCCCCGTCCTGCCACACCCGGATGATGATGCGTCCCTCGTCGTGATTGATGGCCTGGCCGGCGTTCTTGACGAGATTGATCACGGCCTGGCGCAGGTGGATGAGGTCGATCTCGACCTCGGGGTCCACCTCCACCAGCAGCTCCAGCGCGTGGTTGCAGACGTCCTCGTGGCGGCGCACGAAGCGATCGGCGCTGTGGGCCACGGTGCTCAGCTTCATGGTGCTGCGGATGCGTTCGAACTTCTGGCCGTGCAGGTAGGCGCGCACCTCGCTGGCCAGGGTCTCCAGGGACTCGCCGGCGGCCATGATGCCGTCGATGAGACTCGCCATCTCGGCGTCGGCCGGGTAGCGCTCCTTGATCAGCTCGGCCATTTGCAGCGGCAGGACGTGGTTGCTGACCTCGTGCACCAGCTTCTGGGCCAGCTCGCCGATGCGGGCCAGGCGCTCGGTGCGCTCGAGCTCGGCCTGGGTGCCCAGCAGGCTCTTGCGGGCCTCCTGCAGCAGGCGGATGGTGGCCTCCTGCTCCTGGGCGACCTCGCGGCGGTGCAGGGCCGACCCGATCATGGAGGCGATCACGGTGAGCAGCTCCAGATCCTGCTCGGTGAAGCGGGCGCCAGGGGCCGTGGTGCTCAGCTCGAAGATGCCCAGCACCCGCGCGCCCGCCACCAGGGGGGCGGCCAGCAGGGCCCGCGCCGGCGTGGCGATGATCGACTCGGAGGCGTCGAAGCGGCGGTCGGCGTGGGCGTCCTGGGAGATCACGCCGCAGCGGTCCTTGAGCACGTGCAGGGCGATGGTGCGGGACATGGCGATGGCGGTCTCGGGGGTGGCGCGGTCCCCGTAGACCACCACCTCGGGGCGCAGGCTGTCGGGCTTGTCCTCGACCAAAGCGACCACCCCGCGGTCCACTTCGAGGAAGTCCACCACCGATTCGACGACTCGGGACAGGGCGCCGGGGTCCTCGTCGATGTGTTGCACATTGCGGCTGGCTTGGAAGAGGACCTCGGCGTTGCGGGCATAGCGCCGCAGGCCCGCCCAGAGCTGGGGGCTGGGGTTGAAGTCGGGCTCTTCTTCGGAGTCGCTGATCTGGCGGAGCCAGGAGTCCAGGGGCAGCTCGCTGGGGCGGCTCAGGCGGTCGGTGCCCACCCGGCGCACCAGCTGGTGGCTGGCGGTGGGCTCCTCCACCATGTGCACGGACCGCGACTGGGTCTCGGTGGCCACCACCACCTGGAAGCGGAACTGCCCCACCCGCAGCAGGTCGCCCAGCCGCAGGCGCACCCGCGACACCTTGGTATTGTTGACCCAGGTGCCGTTCTGGCTGCCCAGATCCTGCACCCACAAGGCGCCTTCGGATGCCGAGATCTCGGCGTGCTGCCGGCTGATCCGCGGGTCGTGCAGCTGGATCGAACACTCGTCCGCCCGGCCCAGCAGCTCGCGGTGGGCCACCCGCAGCAGCACGCCCTCGTGGTCACCGTTGAGGCCCCGCAGGCCCAGCTCGTCGGTGCCGGTGATGGTGGCGGTGCGGCTCAAATGTCCTCTCTGTCTTATTGTCTCATTCTGCCCTATCGGTAGGGTCGGCGCCATCCTGCCACGGGCGAAGACGGGTTGCAGCAGCCTGCGATCAGGGCAGGCGGATCAGGGTGGCCTGGGGGGCGCCCGGGGCCCACAGCAACAGCTCGGGACGGCCATCCCCCGTCAGGTCGCGCACAAAGAAGGGCGAGGCCACATCAGGCACGGGCAGCGCCAGATCGAGGAGGGGGCTGTCGTCGAAGGCCGCCCCCTTGAGGGGCTCGCGGCGGCCCGCATGGATGCGCAGCCGGTCTTCGCCCTCGTCGGTGAGCAGGTCGAGCACGCCGTCGCCGTTGAAGTCCCAGCGAAGCTCTGCGTGGTAGCTCTCGGAGCGCTCGATGGGCAGAGACAGGGTGCGCAGCAGCACCGGCGCCTCCTCAAAGCCCGCCCCTTGCCACCGGTAGAGCCAGGCCTCCACCTGGACCCGGCGGGCGAGCAGGGCCCGGCCGAGGTTGCCCACCCCCACGTCCACCTGGGGCACCAGCAGGTCCAGGTCGCCGTCGCCTTCCCAGTCCAGGGTCTGCAATTCGACGGCGGCGGCGGGCGTGCGAATGTCGTGCGGCGGCCCGAAGCCCGCGCCCGTATTGAGGTGCACGGTCAGCGCTGCGGTGCTGCCAAACCAGCTGCCATCCAGCACCGCCTCGTGCAGGAGCAGGTCCAGGCGCCCATCTCCGTCCATGTCGCGGAACCAGGCGCCCACCAGCTCCTGGCGGGGGCCGGTGGCCTTGGGCCCGGTGCGCTCTGGGGGGTCCAGGTCCTTGGGCAAGGTCCAGGTCGCGCTGCGGTCGCCGATGCGGTCGCCCGTGAAATGCACCACGAGGCGGGCACCTTCGGGGAGCGCGAGATCTGCCCGCCCGTCTCCGTCAAAGTCGCCCACCACCAGGGTGGGCGGGGTGGCGGCGATGTGCAGGGCGCGCCCGCCGGCCCGCTCGTCTTCGCGCAAGGCGCCGCGGGCGGGGGCCGCGATGCTGCCCCGGGCCTTGCCGGTCTGGTCCACGGCATGGGTGCGTCCGCCGCTCCACAGCAGCAGCTCGGCGATGCCGTCGCCGTCCAGATCGTGGGCGATATCGGCGGCGAGGGGGGTGGTGCGCCCGAGACCGGCGAGGGGGGTGGGCGTGGACAGCAGCCGGGTGGAGCTGCCGCCGGGCCGCAGCCGCAAGGCGCCTTCGCCGTCCACCGCGAGCAAAGCGTCGCCTTCAACATCCCAAAGCAGCGGGCGGCGGGCCAGATCCAGGGCTTGCCGTCCCAGCTCTCGCCCGGCCTCGTCAAAGGACACCAGGGTGAGGGAAACCGAATCGGGTTGGCCGGCCTTGGGGGTCTTGCTGACGAGAATAAGCTCTGCGCGCCCATCTCCGTTGAGATCGGCCGCCCGGACCTCGGCCAGGTGGGGGGGCATCGCGACGGGCGTAGAAAGGGGGGGCATCGCGACGGGCGTAGAAATGGGGGGCATCGGGTCCGGGAGGCGGGCGTGGGCGCGACCCTTGCGATACCTCCTTTGAAACGTGCGCGCCGGCTGACAGCGCGGCGTAGAAGCCAACCGGGAGCGCAACGCGTGCTGGCAGCCAGAGACGTCGTGGTGGTGGGGATGGGCCGCGTCGGGCGGCGGCTTGTGCACGAGCTTCATTCGGAGCGCTCGGTCACGGTCGTCGATCTGCGGGCCGATCGGCTGGACATGGTGCCAACCATGGCGGGTCGCATCGAGGTGCGCAAGGTGCTGGGCGATGGCACCAGCCGCCTGGTGTTGGACAAGGCCGGCGTGGTGGCCCACACCACGCTGGTGGTGGCCATGGGCGACGACACCGTAAACCGCGAGGTCGCCCGTCTGGCGCGGGAGGTCTACCATGTCATAGAGATGGTGGTCCTGCTGGGCTCTGGCTTCGTGCCGGGGGAGGGCCTGTCGGAATCCGACGCCTTGGAGCGCCACTCTGCCACGGCCGCCTTGGTGCTCAACCGCCTGAATGTGGGCGAGACCCGCGGCGTGGCCCTGGGGTTGGGCAAGGGGGAGCTTCGGCAGATCACGGTGATGGAGGGCAGCGCGGCGGCGGGTCGGCCCCTGGCCGAGATCCACCCGCACCGCTGGCTGGTGGCGGCGGTCTACCGCGACGACGTGCTGCTGGTGCCCCATGGCCAGACGGTGCTGGTGCCCGGCGATCGCGTGCTGCTGGTGGGGCAGCCCGAAGTGCTGAGCAGCGTGGCTGCCTTCATCCGCGGCGGCCGGCCGGTCTTTCCCACCCAGTATGGGGAGCGCATCGGTGTTCTGGGCGAGGGGGCCGCCCTGAAGGAGGCCGCCTGGCTGATGGAACACACCCTGGCCAGCGAGCAGGTGAGCCTGAGCAAGGCCGATGTGCACCCCGACAACCACCGCGACGCCGACATCGCCAGCTACCTGCTCGACCGCAAGATCGGCTGCGTGGTGATGGATCCCCTGCCCATCTCGTGGACGGCGCGGGTGGGCCTGCAATCGAGCAGCCGCAAGCGCTTCGTCCTGGCCTCGCGGGTGCCCATCCTGGTGGCCCGGGGCACCTTGCCCTATCGGCGCATCCTGCTGGCGGTGGGCGGCGACCAGGACCCCGATCTGATCGCCCAGGTCAGCATCGACCTCGCCCGCCAGTGTGGGGCCAGCATCACCGTCTTGACGGTGCTGGCGCCCAGCCTCGCCGAAGGCTCCGACGAGCAGGACGCCCTGCGCAGCCTGCCGGGTCGGGTGGCCCACATCGCCCGTCTGCACGGGGTGGTGGTCGAGAAACGCATCGACCACGGCAACCCCATCGAACGCATCCGCCACCACGCCAAGGACTTCGACCTGCTGGTGGTGGGGCATTCGGCCCGTCGGCGCAACACCTTGTTCACCCCCGACGTCTCGCTCTTCCTCCTCCATGACACGCCTTGCAGCGTCATGTTCGTACCTTGGAACCCCGCGGGGCTCTAAGGCCCGCGGCTCCGCTCAGCCCCCGGGATCGCTTTGCAGTCCGGCGCCGAACTGGCCCTCGTCCTGATGACCACCGGCGCCATCGCCATGCCGGCGGTGGCCCGCAAGATCGCCATACCTGTGGCGGTGACCGAGATCCTCTATGGGGTGGTCATCGGCCCATCGGGTTTCGACATCGCGGGGGACCCCCACAACCCCTTCATCGTCTTTCTGGCCGAGCTGGGCTTCGCCTTCTTTCTCTTCTTGGCGGGCCTGGAGATCGATTTCCGCGGAATCGAAAGAAAAGGGCTTCGATCGTGGTTGATGCCCGTGGTCACCAGCTTGATGAGCTTTGGGCTCGCCATCTCGGCGGCCATGGCCATGGGCTGGGGCTTGTGGGTGGGATTGGCCCTGGGGGCCACCGCCGTGCCCCTGCTGCTGGCGGTGGTGCGCGAGTCCGGGCTGCAAGGCAGCGAGCTCGGGGCGACGATGATCACCTTTGCGGCCATGGGAGAGCTGCTCACCATCATCTTTCTCAGCCTGGTGGAGATCTCCCAGCACGCCCAGAGCAGCATGGATGTGTTCTTGGGCGTGGGGCGGCTCTTGCTGCTCTGCCTGGCCATCGTGGTGGTGGTCGTGCTCCTGCGCACGGCGCTGTGGTGGTTCCCGGCCCCCTTCACGCGCATCGTGGCCCATGACGACCCCAGCGAGTTCGGGGTCCGGGTGGGCTTCGGCCTGATGTTCGTCTTCATCGGCCTGGCCATGATGGCCCATGTAGAGCCCTTCCTGGGTGCTTTCGTCGCGGGCGCCCTGCTGAGCTTTGTGGTGCGCGAGGCCGAGGCCCTGGAGCACAAGCTGGCCAGCATGGCCTATGGCTTCTTCGTGCCCGTCTTCTTCATCCACGTGGGGCTGCGCCTGGAGGTCACGCCGTCGCTGCTGCTTGAGAATGGCGCGATGATCGGGCTGATCCTGGGCATCATGATGCTGGTCAAGCAGCTACCGGGGCTGCTGCTCTTTGCCCGGGGCTTCAAGGCCCGGGATGTGGTGGCCACCAACCTGCTGCTGGCCGCTCCCCTGACGCTGGTGATCGCCATCATGGACCTGGGCAGCCGGGCGGGGGCGGTGGCGCCCGAGACCGAGGTGGTGGTGATCACCGCGGGCATCCTGGCCAGCCTGATCTTCCCCACCGTCGCGCGTAAGATGCTTCGGTCGGAAGCTGCAGAAAAAGCAGCGTTAAAGGCCGGGTCTCAGGCGGCCAGCCACTGAGGGTGCACCCGGGTCAGCGGCCCTGGGGGCCGGGGCTGCTGTGGGTGGCCACGCGCTGGTCGGGCAGCGGACCGCCCCATTCGGGGGCCACCGGACCGACCGCTGCGCCCAGGTCCAGCGTGGCCGCCTGCGCGGGCGCGGGGGCGCGGGGGCGTGCGGCGTGCGGGCGCTGGCGGCGGAGCGATGGCGGGGTCGGGCTGGACCTCCACCGGGCTCTGGGCCAGCAGCAGGGCCTCGGTGAGGCCGGTCGGCGTGGCCTGGCTGAGCGCAGCCGGGGCGGCTGGCGGGGGCCGAGCGACAGGCCGACGCCCGCGCCGATCCCCAGGGCCAGGGTGGCGCCGGCGGCCACCAGCCACAGGGCGGCCCGAGGGCGCCGGGACGGGCGCGGCGCTGGGGAGGGCGGGCCGCGGCGGGCGGCGCGAAGCGGAATTCCGGGGGCAGGGCCCCGCCCGGCAGCGGGGCCTCCCAGGGCAGCCTGCCGTCGAGGATCTGGGCGCAGTGCGCCAGCGCCTCGTCCAGGGCCCCCGCGGCGCCAAAGCGCTGAAGGGGGTCCTTGGCCAGGCAGCGCTGGACCAGGGCGTCGAGGGCCGGGGGCAGGCGCGCGTCCGGCATGGCGTCGCAGAGCAGCGGGGGCGCGGTCATCAGGTGGGCCATCAGCACGCTGGCCGTGGTGTCCTGGGTGAAGGGCCGCCGGCCGGTGAGCATGTGGAAGAGCACGCCGCCCAGGGCGTAGAGGTCGGAGCGCCCATCGACCGTCCCGCCGCGGATCTGTTCGGGGGCCATGTAGAGGGGGGAGCCCACGATGCGCCCCACCAAGGTGGCGTCCAAGGCGGCGCCCAGCTGCTTGACCAGGCCGAAATCCACGACCTTGACCCCGACGGATCCGTCGTCTTTGCGCGTGAGCAGCACATTCCCGGGCTTCAGGTCCCGGTGGACCAGGCCGGCGCCATGGGCCTCGGCCAAGGACGCGCAGATCTGGCGCGCGACCGACAAGGCCAGGGCGGGGGGCAGGCGCCCGCGCTCCAGGCGCTGCTTGAGGGTCTGGCCGGCCACATATTCCATGGCCAGGTAGTCGATGCCCTCCCAAGAGCCGGCATCGACCACCCGAACGGTGTTCTCGTGGGTGAGCCGCGCCAGGGCGGTGGCCTCTTGGGCGAAGCGCTCGCGGGCGCTGTCAATGTCGAAGTCCCCCCCGGTGGCGTCGAGGATCTTGAGGGCGATGGGGCGCTGCAGGCCCAGCTGTTCGCAGCGGTAGACCCGGCCGGTCGCGCCCCGCGCCACCAGCGCCTGCACCCGGAAACGCCCCGCGACGGTGCGGCCGATGAGGGGGTCGGCGTGCACGATGACGAATCGTTCGGCGGGCTTCGGGGGGGCCATCGGGCCTCCATGCGGACTCCATGAGTGTCTCACGACAGAGCGGACATGTGGTGGCCGGAGCTGTCCTTTTTTGTCGGGGGCCCGTGGGGGCTGGCCGGGGCCGAAGGGCCGTGTCGGGCGCTTCCCGCTTGCGCCCGGGGCGCTGCGGGATCACATTGGGGCATGGGCGAGCTCTGCACACACCCCACCCACGCCGCGTCCACCGGAGATCTCCGGGAGACCCTGCGCGCCGTCGGCCTGCGGGCCACCGGGCCCCGGCTCGCGGTGCTGGAGTGCCTGCGGTCGGCTGCCCGTCCGCTCACCCACTCCGAGGTGATGGACCTGATCGGCGACGCCGCCGGGCTGGACCGGGCCACGGTCTACCGCAACCTGGCCGACCTGGTGAAGGCCGGCCTGCTGCACCGCCACGACCTGGGGGATCATGTCTGGCGTTTCGAGCTGGGCGAGGACCCCTGCGCCACCAGCGTGCACGACGAGATGGGCCACCCCCACTTCATGTGCGTGGAGTGTGGCGATGTGACCTGCCTGCCCGGCGTGCTGCTGAGCCTGCCGGCCAAGGGCGGCGCGCCGGCGTCGGTGCGGGCCCAGGCGGTGGCCGTGCAGCTGCGGGGCGTCTGCGACGACTGCGCCTGAGGCTGCTCAGTGGTCGCCGTGGCCCTCGGCGGGCATCAGCAGCAGCCAGACGCTGTCGGTGGCGGCCGGGCCCAGGGTGATCGTCCAGGTGCCGGGGTCCAGGTCGAGGTCGAAGTGCTCGGGGATGTCTTCGGGGCAGGTCGAATTGGGGCTGCCCTGGGGCAGGGTCTGGGCGACCCCGTCCAAGGCCAGGCCCACGACCACATCCGCGGTGCCCGCAAAGAGCAGGGCGGCCTGCTCTTCGGTGACCTCCACGGACAGGTAGCCTGGGGATCCGGGCACCAGGCTGGCGGTGGCCGGCGTCTCGCCCAGGGCCAGGGCGGGAGCGTCTTCGGGTGCGTTGGCGGCGGTCAGGGCGGTGCCCGTCTGGCTGCGCTGCTCGCAGGCGTGCTCGGCCGGGTCTTCGAGGGTGGCGCTGTCATCGGCTTTGTCGGTGCAGGCTGCCAAGGCGATCAGCAGGAGGGGCAGGGGTCGCATGGGGGCTCCTGGGTGGGCGACCCCCCTTAATGCGACACTGTCGCATTTGCAAAGCTGCCACTAGCTCACTCGCTGGGAATCACGTCCAGGACGGTCAAGAAGCGGGGGACAGGCGCCCGGGCCGCAGGCCGGCGAGCAGCTCGGCCACCGCCACGCTGATGGGCAGCCCGGTGGCCTCCTCCAGAAAATCGAAGAAGGAGATGGTGTTGACCTCCAGGAAGACATGCTCCCCATCGGGCTTCACGATGATGTCGACCGTCCCGAATTCAAGGCCCAGGCGGGTCATCAGGCGGCGCACGGCGGCGGCCACGGTGGGGTCCAGGTCCCAGGCCCGGAAGGCGCCGACCAGCGTCGGGTCCTGGCGCCAGTCCACCGCGCCCTTGGCCGATCCCCGGGGGTCCACCGCGCCGGTGAAGAGCTGGTCGCCCACCACGGTGATGCGCAGCTCGCGCACCTTCTCGACCTCTTCCTGGAAGACCATCGGGCACATGGCCACCCGGGCGAGGTTGGCCCGATCCTGCGCGCTGACCCGCTGGGTGGGCAGGTAGATCGGACCGTCCGGGCCGGGCACCTTGCTGGCGGAGGAGTCGATCATCTTGCGGATGGCCGGGCCGCCCAGGCCGTCGAGGAAGGCGGCCACCCGGTCCACATCGTTGGAGACCAGGGTGCGGGGCACCGCCAGGCCGCAGGTGCGGGCCAGGCGCAGCATGCCCACCTGGCCGGGCAGGGCCTGCAAGGCGGCGATGCGGTCGACCTGGCGCAGGTGGTCCAGGCATCCCAACAGATCCCACAGGCCCGAGACGGTCTGGGCCTTGATGGCGGGGGCATAGGCCGGATCCATCAGCTCCCAGACCCCGGCGGCCACATGGGTGTGACGCAGCCAGACCGCGTCCAGATCGCCCATGGCTACGTCAAAGTCGGGGGTGCGCAGGCGGCTGTCGGCCGGGTCCTCCCCCCAGGACAGGTCCACGCCCACCGGAAGCTGGGCGCTGTCCAGGAAGAGGACCTGGGCGCCCAGCCGCGCGAGGGCCTGGCGCACGGCTGGCACCGAATGGTCCTGCTGGAAGGAGGATCCGACGAGCAGGACCTTGGGTGCAGACACGGGCGCTCCAGGCGGGGGTCAGGGGCCTCAGACCTTGCGCTGGCTCTCCTCGCCGACGTCGCCCCGGGTGTCCAGGGCCTTCATGCGTTCTTCGATGCCCGACAGGCGGTCGGTGCTGCGGGAGGCCACCTTCCGGCTCTTCTCTTCGAGCTTGTCGGTGCCAAGCTTGACCTTGTCGCCCACGCGGGACTTGGTGTCCTCTTCGCGGCCGCCGACGCGCTCGGTGAAGGCCTCTTGATGGCTGGCCTTCAAGGCGCGCTCCTTCTTGAGCTTGGACTGGATCTGGTCGATCCGGTCGAGGTCGGGCTCGACGCCGTCCTCCTTGGCGTCGGCGTAGATGGCGTCGATGCGTTCCGTCGCCTTTTGCTTCATGTTCTCTTCGGTGCCCTGCAGCGTGCCCACCTTGCGGTCTACGAGCTGGGCTTTCGCCGCTTTTTCGTCCTGGAGCTTGTCGTCCGCCTTGAGCACCCGGGTGTCGGCTTGCTTGGCCGTCTTCTCCAGCTTGAGCTTGGTCTTTTCGGCGATGGAGGCGCTCTTGGACTTGAAGTGTATCTCCGAGCGCGGGCCCCTCCGGGCGTCCTGGGCCTGGTCGGCTTCTTCGTTGGCGCCGGCGTCGGCCATGGCGGCCTCGCTGGCGAAGAGGGGCTGCCCATCGGCCAGGGCGGCGCGGGCTTCGGCGCTCAGGCTGACGGTGTCGGTGGCCGTCGCGGTGGCTGCGGTGGCCGTGGTGGTGGTCGCGGCCGTGCCCGTCGTGCGGGCCTGGGTCAGGCTGGGGGTGGCGCCGATGCTGGAGAGGGTGGTCATGGTGCTCCTGGGGTGGGTGCTCGTCGATGCGGAGGGCAGGATAGCGGGAGATCGCGGCGCCGTCACCCTTCACAGACCCTACACCACCCCCCCCTGAACGCGCCCGGTGTGCTTATTCCCAGGTGATGAGCGTGATGCCCAGGCACATCTCGTCGCCGGTGCCATCGCCCCAGGCCACGCTCTCGTCGGTGGGGTTGTCCCAGGTGCAGCGCAGCTCCAGGGCGTCGCCGGGGCCGAGGGTCACGGGCTGCTGCAACCAGTAGGTGCGCTGCCAGTCGAAATCCCACTGATCCTGCACCAGCAGGCAGCTCTCGGTGCCGTCGGCATGTTCTACCCGCATGCTGCCCGAGCGCCCCAGGGTGTGCATGTGCAGCCCGGCGCCATGCACCGTGTAGCTGCCGTCGGCCACCCCGTTCTCATAGCGGAAGACGTGCTCGGTGCCTTCGCTTTGGGCGGGGATGTCCATGCCCGTGCCGAGCACCCAGGCGGTGTCGGTCCAGGGCTGGACCAGGGCGCCCTTCTGGGGCTCGGTCTCCACCTGCAGGCCGATGCGGGTCAGGTCGGGGGCGGGCCCGGCCGCTGTCACATTGTAGTGGACCTGCGACACGATGACGGCCCCGGCGGGAATGCGGATGCCGTGGCCTTCGGGCACGATCATGGCCCCGGCGCCCGGCGCCCAGGAGCCCAGCCAGCGGGTGTTGATCAGGGTGGTCACGTCGCCGCCGGGGCCGCCATAGCAGCCATAGCCCTCGCCCGGGTCGGCGGCGTCCATGTCCCGGTAGGTCTGGGCGTCGTCGGGGGCGATGATGTAGGGGATGACGTGGTGCACGATATCGGTGTTGCCAGGCTGGATCTCGTAGCCGGTGACCCAGACCGTGTCCTCATAGGGCCACTCCATGACAAAGCAGCGGTAGTCGTCGGGGCGGTCCTCGGCCGGGGTGTAGGGCCCCGGCATGTCCAGGTGCTGGTCGACGCGGGCCAGGCGCGGGGCCTCCCAGGGGTCCACATCGGCGGCGGCCTCTGCGGGATCGCCCTCGGGCCCGCCGGCCTCGGCCCAGTCCACGATGGCCTGCTTCTCGGCATCGCTGAGGGAGAGATCGCCCTGGTAGTCGGTGCAGTCATCGCTTGCGAGCCAGGGCGGCATGCTGCCTGCGGACACGGCGCTGGCGATGGCCACCCGCCAGTCCCGGGCCTGGGCAAAGTCGGCCAGGGGCAGGCCGCTCAAGCCGCCGTCGGCCCCGTGGCAGCTGAGGCAGCTGCGCTGGAAGATGGGCTTGATATCCCCATTCCAGGTGGGTGCGTCGGACTGCGCCGCGGCGGCGGAGTCGGCTGGCTGCGGGTCGCAAGCAAGCAGGGCGGACAGGGCGAAGGGCAGGGCCAGGCGCATGGGGCTCCCAGGGCGGGGGACCAACTTAGCCTGGGCCCGCCCCGTTGGCTCAATCTCGGGCCACGCCGCCATCCAGCCGGGCCTCGGGGTCTTGATCCGACACCACGCGGCCATCGGGGGTGACCCGCCCGGGCAGGTCAGGCTGGCCGTCATATCTTCGATGGCGTCGAAGAGGGCCGCCCGGGTGGCCCGCAAGCGGCGGATGGCCGCCCGCCGGCGCGCCCGGGTCAGCCGCACCTTCAAGGCCCGCACGGTCTCTCGGGCCAGGCGCACATAGCGCAGGCTCACAAAGCCCCCCACGATGGCCAGCGCCACCGTCAACAGGCCGGCCAGCACGGGGGTGTCGGGGATGGATGGGAAGGCGGCGTGCAGGCTGTTGTGGGCCAGGCCCGCACCCACCCCGGCCGCCAGCCAGGCCGCCGGCAGCAGGATCAATCCCAGCAGCAGCTTGATGGTGGCCTCGTCCTTCTCGCGCTTGGCGAAGAGCTTGCTGGCCAGCAGGGCGATGCCCGCCGGCGGCAGGTTCACCAGGTAGCCCACCAGCAGAATGGGCGGCAGCAGCAGGAAGACGAAGCTCACCTGAAGCAGCAGGATGAAGGCCAGCCAGGGCGATGCGATGCGCGGCGGCCGATCCAGCTCGTGGTCCTCCAGGCCCAAGGCCACCAGGTCGGCGTCATAGTCCTCGATCCGGGCGCGCAGCGCGGCCACGGCCTCGGGCTCTGTGCGCAAGCGGTCGTGGTAGCCCGCCCACACCCGGGCAAAGCCCAGGGTGCGCTCCAGCATCCGGGGGCGCCGCAGCTTGGACCCCGCCCGCACGGCCCGCTCGGCCCGCACCAGCTTGCGCACCCGGTGCATCAAGAAGTGCACATCCCAGCTCTCGGTGGCATGGACCACCTCTTTCAGCACCCGCTCGATCTCGTCGGTGACCTGCCGGCATTTCTCTCGAAAATCAGCTGGAGCAGCATCTTCTGGTGCAGGAGGCAGCACCAGCGGCCCGTTGAGCTGCAGGGGCGGGTGGAAGGTCAGCAGGGCGTGGCTGCGAAAGGCCCGCTTGCTGTCATAGTGCAGGCCCACCGGGATGATCACCGGCGGGGGCGCGTCGGGACCGGCCAGCTCCTGGGCGCGAAAGAAGAAGCGCGCGGCCCCGGACTTCAGCTCCAGCAGGTGGGGCGAATCGTGGCTGTCGCCTTCGGGGAAGAGGCAGGACCAGCGCCCGTCCACGACGGCCTTGGCCAGCGCGTCCAGGCTGGCCTGGTTGGCCGCCCGGCGGGCTTCCGGGTCGCCGCCATCCATGGCCCGGTAGATGGGCACGGTGCCCACGGCGCGCATCATCCAGCCCAGGCCCGGCCACCGAAAGAGGCCGTCGCGGGCGCCAAAGACCACAGGCCGCGGAAAATGGCTGAAGATCAGCCCGGGGTCGATGAGACCGTTGGGATGCCAGCTCACCAGGATGCCGCCGCCGGTCTCAGGCAGGTTCTCCAGGCCCGAGATCTCGATGCGCCGGAAGAAGGACCCGACCAGGACCCGACAGGAGGCGGTGATGGCACGGTAGGTGCGGTTCATCCGCCCCAGTGTGACATGGGGCGGCCCGCGCAGGGGGCCCGCGGCCGGGCGGACTCAGGCCACCTGGCTGTCGCGCGCCTTTTCGGGCTGGGCGAGGACCACGCGGTTTCGACCTTCGCTCTTGGCGACATAGAGGGCCTGGTCGGCGCGGTTGAGCACCTGCTCCCAGTTGCGGTCCATGCCGCGGCGGGCCAGGGCGGCGCCCAGGCTGGCGGTGACCCGGTGGGTGACGCCGGGGCTGACCTCGAAGGGCCGGGACTCCAGGTTGGCCCGCACGCGCTCAGCCAGGGCCTCGACATGCTGTGGCTTGGGGTCGTCCATGATGATGACCATCTCCTCGCCGCCGAAGCGGAAGACCCGGTCCTCCTCGCGCACCAGGGCCCGCAGGCCGGTGGCCACCCAGCGCAGCACCGCGTCGCCGACGGGGTGCCCCCAGGTGTCGTTGATGCGCTTGAAGTGGTCGATGTCGAGGATGATGATGCCGTAGCCGACCTCGCGGCGGCTGAGGCGGGCGTCGAAGGTGGTCAACACCTCGGTCAGGCGGCGGCGGTTGGCCAGGCCGGTGAGGGCGTCGGTGACGGCGGAGCGGGCCAGCCGCTCGTTCATGGTGGTGAGCTGGGCGTTCTTCTCGGCCAGGATGCGGGCGGCTTGCTCGCGCTCGGCGAGGCGCGCGCTCAGCTCGGCCCGGCGCATGCTCTCTTCGACATCCAGGGCCTTGCGGATGGCCACGGCGGCCAGGGCGGCCAGGCCCCGCATGAGCTGGACCCCTTGCCACAGGTCGCGGCGCCGCACGTCGCGGCTGTCCACATAGAGCACGCCCAGGGTCTGGTCGCGGTGGCGCAAGGGGGTGCAGTAGACCGAGCGCACCGACATGGACGACACGCTCTGCTGGGCGCGCAGATCGGCGCGTTCACCCACGTCGGCGGCCACCACCTCGCGGCCGGACTTGAGCACCTGCTGCACCACCGACATGGACGGGGTGCCCTGGTCGCTATCCTCGAAAACGGAGGCCTGAAGCTCACCTTCGGCGTTCAGCACAAAGGCGCGGTCACCGCCCAGCATCTCGCGTCCCGCCCGTGCGATCTGGTCGAGCACCGTGCCCACATCGTGTTGCTCGTTGATCACGACGGCCAGGCGCACCATCTCCATCAGGCGGTCATCGACTGGCGCCTCTTTGCTGGCCTCGGCCAGGGCGCGGTGCAGGCGGTCGATGCGCTCGATGAGGGGGACGCTGCCGCTCTCTTCGCCATAGGTGCGGGCCTGGTCGAGGTAGGACCGGGCTTCGCTCGGGCGGCCGGCTTCGATCATGGCCAAGGCCAGCTCGCAGCGGATCTCGGCCAGGGCGGCGGCGGCGCCGGCCTCCTTGACCGGGGCGAGGGCGGCTTCGGCCCGGTCGTCCAGGACCGCGGCCGTCGCGCCGGCGCGGGCCAGCAGGATGGCGTCCTGGGCGAGGGCCTTGGCGGCATCCAGGGTGCTGTCCGCCGCGCGGGCCGCAGCGAGGGCGCGGGCCACGTGCTCGTTGGCGCAGGGGTCGCGCTCCTCCACCGCCAGGCGGGCCAGCAGCACCAGCACCTCGACCCGTTCGCGGTCCAGGTCGGCGCGCTCCGTCACGCCCAGGGCGCCTTCGAGGAATTCGCGGGCCCGAAGCCGGTCGCCGGTGACCAGCGCCAGCTCCCCATAGTTGATGAGCGCGTTGGCGCGCAGATCGTCATCGCCCGACCGCGCCGTGCGCTCCACCGCGGTGCGGCCCACCTGCCAGGCGCGGGCCCAGCGGCCGAGATCCCGGTAGCCCAGGCAGAGGTTGGCGGAGCAGCGCGTGATCTCGCGCTCGCTGCCCAGGCGCTCGAAGAGGGCCAGGGCCTGCTCCCAGGCGGCCACGCCGGCCTCGCGCCGGCCCAGCTGGTAGCGCGCCGCCCCGATGTTGTTAAGCATGCGCGCCCGATCCGCCAGACCCAAGCCCGCGCCGCGATCCGCGGCCGCTGCGAGGGCCTCGTCGGCCTCGCTGTAGCGCCCCGCCAGCCAGAGCACGCGGCCCGCAGAGGCGTCCAGGCGCGCCCGGGGGCCGGTGCCCCGACCGACTTCGCGGGGCACATCGCGCAGCACGGAGATGGCCCGCGGCAGGTCGCCCATCTGGTGAAGGGCGGTGGATGCGGTGACCCGGGCCTGCAGCCAGCGGGTGAGGGCCGGGCCGCTCGCTGGCGGTGCGACGGAGATCAGGGGCTCGAGCAGCTCCAGGCAGCGCTCCGGCTCGCGCAGCAAGGCCGAGATGGAGGCCTCCACCAGGCGCAGCTGATCGGGCAGGGCCTGGTCACCCAAGGCGTTGCGGGCGCGGATGACCCAGAAGGACGCGATCTCGGGCCGCTGGCGCAGATCGACCTCGAGCATGGCCATGCGGATGGCGACCTGGGCGAGGTCTACATCCGCAACGTGCTCCAGCGCGGCTTCGGCGTGGTTGGCGGCGTCGTCCACCCGGCCGGCGGCGGTCAGCGCGTCGATGGTGACGGGCACCAGGGCGCCCACGGGGGCGAGCTTCCAGACCCGGGTGGCCATGCGGGCGGCACCCACCGGATCGATCGGAATGAGGGCCTGCACGCCAGCTTCGGCGAATTTTGCGACGCTATCGGCGTCCTGGTTGTCCAGGGCCAGGGCGGTGATCACCTCGGGGGCGCTGTCGGCGCGTGTGGCCAACACACGCACCAGGCTCTCGCGCACCCGGGGGGCGTCCAGCGCGCTCTTGACCAGCTGCCGCGCCGCGGCGGCTTCGGGCCGCAGGCGGTCGCCCTCGGCGCGCAGCAGCCCGCGGGCGGCCAGCTCGTCCACTGCCGCAGCAAAGGCTTCGTCTTCCAGCCGCACGGCCTGGCGGGCGGCCGCTTGCAGGATGCCACCGGGCAGCAGGCCGCAGACCGTGGCCAGGCGGCGGGCGCCGGTGCTCAAGCCGCTCAGATCGGCCTGCTTGACGTCCAGGTCGTCGATTTCGGGTGCGCGGGAGGCGTCCCAGCACCAGCTGCGCCCCGACCGCAGCAAGGCGCCCGATTCCAGGGCCCGGCAGAGGATCTCGACCACCCGGCCCGGCAGCGCGCCGCCGCCCTCGCTGACCGCGCGGACGATCTCGTCCTGATCCCCACCATCGCCCAGCAGCATGCCCAGCAGGCTGCCGGTGCGGCTGCGGCCCATGGGGCGCGTCTCGACGACACGCTCCAGGAAGTCCGGCGCACGCTCGCCCGTGACGCAGAGGTCGCCCTTGCGTTGGGCCAGCTCTCGCACCAGCTCCTGGGATTCCGGGTCCATGCTGGCCAGGTCGTGGGCCAGCACCACCACCCTGCGGGCCGCGAAGAGGTCGAGGGTGTCGTCGATGCGGGTGAGCCGGTCCGGTGCCTCCGGCAGGCTGCAGCCCATCTCGGCCAGCGCGGCGCTGGTGGCGGCCCAGGCGACGCCGGAACCCTGCATGGTGACGGGCACCCGGCCCCGCGCCCGAAGCTCCAGGGACAAGGCGCGCAAGGCGGTGCTGCGGCCGGTTCCCACCGGGCCGACGATGGCGATGGGGCCGCCGCTGCTCAGCCAGCGGTCCAGCTGGGGGCCGGTGTCGGGGTCGGGCACAAAGGCCACCCGCGCCCGGCCTCGCAGCGTCTCGGCGGTCAGGGTGGCCCCCGAGAAGCCGCGCATGGCCAGGGTGTCCATGACCGCGCCGGCGCCGGGGCGCTGGTTGGGGTCGATGCTCAGCAGCTTGCAGACCAGGTCCACCAGCCAATCCGGCCCGCGGCGGGGGCGGGGCGGCCGGCTGCTGCAGGCGCTCGGCCAGGGCCACCTCGATGGCCTTGCCCGCCCAGGGCGGCGCCCCGGTGAGCGCGGTCCAGAGCACGAGGCCGAGGCTGTAGAGATCGGCCTGGGGGCCGCTGGTCTGCGCGGACAGCACCTCGGGGGCGGCCCAGGCCGGAGAGCCCCCGTTGGCGCCCACCAGGCCGAAGTCCACCAGCCACGCGCGGGTGTCGTGATTCGGATCAACCAGGATGTTCCCTGGCTTTACGTCGCCATGGGTGAAGCCGGCGGCGTGCATCGACGCCAGGGCGTCGGTGAGGGTGGCGGCCAGGTGGGCGACGCTGTCGATGCCCATCGCGGCGCCTTCCAGGCGCTCGTCCAGGGGTCGGCCCGGCACCAGCTCCATCGCCACAAAGGGGCACTGGCCGCCGCCGCCGCCCAGCAGCATGGGGATCGCGGGGTGAAAGACGCGGCCCAGGGCCGTCAGTTCGGCGCCGGGGGGGTGCTCCAGCAGCTTGACGGCGGCGACGCGCCCATCGGAGGCCCGCGCCCGCCAGGTCTCTCCAAAGGCGCCGGCGCCGATGCGGGCACGAAGGACCCAGGGGCCGACCCGCTGGCCGGTGCGTCCGCGGGGGCTGCGCTGGTTGGGGTTCTCGGTGCCCATCTCAGTGGCCATCCTTCGGCGTGCCAAGCTGCATCAGGAAGGACTCCAGCGTCATGCTGGCGGCCGACAGGGCCGCGTCCCGCACAAAGGCCGCGCCTACCCGGGACGCCCCCGCCCGGTAGACGACCGTGGCCCGCAGCATCAGCAGCGGGCCCCCCAGGTCCAGCTCGATGCTCAACAGCTGCCCCTCCTGCAGCAGCTTCTGGGGGTCCTGGACCGCGAAGCCGCCCAGCGCGAGGTCCAGCACCTGGAAGCGCACCTGCCGGTGGGTCGGGCGCAGATCGACCGAGAGCCGCACGCCGCGCCCGGCTTCGATCTCGTAGCGCGGGTGCTGGCGTTGGCTGTAGCCGATGTTGGACAGGGGGAGGGTCGCGAGCACGGGGGCTCTCCGGGGTGCGGCTGTGGGGTCCTCATCGCACTCCCAGCCGCATCCTTGAGGGCAATGGACCCGATCAGAGCGCGATCGCTCCCCCGTCTTCGCTGCTGCCCGCGGTGGCGGCTGGCGCCCCGCTCCAGGTTCGTGGCCCCCAGCTCGCTGGCCGCTGGCTGGTCGCTCTCCGTCACGAAGCCGCCGCGATCGAGCACCCCCTGCAAGGACGAGGCGCTGGTATCGGCGCTGCTGCCGATCATGCCGGTGCTGAGGTAGACCGGGGCGCCGTCGAGGTCGCCGGGCAGGGCAGGCGCCTCGGGGGGCGAGAAGGTGCCCGTGATGGGGAAGGGGCTGGTGGAGATGCCCGTGCCTTTGAAGGCCAGCACCTCGATCACGGGGAAGGGGCTGGTGGAGATGCCCGAGCCGCCCATGGAGATCGGACGCACCGGGAAGGGGCTGGTGGAGATGCCCGAGCCGCCCAGGGACAGGGGCTCACTCCAGCGCTGCACATCGGCCCAGGACGGCTGGTAGATCCAGGCGCTGGGGCGGTAGTCGTTGCCCACGGCGAGATCGTTGACCACCACGCTGGTCATGATGCGACCCAACGCAGGGTCGATGCCCATATCCCAATAGTAGCCCAGCACCATGGCGGCCGTCCGGGGGTGCTGCTGCATGGCCCCGACGGCGGAATCCAGGCCTTTGCTGTGGAAGATCACGCCCTCTGCCCGATGGAGCCGGTCGTGCAGGATGGCCCCTTCGATGGTGTAGAGCCAGCCGCCGGAAAAGTAGCGGGCGTGGCTACCGGCAGGGCCCTGCACGGTGCAGCTCCCCGCGCTGCTGGTGCGGCAGGTCAGCGTAGCCTGGGTGGTGCCCTGCAGGCGCACGACCAGGTCGGCGTTGGCCACTGGCCGCCCAGCCTCGTCAAAGAGGCTGACCCGCGCCGTGGGCACCACGTAGGCGCTGGTGGCGATGGACGAGTAGGCCATCAAGGTGGCGAGGTGCCGGCGGTCGGTCCGGGCGCCTGCCGAGCCGAGGGAGCCCAGGGCCTCCTCCACGTCCAGATCTCCGTTGCCACGGCCGTCCATCACGCGTCGCAAGGTGCCGGGGCCGCCCGCACCCCGCAGCAGCTCGTCCACCTGGAAGGGATCGGCCCCCTCGGCGATCATCCAGGCGGCTGCCCCACTGGCGATGGCGGCGGCCTGGCTGGTTCCTGCATAGAGGTAGAGGGCCATCTGGTCGGGATGCGACGCGTCGATGGTCTCGGCCAGGATACCGTCGGGATAGCCGTCGCCGTCCACGTCCTGGTCGATGCAGCCGCCCGGTGCGGACAGGTCCACCTCGGCGGAGCGGTTGGCGTAGGCGGGCACCGGCTGCCCCGCCCGCCGTGGGACAAGACGCCCCGACGGCGATCACCCGGGGCTGGCGGCCGGCCAGGGATGGCGTTCAGGCCCTGGTTGCCGGCGGCGGCGACCATCACCACCCCGACGCTTCAGCATAGGCCAGGGCGTCCAGCAGGGCGCGGCTCGGGCGGTAGCCCACCGCAAAGGACAGGCTCATGTTGATGACGTCGGCGCCGTGGTCCACGGCGTAGTAGATCGCCTCCACGAGGTCGCTCTCGTAGCCTTGGCTCTGGTGGTCGAGCACCTTGACCGGCATGATGCTGACGCCGGGGGCCACGCCGCGCAGTCGGCCGGTGGCCGCGAGGGTCGAGGCGATGTGGGTGCCGTGCTGGTTGTCGTCGTTGGCGTGCGCGTCGTCGTTCACGAAGTCATAGGGCGCCACGAAGGTCGAGGCCGCCAGGCTGGGGGCAGGGGCATAGGTCTTGCCGCCCCGAGTGGGCTCGGTGTAGGCCTCGTAGGCCACGCCGCTGTCGAGCACGGCCACCACCACGGTCGCCAGCTCCGATGAGGGACTGGTGGGCGCTTTCACCGCCCCCAGGTGCCACTGCAGGCTGCTGAGGTCCTCGGGCAGGGCCGCGGTTGCGGCGGCCTGCATGCGGCCCTGGTGGCTCACATCCAGCACGCCCGGCTCGGCCTTCAGCCGCTCGATCAGCGCGGCCACGCTCATGCCGTCGGGGGTGGCCATGACGCCATAGCCCGAGCGCCCGGGCTCGCGCAGCAGGGTGGTGCCCAGGGCAGCGGCCACCGCCTGAAGCTCGTCGGGATAGCCCGCGACCATGACGCGATCTTCAGCCCAGGGTGCCGCCTCGTCGCAGGCCTCGTCCAGCGGCTCTGCAGCGGCGGGGGAGGTGCGCAGCTCGGGCAGGGAGCTGCCGCTGCTCGACGCGACGCTGGCCACCCGGCTGGGTCGGATCTCGGTCTCGTCCTGCAGGTAGTGGAGCGTTGCGGCGCTGCACAGGGCGAGCGAGAGCAGCAGCTGGCGTTCTCGGTTGGTCATGCCCATGGAGGCCTCAGGCGAGGGTCATGGACTGGGGATCGGATCGGATCGCCGCGAGGGTGAGGGGCCCGCCGCTGATGCCGGTCAGGGGCTGGGCTCGGCCTCTCCGCAGCCCTCTTGGATATAGCCCAGGGCTGCCAGCGCCTTGCAGGTCTCGGCGTCCATGACCGTGGCCGCGCCGGCCGCCCCGCCCTGGTAGCGCAGGCCCGCGTCGGCCCCCGGGTGCTCGCCCCCGTTGGCCTTGTAGGGGCCCTGCTGGGCGCCGCCGACGGGGGTGAAGCGGACCGCCGCGTCAAAGGGCAGGGCCAGGAAGCGGCCGCCGGGCTCGACTTGGAGCGCGCTGTGGCGGCCCCCTTGCAGCAGCACGCCGTCGGTGCTCACCGCGCCGGCGGTCACGGCCTCCCAGGGCATGCCGTGCAGGGCCTCCAGCCGGCCCTGAAGGCGGGCGACATCTTCGGGACGATCGGCCGATAGATCTCGTTCTTCCTTTGGATCTGCGTGTGGGTCATAGAGCCAGCTCTGCCCGGACTCCAGGTCCCACTCCAGCCGCAGCCCCGCCTCATACAGGCCCAGGCGGTTGGTCTTGAAGCGGGTGGTCTCGGCGGGGAAAGGCCGGCCCGCCAGCGCGGCGTCCTGGTTGCTGCTGGGGTCCAGGATCAGGCCGTCGGCCTTCAGGCTGTCCGGCGCGGCGCCGGCCCAGGCCGCCAGGGTGGGGGCGATGTCCTGGGTGCCCACCGGGGCGGTCACCACCTTGCCCGCCGGCAGGCCGGCCCCGCTCAGGATGAGGGGCACATGGAGCTGTTCGGCAAAGAGCGTGTGGGCATGACCCCAGGAACCCCGCTCGCCGAATTCCTCGCCATGATCCGATGTGATCACAAAGCGCACCTGCCGGCCGGCGGCCTTGGCCGCGGCCTCGAGGCGGGCGAACTGGTCATCGACATAGAGGATCGACTCGTCGTATTGCGCGCGCTGGTGGGCGAACTCGGCCTCGGTCAGCTGATTCTTGACTTTGCTGAAGTGGTGGTAGTTCTTGTATTTGGGGTCGCTCTTTTCGGGTGCCCGATCGAAGCGCTTGCCGTAGTCCCCGGGGGGATCGTACTCATAGTGCACATCGTAGACGTGCAGAAAGAGGAAGGCCGGCTGTCCGGCGGGCAGGCTGCCCCACCACTTCAGCGCCTGGTCCACCACGTCCCCGGCGACGACCTCTCCCCCCAGATTGGCCTTCTCGGTGTGGACGCCGAAGTCCTCGAAGCGGTCGAAGCCCCGCTCGAAACCAAAGAGACGCGAGACATAGAGGGTGGCCACGAAGCCCCCGGTGGCGTAGCCTTGGGCCTTCATCACCTCGGGTAGCACGGGGGTTTCCGCAGACAGGCGGAGCTGGTCCTCCACCACCTTGTGGGTGAGGGGCAGCTGGCCCGTCAGCATCGTGGTGTGGGCCGGCAGGGTCCAGGGGGAAGCGCTGCGGGCGAAGTCATAGCGCACGCCGCCCGCCGCCAGCCGGTCAAAGAAGGGCGAGGTGGGCCGATCGTGGCCATAGGCCGACAGGTGATCGGCCCGCAGGGTGTCCACGCTGATCAGCACCACATCGGGCTGGGTGGGGCTGCCGGCCTGCAGCTTGGGTTGGCTCGAACATGCAGAGAGGGCAGCGGCCAGGGTGGCCAGGACAAAGACGGTTTTCACCATTGTCTCCAAGAATACCAGCCGCTGGGCAGGTACCAGAGGATGAGGGGCAGCAGCACCAGCAGGGTGAGGCCCGTGAGCAGCCAGCGCCAACCCAGGAAGCTGTCCGAGAGCGCGCGGCGGGCGGCCCGGGGGCTGGCCAGCAGGCCGGCGGCATAGATCATCAGCAGGGGTTCGAGCGGCACCCGGTAGCGGGACAGCCCCGCCAGAAGGGCGATGGCGGCGACGTGGTAGACCAGGATGCCGCCCACCACCAGGCCGGTCGCGCCCTTGCCCCGAGAGGTCAGCCCGACCGCCCCCAGCAGCATCACCAGGCCCGAGCCCGCCGCCTGCCACAGGATGATCAGCTCATCCATCCATTGGGGCATGCCCGGGAAATTCCCCCAGCGCAGGTGCCGGGTGAGCAGGCTGTGGGGGTTGAGCATCTGGGCGGCGCGCATGGGCATGCGACCCACGAATTCTTTTGGATGTTCCTTGATCCACGCCACCGCCTCTTCGGTCTGGCAGCGGTCGAATTCCATCACATCCTTCTTGCTGCCGCAGTCCGGCCGGCCGCGCTTGGCCGACGCCCGGTAGGCCCGCCGCGACAGCTGGCCATTGCCATAGTCGAAGGTGATGGGCGGGAAGTCGTTGTTGCCCAGCCACATCATGCGGCCCATGGTCTTGTCCGACAGGACGAAGCCCCCGAATTTGTGGGTGGCATAGGCGCTGTAGGGGGCCACCACCAGCACGGTGGCGCCCACCAGCACCAGGGCCTGCAGCCAGGCCCGCTTGCGGCGCAGCCGGCCCCACAGCAGGCCGACCACGAAGATGGGCAGCATATATTGGGCCACACCGCGGAAGAGCACGCAGACGCCGACCAGGGCACCCAGGCCCAGGGCCGCTGTCAGGGCGCGTCTCTGCGCCGCGGGCGGGTCGTCGCCACGGGCGCGCCAGTGGGCCGACAAGGCGTCCCGCGCCTGGCCAAAGAGCAGCAGCCCGCCCATCAAGATGGCCCCGTAGAGCACCTCGCTCCACAGCCGGCCCGTGAAGAAGATCTGGTGGGCCGACAGGGCATAGAGCCAGGCGGCGATTCGCCCGGCCCTGCGCCCGGCAGCGGCGTTGCCCGGCGGTGCGGGACTGCGCGAGAAGGCACGCTGGGCCAGCAGGTAGATGAAGACCGTCGCGGCGGCGGCGGCCACCACCTGCAGGGCCTTGATGGCGCCGGCCTCCCCCGTGAGCGCCTTGAACAGGCCCATGATCGCGGGGTAGCCTGGCGCCCACAGCCAGCCCACCGACGAGGTCATGCCCTCGCCCGCGGCAAAGCGGGTGGCCAGCCGCACATAGGTGCACTCGTCCCGCACGCAGCTGTCGTCATACCAGATGGCCAAGGGCAGGACCCTCAGCAGGATGCCCACCACCAGGGCCACCCACAGGTGCTTGTCGCGGTACCACGTCACCGGGGGCCATTAGCGCGCGAGCACCCCTTGGCGCCACGCTTGCCGCCACCCCGGGCCGGGGGCATGCTGGCGCTCTGCCCGTGGAGTGCCCATGCGCCCGCTGCTCCCCCTTGTGCCGCTCCCCCTTGTGCTGCTGTCGCTGATGGCCTGCCAGAAGGCCCCTGGCGCCGATGATGACGACTATAGCGACGTGGACCTCTATGGCGCCGATGGGGTGGATGGGGGCGAGGGCGGCGACGGCGGCGACGGCGGCGACGGCGGCGACGGCGACGGCGGCGGCGACGGCGGCGACGGTGGAGACGACCTGCTGACCGGCTGCACCGACGCCGACCTGCGCCCCGAATTGCAGGCCTTCGACCTGGAGGGTCGCTGTGAGGTCTGCGATGGCTCCGACCGAATCCAGCTGCTGGCCGCCGTGGTCAACCCCTGCGACAGCGCCCTGGTCTTCACCACCCGCACCGGCTGCGTGTGGAGCAGCATGGAGCTGGTGGACCCGCGGGGGTCGGGCATGGGCATGGGCGTCCTCTGCGACACCGCGATCACTGACTGGGAGATCGGCGCCGGCGACACCCTCTCCGAGCCGATCTGGGATGAACCCTTGGCGCCGGGGAGCTGGTGGGCGTCGGTTCGCTTTGAAGACTTCGACAGCACCAGCGCCACGCTGGAATTCACCGTCGAATAGGCGCCGGTTGCAGGATCGGCCCCGGCCTCAGCCGGGTTGCCCCCCGTGGGCCTGCCCTCACAGCACCCAGGGCTCGACCTCGCGCAGCTGGCCCGGCGCCCCCGGCGCCAGCTCCCATTCGATGCGCTTGGGGGCCTTGTGGCGGTTCATCAGCCCGGAGCGCTTGACCCCGGCGGCCACCGCGGCGCGGGCCCAGAAGGATGGCCCCCGCAGCCTGGGGGGCGGCGGCTTCAGCCCCAGCTGGTGGCGCATCAGCCCGTTGGCATAGCGCACGGCATAGGCGTTGCGGATCTCGTGGGTCCAATGTTCCGTGGTGACCGATACATTGACCATATCCCCATTCTCCACCCGATGGGGCGCATTCAACGGCCAATGCAACATCTCGCCGGGCTGCAGGTCATAGACCCGCGCGTGCTCGTCAAACCAGGGCTGGTAGTCGATCTCGGCCTCGGTCAGGTTGAGCACGATCTTCTCGATCTGGTCCTCGGGCAGAAAGGGGGCGACGTTGGGGTAGACATAGACCCGCTTGTTGCCGCGCAGGTGCCACAAGGACTGTCCGGGCAGGTCGGAGTGGTAGTAGACCTGGGCCCCGGGCGAGGAGATCAGGATGCCCAGGTTGTGTTTGTAGGTGCGCTGACCAGGCACCAGCGCGGCCAACTCACCAAAGATGCCCTCCAGCAGGCGGGCGTGGGGGGCGCTGGCCTCGTGCACCCGTCGCAGGTTCAGCCACATGCGCCCGGCCTGGATGGCGGCCAGGGCCACATCGCCTTTGACCTTGCCCAGATCCCCCTCTCGCCAGCTGGCCAGATTGCCGGTGCCCTGCTTGGCCATATACAGCAGATCGTAGTTTTGCCGCGGATAGTCCTGGATGAGCCGGGCGAGGGCCTCATCGGTGAACAGCCCGGTCTCGGCCAGCCCATGTTGGATGCGCACCGGGTGTTTGCCCCACAGGGCGCGGTGCTCGTCGCGAAAGCCGGTCAGGTAGCGGGGGGTCATGGGCGGCGGCGACCTCAGGGGGGGGTGTCTGGGCCCTCCATCGGCCCCCGCTCAGGGGGTCTTGACCTGGATCGTGTAGGCGGCGGCGTCGGCACGCAGGCTCACCACGCTGTAGATCTTGCTGCCCATGCCGGGCAGCACCATGGGCTCGAAGGGCGTGTCTTCACCCGTGGGCACGCCGTTCTTGTCGCGGAAGAGGGTCTGGACCTGGATGGCGAGATCCTTGTCCGACAGGTTCGCAAGCTCCACCCGCAAGGCCAGGCGGCCGTCGGGGCGGCGCTCCTCGGCCTTGGATTGCACAGCCACCAGGGTGTGGGCGGCCTTGTCCAGGGCCACGATCTCTTCGGACTTGCCGACGGCCTTCCAGGCCTGAAGGGGCTTGGGCCCATGCCAGGATCCGCAGCCCGCCACCGACAGCAGCAGGGCCAGCAAGCCGCCGCGCAGGACGCCTGTCACTGGTAGAGCACGCCCCATGACCCCTCCTTCTTCATCTCGTAGGTGTTGGACCAGCCCACGATGCCCGTCTCGGCATCGGTGAGAGCGAAGCGTACGACGACGTAGTCGCTCTGGGCCTTGGCGTCGCTGGCGGACAGGCCGCGCAGCTCTCCGGTCAAGAAGAAGTCGGCGCCGGCCATGGCCTTGAGCCCGGCGTGGTCGGTGTCGCCCTCGCGCTTCATCTCGCGCTCGTTCATGATCTGGTCCACGATGCTGCGGTCCAATACCGCCACCTTTCCGGCGGCGTTCTGGATGAGCAGGTCGGTGATCAGCGTCGTGAAGATCTCCTGGTCCACCAGGAAGCGGGTGCGGTTCTTCACGGGCAACACGGCGATGCGCGGGGTGCCCTCAAAGGCCTGGATCACCGGACTGTCCAGCATCTCGCGGGCCATCTGGCTGGCGATGGCGCGCACATCCCGCGCCTCCAGGCCGGTGCCCTCCACCCGGCTCTGGGCGTCGGGGTCGATATAGGTGGTCTTCTTGGTCTTGGTCGCGCATCCGGAGAGGAGGATGGCGAGGACGGCCATTCGAAACATGGGCGGCTCCTGCGGGGGCGAAGCACCGACGGGGTCGGGGCTCCCTTATTCTGTCGCGGGGATCTTCGTGGGGCCGCCGGGGGCCAGGGCCGGCACCAGGTGCACGACCTGCCCGCGCTCGGGCACGGTGAGATCGATGCGGCGGCCGGCGAGGTCGATGCGGTGGGGCCCGGGGTCGAGGTCCAGGGGCACCAGGTACCAGCGCTCGGGGGCCAGCTCCCACTGCCGGATGTCGGCGGCCGGGTTGGTGACCAGGCTGCTGACGAAGAGCACGGTGCTGATGATCTGGCCCACATCGCCCAGGCTGTCGTTGCCCGAGGCCCGGGCCACATCGGACAGCACGTTGAGAACATAGGCGCTGACCATGCTCACGTCTTTGTAGACCGCCTTGCCCTTCAAGAAGCCGTCCACCTTGCGGCCGCCCCGGGTGGTGGCCTGGTAGCTGAGGCTGTCCAGCAGCAGGGGGTTGGCCGGCGGGCCCCCATCGGCGATGACCCGGGGCGGGTTGGCCGGGCTGCGGGAGGGCACGATGGTGAGCACCTCGCCGTGGTCCCCGGTCTGGATCTTGATGGGCCCCCGGCCCTGCTCCACCACCAGCAGCACCGAGGGGGGATCGGCGATCAGGGCCCGAAGCTGCTGGTCGAACCAGGCGGCCTCGGCCCCCGACGCGTCGGGCCGGGCGGCCACGGCCTTGGCCCAGGCCGCGCTGACCTTGGGCAAGGCGTCGGTGGCCCGATCGAAGTGGCTGGCCCGGAAGCTGGCCAGCTCGGGAAGCCGGTCCTTGCGGTCTTTTTCGCGCTCCACCTTGAGCAGCTCGGTGGCCCATGCGGTGGTGGCGGTGACGGCGGCCACCGGGTCGCGGGGCTGGGCCGCGGTGCCACCGGGCAGGGCCGCCAGCAGCACGGCCCGGGCGAGATCCTTGTCTTCGGGGGGCAGGCCGCCCACCTTCACCGTGGCCAAGGCGTCGGTGAGGATGTCGATGGTGTTGCGGCTGCACCAGGCGTCGATGCCCCGATTCAGCGATTGTTCGGCGTTGCCCGGCTCGTTCTCAGCGGTGAAGGCGATGGCTTGCATGAGCCAGGCCGGCACGAAGTCCGACCGGTAGCGTTCGGAGGCGCTGCCGGTATCGGCCAGCACGGCGCTCTTGTACATGGCCAGCGCGTTGTCGCGATCGCCCTTCTCGTGCAGCAGCAGGCCCAGGCTGAGGAATGCCGCCATCTTCTCGTAGGGCTCGCCCTTCCAGGCCTTCTTGTCTTCAGAGCCGACCAGGGCCGCGAATTCCCCGTCCGCCCGGAAGTCGGTCATCAGCCCGACGGCCTCGCGCCAGCTGCTCTCGGCCAGGCGGCGGTTGCCGCCGGCATAGGCCATGCTGCCCAGCCGCAGGGCCTCCAGCGCACGGTCCCGCTCATCGGATTCGGCCAGGGCGAGCTTCTGGGCGTTGAGGGCGGCCTGGTGGTCTCCGGTCTGCCAGGTCTCCACCGGGGTGGGCTTGGGCACGCAGCCCAGCGAAAAGACCACCAGGGCCACGGCCCCCAAGCGCCTGAAAGCAGGGGCTGGAGCGAGGTGCAGGGCATTTATTGACTTGTTGGACAAAAAAATCTCTCGTGATCCTGGGGCTTTGCCCGATAGTGGACCGTGGGGCCTCTTCCCGCCTGACCCGCCGTCCTTAGCGTTGAACCATGACACCGCAAGCCCATCCCTTCAGCCGCCTGCTCGCCTTCTTTTTCGCCCTGGTGGTGATGGTGGGCCTGTCTGGGCCCGCCTTCGCCGGTCAGGCCGAGATGTCCGCCGGCGACAGCTCCGCCTTCGAGCTGGACGCGCCGCCCGCGATTCCGGCCGACTGGCGCACCCTCGAGGGCCTTTACGCCCGGGTGCACGCCCACCCCGACGATCTGCCCACCGCCCGGGCGCTGCTCAAGCACAGCGCGGTCGCCATCCCCCGCATCGCCGCGGATCTGGGCTTGCCGCCCGGCGGCCCCATGGACATCTACCTGGCCCCCGATGGCGCCACCTTCGACGCCATGCAGCCCGGCGTGCCGCCGGATTGGGCCGATGGCACCGCCTGGCCGCGCCAGGGGCTGATCTTCCTGCACAGCCCCAGGGCCCGGGCCGGCACCGCCACGCCGCTGAATCAGGTGCTCGACCACGAGGTCGTTCACATCGTGTTGGGCCGCGCTTTCGGGCCGCGTCCCGTGCCCCGCTGGCTGCAAGAGGGCACCGCCCAGATCGTGGCCCGAGAGGTGGGCCCCGAGCTGACCGATCGCCTGTCGGCCGGCGTGCTCGGCGACAGCCTGCTCAGCCTCGAACAGATCACCCGCGGCTTTCCCACCAGCGCGGTGCGGGCCCAGCTGGCCTATGCCCAGTCCGCCGACTTCGTGGGCTTCTTGAAGGCCGAATATGGCGATGAGGCCTTCCAGCAGGTCATCTTCGACATGGCCCGGGGCCGCAGCGTCGAGGCCTCGCTCTTCAGCGCCACCGGCCTGCCCCTCAGCCGCCTGGACCAGGAGTGGCGCGGGCGCCTGACCTCCTCGGGCATCTGGCTCAAGACCCTGGTGAGCGACACCGTCTTGTTGGGCGGGGCCGCCCTGCTCTTCGTGGTCTTCGGCATCCAGGCCCGCCGTCGCCAGAAGGAGCGCCTGGCCGCCATGGCCCGCGAAGACCAGCTCCAGGACGCGCTCTATGCCGCCCTTGCCGGGCCCGCCTGGTCCGACCTGCCGCCCCTTCCCCAGCCCTCGGTGGGCCCCCGCTGGATCCACCCGGAAGCCGACGAGCCGGTCATCCACTGATCGGGCTGTCGGGCCGGGCCGGGCGTCCGCTAAGGTGGGCTACGGAGGCCGGATGCGGATCACCTTCCTGGGCAGTGGCGGGGCCTTCACCGACCACCGAATCAACTACCAGAACAACGCGGTGGTCGAGACCTCCGAGGGGCTGGTGCTGGTGGATTGCGGCACCACCGCGGTGCAGAGCCTCAAAGAGCTGGGCCTGCATCCCGGGGATGTGGCCGCCGTCGTCTTCACGCACCTGCACGGCGATCACGCCAGCCCCGAGCAGCTGATCTGGGAGCGCTACTACACCGGGCGTGCCGGTCCCCCGGCCTTCGCCCGCACCCCGCTCTGCGGTCCGGCCGACCTGCTCGACCCCCTGGTGCAGGCCCTCGACCCCTTCATCGGCCTCTACAGCGACCGCGAGGGCGATGTGCGCACCGATGGCACGGCCGCCTTGCTGGACCTGCGCCGGGGCAGCACCCTGCAGATCGGGGGCCTGCGCATCCGGTGGTTCCAGGTGCCCCATGTCGAGGGTGTGGGCGTGCGAAAGGCCGCCTATGGCCTGGATCTGGACGATGGAGACAGCCGGGTGCTGTGGTCGGGCGATACCACCTTCTCGCCCCAGTGGATCCGGGATGCGGTCGAGGATCCGCGCGTGAAGCGCGTCTTCCACGAGTGCACCTTCAGCGCGCCCTTTCGGGGCACCGTTCACAGCCACTTCGACGAGCTGCGCACCCTGCCCGAGACGGTGCAGCAGCGGCTGACCCTGATGCACCACACGGCGGTGCCCGACGGCACTGATCTGGGGGCCCTGCACGGCGCGGCCTTGCGGCACGAGGTCTTCGACCTTTAGATTCGGGCGCCCGCCTGCCCGAGCCCCCCATGCGCCTTCTCCTGCCCCTGTCCGCCGCCCTGCTCAGCCTGGCCTGCAAGGCCGAAGAGGCGGCGCCTCATGCCCACCAGTCCGGCGCCTACACCCTGAGCTTCCTGACGGAGTGGGATGGCGGAGACTGCCGATTCGATACGGTCTACGCCAACTTCGACCCGGTTGGCACCACGATTGACGCCGACGCGGCCGCCGGCACCATGGCCGTGTCCTTTGACGAGGGGGACCAGGTGCTGGACTGCGATCTCGACGTCAACGCCTTCAGCTGCCCCCCGGTCTTCTTCTTCGAGCAGGACCTGACCCGGGACGGCAAGCAGGCGGTGGTGAGCGTGCGCTTTGGCATGGCGGGGGACTGGACCTCCGCTTCGGCCTTCTCGGGCAGCTATGCCCACCACTTCGCCTGCGAAGGCGCCGACTGCGGCGGCCTGGATGGCACCGCCTATGGGGCCGACGCGGCCTTCCCCTGCCAGCTCAGCGGGGACTTCTCGGCTGTGGCGGACTGAGGCCGCCCCCACGGGCCCGCCGGGGATAGAGCGGGGCCCCGCCGCCGGAGCCTCCCTGTCCGCTGCCTCCCCACGGCTGCTCGCCTTGTCCTATGCTGCTGCATTGGGCGCGATTGGTGCATTTGGTCCTTATTTTGGCCTGGTGCTGGATCGCATGGGCTATTCGGCCCTGGCCATTGGCGGCCTGCTGGGGCTGATGCCGCTGACCCGCATCCTGCTCAGCCCGGCATGGGCCCTGGTGGCCGACAAATACCGCATGGGCACCCGCATCTTGCAGGTGGCCAGCCTGGTGACGGTGGTGGTGGTGGGGGCCATCGCCACGGGCTGGCTGCCCCTGTGGGCGGTGGGCGTGGGCATGGTGCTCTTTGCCGGGGCCCGGGCGCCCATCGGCCCCATCCTGGACGCGCTGACCGTGCGGGCCCTGGAGGCGCGGGGCGAGGATCCGGGCCGCTATGGGCGCATCCGCCTGTGGGGTTCGGTGGCCTTCCTGGCCTGCGGGGGTGGGGCCGCCCTCCTGGCCGACCAGGTGGCCTGGGCCCCCGCGCCCTTTGCCTTGGCGGCGGTCGTGTGGCTGTTGGGCCTCCTTGTGTTGCTGCGGCTGCCCGACGCCAAGGCCGATGGCCCCGTCGCCTTGGGGCCCGCCTTGCGCACCCTGGCCCAGCAGCCCGGCATCGGCCTGGTGGTGCTCGCCTTGCCCCTGCACGGCCTGGGCCTGAACGCCTATGACGCCTGGTATGCCGTGCACATCGAGCACCTGGGTCTGGCCAGCACCTGGACCGGGGTGGCCCTGGCCACGGGCGTGTCTGTAGAAATCGCCGTGATGGCTCTGGCCGTGGGCATCCTGCGCCGCATGGAGCCTGTCGGCCTGGTGGCCTTGTCCATGGGCGCGGCCGCCTTGCGTTGGGCCCTGGTGGCCTGGCTGCAGGATCCCTGGCTGCTCACGTTGGTCCAGCTCAGCCACGGGCTGGTCTATGCGGTCTTCTGGATTGGGGTGGTGGAGCTCTTTCGCAAGGCCGCCCCCTCCGAGGTGCGCGCCAGCGCCCAGAGCGTGGTCATCACCGCCACCTATGGCCTGGGCCCGCTGCTGACGGCCCTGCTGGCCAGCAGCGTGGTGGACCGATTCGGCACCAGCGCCCTCTATGCGGTGGCTGCTGGCGCCAGCGTCGTGGCGACGGGGCTCACCCTGGCCGCCCGGGGTCGCATGCGCGCGGCCTTCAGTTCTGCTTGATCTGGCTGCCCTTGATCACCGTGTCGGTGGAACCCTTCACGCTGACCTGTCCGCTGCCTTCGATGCGGATATCCTTGCCCTTGATGCTGATGCTGCCGTCCTTCTTCATCGTGATGCTGGACGCCCCGGTCTGCAGCACGATGGCGTCGCCGGCCTCGATGCTCAGGGTCTTGCCCGACGCAAGGCTCAGGATCTTGATGGCCTTCAGCGCGATCTCGTCGTCGGGGCTGCTGCCGGCCCAGGCCGCGCCACCCAGCCCGGCCACCAGCACCAGGGGCCAGAGGCTTCCGGCGAAGAAGGCCGCAGAGACGGGAATCCAGATGGACTTGAAACGAGCGGGGTCCGACGCGGCCATGGGGGCTCCAAGCTGGGGGCGCGCCCCGTCATAGCCCCGCCGGAGGGCCGCTGCCGCGTTAGCCGGGGGCCCATGCTCTCATCCCGCGCCGCCCTCGCTGCCACCCGCCGTGTCGTGGTCAAGGTTGGAACCGGCGTGGTGGCCCGACCCGACGGCGGCATGGCCCTCGGCCGCGTGGGCGCCTTGGTAGAGCAGCTTCACGCCTTGCGCTTGCGGGGTCTGGACGTGCTGCTGGTCAGCAGCGGGGCGGTGGGGCTGGGCGCCCGCCGCCTGGGCTTTGATCGCCGCCCCGACAGCGTGGTGGACCGCCAGGCCTGCGCCGCCGCGGGACAGGGCGCGCTGGTGGCCTTCTATGACGGGCTCTTTGTGCGCCTGGGCAGCCAGTGCGCCCAGATCCTGCTGACCGAGGAGGACTTCCACTTCCGCCAGCGCTTCAACAACCTGACCGCCACCCTCGAACGCCTGCTGGAGCTGGGCGCCATCCCCATCCTCAACGAGAACGACACCCTGTCCACGGCCGAGCTGGCCCTGGAAAAGGGCGCGGTCTTTGGGGACAACGACCGGCTGAGCGCCCTGGTGGCCGCCTATCTGGGGGCCGACGCCCTGGTGTTGCTCTCGGATGTGGACGGCGTGTATACGCGCCCGCCCGCCGAGCCCGGGGCGGCGCGCGTCCCGGTCTTTTCTGCAGACACGCGCATCGTCGAAGGCCTGGGATCGGCGATGGGCCGGGGTGGCATGGGCAGCAAGATCGCCGCGGCGCGGCTGGCCGCCCGGTCGGGGGTGCACGCGGTCATCACCAGCG
This sequence comes from Deltaproteobacteria bacterium, assembly GCA_018401435.1. Lineage (GTDB taxonomy): Bacteria > Myxococcota_A > UBA796 > UBA796 > UBA2385 > M30B51. The sequence goes on along the minus strand of JAGYJW010000030.1, from coordinate 34,036 downwards.
GCGATCTGCCCGACGCGGTCTTGCGCGTCCTGGCCGGGGACGACATCGGCACCCTCTTTCCTGCAGAGACGGCCCTGCCCCGGCGCAAGGCCTGGCTGGCCTTTGGCACGGCGCCGGCGGGAAGCGTGTCGGTCAACGCGGGGGCGCGCCAGGCCCTGGTGGAGCGGGGGGCCAGCCTGCTGGCCGTCGGGGTGGTGGCGGTATCGGGCGCCTTTGTCGCTGGAGACGTGGTGCGGGTGGTGCACGAGGGCGAGGAGCTGGCGCGGGGCCTCGCCGCCCGCAGCGCCGCCGAGCTTCGCGCAGAGCTGGACCAGCCCCAAAGCAAGGCCCGCCCCTTTGTGCACCGCGACGACCTGGTCATCACCTGAAGGAGCCCGCCATGGATGCCCGCGAACAAGCCCTGGAGGCCCGTCGTGCCGCCCGGGTGCTGGCCGCCTTGCCCAGCGACCGCCGCGTGGCCGCCCTGCACCGGGTGGCCGACGCCATCGGGCTGCAGCGCGCCCGCATCCGCGCCGCCAACGATCGCGACCTCGCAGCCGCAAAGGACGCCGTGCGGGTGGGCGGCATGACCGAGGCCCTGGCCGCGCGCCTGCCCCTGACCGATGCCAAGCTGGACGCCCTCTCTGCAGGAATCCGCGCCATCGCCGCCCAGGATGAGCCCCTGGGGCGCATTTTGCGAGAGACCGAGCTGGGGCCGGGCCTGCTCTTGCGGCAGGTCAGCGCGCCCATTGGCGTCCTGCTGGTCATCTTCGAGAGCCGCCCGGACGCCCTGCCCCAGATCGCCGCCCTGGCCTTGCGTTCGGGCAATGGCCTGCTGCTGAAGGGGGGCAAGGAGGCCGAGCACAGCAACGCCGTTCTGCACGCCGTGATCACCGAGGCCCTGGCCCCCGACGTGCCCCCGGGCGTGCTGGGCCTGGTGCAGGGCCGCGCGGCCGTGGACGCCTTGCTGCAGCTCGACGATGTCATCGATCTCGTGATCCCCCGGGGCTCTGGTGCCCTGGTCCAACACATCCAACGCAACACGCGGATTCCGGTGCTGGGGCACGCCGAGGGGGTCTGCCATGTCTATGTCGATGCGGCGGCCGATCCCGACAAGGCGGTCGCCATCGTCATCGACGCCAAGACCGACTACCCGGCGGCCTGCAACGCGATGGAGACCCTGCTGCTGCATCGGGACAGCCTGGGCGGCCTGGGGCAGCGCCTCTGTGCGGCCCTTCATGCGGCGGGGGTGGCCCTGCACGGAACGCCCGAAGCGGCTGCCGCCCTGGGCATTCCCGCCGACGCCGACCTGCGCCGGGAGTGGGGCGATCTGGCCTGTTCGGTGGCCGTCGTGGGGTCGGTGGAAGAGGCCATCGCCCACACCGCCACCCATGGGTCCGGCCACACCGAGGCCATCGTCACCGAAGATGCAGACACGGCGCAGGTCTTCCTGGACCAGGTGGACAGCGCCTGCGTCTTTCACAACGCGTCCACCCGCTTCGCCGACGGCTACCGCTTTGGCTTGGGGGCCGAGGTGGGCATCAGCACCGGCCGCATCCACGCCCGCGGTCCCGTGGGTGTGGAGGGCCTGCTGACCACCCGCTGGCTGCTGCAAGGCGATGGCCACACGGTGGGCGCGGTGGCGCGGGGCGACTGGGCCTTCGCCTGGAAGCGCAGGGTGGGCTGAAGGGCTGCGGAGGGGCGTCCATGAAGACCGCCCATCGGCGCCAGAGCCGTCGGTGCGGCTCTCCCAAGACCTGGTCCTCCCGACTCGACAGTCTGCCCTGGGCTGCTGCCGATCGACCCGGTCCCTGCGCCAGGTCAGGCCAATGCACCCGGCGCTGCCATAGGTGAGGAGGCCCGGAGGAGCTTGCCGTGCCGAATGCAGACGCAGTGCGCAGTATATTTGTGCAGACCCCGCTGAGTGAGCCGATGCTCGACCCACGGGTCACCGAGATCATGATCAACGGGCCTCAGTCCATCTTCGTCGAGATTGATGGCAAGAAGCAGCACGCGCGCTTGCGCTTCGACGATCATCAGCAGCTCGCCTGGCTGGTAGAGCGCCTGCTGGAGTTCAACCCGGGTCGGCGGCTCGATGCCAGCAACCCATTCGTCGACCTCGCCTTGCCCGATGGCAGCCGCGTTCACGTCGCCATCGAGCCCGTGGTGACCCACGGGATGCACGTCACGATCCGCAAGTACTGCCAGACGGTTCGCAGCCTTGGCGACTATATCGCTCTCGGCACCCTGGATGAGCGCATGGCCGCCTTTCTGCAGGCGGCCACCCGGGCCCGGCTCAATGTGCTGTTTTCCGGAGCCTCGGGGGCCGGCAAGACGACCCTGCTGGAGGTCATGGCGCGAGACTTCAACCCGGCAGACCGCATCATCGTCATCGAGGACGTTCCGGAGCTGCACCTCGTCCAACCCAATGTGGTACGCATGCTGACCCGCATGCACAATGTAGAGGGCAGGGGCGCCGTCGGCTTCGACGAGCTCTTTCGCAACAGTCTGCGCATGCGTCCCACCCGCATCCTGCTGGGAGAGCTGCGGGGTCCAGAGGCGGTCAGCTATCTGCAGGCCATCAACTCGGGGCACCGCGGCAGCATGGCCATCATTCACGGCTCCAGCCCCCACGAGGCGGTGCTGCGCATCGAGAACCTCGTCGCGTCGTCGGGGGTGCCCATCCCCCGCTCGGTGGCGCGCCAGCAGATCGCGCATGGCGTGGACCTCATCGTGCAGATCGACCAGCTCCCCGACGGCCTTCGACGCGTGACCCGCATCACCGAGGTGGCCAACCTGGAGGGTGCGCTGGAGCCCGAGCTTCGCCACATCTTCGGCTACCGTGCCGACTCGATGGATGGTTCGGGAGTGGTGGGCGAGTTTGTCGCGACGGGCAACCGGCCGTCCTATGAGCAGCGCTTCAAGATCGCGGGTGTGCAGCTCGATTCGCAGCTTTTTGACGCGGACGGGCGGGGGCTGGGCACGCTCAACCACGAGCAGCTGGTGACCGCAACCAGCCGATAGATCCCGCTCCGGCCTCCTTTTGGCGCGGGCTGGCAGCGCGATGCGCCTTCGCCTGGAGGCACCAGCGGGGCTGACAGCCGCCCGCATCGGGGTAGGTGCCCCGTGGAGGTGTCGATGTCCCTGTCCCGACGCAAGGTCCTGGTCCAGCTCTCCGCCCTCGCGGTCACGGCTTGCGCGGGCTCCGACCCGGGTGTGAAGGGGCCTGGGGCCAAGGATTCGGGCGCTGCGGGCGGTGGCGACGGAGCGGACGGCGGCGGTGACGGGTCCGATGGGGCCGACGGGGGCTTGGACACGGCGGACACGGCGGATCCCACCCCGGAGTGGCCGGTGGAATGCGATGCCGCCGGTCAGCCGCTGCCGGCGGACTGCTCGCGGGCTACGCCCTTTCAGTCCGAGGGCCCCTTTCTGCGCGGCGACGTGCCCTTGCGACAGGAGCTGAATGTGACCGGCGACAGCGGCGAGCCCATGGTGCTGTCGGGGCGGGTGCTGGATGCGGCCTGCGCGCCGGTCGAGGGGGTGGAGATCATCGTGTGGATGGCCGGCGGCGAAGAGCGTTTCTACGACACCGAGAGCGCTGAGGCCAACCTCTATGGCCGGCAGATCACCGACGCCGATGGGGCCTACTGTTTCTACACGCTCAAGCCCACGCCCTATGGCCCCGAAGGCAACACCCTGCCGGCCCACATCCACGTGGCCATCGTCAAAGACGGCAGCCGCCTGCTCACCACGCAGCTCTACTTCGATGGGGATATCTACCTCGCTGAGTTGGATTTCCCCCCTCCGCCAGAGCTGATCACGGCCCCCGAGGCCCGACCGGGCGGCTGGCTGAAGCTGCACTTCGACTTCGTGCTGCCGCCGGGGCCGCCTCCCAGCTGATCGCCCCAGCAGCCCTGCAAACCGGTAGGCTGCGGGCTGCCCCGGAGGCCCCATGACCGAATCCGTGCTCAGCCGCCTGCAGGAATTCGAGCCCGACGACGCCACCTGGCGCATCGTGGACGGGGTCATGCGCGTGGTGCCGGGATCGCCCCGGCTGGAGCCCTACCCGGCCCTGGCCAGCGTGGTGGCGGCCATGGGGGGTACGGGGGCCCAGGTCGCCCATGCCACGCGACACCTCCACGATGAAGACGTGGTCGATATCTTGTGGATGACGGACCTCGTGGACTCCGGCGATCGCAGCTATGCCATCTACACGGGGCTGCGCACGTCGGTGACCGCCTTTCTGCAGCGGGACAGCGCGGCCCTGGACACCGACGAGCAGCAGCGCAAGGACGCCGTGCTCAAGGCCTTTGCCCTGGCCTACCTCGCCTGGAAGGCCTTTCCGGGCAGCTTGCCCGATCGCGCCCGCGCCTTTGCCGAGGCCCCGGCCGGTCGCGCCCTGCTCACCTGGTATGCGGCCATCGAGGTGGGCCTGCCCTTCGCCGACAACGCCCTCACCTCGGGCGGGCGGCTGATGGACGACCTGATGGACCGCTACGGCGACAGCCAGCTTCAACGCCTGTCGTCCTTTGCCGGTGGGCGGGACCTGGGGGGCCTGCGGGGTGCTTTTGACGCCTTGGCGGGCCCCCTGCGCGCCGCGGGCCAGCGGGTGCTCCCCCACCTCGAAGCCGTCGCGACCACAGCCAGCGCCCACCTGCCCAAGGCCCTGTCGGCGGGCGACAAGCTGGCCGGCGCCCTGGCGACCGCGGCCGACATCTTGCCGGTCTACCGCCTGCTGGGCGCCCGCCTGGCGGCCGAGGCGGTGGTGGCCCGGGGCCTGGCTGATGCATCGGGCTGAGCTTCAGTTGTCCAGGAAGTACCAACCCACCCGATAGACCATCCGGCCCAGGAAGCGGCGGATGCTGGGTGCGCTCTCGATCTCCCCTTGCCGGATGCGCCGGGACTGCTCGACATCCATCGCGAACTGGGTGTCGAAGTCCCGCCGGAAGGCGGCCTCGCTGATCAGCGCGACGGACTCGGAGTTGTGTTCGGTGGACAGGCCGTCCAGGTTGGAAGAACCCACCATCACCGGGCCGCAGGCCCCGAAGCTGGCGGCCTTGACATGCAGGGTCTCCTCGCCGACACGGGGCCGGGGCTCCCACTCGAAGAGGGCGGCCTGGGGCCCGCTCTTCAGCAGCTCTTCATAGACGGCGCGGCTGGCCGTGGCCACAAAGGGCACGTCGATGCTGCGGCTTGAGTTGGTGATCACCGCCAGCCGCCGGTCCTTGCGCAAGGCCCGCTGCAAGGGCTGTCGAATGCGGCGAGACGGGGTGAAATAGGCCATCTCCATGCGGATCACCGCGTCTTCGGGGGTGGCCTTCACCAGGCTGCGCAGCAGGCGCTCGATGTGGCGCCCATTGCGCAGCGCGGGCTGGTTCCAGACAAAGCGCACCTGGGCCTCGCCCGCCCGGGGCTGCGCTTGCAGCAGCAGGTCGCGGCGCAGGCGGGGATCATCGGGAAGAAAGCGTGGCTGCACATTCACGCCCAGCACGTCCAGGTAGCGGGCGACGATGTCGGTGGTGACCGGGCCGCGCAGCTCCACATCGGTGTCGCGCCAGCCGGGACGGCCCCCCGGCGCCTCCACCTTGCCCGTGCCGCCGTGTGCATACTCGTCGGCGATGTTGAGCCCGCCCAGGATGGCCCGCCACACCAGGCGGTTCTGGTCGTCGCGGTGGGCCGTGAGGAAGTACTTCTCGTGGTCGAAGTGGTTGAGCCCCCGCAGGCGGCCCACATCGCCTCTGCTCTCCGTGTCTGCAGAAATGCCGGTGAGGTCTCGGGCGCTCTGTTGCCAGCGGCGCTGCTGGCGGGCGCTGCGGGGCACATTGGTGGGCACCAGCACCACGCCGGCCTGCTTCAAGCTGCGCAGGTGGGGCAGGTCCTTCAGCCAGGCCTGGCCCGGGGCGAGATCCAGGCTGGCGCTCAGATCCCCCATGCCTTTGAGGCTGCCTTTGAGGTCATATTGCACAATCACCAGGGCGCCGGCCCGGGCCCGCGCGGCGAGGCGGTCCCGCAGCTGCCGCCCCGTCGCGTCGTCGGCCCAGATGAAGGTCTTGACCAGGATGACCTCGGCATCGACGAGGTTGTCCCTGCGGGCCTGCCAGGCGTCGGCACCATTCACCAGCAGGCGGGCGGCGTTGCCCGTGCGTTGGCGGCTGTGGGTCACCCGGTCGAGGTGGCGCTGCAGGCGCGCGTCTTGCCACAGGGCGCAGTCTTCGGCCGTGCCCAGGGTCCAGTCTGCGGGGGCGCCAAGGTGGGCGGGCGTCCGGGCGGCGCAGGCGGTCAGCAGCAGGCCCAGCAGGGCGGCGCAGTTTGGGAAGGGGCGAATCACGGGGCTCCTCGGCCGGGCACCACAAGGGCTCCATCGGCCGCTATCCTCCTGTTCATGTCCACGCCGATCGCCCGCATCCCCGACCTCGACTCCTTGCGCTGCTTCGTCGCCGCCGCCGACGGTGAGACCTTTCGCGCCGCCGCGTCGGTGGTGGCCCTGTCTCCGGCCGCCTTCTCCGAGCGCATCCTGCGCCTGGAGGATCTGCTGGGGGAGCGACTCTTCGACCGCAATGGCCGGCGGGTGGACCTCACCCCGGCGGGCAGCCGCCTGCTGCCCGAGGCGCGCAAGGCCCTGGACCAGGCCCGGCGCTGCTGGGAGGCCGTGGCCGACGGTGCCCGGCGCCTGCCCTTCGACCTGGTGCTGGGCACCCGCTACGAGCTGGGGCTGAGCTGGCTGAGCCCGGCCTTGCCCGACCTGGAGCGCGCCCGGCCGGACCGACGCTTGCACCTTTATTTTGGCCAGCATGGAGATCTGCTGAATCGGCTGCGCCAAGGTGAGCTGTCGGCCCTGGTCACCAGCGGGCGCCTGGTAGAGGCGGGCCTGGACTATGCGCCGCTGCATCCCGAAGACTATGTCTTTGTCGGGCCGGTGGGGCCAGATGCCCCCCCCTTTGCGGGGCCGGCCGATGCTGCACGGTTGACCCTGGTGGACGCCGCGCCCTCCTTGCCCCTCTTTCGCTACCTGTTGGATGGGGGCGGGCCGGTGGTGGATTGGCCCTGGGCCGCGATGCGCTTCCTGGGCACCATCGCGGCGATTCGCGCGGCGGTGTGTGCCGGCCAGGGGGTGGCGGTCCTGCCCCGCTACTTTGTGCAGCCCGACCTGGACATGGGCCTGCTGCAGCGCCTGCTGCCCGATGCGCCGCTGCAAGCCGACGCCTTTCGGCTGGTGTGGCGGGCGGGCGACCCCCGAGAGGCCGAGCTTCGGGACCTGGCCGAAGCCCTGCGGGCCCTGCCCCTGCGCTGAGCTTTCAGCCCATGGCGGGAAGGGGGTCCTGGCGCCGGTCGCCGATGATGCGGGCCGGTACGCCGCCCACGATGGCCCAGGGGGGCACGTCCCGGGTGACCACGGCCCCCATGGCCACCACCGCGTGGGCGCCCACCGACACGCCATCGGTGATGCCAGCGTTGGCCCCAATCCAGACGTCGTCGCCGATGGTGATGCCCCGGGATCGCACCGGCTGGGCCGAGATGGGGCGGTCAGGCGCCATGCCATGGTCGAATGCGTAGATGACGACCCCGGTGGCCACCCGCACATCGTCGCCCAATACAACGCCGGCGCGGCCGCCATCGATGCTCACGCGGGGGTTCAGGCTCACCCGGCGTCCCAGGCGCACGGGGCCATGCACGAAGACCTGGGCGCCGATGCGGCAGCCCTCGCCCACGGTGATGTCGCGGTGGGGTTCGGCGATCAGGGCGGCGTCGGGGGACAAGAAGACATCCGGGCCGAACTGCACCCGCTCCTGGGCCGCGCAATCCGCCTGGATCCGGGCCTGCCAGGGCTCGGCCCAGGCCCGCTGGTGGGCCTTGAGGCTGTCCCACAGCCAGGGCATCCAAGACAGGCGGCGCTGGTGGGCCAGGCGGTGGGGATCTTCGGGGGACAGGGGGCCCTCGTGGGTTGTGGGCGGTTGCCTGGAGTGTTGACCCGCCGCCTTCGGGTTGGCAGCCGGCGGCGGCGCCAGGGGCGACCCCTGGGGGCGGCGGAGATCAGGCCGCCGGATCGGGCGCGGGGTCCTTGTCTTCGGGCTCGGGTGCTGCGTCGGGAGCGGGCACCGACCGCACCAGCTGCACCGTCAGGGCCAGCATGCCGCCCACCAGCACCGCGATGCCGCCCAGCAGCATCACCTTGTCGAAGGCCGAGCGCGGCGGCGGGGTGAGGGCGGTGGGCGCCGACAGGGTGGCCTCGGCCTTGGCCCGGGGCAGCAGCTCCCGGTGGAGCAGGGTCAGGTCATAGTCGGGCGGGCCCCGGCGGGGATCGCCATAGACCAGGCGGGCGCCCGAATCCGGCAGCACCGCGATCAGCTCCCAGGCGGGCCAACTCAAGCTGAGGCCAGACAGGGCCAGGGGCGGATCGTCGCCATTGTCGATCTGGACCACCAGGGTCTGGCCCACCACCCGATCGATGTCGAGGCTGAGCCGCGCGGGGCGATCTTCACCGATCCAGTTCGCGCTGCGCAGGGGGTCGAGCACCTGGCCGGCGGCCCGAAAGAAGCTGACCTGGCGGGAGAAGGTGGGCGCGTCGGTGAAGAGGGTGACGGTGGAGACCGGGATGTCGGGATCGGGGACCGTCACCTTGATCATGGAGCGCCCGCGCACTTCTTCGCGGACCATGGTGACGGGATCGCTGGGGCGTTCGGTGGGCAGGCGCCGCAGCAGATAGGGGATCTGCCGCCCGTCGGGGGTGACCAGGCGCAGATCGACCAGATCCGCCTGGCTATGGGCCAGGACGTGGGCGGGCAGCGCGATGCGGCTGAGGCCGCTGCCTTGCACCGCGGCCTGCCAGCTCAGCCCGGTCAAATCCAACTCAAGGCCGGGCTCGCCCAGGCCCGCGCGCACCTCGGGGCCCGCCAGTCGGGGTTCTGGCCCACGGCCTCTACCGCGAGGCGATCGGGCGCCAGGCGGGCCATCTCGGGCAGGGCCGCCTGCAGGTCGGCCGGGGGCGTGGTGCCCGCGGGCGCGCCACCCAGCAGCCGCAGGTGGGTGGAGCCCGGGTTGAGCACCAGCAGCTCCATCCCGGTCAGCTCGACCTCGACGGCGGGCACCGTGAGGGGGGCCCGACCGGCTGTGTCGATGGACAGCACCAGCAGGTCGTCGTCCAGGTTGTCGGGGGGAGCCAGGTCCACGCGATCGATGTGGGCGTCGCCGATGCGGACCCGCTCCAGGGTGCCGGTGGGGGTGACCTGCTCCCATGCGCCGCGGTTGTAGCCGGTGCTGACCGCGGCGGGGCGGCTGAAGAGCTGCTCCTCGATCTCGGGACGCACCACCGCGATGGGCAAGGAGTGGGGCAGGGGCACGCTGTAGAGCTGCTGGCCGGCCTCGGTCAGGCGGCTGTCCACCACCGGCAGGCGCAGGGTGGAAGGCAGGGTGGCCTCGGCCGGGCGGCGCCAGCCATCCAGGTCGATGCCGCGCAAGGGCCGGGGGGCGTGGTGGTGCAGGCTCACCCGAAAGGGGCCGTTGGACGCGGGAAAGGGCACCTCGTCCTGCTTGCCCAGCAGGGGGTATTTCCACACAAAGGTGGGGGAGCCCCAGGGCTCCCAGCCCGTGGCGGTGCGGCGTTCCACCCGCACGGTAGCGGCCGACGGACCGGAGGGCAGCTCGACGAAGAGACCGTCCACGGGCCGATCGAAGGCGTCCACGGTGAAGACGTCGGGGTCTTCGGTGGGTTGGGCCCGCGCCCGCACGCGGTCATTGACCCCGCCGCCCCGCAACACAGCCGCAGGGACGATCTCGCCTGTGTCGTCTACCAACACAAGCTCGCTGCCATCCGCGCCCTCTCCCGCCTTGCGCAGCAGGGGCGGCACGACGATGCGATAGGCGCCATCGGCGGCGGGCAGGGTGATCTCGGCCTGCCAGGGGTAGCGGTCCACCGCCGCCGGGGCGGCAGAGGCCGGCAGGCTGAGGCCCAGCAGGAGCAGGGCGGGGAGGCGGTTCATGGCTGCTCCGGATCGTCAGGGGCGTCGCGTTCGCGCAAGACGAGGCGTTCGAAGAGGAAGGCGGCCAGCAGCAAGGAGATGCCCAGGCCCAGCACCGAGCCCACCCGCACGAAGCCCGACAGGGACCACAGGTCCAAGACGAAGACCTTGCCCGCCGCCAGCATCACAAAGGCAAAGCCCACCAGCCGCACCATGCGGCTCTTGCGCATCAGGCCCACCACCAGCAGGGCCACGCCATAGGCGGCCCAAGACAGGCTGCGCACCATGCCCTGCCACAGGCCCTTGCCGCCCAGCTCCACCGGACCCTGGTCCTGGAAGAGATCGGACACCTGCACGTTGACCAGGGCAAAGCAAAGGAAGATTGCCAACAAGACCAGGATGCCCGGCAGCTGCTTCTCCCACAGCTCGCCCTTGGGTGCGCGGGATCCGACCGAGGGCCGAATCCAGTGGGCGGTCAGGAGCAGGGCCGCCGCGGGTACGCCCCAGGTGTAGAGGGTCCAATTCAACAGCGGGAGGCCCGACGTGTCTCCATATTCCAGGGCGAAGGGGTTGAGCAGCAGGCGCACGGCCACCGTCACGGCCAGACCCACGGCCGCCAGCCGCACGAAGGGATGGCCCAGCCTGTGGCCCAGGCGGGCCAGGGCGGCGGCCTCCAGGGCCCAGGCCAGGGTCAACCACTGGTTCTCCAGCTGCAGCGGGATGGCCGTGTTGACCCCGAGCAGGGCCACCGCGACAAAGGCCGCCAGCAGACCGCTATCGGTGTGGGCGCGCAGGCTGCGCACCACGACGGCCGCCCCCAGCAGGGCGGCGGCCCCCTGGATGATGGGCAAGGCGCCGACCAGCGGGTCGCCCAGGCTCTGTTGCCAGCAGCGGTAGAGGGGCCAGAAGAAGACCGGCCCCGCCAGGGCGGCGGTGATGGCCGGGTCGCGGGCCTCGCCCAGGATGCGCCGGTGCAGCGGCAAGGTGGCCAGCAGGCCATAGGCCAGCACGGCGCCGGCGGCGACGGGCACCACCTGGGGCTGCTCGACCATCAAGGGCGGCCCCGCGGCGGCAAAGGCAGCAAAGCCGGCGCCGCCCAGGGTGGTCAGCAGCAGCCAGGGCTGGCGTCCCAGGGCGGCGGCCCCCGACCCGATCAGGGCCAGACCGCCGGTATAGGCGATGATCACGCCGGCCGACACCGCGTCGGCCTCCACCAGCAGGGCGCTGGCCAGCAGCCCCGCCGCGAGGGGCAAGGGCAGGCGCGCCGGCGCCAGGGCCGGCTTGCGGGCGGTCCACGCCAAGGCGGTGAGCAGGCTGCCCAACACCGCCAGGGCGACCAGGGCGTGGGGGCCCTCGGGGTGGTCGGTCCAGCCCACGGCGAAGATCAGGGTGAGCAGGACGGCGGGCACCAGCGACAAGCCCGTGGCCGCCCCATGATCCATGCGCCGGGCCAACCATCCCGCGGGCAAGGGCAGCAGCAAGACGGCGGCAATGCCCAAATAGGGCGCGGTGCCCAGGTCCCGCACCACCTCGACCCCGCTGCGTGGATCCCAGAAGATGGGGTCCAGGGGCACGATCCAGGGCAGGGCGAGCAGGGGCAGGCCGGTGGTGGCCAGGGCCGCGGCCCGCGACACCCAGGGCGGGCTGGCCGGGCGGGCGGCGATGCCGGCGAAGGGCAGCAGCAAGGCGGCGGTGGCCAGCAGGGCGGCGGGCACCTGGTCGGGCAGGTAGAAGCGGGCGGTCCAGCCCAGGAACATCGCCCCAGCGCCGATCATCGCCCCCAGGACCAGGTCCGGCCACCCGCGGCGGCTGGCGGCCATCAGGGCGCCGCTGGTGAGCACGACCAGGTAGGAGAAGAGCGCCAGGGGCCGATTTTCGCCGGTGGAGACCAGCACGGGCACCAGCAGGCCGCCCACCAGGCCCAGCCAGGCCATGAAGCGGTCGTCGTGGCGGATCGCCGTGGCCAGGGCCACGCCGGCGACGGCGGCCATGAGCAGGAAGGTGGGGGCGGGTCCGACCAGGTGGTAGAGACCGGAGGCCGCGTAGAGGGTGCCAAAGAGCACGCCCATGGCGGCGCCAATGACCGCCGAGGGGATCAGCCGGTAGTTGCGCCGCCGCAGCCAGCCGCCCAGCTGCCAGAGGGCTGTGCCCGCGCTGAGGCCCAGGAAGACCCGCACCGAGGGGCCCAGCCAGCCCTTCTCGATGGCCACGGACAGGGCGAAGAGGCTGGCCAGCAGCACCAGGAAGCCGCCCACCGCAGAGCCGAACCACACGGCGAGGCGCTCGGGAGATAGCGGCGTCTTGGGCCGGGTGGGCGGCAGGCGGATGCCGGCCGGGGCCTGCACCGGGCGGGGCGCGGGGGCTGGGGCGGGCGCCTCGGCCGGGGCTTCGGCGGGGGCGTCGGTTGGGGCCTCGTCGCGGTCCTCTTCGGGCGGCAGGGCCGCGGCGGGCGGATCCAGCGGCCGCGGATCGGGCACGGGAGCAGGCGCGGGAGCGGGCGCTGCGGGCGCCTTGGCCTCGGCCGCGACCGGCCCGGCCGCGAGGCGGCGGCGCAACCCATCGAGGTCGACCTCGAGGTCCGCGATGCGCAGCTCGGCGCGCTTGATGCGGCTGAGGCCGGAGAGCCCCAGGGCCAGCGCCAGGATCGGCCCGGCACCCAGCACGAGGATCGCGATGATGACGGCGAAGAAGGCCAGAAAGTCGTCCAGGGGTCAGCCGGGGGTCAGGGACGGATGCGGCATCATCTCATGGCCGGGTGGGCGAGGACCTGGGGAGTCAGCGCAGGGCCTGCCCGTGGTCCAGCCCCACCCACAGGGGCCGGTGGTCCGAGATGGTGGGGGAGGGGTCGGCCGCGCCGCCGCTATAGTTGCTCCAAGGGGGCGTCTGCTCGTGGGGGATGATGTGAACCCCCTCGCGCGTCCGGTCATCCACCCACGCGTCAAAGAGCGTGTCGCTGACGATGATGTGGTCGATCTGGCTCTCATAGGGGATGTGGGTGTAGTGGCTGGTATAGGCCGTCGCGAAGTCGAAGCGCGGGTCCTCCATGAAGGGCAGCAGGCTGGGGTAGCTGCGGTTGATGCCGTCGAAGGTATCGTTGAAATCACCCAATACAACGATATTCTCGTCGTATGGAGGGGTGGTGCTGCGACCCAGGGTCTCCACCACCCAGGTGTGCAGCTCCCGGGCCTGGGTCTGCCGCTCGATGGACTCCTCGGGGGTGGAGTAGGGCTTGTGGTGCACCACAACCAGCGAGAAGGCGAGGTCACCGCTGCGCGAGGTGACATCGGCCGCCAGGGCCATCTTGTTGCTGCCCTGGAAGCTGGGGAGCTGCACCTCGCGGGCGTTGGACACCCGCACCAGGTCGTCCCGCCACAGGATGCCGACATTCTGGTTCCAGCCGCTCTCTCCGGTCACCCAATCCCAGTCGGCGTCCAGCTCGAGCAGCGCCAGGGCGCCGGGGCCGTCCACCTCCTGCATGCCCACCAGCTCGAAGCCTTGGTCGGCCAGCAGGCTGCCTACCATCTGGTAGTCTGTCGTGTTGCGGGGGGTCTCGCCGCTGTTGGGGGTGGACCAGAGCCAGTCGGCGTTGAAGCTGCCCACCCGCAGGGGTTGCAGCGCAGGCTGGCCGCTGCCGTCCCCGGTGCTTCCGCTGTCTACGCCGACAGAGGCGCCCTTGTCGGGGTCGGTGCAGGCCGAGAGGGCGGCGAGGAGGAGGAGGCGGGTGCGCATGGCGGCAGCTTAGCCCCTCAGGGCGGCGCCGGCCGGAGACCCGTGGGGGCCCCCGACCGGCGCAGGAAGGAAGGCCAGCCTCAGCGGCGGGCGGTGGCGTAGGCCCGCTGGTCGGCGCCCAGGGCGTCGGCCCGGCGGATGAGGTCGATCAGCTCGACATCATCGGCCTCGCCGGGGCGCTTGCTGCCCTCGGCGAAGCGGGCGAGGTCGGCCAGGTCGATCTCGGCGGCGTGGGGAGAGGCGCGCAGGACCTCGGCGAAGGTGGCCGCCGTGTAGGCGATGCGGCTGTCCCGGGACGCCAGATCGGGGCGCTCGGCCAGTCGGTTGGCCTGGAAGCGCCAGGCCTGCTCGGTGGCCTCGCTGTCGGCCCCGGGCTGCTCCCAGCGCATGCGCACGGTGGCCAGGTCGCGGGTGTAGCCATCCTTCAGGACCACGTCGTAGAGAGCGGTCACATTGTGTCCCGACCCCACCTCACCGGCGTCCACCCGGTCGTTGCGGAAGTCCTTGTCGGCGATGTCCCGGTTCTCGTAGCCTACCAACCGGTAGGCAGCGACGGACTCGGGGTTGAACTCGACCTGGATCTTCACGTCCCGGGCGATGGTGACCATGGTGCCGCCCAGCTCCTCGACGAAGACGCGCTGGGCCTGCTGCTGGTCGTCGATATAGTAGTTGTTGCCGTCGCCCTTGTTGGCGAGCTGCTCCATCAGCGTGTCCTGGTAGTTGCCCCGGCCAAAGCCGATGGTGGACAGGGTGACGCCCTTGTCGGCATAGCCCTTGATCTGGCTGAGCATGCTGTCCCAGGAGGTGTTGCCCACGTTGGCGTCGCCGTCCGACAGCACCACGACGCGGTTCTCGTGGCCCTTCTTGAAGCGCTCCATGGCCATCGTGTAGGCCAGGTCGATGCCGGAGGACATGGCGGTGCTGCCGCCGCTGTTCAGGCTCTCGATGGCGCGGTGGATCTGCTGCTTGTGGGCGGCGGAGGTGGGCTCCAGGATGCGGGCGACGCGCCCGGCATAGGTGGCCAGGGCCACGGTGTCGTCCTCCCGCAGGTTGTCGACCATCATGTGCAGGCTCTTCTTGGCCAGGCCCAGCTTGTCTTCGCTGGACATCGACCCCGAGACGTCCACCAGGAAGACCAGGTGCACCGGGGCGCGCGCCTCGCGGGAGATCTCCTTGCCTTGCACGCCCACCCGCAAGATGTGGTGGCCGGGGCGGAAGGGGTCGGGCATGGCCTCCATATTGACGGCGAAGGCGTCGTCCTTGGGGGTGTAGTAGCTGTCGTAGTCGAAGTAGTTGACGAATTCCTCCACCCGCACGCCAGCCTCGTTGGGCAGCCCGTTGGCCAGCAAGGAGCGCCGGGCCTGGGTGTAGCTGGCCGTGTCTACATCAATGGAGAAGGTGGACTGGGCGTCCCGGGTGACCAGGGTCATGGGGTTGACGCCATGATCCGTGTAGCTGTCGCGCCCGCCGATGTCGGGCTCCTGCGGGTCGCCCTTGTTGTCCTGCTCGGTGACCGCGAGGCCGCCCAGCACCGCGTCGTCCATGGGCATGGACTTGGCCCGCTCTTCGCGGGAGCGGTCGGCCACGGTGCCGGGCCGCAGGCTGGGCATCGGGGCGTTGGCGGCGACGTCGTTGCGCTTGGCCGGAGCAGCCCGCCCGACTGCGCCGCCGCGGGTGGCGACCGCGGCCTCCTCCGCCTCGGGCATGTCGCCCGCGGTGGGGGCGGGGTCCGCTGAGACGGTCTGGGCTTCGAGCGGCGCGACCGGCGAGGCGGCCGGGCCGGCCTCGGCGTCGGTGGTCTCTGCGCTGACCGTCTCGCCGCCATAGGGCAGGTCCCGGTAGGCAGCGGCCTCGTCGAGGGCGGCCTCCTTGGCGGAGCAGGCCAGCAGGCCGAGGGTGAGGCTGAGGGCGACGAGCAAGGAGCGGGAGGAGGGCATGGGGGTTCTCCGGTTGGGTCACCGGGGGAACGCCCGCAGGCTGTCGCCCTTACAGTCCGTCCTCAGAAAAACGATGGGCCGTGTCGTTGGGGCTGGCGTCCGCGATGGCCCCGCTGTCTTCTGCGGCGCTGTCTTCTGCGGCGCTGCCTACGATCCCGCTGCCTTCTGCGCGCCCCTCGTTCAGCTGGTCGCGTTGCACCGCCTGGGCCACCATGCCGTCCCAGCGGTCGAGATCGTAGAGCTCGACGATCTGGGAGACCAGGGCGGGGTAGCGCGGGCTGCTGGCATAGCGGGGGGCGATGCGCTCCAAGAAGACAGGCCAGTCCGTCCAGACCTCGCGGGCGTGGGCATAGCGGCGGTCCTCGCCCAGAATGCGCGCGTGGTGCTCAATCGCATCGTCCACGCTGTCATAGGCGCGGAAGGATCGGCGGGTGGCCCGCAGCCGGCCCCGCCGGTGTTCGCGGGTGTTGAAGCGCACCTTGCGGTCGCTGCTGCCGGCCTTGACCCCAAAGAGGTTGTTGGCGTCCCGGGCCAGGCCCGAGCGCCCCCAGCCCGACTCCAAGATCGCTTGGGCCAGGGTGATGGACGGGGGCACGCGGTATTCGCGGGCGGTCTGCAGCACGCTGGGAAGCAGGCCCACCAGGAAGCTGCCGCGGTAGTTGCCCGGCCAGCGCTCGCCGGCGGCGTCGACGATGACCGCCAGCGCGACGTCCTGGATCTCGGGGTCGGTGCTCTCGGCCCAGACCCGGCGCATCGCGGCCAGCCCGGCCTCCAGGTCCCGGTCGGTCAGGCGCTTGGCGTGGGCGAGGCGGGCGATCTGCAGGGCGCGCCCCCGCACGGCGATGAGCGCGGCGGAGGGCGGCAGGGCTTGCGGATCGTCCAGCAGGGACCGCAACAGGGGGGTCTCGGCCAGGCGCTGCATGCGCTCCTGGGCGGGATCCCAGGCGGTGGTCCAGCGGCCGGTCACCGTGGCGGCGCAGAGGGCCAACAAGCAGAAGAAGAGGGTGGTCAGCCGGTGGCGCAGGCGGCGGCGGGCATCGACGGCCCGGCCACCTTGACAGTAGACCTGAACCCTTGCGTTGACCTGGCAAGACTTTGGGGTGGAGGACCGGCGCGGCGCGCCCGGAAAGGGGCGCTTCAGCTCTGGGCGGTGAGGGTGGGGGGCGCCCACTTCTCGACGGTCCGCATGAAGGTCTCCCGGGGTCGCCGGGAGATCCGGCGCCTGTCAGCGGGGAACCCTACAACGTGGAACAGCCTCGGGGCCAGCAGGCGCGCTTTTTTCTTGGGGGGGGGCTCAGCCCAGGGCCGCCCAGGCGTCGGTGATGCGGGTGATGGTTTCGGCGAGGTGGCGCCGCAGCTGGGCGGCATAGAGCCACTCCAGGCGCTCGATGACCTCTTGTTCAAAGCGCATCACAAAGGCGAGGTCGGCTTCGAAGAGGCCCTGCTTGACCACGAGGTCCACGCTCTCACGCGGCAGGTCGAAGGGGGCGATGCAGCCCTTGCCCGCCAACATGAGCTGGGCCGGCGAACGCGCGAGGGCGTCGGCCACGGGCAGCGCGGCCTCGTTGATGAAGCCGCGGGCGAGCTGGTCTCCGGCCCGACGCAGGCTGAGGAAGTAGAGGTCGTAGAGGGGCACCCGGCAGCCGGTGCGCACCAGGTGCCAGCGCCCCATGCGGCGCACCGATTCGACCGCGTCCTGGCGCGCGGCATCCCCCCACTGCTTGTGCCGGCCGGCATAGGCGGCCAGGGTCCGGTCGACGAGGCGCTGCACGTCGGGCGCGTTGGCGCGTTGGGGAGGGTCTTCGGTCCGCTCTTGGGGCATGGGCTTCCTGTTGGGGCATCTTGCCCCGGTCTGCGCGGCATCGCACCGGACGCGGACCTTTCGGGACGAGAAGGCGTCAGCCGCGCCGCCGCAGTCGGACCAGCGTCTCGACATGGGGCGTCTGGGGGAACATATCGAAGATCTCGACGCGATCAACTGTGTAGCCCAGCTCGGCGGTGCCGCGCAGGTCTCGGGCCAGCGCCTGGGGGTTGCAGGACACGTAGAGGACGGTGCCGGGGCGGGTCATCAGCAGTCGGGGAAGCAGGCCGGGCGCGCCTTCTCGGGGTGGGTCCAAGACGACCACATCAAAGAAGGCGTCGCCGGGCTGAAAGGCGCCGGCGTCCCCGGTGCGCACCTCCGCCCGGCCCCCGATGCGGGCGAGGCTGCGCCGGGCGTCGGCCGCCGAAGAGGCGCCTTGCTCCACCAGCACCGCCGGCAAGCCGCCCTGCACCAGCGGCAGGCTGAGGTTGCCCGCGCCCGAATAGAGGTCCAGCAGGCCCGTGGGCGCGCCTTCGCGCACCAGGCGGCCCACCGCGGCCACCAGCAGGGCGTTGATCTCGAGGTTGACCTGGTAGAAGGTGCCCGGGGACAGGCTGTGGGTAACCCCCTCGACAACAAGCTCTGTGCGCGCATTCCCAGCGATCTGTTGCCCATCGAGCGCCACACCGCGCAGGCCCAGGGCTTCGAGATCGAGGGCCTGCAGCCGCTTGCGGATCGGGGTGCTCACCCCCTGGTTGCGGCGGTCCCGGGCGCCGCGCCCCCGGCGGGGGCTCCAGGCGCTCAGCACCACGCCGGCTCCGTCGCTGCGCAGCTCCACCTGCCCCAGGCCCGGCAGCGCCGGCAGAAGCGGCAGCAGGGCGCTGATCTCGGGGCGGGCCAGGGGGGCCTCGTCCAAGATGACGTGGTCGTGGGTGCCGGGCAGCGACTGCCCCAACCAGCCCTCGGCGTTGGGGCGCAGGGCCAGGCGGGCGCGGTAGGCGCTGGGTCGCACCGACGCGTGCACCGCATCGGCGGGCTGGCCCAGGGCGCGTTCGACGGCGGCCTTCTTGCGGTCGAGATCGGCGGCGACCGCCTGGCGCAGGGCCGGGCTGTCGGGCTCGCCCACCAGGGCGACAGGGGCGGGGTCGGGGAGGGCGGGGGCGCATGGGCCGGGCCTAACCGTGGTCGGGCCGCGTGGGTTAGGCTGGGCGCTGTGATTCGCCGCCCGGAGCCCAGCCACGATGTCTGACCGCGCCCCCGCCTCTCTTTGGAGCGCAGCGCTCCTCGTCCTGCTGGTGGGCTGCGAGCCGATGCCCAGCTCCGGCCAGCTGCTGGCCCCCGTCGCCGTGGCCCCCGAAGCCACGGGCGGCGTCCCCGCGCCCCCAGCACCCGTCGATCCCCTCTTTGCCGACCTGGATCGCGCGCCCGTGGTGATCTCCAGCGAGAGCCTGCGCGCCAGCGCGCCGGAGCCGCCACCCGCCCTCGACCCCGTGGTGGAGGAAGCAGCCCCGGCCGCTCCCCCGGTGGTGGAGCCCCCCCCGGTCGAGGTCGCGGAGGCGCCGCCTGCGCCGCCCGTCGCTCCCCCTGCGCCCGCGGTCGCCATGGGGGCGGAGTGGCCCCTGCGCCTGGTCCGCACCTTGCCCGAGACCCAGCCCCCGCGCGCCATCCTGGGCCTGGCAGATGGGCGCGAGCTGGTGGTGTGGCCGGGCATGATGGTGCCCGAGCAGAACCTGGTGGTGATCGCCGTCGGCCGCAGCACCTTGCAGGTGGCCCGGATCTCGTCCCAGGGCGACCACGCGGTGGTCAGCCAGCAGACCCTGACGGCGCTCTACTAGCCGCGCCCGCGCTGCCCGGCGGGGCAGTTGCAAGCTGCAACAGATGACCCGGAGTGGCCCTTGGTGCTGCTCCGGGTCTTCGACTGTGGCGCCATTCTGGACGCTTCGACCCCCCTTGCCCCCCAAAATGCGAGAGGCGGGCCGAAGCCCGCCTCAAAACCATGTGCAAACTGAATGCGAACAGCCTTCAGATCGCCATGCGCAGCCGACCCAGGGCGCCCACCTCGATCTGGCGAACCCGCTCGCGGGACAGGCCCATGGACTTGCCGATGTCGGCCATGGTGCGGGCGTCCTTGCCGTGCAGGCCGTAGTGGTTGACCAGGATGTAGCGCTCGCGCTCGTCCAGCATGTCGCCGAAGGCCTCGTTGACCTTTTCGAGGGCCTGGAAGCGGATGGCGTTGTCGTCGGGGGTGCTGTGCCGATCCTCGCTGGCCAGCCGGTCGCCGACAGAGAGCCCGTCGTCGTCGGTCTGATCGATGCTCACCACGCCGCCCTGGCGCATGAGCAGGCGCGCGCGCTTGGGCTCGACGCCGACCTCGGTGGCGAGGTCTTCGAGGGTCCAGTCGTCGCCTTCGCGGTTGAGCCGGTCGGTGGCCCGCGCCAGGTTGCGGATCTGCTCGACCGCGCCGCCGGGCAGGCGGACCATGCGGCCGGTGGTCTCGAGAGCGCGGGTCATCTGGGCCCGCACCCACCAGCGGGCGTAGGTGCTGAAGCGGATTCCGCGGTCCGGGTCAAAGCGCTTGGCGGCGCGCAACAGGCCGATAAAGCCCTCCTGCTCCAGATCCTCCTCACCCAGCAGCGAGCAGGCCAGCTTGCGGGCCTCGCCCCGGGCGATGCGGCGGGCGCTCATGGCCAGCTGCCAGCGCAGGTCTTCGGCCTGGGCCATGGCGGCGCGGGCGCGCCCGACCTCCTTGCGGATGCCCTTGTCGATGCGGGCCTCTTCTTCGCAGGCGGCGACGGCCTCCACCAGGCGATCCACCGCGCCAGCGCGCGTGCGCTCGTTGCGGGTGGGACGGCGGCGCAGCACCTGCTCGGCGGCTTCGATGCCGGCGATGGCGCCCCGCGCCTCGGACTCGGCGGCCCGGATTCGGCGGGCGATGTCGCGCTCTTCTTCGACGGTGATGCGGTCCATGGTGCTCTCCTTGGCTGGATTCAGAGTATATGCAAACCGTGTGCCCGGCTACAAGTCTTTCAGATGCCGCGGCACCGCACTTGTCGCACCTTTTTTCCCGTTGCATGATGCAACCACCCCGTTGCACGGATCAACACGATGGACATCACCCTGCCCGAAGGCGACCTGGACCGGCTGCTGGGCCACCCCCTGGTCAGCGCCCTGCTGGCCACCGCCTCGGATGGGGTGGTGGTGGTGGATGCCGAGAGCCGGCTGATCAAGGCCATGAACCCCCGGGCCCGCGAGCTGCTGGGCTACGACGCCGACGAGGTGTTGGGCTGCGGCTGCAGCCAGACCCTCAACTCCCCCAGCTGCTACCACCGCTGTCCGCTGACCGAAGTTCTGGAGGGGCGGCCCGAGAACAGCGACCTGGACCTGTATTACCGGGGGCAGGACGGCGACCGCGTGCTGCATGCCCGCACCCGGATGATCGTGGTTCGGGCGCCGGATGGTCGGCCCCTTGCGGGCATCGAGCTCTTCCAGGATCTCAGCGAGCACCACGCCCTGAAGCGGGCATTGCACAAGCGGGGCAGCCTGCAGGGCATCATCGGCGCCTCGGGGCCCATGCAGACGCTCTATGAGCTGGTGGAGCAGATCGCGCCCTATGAGCTGCCCGTGCTGATCACCGGCGAGAGCGGGGTGGGCAAGGAGCGCTTCGCCGACGCCGTGCAGCACCTGTCGGCGCGGGTTGGCAAGCCCTATGTGAAGGTCAATTGCGCCGCGCTGAACCCCAGCCTGATCGAGTCCGAGCTGTTCGGCCACAAGCGGGGAGCCTTCACCGGCGCCACCAACGATCGCCGCGGCAGCTTTGAGGAGGCCGATGGGGGCACCCTGCTGCTGGATGAGGTGGGGGAGCTGCCCCTGGGCCTGCAGGCCAAGCTGCTGCGGGCCATCCAGCAGGGCGAGGTGCAGCGGGTGGGCGAGGATCGGCCGCGCTTCGTGGATGTGCGGGTGATCGCCGCCACCAACCGGGACATCGAAGAGGACGTGTCGGCGGGTCATTTCCGCGAGGACCTCTACTACCGGCTGGCGGGGGTGCGGGTGCATGTTCCGCCGCTGCGGGAGCGCGCCGAGGACATCCCCGACCTGGTGGCGCACTTCCTGGAGCGCTTTCAGGCCGAGGCCAAGGAGCGCGGTCGGCCCAAGCCGGTGCGCGGGCTATCCGACGACGCCTTGCGGGCGCTGATGGACCTGCCCTGGCGGGGCAATGTGCGCGAGCTGGAGAATGTGCTGCGGCTGGCCTGGATCCGCTCGCCCACGGGCGGGCGCATCGGGTCCGAGCACATCACCCAGCCCAATGCCGGGCCGCGCCGGGCCAACGCCCCCAGCACCAACCTCGCCGAGCTGGAGCAGCAGGCCATCCGTCGGGCCATGGACAGCTCAGAAGGCAATATGTCCGCCGCCGCCCGGATGCTGGGCATCGACCGCAGCACCCTGTGGCGAAAGCTGAAAAAGGACGGTTGACACCGACTTCAGCGAGTCTTGTACCGGTCAGCGCTCGGGGCAGAAGACCCGCACATGCATGTGGTGGCGGTGACCGGCCACATGGTGGACCACGCCCTGCTGGCGCCACATCTCGCCGTCGCCGGTGGCCGGAAAGATGCGCCAGGCCTCCTCGCGGCTGAGCTCGCCGGTCTCGATGACGTGGTCGCGCAGCACCCGCACCAGGGCCTGGTCCAGCAGGATGCGCTCCACCCGCCCGGTGTCCAGCATGGATCGGATCAACAGCCAGTTGGCGCGGGCGTCCAGGTCCTTGGGCGAGACGTTGCGGAAGCCCTGCATGAACATCTGGCCCTCGCCCCAATACAGGCCCACATCGGCGTCAACCCCGCCCCGGTGGCTCTTGTGCCCGTCCAGCCGCCCGCCGTTTCGGGTGGAGATGTCGCCGATGACCACCGGATCGGCCTGGGGCAGCAGCCAGGCCATCTCTTCGGATGCAGTGGTCAGGACATCGATGAGATCGGCGGTGCCCCAGGCCTTGTCGGCGTGCCAGCGCTTGTAGATGCGCGGGTTGTAGGGCAGCTGCTCGCCATTCTCCAGGCTCTTCTTGTAGCACCAGGCCCAGGGCTCGCTGTCGTCGCTCAGATTGAGCAGCTCGGGCTCTTCTGCCTCTTCCAGCCAGGGCACGGGCTCCTGGGCCACCGCCGGGCGCATGCCGGACCCGGCGGTCAGCAGGCCGAGGGCGAAGAAGGCGGGCAGGCGGGTGGACAGGCCGGGCTCCACGTTGGGCCCCCAGTCTACTTCGGCGCTTGGGCGCGCAGGCCATCGGCGGCCCGCTGCAGGCGGCTGTCGCCGGTGCGTTGGGCCACCCGGTCGAGGATCTCGATGGCGGCCTCGGGCTTGCCGGCCTCGGTGGCCGCGCTGACCAGGGCGCCGGCCAAGGTGAGGTCGGGGTGGGTGCCCAAGGCGTCTTCAAGCACCGTGAACGCCAGATCGGGCCGCCCGGTGCTCAACAGCAGGCGGGCGAGGCCCAGGGGCGGACCGGTGCTGCTGGGGAAGCGGGCCATGGCGGCGCGCAGCTCTTTTTCGGCCACGGGCAGGTCTCCGGCCTCTGCCGCGGCGATGGCGGCGGCCACCACCAGCGAGATGTCGGCGGGGCGCACCTTGGCGGCCTTGGCCAGCAGGGGGCGGGCCTCCTTGGCGCGGTGCTGACCCAGCAGGAAGGAGCCCAGGGCGCCCCAGGCCTCGGGGGTGGCGGGCATGCGGTCCAGGGCCGCCCGCAGGTCCTCTTCGGCCAGCACGGTCGAGCGCCGGGCCGCGCGCATATTGCCCCGCACCAGCCGGGCCCAGCCGGAGTGCGGGTGGGCCAGCACCAGGGCGTCCAGGCGGTCCAGCGCCAGCCCGGGATCGTCGAGTCCCCGCACCTGCAGCAGATCCCGGGCGCCTTCTGCGGTGATTGCCCCCGCCCGGATCTCATCCACCAGGGCGGCCTCGACATGCACGGCCACCGCGTCGCCGGTGCCGATCTCCAGCGCCTTCTGGTAGGCCTTGGCGGCCCGCGGCAGGTCCCCCGTCTCGAATGCGGCCCGCGCCCGGGCCACCTGCAGGTCGGGGCTGTCGGGGTGTTGCTTCATGGCCTGCTCCAGCAGCGCGGGGGCCTGGCCGGGCGTGGAGGCCGCGGCGGCCAGCCAATGCTGTGGATCGCCGGGGTCGGCCTGACCGCGCGCTGGGCAAAGGCCGCCAGGGCCGGGCCATCCCGCCGGATCATGGCCACCGCGCGCAGGCCCGCCCAGGCCTCGCTCAGGTCGGGCTTCTGGGCGAGGGCGGCCTCATAGGCGGCCACAGCGCCGTCCAGATCGCCCCGGCTGCGCAGCACCGCCGCCAGCCCGGTGAGGGCTTGGGGGTGGCCGGGGCGCAGCTGCAGGGCCCGGGCGAAGCTCTGTTGAGAGGCGTTGGGATCCCCCTGGGCCCGCCCCAGCAGGTAGTGGCGATCGGGATCTTGCGGGGCTTGCGCCAGGAAGGCCTGGTAGCGGGCCACGGCATCGCGGGCCTGGCCGGTGGCCAGCATCAGGTCGATCAGCAGCTCCTGGGCCGCGAGGTCCGCTGGGGCCTCGTTGGCGCGCTGCCGGGCGATGTCCAGGGCGCCGCCCACATCGCCCTGCGCCAGGCGCCGCTCGGCCTCGGCCAGGTCGGCCGCCAGGGCCGGGCGGTCGAGGAGGCCGGTGAGGAGGAGCAGCAGGGCGAGCAGGGCCGGGCGCATGGGGACTCGGGGAGGGCGACAGGAGCGGGCCCTAACCGGCCGGCCCCGGTGCAGACCCGCAGCCGGCGGGGCGGCTTCCCGGGAATCGGGGCCTCGACGCGGGGGCTGCAAGCGTGGTACCCGTCCTCTCGCCACCGTGGAGCGGAGCATGTGGATCGTCGGCACCCTGCTGGGCCTGCTCGCCGCCCCCGAGGCGATGGCCGCCCGTGCCCGCACCGGCACCGAGGTCGCGGTGGTCGGGGTGCACCTCCCCCAGCAGACCGACGAGACCTCGCTCTCGGCCTCCCTGGCCCTGGTCGAGGCCCTGGACGCGGCGGGGGTGGTGGGCCTCAGCCCCGAAGCGGTGCATGCGCGCCTGGCCGGCCGAGAGTCCCTGGTGGTGGATGGCGCCGCCTTGGGCCCCGGACGCCGCAAGCGCGAAGAGGGGCGCATCCTCTATGATCGCGCTGACTTTGAAGGCGCCATCCCCGTTCTCGAAGAGGCGGTCCAGGCCCTGGGCGACGGCCTGTCGGGCTCGGGCGACCCCCGAGAGCTGGTGCAGGCCTTGCTCTTGTTGGGCCAGGCCCGGTGGAGCACCGGCGACACCGACGGCGCAAAGCAGGCCTTCTCCCAGGTGGTCGTGCTGGAGCCCTCCTGGCAGCTGGACGCGGTGAACTACCCGCCCAAGATCGTCAGCTTCTTCAACGATGTGCGCTACGAGGTGCTGGCACGTCCCAAGGGCCGGCTGCAGCTGCAGGTGCCCGATCGCAACCGGGTGCTGCTGGATGGCCGCGAGGCCCTGTCGGGCACGGTCGAGCTGATCGCCGGCCTGCACTTCGCCCTGGTCTCGGGCCCCGAAGGCGAGCGCTCCTTTCACCAGGTGCGCCTGGAGCCCGGCGAGACCGAGGTGCTGACGGCGCGGCCCTCCGCCCGAAGCCTGGGTCTGGCGGACCCCACAGCCGCCGGCCGATCTGCCCAGATCCGCCTGCTCTACCAGAGCCTGGGCACCCATGTGGGCGCACCCCTGGTGCTGCTGGGCGGGCAGTTGGAGGGCGGCAAGGTGGGCGCCCAGCTCTACGAGACGCGCACCGGCAGCTTCTCTCGCATCGAGACCGCTCCGGCGGGGTCAGACCCGGTGGCCGCCCTGGTGGGCCTGGTGCCGTCGGTGCTCGACGATCTCACCGAGGCCGGAAATCTGCGCACCGATCGCATCTCCTTTGATGTGGCCGCCTTTGACCAGGACACCGACCCCACCCTCAGCGCCCTGCTGCTCGATCCCACCCCCCTGGTGGCCTTTGAGACCGAACGCCGCCGGCCCAGCTGGATCGTCTGGGCCACGGTGGGCACGGTGGCGGTCGGGGGTGCTGCGGTGGCGGTGGCCACCCTCGCCACGGTCAATGGCGAGGACCCCAAGCCCGAGCCCACACCGGACACCGGCCCCGAAGGCGTGATCCTGGTCGGCCCCATCCCCTGAGCGCCGTGGACCTCGCCCCCCCCGTACTGCGGGCCCGGCTCGACGCGCTGCGCAGCCGCGGCGAGATAAAGCGCCTGGGTGAGGCGATTGACCGTGAGCCGGCGTTGGCAGAGGCCTTTCGCGCGTTGGCCCTCATGGATGGCATCGTGCTGGAGCCGGATGTGGGCGGCAAGCGGCTGGTGCGCGCCCTGCTGCAGCGCGCCGACAGCGCCCAGGTGCGCAAGAACCCCATCCGGGTGGACGAGGCCTTCACCTGCTTGTGTTGTGGCGCCGAGGTGCCCCTGGGCGGGGCCCGGGTGCGCGATCACTGCCCGCGCTGCTTGCGCTCCCGCCACCTCGACGTGGTGCCTGGCGATCGGGCGGCGGCCTGCGGCGGCCTGCTGGACCCCATCGGCTTTGAGCGCGGGGGCGAGGACATCCACATCCTCTACCGCTGCCGGGCCTGTGACCACCGCTGGCGGGCGCGGGCCCACCCCGATGACGCGGTGCCCCTGGACTTCGATCCGGCCAGGCTGCCGGCCTGCCGGGGCTGAGGCTCAGGCGCTGCAGGGGGCGGTCCAGGCCGCGACCAGCGCGGGCAGGGCCACTTCGGCGCCGGCGGCCAGGGCCTGGTGGAAGCGGGGGCTGGTGGGCTCGGGGTTGACCTCGATGCAGCGGGCGCCGCCCTGCCGCGCGAGGTCCACAAAGCCCGCCGCCGGGTAGACCTGACCGCTGGTGCCCACCGACAAGAAGACGCTGCATCGGGACAGGGCCTGTTGGATGCGTTGCATCTGGCGGGGCATCTCGCCAAACCACACCACGTCGGGGCGCAGGCGGGCCCCGCAGCGGCCGCAGACGCCCCGTGGATCCGGTGCGTCCCGTTCGACGGGAATGCGCGGGTGGCGCTCATCGTCGGCGCAGCGCACCGTCCAGATGCTGCCGTGCATTTCGGTGAGGCTGAGGGGCAGGCCCAGCGCGGCCGCCGCGGCTTGCAGCAGCCCATCTACATTCTGCGTGACCAGCACCACGCGTGCTGCGCCCAAGCTGGCCTGCAGCGACACCAGCGCCGCGTGGCCCGGGTTGGGTTGGACGCCCAGCAGGCCCTTGCGACGCTCGGCATAGAAGTCGAGGACGAGGTCGGGGTCGTCCTCGAAGGCTTCGGGCGTCGCCAGCGACATGGCCTCGCGGCCGCGCCACCAGCCGCCTGCGCCGCGGAAGGTGGGCACGCCCGAGGCGGCGGACAGACCCGCACCCGAGAGCACGACCACGGAGCCCGTGGGGGGGAGGGCAGGGAGGTCGGAGATCGAAGTGGGCATGGTCCCAGGCTACAACGACGGTCCGCCACTGTCAGCGAGCCCCGCCCTGTCGGACACCCACCCCACCCCGATGCCTGGACCGGCCGCCTTTGCCGCGCTGGTAGCCCTCGCTGTGGCCCATGTCTTTGCGGTGCCCATCGCCGCGGGACGCAACGGGGACTTTGTGCACCTGTGGGCCGGCGGGCGCGCCCTGCAGCAAGGCGGGGGCGCAGCCCTCTACGATCCCCGGTGGCACAAGGCCCTGATCACCGAGGCCCTGGGCGCCCTGCCGCCTGACCTCTGGTCCAGCCGAAACGACGCCTTGGGGGCCTTCTTCTATCCGCCGGCGACGGGGCTCGTCTATGCACCGCTGGGGGCCTTGCCCCTGCCCGTCGCGGCGGGGGTGCACGCCGTGCTGGTGCTGGTCGCAGGCGCCTTGGCGGCCGTTGGCCTGGGTCGGCTGCTGGGGGGCCCCAGCCTGCTGGTCCGCGCCCTGCTGATCTTCACCTTTCCAAGCTTCTTCTTTGGTTTTGCATTGGGTCAGAACGGGGTCTTCGCCCTGTTGGCCCTGGTCTGCGGCGGGCTGCTGTGGAAGGGGGGGCGGCCCTTCCTGGCGGGGTTGCTGCTCGGCCTGCTGGCCCTCAAGCCGGGGTGGTGGCTGGCGGTGGCCCTGGTGGCGCCCCTGGCCACCCGGTCGGGGCGGCTGATGGGCGGCATGGTGCTGGGGGCCTTCTTGTTGGTGGTGCTCGGGATCAGCGCCTTGGGGCCCGGATCCAGCCTGCACTACCTCGACATCAGCCGCAGCCTGGCCGGTCTGCACCGGCTGCCCGACTACCCCCTGCACCTGCAGCACGACCTGCTGGGCCTCGGCCGGCGGCTGCTGGGGCCCGACCGGGGCAGCATCCTGGGTTGGGGGGCGGCCGGGGTGCTGGTGCTGCTGACCGCCTGGCGGGCCCGGCACCTGTCGCCCGGCCGCGCGTGGGCCCTGGTCTGCCTGGCCGTGACCCTGGTCAACCCCCATGTGCACCACTACGACCTGCTTCCGGCCCTGGTGGGCGCCGCGGCCCTGGCCGCGGCCTGGCCGGATCAGCCCCGGGGCCGCCGCCTGCTGGTGCTGCTGGCGGTCCTGGCGCACCAGGGCGCCTTTCTGGTGGAAATCGCCCTGGACCTGGATCACCGGGTCTCGCTGCCCGCGCTGGCGGTCCTGGGGCTGTGGGCCCTCACCGGCTGGGGGATGGAGGCCAGCCCAGGGAGGCCCGCGTGGCGGCGATCACCTCCTGGGCGGCCACCTGGCGCAGCTGCCGGCGGGCGCGCTCGCAGAGGCGTCCATGTTCGGCGAAAATGAGGTCCTGTGGCTCGTCGTCGGGGAGTGGACCCCCGTCGGTGGCCAGGACCTGATCAAAGGCGGCGTCCACCGCCGCGCCCACCTCGGGTCCGCCCACCTGCCGGGCCCAGGCCACGAAGCGCCAGGCCAGGGCGGCGTGGCGGCCCTCGTCTTCGGCGATCCGTGCCAGGGCGCGGCGCAGGCTCGGGGCGGGCGGTCGCGGCGGCCTCGCGGGCCTCCAGGCTGGCCACGGTCTCGCCCACGCAGCCTTCGATCACGGCGGCGGCGGCGATGCTGGCGAGGTCCAGGGGCCCCAGCAGATCACCGCTCAGGCGCAGTGGGCCTGGCGACAGGGCCTCTCCTGCATAGGCGCCTGCAATCTCGAAGCAGGCGCGGGCGTGGGCGATCTCGTCCAGTCCGGCGCGGTGGGCCGCCACCAGCAGGTCAGGCGGCGCCGCCACGGCCAGCAGGTGCAGGCTGAAGCGGGCAAAAGAGGCCACGCTGGCGTGCTCGTCCAGGGCGGCATCGGCCCAGGACGAGGCGATGGCCTGCCGTAGAATGGGGTCCAGGCCTTCAATCTCGCGGAGAAGGCCCCCGGTGTCAGGCACGTCTGGCAGCCCAGGAGCGACCCCGGCGCAAGGCTGCCCGGCGCAGGTGGCCTCCCACCACAAAGGGACGGCCTGTGCACCACTGGATGCCCACCAGGTAGCAGCAGTCGCCGGCTGCGCCTTCGGGCGGGGCGTAGGGGCCTTCGGGGGGGCTGCACTCGCACTCGCCCGAGCCCAGGCCCAAGCCGGTCACCTCCGACGCGGTGGTGTCGCTGGCGGCCTTGCAGTCGCCCCCGCTGGGGCGATCCACGCAGTAGACATCGACGCAGCAAGGGCCGGAGAGGCCGGTGTGGCCGTCGCCTTCGCAGATGGGGTAGTCGCCGTCGGGCACGGGGTCCAAGGTGGCCGTGCCGTCGGTTCCGTCGGTTCCGTCGGTTCCGTCGGTTCCGTCGGTTCCGTCGCTTCCGTCCGTGCCGTCGGCCCCATCGCCATAGATGCCGTCGCCGCCGTCCGTGCTCTCTTCCTTGTCGCCGCAGCCTGCTCCCAATCCAAGGGCCAGCAGCAGGGCGAGGTGCAATTCACGGGCGTTGCGATTCATCGGGCCTCCACAGGGCACAGGGTAGCACCCCTGCCGGACCCTCGCCGCCCTACCAGGGTTGGCCGTTGGCTTGCAGACCGGGGGATGCGACCACACCGCTCACCACCGCATCGTGCAGAACCAAGGCGCTGTCGGGGTCTCCATCGATGGCACGGTTGAAGGCCACCCCGGCGCGGGCGCTGCCCCAGCTCACGGAGTCCAGCAGCAGGCCATCGGCATCCACCAGCACCAGCGTGTCCCCGCTGTTGTTGAGGCCCAGGGTGCCCGTGCTGCTCTGCATGGCGCCGGGCACATCGCTGTGGTCGCCGCGATCGTAGACCACCAGGGCGGCGCCGGGGGGCAGCACCACCCGCCCGAAGCGGTGGCGCTCGCTCACCAGGTCGCTGAGTCCCACGCCGCGCAGGTCGGCCGGATCGGGGCCCAGGTTCACCAGCTCGAAGTACTCCTGGCCCGTGTCCTCGCCGCTGGGGTCGGCCATCACCTCGTTGATCACCAGCTGGTAGTCCAGGGGGGTGCTCGGATCGAAGGGCAGGCCGTCGGCCCGCTTGCCGGGTGAGCTGCGGGTCCAGGCGTTGAGCACGGTGTCATGGGGTACGAAGGCGCTGCTCTGGGACAGATCGCTCTGCCGGTTGAGGCTGCGGCCCAGGGGCGCGCCGCGGTAGCTCAGGGCGTCGGCGACCTCGCCCGCTGCATTGACCAGGCGGATGCTGTCCCCCCGGTTGCCCAGGTCCAGCGCCCCGCTGCTGGCCACCCGGGCGCCCGGCACCTCGGGGTGCTTGCCGCTGTCAAAGATCACCACCGCCTCGCCGGGAGCGAGCACCAGGTCATCAAAGACGTGGCGATCCGCCACCTGGGCATCCCCCAGGGTCCAGCCGCTCAGGTCCACCGCGCCGGTGCCGCCGTTGACGATCTCGACGAATTCCTGGCCGCGGTCCATGCCGGGGGGGTCGGGGTAGAGCTCATTGATGAAGACTCGGGGCAGGCTGCTGCACGGATCGTCCTGGGGGGCCGTCGCATCGGGGTGCAGATCGGCCCGGGCCAGCAGGTCGCAGAATCGGGCGCCATAGACGCGGGTGAGCGCGACATCGTGGATTTCGACCAGGTTTTCGTCGTTGTCATGGGTGGCGCTCTGGCTCCAGTTGAAGGAGCCCGTGGCCACCACCGGGTCGCTGCCATCCACGCCGCCGTCGATGATCAGCGTCTTGTGGTGCAGCTTGCCGCCGGCAAAGCCCACCTGGTTGTGGTTGCCATCGATGTAGACGGGGATGCCCGCCGCCGCCAGGGCCTCGTCGGCGGAATAGCCGCTTGCGGCCTGGCTCTCGTCAAAGATGCCCACCACGTCCACGCCGCGGTCGTGGGCAGCCACCAGGGCGGCGATGACGTCGGCGTGGGTGAAGCTGAAGACCAAGAAGCGCACGCTGTGGTCGGCGCTGTCAATCAGCTCCACCACCGCCTGGAGGGGGTCGTGTTGGGGCGAGAGGTGGGTCACAACCTCGCTGCCGGCAAGATCAAGGGTGAGGGGCCCGCTCCCGGCCAGCTTGCTGCGGCCGAAGCGCCCGGCCGCCATCTGCTCGAACTCGGCGGTGTACCAGGCGGCCAGGTCGCGGTCGGGCAGCAGCACCGCGTCGTTGTCATTCTGCAGGATGCCGGTCTCGGTGAGGTTGGTCGATCCCGTCCAGACGGCCTGCCCGTCCACCACCACGAACTTGTTGTGCATGATGTGGTCGCCAGCGCGCCGATCGGTCACGGGGATGCCGGCGGCCTCCAACGCGGCGTGGCCGCTGGCGTCGGCCTCGTCGGCGTCGCTGACCATGCGCACGTCTACGCCCCGGTCCCAGGCCCGAAGCACCGCGTCGGCGATATTGCTGCGATCGAAGTCGTAGAGCGCAAGATCCAGGGTGGTGGTGCTGGCGTCGATCAGGGCGATCAGCGCGTCATCGAGCACGGGGTCGATCTCTTCGCCGCGCTCGGTACCCGGGTCGGTGAACCAGACCTGGGCCTCGCCGTCCTCGGCCAGGGCGTCGCTGCTGCCCTGGGGCAGGCGGGACAGGTCGAGATCCGGGGCCTGCCGCTCGGTGGGAGCGCAGGCGCCAAGGGCGATCAGAAAGAAGATGGGGCGGCGCATGGGTGCTTCTGGGTCGAGCCTTCCCCCCCAGTGACGGCATCGGCGCCCTTCGGCGTTAGAGGCGGCTCTCGCCCGGAGGCCCCGTGTCCGAATCCGTCTACACCCTCACCCTGAATGGCCCGGGCAAGAACGCCCTGGGCAGCGACCTCCTCAACCGCTTTCGGGCCTCGCTGAAGGAGGCCGGCGGCCGTCCGCTATTGCTCACCGGCTCCGATGGCTGCTTCTCGGCCGGTTTGCACCTCAAGGAGGTGGCCACCCTGGACGCGCCGGCCATGGGCGCCTTCTTGGGCCTGCTCGAAGACGCCGTAACCGAGCTGCTGCATTACCCGGGCCCCACGGTGGCCGCGGTCAATGGCCACGCCATCGCCGGGGGCGCCGTGCTGGCCCGCTGCTGCGATGTGGCCGTCTGCACCCCCAACCCCCGGGTGCGCGTCGGCCTGAACGAGGTGGCCAACGGGCTGCGCTTTCCGCCCCGCACCTTGCAGGCCCTGCTGACGCGCATCCCCCGGCAGCACCACTTCGAGGTCTTGCTGGGGGCCCAGCTTCACAGCCCGCAAGACGCCGCCCGGCTGGGCCTGGTGGACCTGCTGGATGAGGACGTGCTGGCGGTGGCCCAGACCCGCCTCGCGGTCCTGGCCCCTCTCACCCGGCCGACGCCTATGCCGCCACCAAGGCCGACCTGTTGATGGGCGCCACCGACATCACCGAAGAGGCCCGCCAGTCCTTTGCCCGAGATGTCGTGCGCACCTGGACCTCCGATGCGATCCGGCAGCGGCTGGCGGCTGTCCTGGGGCGCTGATCCCGCCGCTCAGGGCATCGTGAAGGTGCAGCGGGTGATCGGCTGGTAGATATCGCGGAGAACATAGAGGTAGAGCGCATCCCCGGGCTGCAGTACTGGAGCGGGCTCCCCCTCGGGGAAGGCTTGGCGGGTGCCGGGCGGCAGCTCGCCATAGGGCAGGCCCGAGGCCACGGGATCGGCGTCCCAGGCCACGTCGAAACGCCAGACCGTGCCGGCGGGCAGGTCGAGGTTGGGGGGCACGCCGGGGTTCATGCTGTCGGGCTCCAGCAGGTAGATGTAGCGGGCGTCACCGCCCGTCCACTGGATGCGGCCGTCGGCGGTGATGCCCTGGCCGGCTTCACAGGGCTCGGGCGTGTAGAAGAGCTGGTCGTAGAGGGGGCCACCAAAGGGCGGGGTGTCGCTGAAGTCGTCCAGGTCCAGGCCCCGGCGGCGCAGCTCGCCCTCCAGGAAGGCCTGCATACGCGGCACATCGGTGGTGGGCAGGCCCGTGGTGGAGCGGTCGAAGCCGTTGTTGTCCTCGGCATCGAAGGCGCCAAAGGCGGTGCTGTCCACCCAACCGGCCAGCATGGCCAGCCCGTCGTCGTCCAGGCTGTCGATCCAGATGGGACCGGCCTCCAGGTACCAGCCGCTGGGGCCATCGGGGGCCAGGTCGGTGCTGTGGCAGCAGACGCAGGCCGAGGATTCGACCTGGGCGGTCATCCAGCTGAACTCCGCCTGCCAGGTGGCGTCGCTCAGGCGGGGGTCGTCGGGGGCGGTGTCGGCGGTGGCGCTGGCCGGCCAGTAGGGGCGCTGGGTGAGAACCGGCTCGCAGGAGGCGTAGTCGCGGTAGCGGCTGCGGCTGCGGTCCGGCCAGATCTGCCAGGAGATGTCCTTGAGCTCGCGGCGCTTCTCGTTGCGCACGATGGTGCCATCGGCGTCCTTGAACCAGAGGCCGGCGATGCCCTCCAGGCTGCGGCCCTCGTCCAGGGCGTTGACCAGGTCGATGATGACGTCGTCGCCGTCGCCCAGGCAGATGGAGTCGACGCCTGTCAGCCCGATCGCATATTCGGGGAACATGATGGGGTGCGGGCCGCCCAGGGTGATGTGGGCCTTGGGGTTGCGCTTGCGCACCGCGTTGATGGTCATCTGCACGTCGGGCAGGCTGTGCGTATAGGCGGAGATGCCCACCACATCCAGATCGTAGCGGGCCAGGCCCGCGTCGAATTCCGGGTGGTCCAGGTCGTCCACGATGGCGTCGTAGATCTCGGCCCGATGGTGCGTGCGCTTCTCCAGGGAGGCCTGCAGATACATCAGGCCCAGGGGCGGAAAGCAGTAGACGCCATAGGCCATGCTCTCGGAGATCCCCGCCCAGACGCGCTTCTTTTCAGGGGGGTTGATCAGCGTGACATTCATCGGAGACCTCGATGGGAGCAGACGGGTGGGCCTGAACCCATTGTCTACCGCGCGAGGGCCCAGGGTCCAGTGCGCGGCGCCCCTCCGTATCAGGAAAATCGTGCGCTCGGCCCTGCATGCCCCGCCATTCCGGGGGGGGCCAGGGGTTAGACTGCGCCCATGCGCGCCGCGACCCTGCTGACCTGCCTGCTCATCCTGCTCCTGCCCTGGGTTTCGGGTTGCGGGCCCAAGACTGGGCCGATCACCTGGGCCACCCCGGTGGACGGCCTGGGGCCCCTGCCCCTCAGCCTGGACCTGGCCCGCCCCCAGGGCCCGGGGCCCCACCCCGCGGTGCTGCTGCTGCACGCTGGCGGCTGGCGCAACGGCGACCTCTACCATGGCGGGCTCAAGCAGCGCATGGCCGAGCTGGCCGAAG
>JAGYJW010000003.1 GCA_018401435.1 Deltaproteobacteria bacterium | reverse complement strand
TTTGCTCTTTCGTTGGCGTTCCGCGATTGGGCCTCACTGGCCCCGCGCAACCCCGACCATCTATTCGATGGCGCCGGTGACTGTCAAGCGATTTTATTCGCTTGACAGTTCGGTGCCGAGCGGGTGACCACTGTCTGCCGCTCGGCCCACCCTCTTATTCGGTCCCGTTCAGGCTGTCAACTCGAAAGTTTCGAACCCGAAGAGCGAACCGATTGAGAATGGAATCAAAGAAACCGGGCCCGTTGGCCCGGCGTCCGAGGGAGCGTTCCCCCCCAGCCCAAACAGTCTATGGAGCCCCTCTCCCCCTGTCAAGGAAACCCGGTCCGTCAGGAGGCCATCGCGATCAGCTTGTAGATCCACCCAAGCCCCATTCCGCCCAAGAGCCCGGCCGCAATCTGGACTTCGTGGGAGAGGATCCAGGCCAGCGCCCGGCGCCAGCGGCCCGCGGGTGCGACAAGATCGGAGGCCCCCAGCAGGAAGGCCGCCAGGGTGACGGAGAAGAGCAGCACGCCAAAGGGCTGCGTCTTCAGGGCGTCGAGGATCTGCAGGTGGGCCATATGCGTAAATGTCGTGGTCATGCCGCACATCGGGCAGGGGTAGCCGGTCAGCGTCAGGACGGTGCAGCCCCCAAGGCCCAGCTGCCGGTGGGTGCCCACCCCGGCCGGATCGGCCTGAAGCCACAGGGCCGTGCCCAGGACTGCACCGGTGGGCAGGGCGAGGGTGAAGCCGGTCAGCCGATCCTGGACGCGGGCGGGGATCCGATTCCATCGCTGAAGCAAGGCGACCGCCCAGCCACCCCCCTTTGGGAGGATCGTTGGCGCCAGGTCGCTATCGGCTTCAGCCATCCTCGGGTTCCGGGATGATGGACTCGATCATCGCGCTCAGCGATGCGGCGTCGCGATCGAGCTCCCCCAGGCGGGCCACCACGGTCTTGCGCAGGCGCCGCAGCTCGCTGGCGAGGTTGAGCGCCGTGAGCAGGGCGACGGTGTATTCGTCGAAGGTCCGGGTCCGACCGGCGACCTCTTCCAGGCGGGTGTCCAGATCCCGGGCGACGGCCTCGACATCGTCGGAGGAGCCCTCGCCCTTCACGGTGTACTGGCGCCCACGGATGGTGACGGTCACATGCATGTCTTCAGCCTAGCGTTCGCGGTGGATCGCCGTCAACCGGAGCCCACGAGGGCCGCGACGAAGGCGTCGGGGTCGAAGTCTCGCAGATCGTCGATGCCCTCGCCCAGCCCGACCAGCTTGACGGGGATGCCCATCTCGTCCCGGACGGCGACGACGACGCCGCCCCGGGCGGTGCCGTCGAGCTTGGTGAGGACCACGCCGGTCACGCCGACGACCTCTTTGAAGATGCGGGCCTGAGACAGCGCGTTCTGCCCGATGGTGGCGTCCAGGACGAGCAAGACCTCGTGCGGTGCGCCGGGCAGCGCCTTGTCCATCACGCGCACGACCTTGCCCAGCTCGTCCATCAGGGTCTTCTGGGCCTGCAGGCGCCCGGCGGTGTCGCAGATCACCACGTCGATGTTGCGGGCCTTAGCGGCCTGGATCGCGTCGAAGATCACAGCGGCGGGATCGCCGCCCTCCTGGTGGGCGACCACCGGCACGCCGGAGCGTTCGCCCCAGACCTTGAGCTGCTCGATGGCGCCGGCGCGGAAGGTGTCTCCGGCCCCCAGCAGCACCTTCTTGCCGTCTCGCTGGTAGCGGGCAGCGAGCTTGCCGATGGTGGTGGTCTTTCCGCTGCCGTTGACGCCAACCACCAGGATGACGAGGGGGCCGCTCTGTGGAAAGGCAGCAATGCCGGCCGGGTCGCCGATGCGCTTGCGCAGCTCCTCGCCGAGCAGGCCCCGCAGGGCTTGCACCGTGGCGCCCTGGGCCGCGCGCTTCTGGATCGCGGCCCCGATGTCCTGGGCCGCGCGCACGCCCACATCGGCGGAGATCAGCGCCTCTTCGAGCCGTTGCAGGCCAGCGGCGTTGACCTTTCCGTCGGGGCCCAGCGCGCCGAAGAAGCGCTGCCCGAAGCGTTCCCGGGTCTTGGCGAGTCCGCGGAAGAAGCGGCTGGCGACCCCGTTTTCGTCGAGTGCGGGCGGATCGGCCGAGGCCCCCTGCCCTGCCCCATCTGCCATCATCGGGGGCGGCAAGGCCTGCCGGCGGAGGCGAGCGATGGCGACCCCAAGCAGGGTCACCGATACCAGTGCGGCCACCGCCAGGGCGATCAGCAGCGCAGGATCGAGACCGTCTGCAAAGCCCTGCACCCCTGCCTCCGCGATTGGGGAGTGCGCCTAACCGGTCCGTTCAGGGGTGCGGACCTGCGCTCTGCCACTCAGTCGAGCTGGACAGAGACCAGGCGAGAGACGCCGGGGGTGTCCATGGTCACGCCATAGAGGGTGTCGGCGGCCTCCATCGTCTTCTTGTTGTGCGTCACGACGATGAACTGGGACAGGCGCGCCATCTCGCTGAGCATCTGGTTGAAGCGCGCCCCGTTGCCTTCGTCGAGGGGGGCGTCCACCTCGTCGAGCAAGCAGAAGGGGGAGGGCTTCACACGGAAGAGGCTGAAGATGAGGGCGATAGCGACCATCGCCGTTTCGCCACCCGAGAGCAGGGACAGGTTCTGCAGGCGCTTTCCGGGGGGCTGCACCGAGATGTCCACGCCGGTCTCCAGCATGTCCTCTTCGTCGGTGAGCTCCAACCGGGCCTGACCGCCCCCGACCAGGCGGGGATAGATCTCTTGGAAGCTTGCGTCTACGCGATCGAAGGTGTCGCGGAAACGCTCACGGCTGATGCGGTTGAGGCGCGCGATGGTCTTGCGGATGACGGCGACGGACTCTTCGAGATCGGCGCGCTGGCCGTCCAACTCGTTGAAGCGCCCCGACACCTCCTCGTATTCGACCATGGCCACCAGATTCACCTCGCCCAGGCGGGCCAGGGCGTCCCGGGCAGCCACCAGCTCGGCCTTCCAGGTCTCGATGGCCTGGGGGTCGTCGAGCAGCTCGGGGGTGATGCGGAGGTCCTCGAGCATGCGGGCGTCGTTGTCGCCGGGCAAGGCGGCTTCGGGCAGGTCGCTGCGACGGGCGGCCGGGTCCACCTCGATCACCACATGGCCCACGCGGTCCAGGCGATCGAGCATGGCGGAGACGCCGATCTCGAAGCGCTCCTGCAAATCGTCGCGGATCCGGCCGATCTCGGCCTTGACCTCGACGATGCCCCGGTCGAGGTCGGCGCGTTGCCGTGTGGCGGCCTCGCGCCGCTCGCGCAGTTTGCCCAAGGCGTCTTCGCCTTCGCGGAGGTTGGCGCGTTCGGCGCGGGCCTCCTCGCGACGGGCCTCGAGCCGGGTGCTGAGGTCGGCGATGGTGCCGGTGAGCCCTTGCAGCGATCCCCCCAACCGGCCATCGTCTTCGGTCAGCTCGGTGATGCGGGTGGCCGCCTGTTCGAGGTCCCGGGCGCAGCGCTCGGCCTGGCGATCGGCGCCGTCGCGGGCGGACTGCACCTCGCCTTCGGAGCGACGCAGGCCCACCAGCCGCTCGCGCAGCGCGGCGGCCTCGGCGGCGCGGGCGTTGAGGGCGTCGCGCACCAGGTTGAGTTCGGCCAGCTCCACCTGCAGGGTCTGCTGTTCGGTGAGCAGGGCCTTTTCGATGTCGTCCTGTTCGTCCCCGGCCTGGCGGATGCCCTGGCGCAAGGCGGCGATCTGGCCCTCGGTCTCTGCCACGGCGGAGATCAGGCCACGGATCTCCTGGTCCATCTGGCTGGCACGGGCGCCTTCGCGCTCCCGCTCCCGCTTGAGGTCGGCGAGCTGACGACGGAGGTCCTTCAACGCAAGATCTGCGTGCAAAGCAGAATCTCGCGCAGCGCCCTGGCCGCTTCGGGCGGCTTCGAGGGCGATGACGGCAGCATCGAGGGCGGCCTGTGCGGCCTCCTGGGCATGGCGGGCGGCAGCCGAGACCGAAGCGGCCTGGGCCACCACGTCGGTGAGGGCCGCGATCTCGCGCTTGCGACCCAGCACGGCAGAGCCCGCGGCGCCGGGGCGACCCAGCAGGATCTGGCCCCCCCGATCGACGAAGGCCTGACCCTCGCCGACGAGAACGCCCGCGGAGGCGTCCAGGGCCAGGGCGGCGGGCAGATCGGCGGCCTGCCGAGTGTCGCCCAGCAGGCGCCCGAGCGCCCCGAGAACGCCCGGTGCACCGCCCACCTCGGCGAAGAGGCCCGTGGGCCCCGGACCGGTTCGGGCCACCAGGACGCGCACCCGGCCCTGCACCGCAGCGGCCACGGCCGCAGCGGTCGAAGCATCGGGAACAACCACGGCATCGAGGCTCTCACCAAGAGCGACCACCAGGGCGGTCTCGACCGCCGCGGGCACATCGATCAGCTCGGCGAGGGTACCCAGGACCCCAGGCACCGCCAGGGCCTTGCGCACGGCGTCTTCTACGCCGGCGTGGTCGCCCTGCATGGCCTCGAGGCCTTCAAGACGGGCGCGCAGGCGGCCCTCTTCGCGCTCTTGCTGCTTGAGCTTGACTTCGGCGTCCTTAAGGGCGGAGAGGGCCGAGGAACGCGCCTTTTCGGCGTCCACCAGCGCGCTGCGGGCAGCGTCTCCGCGGGCGCCGCAGGCCTTCACCTCGGCGTCGGCCTGGGCCTCACCCTCAACCAGGGCCACCAGGCGCGCATCCAGCGCGCTGAGGTCGCGGCCGGCGGTGCCCTGCGTGGCCTGGAGCCGGGCCTGTCGCTCCTTGTAGTCCTTGATTCGAAGCTCGGCGCCTTCGAGTTCGGCCTGCCGGCGGGCAAGGCCGCGAACACGCTCCATGACGGCATTCTTGCGCTGCTCGATGCCCTCGCGGCGGCTGCGCACCTTGGCTTCGGCCTCGCGCACGGCGACGCGGCTGCCCTCCAGGCCCTTTTCAATCGCCACCACGCGCTCTTCGGCCTCGGCGCGGTCCTTGGCCGCCCCGGAGAGCCGGCCCTCTGCGGCGTCGCGGGTGGCCAGGGCCTCGTCGCGCAGGCGGGCGAGCTCGATGCGGCGGGCCTCCAGGTCGATCTTCTCTTTGGCCTGGTACTGCCGCGCGGACTCCTGTTCGCGGCGGGTGGCCTCGTGTTCGGCCAGCTCATCGCGCAGGACACCAACGGCGTGGTCGAGGACTTCGGCCTGTTCGCGTCCCGAGCGCAAGCCCTCGTCCCGCCGCTGGACCTCGCGAATCAGACCCGCCTCTTCTTGTTCGGCCTTGCGCACCTTCTCGGTGAGGGCCTTGCGGTCGGCGGTGAGGCCCGCGTAGCGACTGAGGGAGAGGAAGATGTCGGCCTGGCGCGAGAAGCTGCGCAGGCGCCGGTAGCGCATGGCCTTGGCGACCTGGCGTTCCAGGGAGCGCATGCGCGAGGCCAGCTGGGTGGTGTTCTCGGCCACCTTCTCGAGGTTGCCCAGGGTCTCGTCCAGCTTCTCTTCGGCCTCCTTGCGCCGGGCCTTGTAGCGGGAGATGCCGGCGGCCTCTTCAATCAGGGTGCGCCGTTGCTCGGGCCGGGCGTTGACGATCTCGCCGATCTTGCCCTGCTCGATGAAGCTGTAGAGACGGTTGGCCGCCCCCGAGTCCATGAACAGCTCCTGAATGTCGCGCAGGCGGCACTTCTGGCCGTTGATGCGGTATTCGGAGTTGCCATCCCGGAAGAGCCGCCGGGTGATGGAGAGCTCGCTGTGGTGGGCCCACTCGCCGGGAAAGGGCTCGTCATCGGCGTCGAAGTGCAGGGTGACTTCGGCGACGCCCATGGCGGCCCGACCCTCGGAGCCGGCGAAGATGATGTCCTGCATGGCCTGGCCGCGCAGGCTCTTGGGGCGTTGTTCGCCCAAGCACCACTTCACAGCGTCCACAATATTGGACTTGCCGCAGCCGTTGGGCCCCACCACGCCCGAGATGCCAGGGCCAAAGTGAAAGGTGGTGCGGTTGGGGAAGGACTTGAAGCCGTGCAGCTCGAGCTTTCGGATGTGCATGGCGCGCGGGGGGCGAGGGGGACGCGCAGGGCGCAGGGCGGGAGAGCGCAGCGGCCGATGGGGAGGAAGCGGGCCGACCGCGGAGGGGAGGAGGGCTGCGTATCACGCGAATGATCCGCCACACACCGAGATCCACCGCGAATCTGCCCAGGCAGCACAGCAGCGCGGCCCGCGCCCCTTCAGGTGGCCAGCACCAGGGCGAGCAAGGACAGGCCCAGCCCGAGCACCGTCAGAAAGCAGCCCGGTCGGGTCGATCGGTCGCTCATGACCCCACCCCGTCTTCATCCAGGGTCCAGCCCGCGTACTCGCTGCACAGGCGCAGGTATTCGAGGTGGCCATGGCGGATCGAGGCCTCCATCTCGGCCTCGGTCACCTGCCGCACCACCCGCCCCGGCACGCCCACCACCAGCGAGCGCGGCGGGATGACCACCCCGGCCGGCACGACCGCCCCGGCGCCGATGATGCTCCAGGAGCCCACCCGCGCGTTGTCCATCACAATGGCGCCCATGCCCACCAGCACGTCGTCTTCGATGATGCAGCCATGGAGGATGACGCGGTGGCCGACGGTCACGCGGTCACCCACGCGGGTGGTGGACAAGCCGCCGGTGCAATGCACGATGGTGCCATCCTGCAGGCTGGTTTCGGCGCCGATGGCGATGCCGCCCTGGTCGCCCCGCAGCACCACCCCCGGCCAGATGGATGAGCGGTCACCCACCACCACATCGCCAATCAGAACGGCGTTCTCGTGAATGTAGACCTGGGCGCCCACCCGGGGGAGCTGGCCCCGGTAGGCTTCGAAACGAGGCGGGATCATGCGCGGACTCCACAAGCGGTGTCGTTGAAATAACGCGGCCAGCCGCGGCGTCGTGGGGAGGACCGTCACCCACGAGGGGACCATGACCGAGTCCACCGCCCTCGCTCCCCGTCGCGACACCGCCCTGGCCTATGTGCTCTGGTTCGGCAGCTTCTTTGGGCTCTGCGGCCTTCACCGCCTCTATATGGGCCGGTGGGTCAGCGGCCTGCTCTGGCTCTTCACCGGCGGCCTCTGCTTTGTCGGCCAGATCATCGACCTCGTGATGATGCCGAGGATGATTGAAGACAGCAACCGCGGCGCCGGCTGGTAGCTCAGCCGCCGCCCACCCGGCCGTCCCGGCGGCGCCAGAGGTTCAAGAAGCGCTCGCCCTCCATGGGCAGGGTCACCGACTCGTAGGCCTCGCCGAATCCCGCGCCGAACTCGGGCGGGTTGGCCAGCTGGGCGGGCTGGGCCGTGATCAGTCCGGCCTCGGGCAGGATGAGGTCCGGCGCCCGCGACAGCACATAAGCGTAGTCGTGGCGTTCGTGGCCGGCGGTGCCGCTGCCGAAGCCCTCGACCTTGGCCCGCGCGATGTGGGCGTCGTTGAGGCCCCACATGTCGAGGGTGGGCCGCTCGGCGTAATAGGGCAGGACGCCCGCGGCGTGAACGGCGATCCAGGTGCCTGCCGGGGTCGCCTTCTTCAGCAGCTCTCCGGCGGTGCGGCGCTGCTCCAGCTCGCCCGCGAAGCGGTCTGCGAAGTGGCTCATGGCCTGGAATTGGGGCACGGAGGCGGCCAGGGCGATGCCGGCGAGGAGCAGCCGGCCCACCCGGGGGAGGGCGTCGAGGCGCAGGGCCACGAAGGCGGCCATCAGGGGCAACATCGGGATGAAGAAGCGCCCGGTTCCCTTGAAGTCGCCCCCGACCGCCACGACATAGAGCAGAAAGAAGCCGGTGAGGGCGAGGCCATCGCGCTGAATGGGGTCTCGGAGCAGGTCGGCGGGCTTGCGCAGGGCGAGGCCCACCGCGGCCAACCAGGCCAGGCAGAGGGGCAAGGCGCTGACCGCGACCGAGCCCAGGTAGCGCAGGCCCCGCTCCGCTGCGCTGCCCGCAAGCCGGCTTGGGTCGCCGACCTTGGCGTGAAATGTATTGGGGACGATGTCGCCGTAGTAGGCCACCCGGAAGGCCAGGTGGGGCAAGGTCATCGCCAAGAAAATCAGGAGATCCCTGGGCTTTCGGCGCAGGATCCACAAGATGCCGAAGATGGCATAGCCCTCGGGCCGTGTGAGGGCGGCCACCCCCGCCCAGACCGACCACCGGGGCCCACCCCGCACGGCCATCACGCCGCAGCAGGCGAAGAAGGCGGTCTCGAGGCCCTGCACCCCCTCCAAGGACAAGCCGGCAAAGGTGGCCACCAGGGCTGGGGCCAGCCAGCGCCGACCGGCCGCCTCCCAGGTCGCCCACAACAGCGCGGCGGTGGTGATCATGCCGATGCTGATGGACACCGGCGCCGGGTCCAGGCCCAGGCCGATGAAGGGGGCGAAGAGCACCGTCCAGAGGAAGTTGGTGTAGCCCTCGACCCGCTCCCCCGGGTTGAAGACCAGCCCGTGGCCCTCGACGAGGTTTCGCGCATAGCGAAAGGAGATGTAGGCGTCGTCCTGGGTGCAGAGGCCGTAGGAGGCCTGAACCAGGAGCAGCACCACCACGATGGCCAGCAGCGGCAGCCACTGCCGCCGGGCGGCCTCTGCCTGGGCTGCCGCGCTGCCGGAGGCCTCAGCCAATGAGCATCCCGGCGACGGTGCCGGTCATGAAGGCTGCGAGGCTGCCGGCGATCATGGCGCGCAAGCCAAGCTCGGCGAGATCGCCCATGCGGGTGGGCGCGATGCCCCCCAGGCCGCCCAGCTGGATGCCGATGCTGGCGAAGTTGGCGAAGCCGCAGAGGCCATAGCTGGCGATGATGGCCGAGCGATCCGACAGCACGGGGTTGTCGCCCCGGACCAGATCGCCCAGGTGGATATAGGCGATAAACTCGGTCAGAACGATCTTCTCGCCCAGGAGCTGCCCGACGACACCGGCCTCGGACCAGGGCACGCCCATCACGAAGGCCAGGGGCGCGAAGGCCCAACCAAAGACCCGGGACAGGGAGAGGGGCTCGCCCATGAAGGGCACGAGGCCCACGACCCAATCCACCATGGCGACCAGGGCCACGAATGCGATGAGCATGGCGGCCACGTTGAAGGCCAGCTGCATGCCTTCAGTGGCGCCGCGGGCCGCGGCCTCGATGAGGTTGCGGTCGATCTTCGGGTCGTCGGTCTTGAGCTTGGTCAAGTCGCCCGCGGTGAGCGGGGTGCCGTCTTCGGGGACCATGACCTTGGCGATGGCCAGCGAGGCGGGGGCGGACATGATGGAGGCGGCCACGAGGTGGCCCGCGATGCCCGGAATATCCTGGAGAAAGCCCACATAGGCAGCCATCACGCCGCCGGCGACCGTGGCAAAGCCCCCGGTCATCACCGCGTTGAGCTCGGAGCGGGTCATGTCCTTGATGTAGGGCTTGATGAGCAGCGGCGCCTCGGTCTGGCCCACGAAGATATTGGCTGCCGCAGAGAGGCTCTCGGCGCCAGAGGTGCCCATCGTCCGCTGCATCACCCAGGCGAGCGCGCTGACCACCCGCTGCATCAGGCCAATGTGGTAGAGGATGCTCATCAGGCTGCTGAAGAAGATGATGGTGGGCAGGATCCAGAAGGCGAAGGTCTTGACCGCCGGAGAGACCTTGCCGGCCCAGATGACGGGCGCGCCATTCTCTGCGAAGACCTGGCCATCGGGCCCCAGGGCCTGGTGGGGGACCATGCTGCCGAAGACGAATTCCGCCCCCTTGGCAGAGAAGGCCAGCAGCTGGTTCACGCCGCCATCCACCACCGTGAAGAAGAAGCCCGACAGCGCCGGCGACAGCACGATGACCCCAAAGAGCAGCTGCAGGCCCACGCCGATGGCCACCGGGCGCCACTTGATGCCCTTTCGGTTGGTGCTCAACAGCCAGGCGATGCCCACCATGACGGCGAGGCCGCCCAGCGACAGCAGGCGATAGTACCAGGGGGTCGCGGCGACAGCGAGCAAGGCAGTCATCAGGGCTCTCGGTCAGGGGTCGTGTGGGGGGGCCCAGCGGGCGCCATCCTGCCACGGGAGGCGGCCTCCGCGCCGGTCGGGCCCGCGGGACCCCCACGCCTGCCCAGCCGCCCGGCCCACTCCTGCCACTGTTCGGGCGGGAAGGCGGCCGGGTACAAGGAGAGCACGGCAAAGGGGAA
Source organism: Deltaproteobacteria bacterium (assembly GCA_018401435.1). Lineage (GTDB taxonomy): Bacteria > Myxococcota_A > UBA796 > UBA796 > UBA2385 > M30B51. The sequence goes on along the minus strand of JAGYJW010000003.1, from coordinate 239,152 downwards.
GATGCCGAGCTGCAGCGTCAGGTGGGTGCCCAGGTGGAAGATGGCGCCCACGATCAGGTAGACCTCGAGGAAGTGCAGCCGGTTGAAGGTGGCGCGCAGGCGCCCGGGGCGATCCGGGGTGCTGCGGTACCAGGCGGCCAACAACAGGATCGGGGCGCCCCACTCCCACAGCCAGGTGGCGAGGGTGCCGAGCTGGGTCAGCGGGAAGAGGGCGTCCACCCAGGCGTCGGGCACCCGGGCAAAGGCGGGGTCCCGCATGGCGATGTAGAGGGCGGTCCAACCGCCCACCGGCAGCCAGGCCGACGCCACCTTGCTGACCCCGGCGGCGAAGTAGAGGATGATCAGCTGGGCGAAGAGCAGGGAGCGCGGCCAGGCCGAAACGCGGCTGTCGGCCCGGCCCCAGACGCTGCCCGTCTTGCGCCAGGCGTCGATGGACAGGGCCTCCCCCGAGCCCGACAAGGCCAGCACCAGCAGCACATTGCGCACCAGCATGTCGATGCCGCGATCCGCGGGCGGCAGGATCAGGGCCAGCTGGGCGAGGGTGAGGGTGAGCACCAGGGCGCTGGTCCGCGAGAAGAAGCCCAGCAGCAGGCTGAACGCCGTCAACAGCGCCAGGGAGAAGGCCAGCCAGGCGGTGCTGGCGTCGGGGGGCAGCAGCTGAAGCAGCAGGGGCGGGCTCTCCCGGGCCATGGGGTCGCCCAGGCCACCGGCCTCCGACGCGCCAAAGAGGTCCACGACGAGATCGAGGCGCAGCACCTGCAGCAGGTCGGAGAGCAAGGTGGCCGCCATCAGCAGGCGCACCAGGGCCAAGGACAGCGGGTGCTCCCGCCGGTCCCACAAGGCTACCCAGGCAGACCAGGCCTTCAAGGCGCACCTTCGGGCGGATCATCCAAAGTGGGCATGGCGTCCCGCTCTTGCCGCAGCTCGAGGCGCGCGTGGTAGACGCGCGGCGGGTCGGGCTCGCCCCGCCCCGGGGGCACGACGTGCTCCAGGTCGATGCGCACCTCGACCTCGTCCAGCTCGGGCCGCTCCTCGAAGACCTCGCGGGCCACCCAGCGGCTGAAGCGCCGCCACAGGGGGCCCGGACGGGGGCGATCGCAGGCGTCGTCGTAGATGCCGCGCACCCGGCGAAAGTGAAGGCGCTGCGAGAGCAGGCCGCCATCGCCGTCTTCGGGGGCCCGGAACAGCTCCTCCCAGTCGCCATCGGCCGCGCGGGCCCGAATCACCAGGCGACCCACATGGGACTCGGGAAAGGCGAAGAGGCCCCAGCTCTGGCCGGTGCCGGTGAGGGTGCGAAAGGGGCGCCAGGGACGCAGCACCGCTTGGCGGGCGCGGGTGGCCACGTTGCCCACCGCCAAGCCACGGGCGGCGAGCTCCGCTTCGGTGATGGGCAGGCCCCAGCCGTTGAGGGTGCGGGTCCAGCGCTTGAGCTCGGCCTTGGCAACCGGGTGTCGGAGGTCTTTCTCGTGCAGCTCCGGCAAGGGGATGGCGTCGGCGATCTGGGCGAGCAGCACCGCGGTCAGGATCAAGGCCCGGAGCGAGGGCCAGGCCCGAGCCGCCCGGCCCTCAGCCCAGGACAAATGCCCCCCGCAACAGATCGCGGGCGGCGGCGAGGCCCCGCCCCGCATGCACCAGGGTCGCCAGCGGCTGCCCGGTCGAGACGGCGTCGCCGACCTTGGCGTGCAGGCGCACGCCCACCCCGGGGTGGATGGCCTGATCGGCCCGCAGCCGGCCTGCGCCCAGAACAAAGGCTGCGCGCCCAATCCCGTAGGCATCGCAGCGGCTGACCACCCCGTCGCGTTCGGCCAGCAGGGGCTCTTCGGACAACGCACCCCCCAACAGGGGCGCGTCCACGCTGCCGCCCTGGGCCCGCACCATGCGGGCGAAGCGCTCATAGGCGGCGCCGCTGGCCAGGAGCGCCGGCGCGCGGGGGTCGCCGATCAGCCGGCAGCAGAGCGCGGCGAGGTCCGGGGGCCCGCCACCTTGCAGGCAAGCCACGGCCTCCTCGACCTCCAAGGCGTTGCCCACGGCGAGGCCCAGGGGCTGGTTCATCTCGGTCAGCTCGGCCCGGACCCGCAAGCCCGCACCGGTGCCCACCCGCACCAGGCTCTCGGCGAGGCGCCCGGCCTGATCCGCGGCCTGCATGAAGGCGCCGCTGCCCCATTTCACATCCAAGACCAGCTCGTCGATGCCCTCGGCCAGCTTCTTGGACAGGATGCTGGCGGTGATGAGGGGGATGGACGGGACGGTGCTGGTCTCGTTGCGCAGGGCATAGAGGACGCGGTCCGCCGGCGCGATGGCGTCGGTCTGGCCGGCGATGAAGCAGCCCACCTCTTGTAGCACCGTGCGCAACATTCCCGGTTGCAAGGCCGTGCGAAAGCCCGGGATGGCCTCGAGCTTGTCCAAGGTGCCGCCGGTGTGGCCCAGGCCGCGGCCGCTGATCATGGGCACCCGAGCGCCCAGCTCGGCCCAGAGCGGGGCGAGCACCAGGCTGACCTTGTCCCCCACCCCGCCCGTCGAGTGCTTGTCCACGAAGGGACCGGTCAGGCCGGCCCAGGACAGGCGCTCGCCGGAATTGGTCATCGCCCGGGTGAGGGCGATGGTCTCGGCGTCGGTCATGCCCTGGACATAGATGAAGGCCAGCAGGGCCGCGGCCTGGGCGCGGGTCAGGCCGCCGTCCACGACACCGGCGATCAGGCGATCGATGTCGTCGGGGGCCAGCTCCTGGCCATCGCGCTTGGCGGCGAGGAGGGTGTCGACGTCGGCCATTCTTGCTCCGCCAGTGGGCAACCGCCGCAGCGGGAAGATCAGTAGCCGCCGCCGCTGCGCCCGCCGGTGACAATGGCGATGCTGGCGCTGGCACCCAGCCGGTTGGCGCCCGCGGCGATCATCTTGCGGGCGTCGTCGGCCGAGCGCATGCCGCCCGAGGCCTTGACCCCCACCGATGCGCCCACGACCGCGCGCATCAGGGCGACGTCTTCGGCCGTGGCGCCACCGCCGCCAAAGCCGGTGCTGGTCTTGACGAAGGCCGCCCCGGCCGCCTTGGAGATGGCGGACCCGGCGATCTTCTCGTCCCGGTTCAGCAGGGTGGTTTCCAGGATCACCTTGACCGGACGGCCGGCCGCGGCGTCGATGACGGCGCGAATATCGTCGTAGACCGCGTCCCAGTCGCCGCCCTTGAGCCAGCCGATGTTGATCACCATGTCGATCTCGTGGGCACCCTCGGCGATGGCCTGGCGGGTCTCCGACGCCTTGGACGCCGTGGCCATGGCCCCCAGCGGGAAGCCCACCACGCAGATGGGCATCACGCGGCTGCCGGCCAGCAGCTGGGCGACCAGGCCGATCCAGGTGGAATTCACGCAGACGCTGGCAAAATGAAATTTGCGGGCTTCTTCGCAAACTTTGACGATGTCGGCCCGCGTGGCGGTGGGGCTGAGCAGCGTGTGGTCGATGAAGCCGGCCAGGGCCTGGCCGCTGGGCGGAATGCTGCCGCTGGTGCCCAGGCGGTCGGCGCCCGCGTCCACCAGCGGTTGCAGCGCGGTTTCATCCTGCCAGGTGCCGCGAAGCACGGGCAGGGGCGGGACGGCGTCCTGCTGAAGCCGCTCACGAACGCGGTCGACCACGCGGTTCACGAGGGCATCCATATCTGCGGCCGGGGCACTTCCCCCGCTGCGGCTGGCACTTCCGGACATCCAAGACCTCCTGCCCCGCGGGGCGGACCGCGATTGTAACGCCGCGCGACCCATCCGGCCGAGGCACAGGACCCGCCGCCGCTTGACGACGGGCTCCTGTCACGTGATTGTCCGGCTTGCCGCCGCTCCGGGACAAGCCCGCACCCACGCCTCTATGCTGGCGCGGGGGGTGTCCGGACGGCCTCCACGGAGGTTGATGATGCGCCCCGCCCTGCTCGCCCTGGTCTGCTTGCTGACCGCCTGCTCGGACTATGACCTCAGCCGGCCCGACAAGGCCGAACCCGACGGCGAAGAGGACCCGATCCCGGATCCCCAGCCCACCGAGGACCCCGACATCGCGGTGACGCCCTCCCAGCTCGACTTTGGCGGCCTGCCCAAGGACTGCCCGGCCGAGCCCATCGACGTGGTCATCACCAATGAGGGCCTGGGCACGCTGGAGGTGACCGACATCGTGCTGACCGGCACCGGAAATAGCGCCTTCAACCTGCAGTGGGACGGCAGCCCCTTCCAGCTGGAATACGAGGAATCCCGCACCATCCCGGTCGAGTTCACCCCGGACGCCTGGGTCAACTACGCCATCGAGGTGCAGGTCAGCTCCAACGATCCGGACGAGGCCCGGGTGGATCTGCCCACCGGCGGCTTTGGGGCCGAAGACAGCATCTACGAGGAGTCCTTCGTCCAGACCTACAACGAGAAGGTGGACGTGCTCTGGGTGATCGACAATTCCTGCTCCATGGACGAGGAGGTCAACCAGGTTCGGGCCAACTTCGCCACCTTCATCGATGAGTGGGTGAACCTGGACGTGGACTACCACCTGGGCGTCGTCACCACCGATATGGACACCGTCGGGCACCAGGGGGCGCTGCAGGGCGCCTACATCACCTCGGCCTCGGCCGATCCCCGCGCCGAATTCCTCGCCCAGGTGGACCAGGGCTCCGCCGGATCCGCCGACGAGAAGGGCTTTGCCGCCGCCCAAGCCGCCTTGTCCGAGCCGCTCCTCAGCGGGGCGAATGCCGGCTTCCTGCGCTCAGACGCCGCCTTGTCCATCATCGTGCTCAGCGACGAGAATGACAGCAGCAGCAGCAGCGCCAGCAGCTTCTCTTCGTGGTTGCAGTCCCAGAAGGCCGACCCGGCCCTGGTCAACTTCAACGCGATCTGCGGCGACCGGGGCTTTGGCTGCAACGAGATCGACTTCTTCGGCAACAGCCTGAGCGCCTCGGGCGGCGACAAGTATATCGACGCAGCGGGCCTCACCGGGGGCTTCTGGGCCAGCATCTGCACCTCGGACTATGCCGAGGTGTTGCAGCACATCTCGCTGGCGGCCGCCGGCATGACCATCGAGTTCCCCCTGACCGCCGCCCCCTCCAGCCTCGCCCTGCTCACCGTGTCGGTGGGGGGCAGCCGCGTCAGCAACGACGCCAACGACGGCTGGACCTACCGATCCGATGGCAACACCATCGTCTTCCATGGCAGCGCCATTCCCGGTCCCGGCGAGCGGGTGGACGTCAGCTACCCCATCGCCGGCACCTGCAACTGAGCCCCCCTCTCTGGTCCTGCGGGCCCGGCCCGCGAGGGATGCAACCCACCATGCGCCTGCTCCTGCTGGTCTCCGCTGCCTGCTTCGTGGGCGCGTGCAAGGACGACAGCCCCGAAGCCGGCACCCTGGGCGGCTGGTTGGTGGCGGAGGCCGATCTCGGGGCGCCCCGCGCCTCGGGCACCGGCTTGACCCTGGGCGATGGCAGCGGCCTGTGGTCCCCCCTCGCCCAGGTCGTGCCCTGGCTCGAATACGAGGACCCTGCCAGCGACGTGCCCTTCACCGCCTGGGATCTGGTCACCTCCACCCGCGTGGCCGATATGGGCTCCTGCCCGGATGTGCAGGCGGTCGGTCGCACCACCACCTGGGAGACCTGGGATTGCCGCAGCAGCCAGGGCTATGAGTGGTCCGGGCAGGTCAGCCAGGAGGAGTGGGACGACGACGCGACGGGCTGGCGCTATGCGCGCTGGGACTTCGATCTCGACGTGGTGGCCGATGTGGATGAGCCCCGCTTCGACGCCTTGTCCCTGGCCGGCAGCGTGCTCTACGTCATCGGCGATGGCGAGACCCTGCACCACGCCGTGCAGATCAACGCGACCACCCACCTCGTGGGCTACTGGGCACGCCAGAACGCCACCGACCCCCGCGAGGCCCTGTGGCACGACTGGGTGAGCACGGCCCGCTACGAGCAGGACGGGGCCGGGCGCTTCCAGTTCGAAGGCAAGGCCGATCTGGGGGGCCAGGGCGGGCTGCGCTTCAGCAGCGCCAGCCTCAGCCGCGGCACCGCCTGTACCACCGTGCCCATCGGGACGGTGACGCTTCAGGCCGACCAGGCAGCGACCCTGGTCTTTGCGGGGGACGCGGGCTGCAGCCACTGCGCCGACCTGAGCATCGACGGCGAAGACGCCGGCACGACCTGCAAGTTCTGAGGCTTGGGGTCGGCCGGCGCCGGGGCAGCTTCAGGCTTCGATGCGGATGCTGATCATCTGGACGGGCTGGCGCATCGCGCCCGAGCGCGAGCCCATGGCCTCGATCTTCTTGACCACGTCCATGCCCTCGGTCACCTTTCCAAAGACGGGGTGCTTGGAGGGGGTGCTGGTATCGAACCAGTCCAGGAACTTGTTGTGAACGGTGTTCACGAAGAACTGGGAGCCGCCGCTATTGGGCCGGCCGGTGTTGGCCATGCTCAGGGTGCCGGGCTCATTGCTGAACTTGGCGGTGGGCAGGAACTCGTCCTGGATGGTGCCGTGGGGCGGGCCGCCGGTGCCGGCGCGGGGGCTGCCGGGATCGGAGCTGAAGGGGCAGCCGAACTGCAGCATGAAGCTCGGGATCACCCGGTGGAAATGCAGGCCGTTGTAGAAGCCGTCATTGACCAGCTTCACGAAGTTGCCAGCGGTGATCGGCATCTGATCGACGTAGATCTCGGCCTTGAAGGTGCCTTGCGACGTGGTGAAAACAGCGGTGGGGTTTGCCATGGGGGTCCTCCTGGGTACGTGACGCCGCTGATATCCCAATTCGCTGGGGCCCGGTCCCCCGAGGAGCCCCGATGTCCCCCGAAGCCCCGCGGCATGTGCTGGTGGTGTGCACCGCCAACATCTGCCGATCGCCCATGGCCGAAGGCCTGCTCAAGGCCGCTGCCGATCGCCGCGGGCGGCCGGTCGCGGTGAAATCCGGCGGCGTCCTGGGGCTGATTGGCCGACCGGCCGATCCCAAGGCGGTCAAGGTCTGCAAGGAGCTGGACATCGACCTGAGCGCCCACCGCAGCCAGGGCATCGACGCGGCCACGGTGGCCTGGGCCGAATTCATCCTGGTGATGGAGCTGCGCCACCAGATCGAGCTGCACCGGCGCTTCCCCGAGAGCGAAGGCAAGGTGATGCTGCTGGGCAACTTCGGCGGCATGCACGAGATCGACGATCCCGTCGGGGGATGGACCTTTCGGTTCCGCCGCAGCCGCGACCGCTTGCAACGCTGCGTCGAGGCCTTCTTGGACCAGCTGCCGGTGAGACCCCTCAGCGCTGAATGAAGCGGCCCTCGTCAAAGGACCAGACCCGCCGGGCGTCGCCGCCGCCGGGCACCTCCACCGTGAAGGTGGTGCGGCGCCCATCGTCGGTGATCAGGGTGACCACCCGCCCGCCTGCGTCCACATCGTGCTGGAAGAGCGGCGTGTAGCGCACAAAGCGGCCATCCACGATGACCTGGGCCCGGGGGATGGCGCTCACGGTGAGGGTGCCCCGGCCCGAAGGCACGACGGGGGCGGCGGCGCTCTCTGCCGGGGGGTCGGATGGAGACGGCGCGCGCAGGGACCGGCGCGGGGTGCTGGCCGCGGGGCCGGGCGGGTGCTGCAGGCCCAGCGGCGGGAATGCGCAATGGCGCCTCATGCATCCTGACATTGGGAGGGCGCAGGGGCCGGGTGAAGGGGCTGCAGCGGCGAGCCGGCAGGGGCCGGCGCCGACAGCGCGAAGGCGTGGGGCGCGAGGGGCCGGCGGGGGGCTGGGCCGAAGGCGGGCGCGGGGTCCTCCCCCAGGCCTCGAGGGGCTGGAGGGGTGCGCAGGCGCGCCGCGCTGCAACTGGTCAGTGGGGCCTTTGGACACCAGCCAGCTCCTGTAGCTGATGGTCACAGGTCAAGGATTTGAAGAATAGCACAGGGGCCAGCCCAGGCGCTGGGACGGCCTGAGATCGTCGCCTGCGATCAGCCAGGGGCCAGCAGGGCGCGCTGGGCGGGGCCGCTGATACGGCGTGTTCGGCTGGGGACCGACGCCGACGACGCCAGGGGGGGCGACGGCGGTGGCAGGGGCGGCCCCATGGTGGAGGAGCTGTGGGCCCGGTCCGCAGGTCCGCCGGTGGTGGGCCGTGCCAGGGCCAGGGCGGCCTCCTGGTAGCGGATCAGCTCGTCCCGGGCGGTCATCGGATCGGCCATCAAGGACGACAGGGCCCGCGCCATGCCCTCGGCGCTGGGGTAGCGCGCGGCGGGATCGCGCTGCAGGGCGCGAATCAGCACGCCCGCCAGCGGCCGCATGGGCCCCGTCAGCCGCGCGGCGCGCCGGGCGGCCTCGTCCTGGGCCAGCAGGGACCGGATGGTGCCCGGGTCCTTCTCGGGGAAGAGGGGCTCACCCGTGGCCATCTCGTAGAGAACGGACGCCAGGCCGAAGAGATCGGCAAGGCCCGTCACCGGGCTGCCCTCGGCCTGTTCCGGGGCCATATAGCCCCAGGTGCCGCGCACCGAGCCCTGGCGCTCCCGCACCGACAGGGCCTTGCTGATGCCGAAGTCCAGCACCTTGACCACGCCTTGCGGGTTGATGATGAGGTTGCTGGGCTTGATGTCGCGGTGGACCAGCTCCATGGAGCGGCCGTCTTCGCTGCGGGCGGTGTGGGCGTGGTGCAAGCCGTCGCAGACCTGCCGCCCCAGCTCGGCGATCACCGACAGGCTGGCCTGCAGGCCATGGCGCCGGCCCAGGCTGATGGCGCGCCGCAGGGTGAGACCCTCGACGAATTCCATGACCAGGTAGTAGACGCCGTCTTCGCAGTCGAAGTCCTGGATCTGCACGAGGTTGCCGTGCTGCACCAGAGAGCCGATGCGGGCCTCGTTGATGAAGAGCTCGCGGAAGCTGTCTTCGGCCGCGAAGTCCGGGAGGATCACCTTGACGGCGACCTTGGGGGACACGCCCGCGAGGCTCTCGCGCCGCCCTTCAAAGACCCGGGCCATGCCCCCTGTGGAGATCGGCCGCACCAGCCGGTAGCGCCCCAGGCGCTCTGGGGTGCCGTCGGGATGACGGGGCACAGCGGAGGTCTCGCTCATCGGGTCTGCGATCCGGTCTGGGGCCTCGAATCGGGCTCGCGAGCCCGGAGCCGCACCCCCGAAAGGTAGCACGGCGACAGGCCGACCCGTAGCCCACCCGATGCCATCCCGGGCCCTCAACCTGTGGCGCCCTTGTGCCGTTTCCTGGATCACCTGGGCGCCCCCGCCCCTGGGCCGCCCTCGGAGTCCACCATGCGCCTCGTCCCCCTCTGCACCCTCCTGGCCATCGGCTGCTTCGAGGGACCCCTGGCAACCGCAACCGGAGAGCCCGCCGACTTCGAGATCTTCGTGCCCGAGGTGGATGCCCCCTCCGACATCAACGACGCGGTGCCCTTCCCCGAATCCGAGGTCCCCGAAGAGCAGACCTGGCAGACAGCACCCCTGCTGGAGCCCGGCGTCTACACCATGCGGATCCACCACGTGGACGGCGAGGCCTGCTGGCCCGAGGTCGTCCAGGGCGAATCCATGGAGCTGATCCTGGAAGAGGACAGCGTCGGCGTGCGCTTGGACGGCTTTGTGACCCTGCGCAGGCAAGGCGCGGACCGGGCCTGGGGCATCGGAAGCCGCAGCAGCGAGGTCTCGGAGGGCTGCCTGCAGACCGAAGCCCTCTTCGTCTCGGCCATGATCACCGGAAATGACCGCTTTGACGCCCACTTTGAAATCAACGTCGGCCAGGGTGGCGAGGGTTGCGAGGTCTCGTCCAGCCTGCTGCCGGAGTGCATGGGGGCCTGGGAAGCCAGCCTGCGCCGCAGCAGCCCCCTGCCAGGGGACACCGGCGGACAGTAGCGGCCTGCCTCCCCTGGGCGAAGGAGCGCGTTAGGCGGGTCTGCCTTGGTCGGGCCCCATGAATGGCGCCCGGCCCAGCCCCTGGGGCCCCCATGAACGAACAGGCTCGACCCGACGCACCCGCTGAGCGCACCCTCCCGGAGCACAGCGGCCTGCCCGCCCTCGACACCGCCGACCTGCTGGCCCTCTACCGCGAGATGCGGCTGCTGCGGCGCCTGGAAGAGGTGGCCGCCAAGGCCTACACCCAGCGCAAGATCCTCGGCTTCTGCCACCTCTACATCGGCCAGGAGTCGGTGGCCTGCGGGGTCGGCGCGGTCAGCAAGGACGACTACTGGATCACCGCCTACCGCGACCATGGCCACGCGCTGGCCAAGGGCGTGAGCGCCCGCGCTGTCATGGCGGAGCTCTTCGGCAAGGAGACCGGCTGCACCAAGGGGCAGGGCGGCTCCATGCACCTGTTCAGCAAGGAGCACCGCCTGCTGGGCGGCTACGGCATCGTGGGCGCCCATGTGCCCCTGGCCAACGGCGTGGCCTGGGCCATTCGCCACCGCAACGAAGACCGCGTCTGCGTCTGCTATTTCGGCGATGGCGCAGCCAACCAGGGCGCCTTCTTCGAGGCCCTGTGCCTGGCGGCCCTCTACAAGCTGCCGGTGCTCTTCATCTGCGAGAACAACGGCTATGCCATGGGCACGGCCACCCACCGCGGGTCGGCGCTGACCGATATGAGCCTGCGCGGCATGGGCGTGGGCATGGCCCACAAGCAGGTCGAGGGCTTCGATGTCGAAGTGGTGCGCGAAGAGGTCGGCCGCGCCCGGCGCTTCATCCGCGAAGGCAACGGCCCGGTCATCCTGGAGCTGGTGACCTACCGGCACCGGGGCCACAGCATGTCGGACCCGGCCAAGTACCGCCCCGACGGCGAGCTGGAGCACGTCAAGCAAGAGAGCGACCCGCTCGTCATCCTGCGCAAGCGCCTGGAAGGCCTCCACAAGGTGGAACCCGCCACGCTGGATGCCCTGGACGCCTCGGTAGAGGACGAGTGCGACGACGCGGTGCGCTTTGCCGAGGAGAGCGCAGAGCCCCCGGTCAGCACGCTCTATGACTACACCTATGCGCCGCAAACCACGTCTTATGCCGTGGGTGAGGACGCCCCGACCCACACGCTCGAGCAGAGCCAGCAGGAGGCCGGCTGATGGCCACGCTCCAGATTCGCGAGGCCCTGCGTCGGGCCATGGTCGAGGAGATGCGGCGCGACGACCGCATCTTCCTCATGGGCGAAGAGGTCGCCCAATACAATGGCGCCTACAAGGTCAGCCAGGGCATGCTGGAGGAATTCGGCCCCCAGCGGGTGGTGGACACCCCCATCAGCGAGGGCGGCTTTGCCGGCCTGGGCATCGGCGCCGCGATGGTGGGCATGCGCCCGATCATCGAGTTCATGACCTGGAATTTCAGCCTGGTCGCCTATGACCAGGTGGTGAACAGCGCCGCCAAGATCTACCAGATGAGCGCCGGCCAATTCAGCGTGCCCGTGGTCTTCCGGGGCCCCAACGGCCTCGCCGAGAACCTGGGCAGCCAGCACAGCACCGCGGTGGACAGCCTCTATGCCCACTTCCCCGGGCTCAAGGTGGTCACCTACTGCGACGCCGCCGACGCCTATGGCCTGCTCAAGGCCGCCATCCGGGACGACAACCCCGTGTGCTTCCTCGAGAGCGAGCTGACCTATGGCCTGAAGGGCGAGGTGCCCGACGAGGAGTACATCATCCCGCTGGGCAAGGCGCACATCCGCAAGCCGGGCAAGGACGTCACCGTGGTCACCTGGGGCAAGCAGGTCACCAATGTCGAACGCACCCTGCCCCAGCTTGCCGACGCCGGCATCGACGTGGAGCTGATCGACCTGCGCTCCATCCGTCCGCTGGACCACGACACCCTCTTCTCTTCCGTCGCCCGCACCGGCCGCTGCGTGGTGGTCCACGAGGGCCACCTCTTTGCCGGCGTGGGGGCCGAGATCGTCGCCCGGGTGCAAGAGGCCTGCTTCGACCACCTGCTGGCCCCGGTGCAGCGGGTCACCAACCGCGATGTTCCCCAACCCTACGCGACCGTGCTGGAGCGCGAGGTGGTGCCCAACCCCGAACGCATCGCCGCCGCCGTCCGCAAGGTGATGGGAGGCCACCATGGCTGAGTTCTTCGAGATGCCCCAGGCCTCCCCCACCATGGAGGCCGGTCGGATCCTGTCCTGGAAGAAGGCCGAGGGCGACAGCCTCGCGCCCCAGGATGTCATCGCCGAGGTCGAGACCGACAAGGCGGCCATGGAGATCGAGGTCTTCGACAACGGGGTCCTGCTCAAGATCCTGGCCGAGGCCGACAGCGAGGTCCCCGCCGGACGCCCCATCGCCATCATCGGCAAGACGGCGGATGAGGACATCTCCGCCCTGATGGCCCAGTTCGCCGCCATGACCGCAGGCGGCGCCGCGCCGCCGGCCGTGGCCGCAGCCCCGCGGCCCCGCAACCGCCCCGGCCCCCGCAACCGCCGCGGCCCCCGCAACCGCCCCGGCCCCTGCGGCACCCAGCCCCGCTCCGGCGGGCGCGGGCGTCGAGGCCTTCCGGTGGATGGGCCAGGCGCTGCCCGAGGCCATCATGGAGATGCCGGTGCAGTTCACCGCGGGCAGCTCCGGGGCCGATGTGGGCGCGGGCCTGCAGGCCGTGCGCTCCGCCCCGGCCGCCCGCAAGGCCGCCCGCGAGCTGGGCGTCGACCTTCGGCAGGTCCAGGGCACCGGCCCCCGCGGCCGGGTCCTGCGCGAAGACGTGCAGAAGGCCGGCCAAGGCGGCTCCCCTGCCCTGCCCGCCGCCGCCGTGGACCGCCCCGCCGACAGCGTCGTGCGCAACTCGATGATGCGCAAGACCATCGCCAAGCGCCTCAGCCAGGTCTGGCAGCAGGCCCCGTCCTTCTACCTGACGGCCACCTTCGACTGCGACGCCATGGTGGCCTTCCGCGACCAGTTCAAGAAGGCCGGCATCAAGATCAGCTACAACGACATGCTGATCAAGGCCTGCGCCCGCGCCCTGCGCGAGGTGCCCGAGGTCAACGCGTCCTGGGGCGACGAAGCCATCACCCGGCACGGGGCCGTGCATGTGGGCATGGCGGTCGCCTTGGACTCCGGGCTCATCACCCCCGTCATCCGCGATGCCGACCGCCTGGGCCTCTCCGCCATCGCCGACAGCAGCCGCGAGCTGGCCGGGCGGGCCCGGGATCAGAAGCTCAAGCCCGAAGAATACCAAGGTTCAACCTTCACGATCTCGAATCTTGGCATGATGGGCATCGAACATTTCACCGCCATCCTGAACCCGCCCGAGGCCTGCATCCTGGCCGTGGGCAGCATGCAGCAGGAGCCCGTGGTGGTGGATGGGCAGCTGGCCGTGGGCTGGCGCATGAAGGTCACCCTGACCTGCGATCACCGGGTGGTGGACGGCGCCTTGGGCGCCCGCTTCCTCGAGGCCGTGCGCCGCCTGATCGAGAACCCGGCCCTGCTGGCGGCCTGAGCCGCCGTGAAGCTCGCGCTGGTCGCCTCTGCCCACGGCTTCGGCCACCTCACCCGGCAGCTCGCGCTGGCGGAGCGGCTGGTGGATCGCGGCGCCGAGGTGACGGTCTTTCACGCCGCCCCGCCCGGCCTGGTCGAGGCGGCCCTGCCCGGGGTCACCAGCCGCGCCTGGGTGGTGGATGTGGGCCTCGCCCAGCGGGACAGCCTGCACGAGGATCTGCAGCAGACCCGGCGGCGGCTGGCCGAGCGGTGCAGCGACGCCGCGATCGACGCCCTGGCCGAGCAGCTGCGGCCCTTTGACCGAGTGGTCGCCGACACCGCGCCGACCGTGGTGGAGGCCTGTCGACGCATCCAGCAGGACGTGGTCCTGGTTGGGAACTTCGATTGGGCCTGGATCTATGGCCGCTACCCAAGCCTTGCCGACTGGGGCCGTCGTCTTGCCGCCTGGCAGGCGCCGGCGCGGGGCCTGAGCCTGTGGCCGGGCCCGGGGCTGCGGGGCCTGAGGGCCGTGGAACAATTCGGCCTGGTGGGTCGCCGCTTGCCGGCGCACCGCGTGGCCGAGCGGGCCGCCCTGGTCAGCTTTGGGGGCCTGGGCCTGGACGCCATCGACCGCCTGCTGCCCCGCATCGACGGCCTCACCTGGGTGCTGGCCCCGCCCATGGCCCCCCTGGATCGGCCCGACTGCATCCAGGTCAGCGACGTGGCCTACCCCGCCCTGGTCGCGGGCTGCGACCTCGTCTTTACCAAGCCTGGATACGGTATCTTCGCGGAGTGCAGCCTGGCCGGGACCAAGCTGGTCTGGGCCCCCCGCGGGGCCTTCCCCGAGGCCCCTTTCATCGAGGCGGCGATGGCGGCCCGGGGGGATCGCCCGCTGCCGGTGGGCACCCAGCAGCCGGACGCCTTCCGGGCGGCACTGGCGGAAATTGCCCGGCTGCGCCTTGCGGATCCGCCCCCGCCCATGGGCTTCCCCGACGACAACGCCGCGGTCGCAGCGGCCTTGCTGGCCGATACCCGCGTGGCCCGGCAGTGTTCCACTCGTTAGCCCCGGGGCTTGTCGCAAAACGCAGAGTGGAAGATGAAGGCTCGACGCCTGCTGCTGCCGGCGCTGCTGACCCTCTGGGCCAGCGCGGCGACCGCCAGCCCCGTCCCCCGTCCGCGTCTGGACGGCCGCAACCCCGACGACGCGATCGCCGACACGGGCGCCCCCGACAGCGGGCTGCAGCGCTGCCCCCGCAACCGCCTCGAAGACGCGGTGGAGCTGCCCGAGATCCCCGAGCTCTACCTGCGCATGAGCCCAGGACGGGCCTATGGCACGCCAGAGCTGGTCAACCTGCTGGTGGACAGCGCCGCCGAGCTGGCCTGGCTCAAGCCCGACGCCGACCGCATCGTCATCGGCGACCTCAGCGCCCCCAAGGGCGGGCCCGTCAGCGGCCACCGCAGCCACCAGGGCGGCATCGACGCCGATGTGGCGCTCTTCTTCTTTGACGGTCGCCAGGACCCCTACGGCTTCATGAAGCCCGTGCCCGGCGCCTTCGACGTCGAAACCAACTGGCTGCTCATTCGCAGCATGGTTCAGACAGGCCTGATGGAGCGCATTCTCATCGACCAGCACTATGTAGACCTGCTCAAGCGCCACGCGGTGAAGATCGGCGATCTCAGCCCGGAAGAGGCCCAGGCGCTCTTCCCCACCGATCCCCGCGAGCGCTGGAAGGGCGGCAAGATCCACCACGCCACCAACCACCGCGACCACCTGCACGTGCAGGTGCGCTGCGAGCGCTGATCCCCCGGCCCGCCGGGCTCAGGGGCAGCTGCGGGCCCGCTCGTAGACGATGCGCTGGTCCACGCCAAAGGTGAAGCCCATCACCCCCAACACCAGGGACATGCCCTCCGCGCCGGGCAGCATGCCCAGGTCGGTCTGGCGTCCGCGCAGGTGGATCTGGGCGTCGCGCACCATCATGCGGAAGGGCCGTTCACCGAAGCGCAGCTGACGGGGAAAGATCGCGTCAATGCTGACTGGCGGCCCATTCTCGGGGAAGACGGTCTTCAGGATCAGCTCGCCGCCTTCGTCGAGGGGCATCTGCTGGTGCAACACCACGGCCCGCTGGCCCTCCTCCCAGGTGACATAGGAGGTGGTGACCTCGGGCTGCACCTTGGCCAGCACGTCGTCCAGCAGGCCCAGGGCCTCCTCGCCGCTGTCTCCAACGACGATGCTGGTGCCCCCGCCCGTGCCCGAAGACACCGAGATGGAGTGGCCCTCGGCGGGCGCGCCCTCGGCCGGGGCGGGCCTGGCGGGCATGCGACCGATCACGGGGTGGAAGAGCTTGATGTCCAGGGCGTCTTCGCCCTCGGGGGGCGGATCCCAGGCCAGATCCATGCGCACCCAGGTGCCCGCCTCCAAGGCGCCCGAAAAGCGCCCCACCGTCACCACGTCGTGGCGCTCGCCCGGCGACAAGAAGCCTCCCGGCATGAAGAGGGAGAGCTGCACCCGCACCTGGCCCTGCAGCTCCACGCAGGGGCCCGGGCCATCCAGCAGCACCCGCGCCCGCTTCTCCCAAGGCTCGGGATCATCCAGGTCGGGGGGGCTGAGGCCCGGGGGCAGACCGGCCCAGGCAGTCGCCGCAGTCAAGAATATTGCTGGCAGGAGCATCACGGGGACCTCAGAAGGGCACGAGGTGGATGCCGACGCCGGCCTCCCACAGATTGCCGGCACCGGTCGCCCGCCAGCCCCCCGACAGGCGCCAGGCTACCGGCTGGCTGTGAAGGGCCAGGCCGAAGCGGAGGTCGAATTCATCCCAAGGCACGCTGGGCAGGCCGGGGCGATCGCCCGCCAGCACCCAGCCCGGCGTCAGCGCCGCCCAGGGGCTGAGGGGGCCCAGGGCCAAGGAGAGCCGGGCCGTCGGGCCGCCCACCAGGGCCGCCGCCTGGGCCATGCCGCTGTCGGATTGCAGCTTGTCCGCGCGCAGGCCACCACCCAGCAGGACCGCCACGGGCCCCAGCCAGGGCCCCACCGCGCTGTCCAGCTGAAGGGTCCCACCGGACAGGCCGCCAAAGCGCCCATAGGCCCGCAGATCGGATTGGCCGGCCAGCTTGGCGCCGACCTCTCTCAGGGACCACCACTGGTGGGTCAGGGCGAGTCCGGCCAGCCCGCCGATGTCCTCCCCCGCCCCGCTTCGGGTGCCCACCAGGCCCAGCTGGGGCCGCAGCCCGAAGCGGCCGCGCAGGCGCAGGCCGGGGGCCACGGCGTCCTGGGCCAGGCCCATCAGCTCGGACAGATCCCCCTGGCCGGTGGGGTCCGCGGCCTCGGCCTCAAAGGCGGTCTCGATGGCAGAGCCGAAGTCCACGGGCACGCCAAGATCCACCCATTCCGGCGCCAAAACCGGGGGATCCGCCGGCGGCCCGGCCGGCTCCACCTCACCTGGAATGGGCTCCTGCACTTCATCTTCAGCGAGAGCCAGCCCGGAGTTCAGCGGGAGGACCAGCAGGGGCAGCAGGGCGCAAATCACCGGCTCTCACCCGCCTGCACCGTGGGCAAGGACAGGCCGTCCAGACCGGGCCCGGTGCCCCGCAAGCCCGCGTCAAAGGCCACGGTGAGCAGGTGCCGGATGTCGGGGCCCGACTCGTCCAGGGGCAGCCACGCGTCGGCGCACTCCTCCCGATCCACCGTCGGGGCGAAGCCCGGGCAGCCATCGGTGCCCAGCCCCACCATCTGCTCCAGCAGCAGCGCGTTCACATCGTCCCGGGGGGCCAGCAGGGTCTGGGCCAGACCGCCCAGGTCCAGCTGGCAGAGGTCCGAGAAGGCGAGGTGGCCCGCACCCACGACATGAAAGAGGGAGGCGTCCACCGAGGCCGCCGCCGAGGCGGTGGTGGACGCGACCGGCACCACGCCGTCACAGGTGCCGTCCAAGAAGACCGCCGGCACATCGCGGGTCACCGCACCGCCACCGGACATGGGCAGCAGCAGGTCGAAGCGATCATCGGCATTGCCCACGGTCACGGTGCTGTTGGCCCCTGCCGAGTGCCCGAAGAGCCCCATGCGGTCGAGGTCGAGGTGGCCCGCGAGGGGGCCGGCGTCGTCTTCCAGCCAGTCCATGACCACAGCGATGTCGGCGGGGGCCGGATCATTTCCAAACCCGGAGAGATCGCAGCCCGCCAGGGCCGGCGTGAACAGGCAAGGCAGGATGTCGCCCAACATGCGCCCCGCATGATCGGCGGCCACCACCACATAGCCGCGGCTGGCGAGGTGCACGGTCAGATCCGTGCTCTGGTAGCGCATCCCGCCAAAGCCATGGCTGAAGACCAGCACCGGGTAGGGGTCGGGGCCATTGCGCACCGGGGCGTCCCGCACCGCGCCGCTGTCCCAGCCCTCCCAGGGGATCTCCCCCAGCACCGCGGTGACCGACTCGGGCACGAATTGCTGGAGGTCCACCCCCTCGGTGGGCTGACCCTCCGTGGCATCCGGTGCGGGATACCACACGTCAAAGGTCACATCTCCCTGGGTGAAGGTCTGCACGCCCACCGCCACCCCACGCGCAGCGGGGTCGTCGGGCACCACCAGGGGCTCGACGGCGTCGGGGGTCGCCGAATCCTCGCCCTTGTCCGCCCCACAGCCTGCGAAAAGGCCCAGGGCCATCCATGCCAGCTGCCGCATCATGCACACCTCCGCCGGCCAGATAGCCCAGTGGGGGCAGCATGGGCCGCGCTCAGGGCTGCTTGGGCGGCGGGGGCGGCAGGCCACAGAAGCGCTGCTCCCAGTGGTGCTCGGCCGCTTCGGTGATCGGCCCCCGCAGCCATACGCCCTGGTCCTTCAGCACCACCCGTCGGCCGAAGTCTGCGGCGCAGGTCGCTTCTGGCTGAAGGCGGCCGCGCTCGGCCAGCATGTCCAAGACGAGGTGGTAGACCGCGTCCCGGCAAGCCATGGGATCGGGCAGGCCCGCACAGGCAGACTCGTCCAGGATCTGCCCATGGCCAATCACCTCGCGGAATCGCACCGTCCAGAATTGCTTGCCGGCGTCGGGGATGGCCAGGGCGCCGGCGAAGTCGCGCAGGCGCAGATCGGCCTCTGCCATGGGGGCCTGCCAGGTCTGCAGGGCCACGTCGCGCACCAGGTGCCAGGAGCAGGGCCGCCGGAAGCGGGTCTGCTCGCAGGTGGCCACCGCCCCCACCAGATCGCCGGCATCCAGGCGCCGCTCGGCCAGCTGGAACCGGCACTCGTCCTGCAGCCGCCCATCGTCGGAAAAGAAGTCGCAGTCTTCATCTTCGAGGCGCTGCCAACGCTCGAGGATGGCCAGCCAGCAGTCGCTGCGGGTGCCGGCATCGGCCACGCGGCGGCAAGCCCAGGCCGATCGCTGAAAGCCGCCGGCATCGGTCAAGGCATAGCCATAAAGCCCCGCATCACCCTGCAGGGCGAACCCGCATCCTGCGAGGCCCCAGGCCCACAGCAACAGGCCAGCGGCCCTCACCCGTCGTCCGGCAGCTTGGGGGGCACCAGCGAAAAGACCTCACCCAGGCCGGCGTACTGGATGCCCCCCAGGCGGGCCAGGGGGTCGAGCTTGCGGGGGTCCACCTGGGGCCCCTGCCCGTCATCGGGCGCCAGCACCGCGTCCGCGACATGAAAGCAGAGCACTTCGCCCACAAAGAGGTGGGTGCTGCCCAGGTCGTGTTGGTGGATCAGCCGGCACTCCATGGCTGCCAAGGCGCCCGCGGGACGGGGGGCGTCGATGGTCTCGCCGGGGATGGGCTGCAGGCCGGCCGCATCGAATTCCGACACCGACGCTGGCCAGGACAGGCTGCTCTCCACCATGGCCGCGCCCTGTCCCTGGCTGACCATCGACACCGAAAACACGCCGGTGTCCAGGATATTTCGGGCGGTGTCCTTGAGGCCCGCGCGCCCCAGCCGGGCCACCGAGATGGCCAGGGCCGGCGGCCGGCTGGACACGCCCATGAAGTAGGAGAATGGCGCCAGGTTGGCCACGCCGTCGCGGCTCTGGGTGCCCACCCAGGCGATGGGCCGGGGCACCAGCAGCGAGGTCATCAGCCGGTAGACCGCCCGGCCGGAGAGCTGATCGGAGGGGACGTACATGGGCGCGGCCTATCCTGACTGCGACGGCGAGGAGGGGACCGGATATACGCAGCCCATGTCCGGACCCCGACTGGCCGCAATGCTGCTCTTGACCTCCGCATGCGCCCTGGGGGGCGACGGCCCCGCGCCCGCGGGCTCCCCCTCGGCAGAAGAGGCAGCCAAGATCGCCGAGATTGCCGACCAGGCCGCCCAAGTGCAAGAGCTGGCCCACGCCCTGACCGTACAGGTGGACGAGAGCCGCCGGGCCGTCAACGAGGGCCGCAGCAGCCCCGAGGTCGAAGCCCCCAAGATGCAGGCCCTGGCAGACCAGCTGGAAGCCAAGAACGCCGCTTTGCAGGCCGAGATCCTGGCCTTGGAGGCCCGGCTGCACGAGCGCTCTGGCGACCCGACCTGGCCCTATGACCCGGCCGCCGAATAGCAAAGGCAGCGGGGTCAGGGCGCGGTGGGGATATCGGCGAGATCGGGCGGCTGGTCTACAAAGGCGCGCAGCTCGCGCACCCGATCCAGCACCTGCCGGTAGTCCAGGTGCTCCGCAAGATCGGTGGCGGGATCCGCAGGCGGCCGGGCGGTGCTGACCTGCACCCGCGGGGGGCCCCCTGCATTCGGCACCCGCGACAGGCGCAAGGCGCCTTCGCCAAAGGGCCCGATGGTGAAGAGCATGGCGGTGTGGTCCAACGGCGCGACCGGGCGGTCGAGGTAGGCCTGCAAGCCGCCCGGCGAGGGGGCAGAACAGAAGACCAGGGTGTGGCCCGGCCGCTGCGTTCCGGCCCAGGTCTTGGCCAGCCCGATCACCACCGCCATGGGCACGGCCCCGCCCGCCGCACCTTGCCCCCGGTCCTCGGCCAGGACGACGATGGCGTCCGTCTGCTCCCCATCGCGCTGCCCACAGACCAGGGCCCGCCCATCGCCCAGGGGGATCGCCCACTCTCTGCCATAGCCGGGCACCGTGTCCATCTGGGCCAGGCGCTCCTGCATCCAGGCTGCCGAGGTCACCGCGCCGGGGCTGCCGGGCCCGCGCTGCAGGCTCTCGGGGCCGCCCAGGGCGAAGCTGTCCCGCTGCAGGTCTTCGACGGTCAAGGCGTCGGCGCCGCTGGGGGGCACCCGCACCCCCAACCGCTCCGCCTTGCAGGCAGAAAGCCCGAAAATGAAGCCCCACAGCATATTCACGGGCAGGCCCTTCACGGGCAGTAGCCCCGCTCTCGGAACCAGCGCAGGGCCTTTTCGACCGCCACCGCGATGGGCGTGCGGGGCACCCCCAGCTCGGCCCAGGACCGGGCCCCGCTGCGGTAGCGATCCTGCTGCATGCTGCGCAGGACCTTGGGATCGAGGCCCGCAAAGCGGTGGGCGTCGATGCGGCTGAGCCCCCGGCCCAGGCGCCCGGCCACGGACACCGCGAGGTCGGGCAGCGGAAGAACCGGCGGCCGCCGCCCGATGACCTCGGCCACAATGCCCATGAACTGGCGATAGGACAGGTTCTCGTTGCCCAGCAGGTAGCGCCGGCCCGGCTGGCCGCGCTCCATGGCCAAGGCGTGGCCTGCCGCGCAGTCGTCGGCGTCTTGAAAGCACTTGCCACCCCGGGGATAGACCGGGACGTAGCGCCGGGCCATGGCCACCACCAGCTGGCCCGAGGTCGGCTTCACATCCCAGGCCCCCAGGATGAAGTCGGGGTTGACCACGACCCCTTGTACGCCCGACGCGGACAGGGTGAGCCCCTCACCTTCGAGCTTGCTGTCGTGGTAGGCCCGCAGGGGGTTGTTCCGCCCGTAGATCTCGTCGGGATCAAGCGCGCTGTCTTCGTTCCCGGGCTGCGTGCGCGGACCGAAGCCCACCGTCACGCTGGAGGAGCAGTAGACCAGCCGCCGCACGCCGGCCATGGCGCAGGCCTTGAGCAAGGCGCGGGTGGCCCCGACATGCACCTGGAACATGCGGTCGATGCCGCCGGGGCTGGGGTCGAAGATGCCCGCCACATGGTAGACGCCCTCGCAGCCCTCCAGGGCGCGGGCCAGGGCGTCGATGGCCGCGGGCTCATCCAGCAGGGGCGGGTTGAGCAGGGCCACATCCAGGCCCTCCAGGGTGGGCCCGGGCGAGCGCACCAGGCACCGGACCCGGTCCCCCCGTTGCAGGAGGTGCCGGGCCAGGTTGGCCCCGATGAAGCCCGTGCCGCCGGTGAGCGCGACCTCCATGGGTCCTCGCCCGGCCGCCTCAGCGGTTCCGGACGAAGAGCTCCTTGGAGATGATCAGGCGCTGGATCTGGCTGGTGCCCTCGTAGATCTGGAAGATCTTGGCGTCGCGCATCAGCTTCTCGACCGGGTACTCCTTGTTGAAGCCGTAGCCACCAAAGACCTGGACGGCGTCGGTGGCCACCTTCATGGCCATGTCGGCGCAGAAGGCCTTGGCCATGGCGGCCTCCATGGTGTTGCGCTTGCCGGCGTCCTTGAGGGCGCCCGACTTCCAGCACAACATGCGGCCCGCCTCGATATTCATGGCCATCTCGGCGATCATGAAGGCGATGGACTGGTGGGCGGCGATGGGCACGCCGAAGGTCTTGCGCTCCATGGCGTACTCGGCGGCGTGCTCCATGGCCGCGCGGGCCAGGCCCACCGAGGCCATGGCGACCGAGGGGCGGGTGTGGTCGAAGGCGCCCATGGCCAGCTTCCAGCCGTCGCCTTCGCTGCCAACGATATTCTCAGCCGGAACCTCGACATTTTCGAAGGTGAGGCCCCGGGTGTCGCTGGCCCGCTGGCCCATATTGTCTTCTTTCTTGCCGACGATGACGCCGTCCCAGCCGCGCTCCACGATGAAGGCCGTCATGCCGCCGCGGGCCTTCTTGTCGGGGTCGGTGAGGGCGACCACGAAGTACCAGTCGGCCACGCCGGCGTTGGTGATCCACATCTTGCTGCCGTTGAGGACGTATTTGTCGCCCTTGCGCACGGCGGTGGTCTTCATGCCCTGCACATCCGAGCCGGCGCCGGGCTCGGTCACGGCGTAGGCGCACATGGACGGCGTCTCGGTCTGCGGGGCCAGGTACTTGTCCTTCAGGGCTTCGGTGCCGCCCAGGATCACCGGCGCCTGGGCGAGGCCGTTGGCCTCGAGCGCGGTGCCGATGCCGGTGCAGCCCCAGGCCAGCTCTTCGGCGATCAGCAGGCCTTCGAAGTTGCTCAGCGCCAGCCCCCCCTGGGCCTCGGGGATGTGGGTGTTCATCAAGCCCAGCGCGTGGGCCTTCTTGATCACCTCCCAGGGGTATTCGCCCGTCTCGTCGTGGTGGGCTGCGACGGGGCGGATCTCGTTCTTGGAGAAGTCGTGGGCCAGCTCCTTGAGGGCGAGCTGGTCATCGCTGAGTTCCAGGGAGAAGGACATCGGGGCTCCTCGGGGGGTGCAGGGGTCGACAGGCCCCGTCCTAAGCCCTTGGACCTGCCGCGGCACCCTCCCGCGCGCCCTCGCCCGGCACCCCAGCGTGGTTAGGACCTGGGGCCCAGGAGGTAACCGTGTCTTCCGCCCCCCCCGCGACCGTCGAGGCCGTCCCGACGCCCAACCCCGACGCCCTGATGTTTCGCGTGACCGAGGTGCTGGTGCCATCGGGCACCTTCGAATTCAAGAGCCGCGCCGAGGCCAGCCGCTCCCACCTCGCCCAGATCCTCCTCGCCATCGCGGGCATCGAGCTCGTGCTCATCGCGCCGCGCTTCGTCACCGTGCGCAAGCTGGCCGACGCCGACTGGACCGACCTCATCGTCGACATCACCGTCGCCATCCAGCGCTTCCTGGAGTCGGGCGAGATGGCCGTGCTGGACGCCGATGGGCCCACGCCCCTGGGCCCCAGCCGCAGCGCCATCGAGCAGCGCATCCTCACCCTGATCGACGAGGAGATCCGCCCGGCCGTCGCCCAGGATGGCGGCGACATCGAGTATGTCGGCTTTGAAGACGGCGTGGTGCAGCTGCGCATGGTCGGCGCCTGCGGGACCTGCCCCTCCAGCACCGCCACGCTCAAGCTGGGCATCGAGGCCCTGCTCAAAGAGGAGCTGCCCGAGGTGAAATCCGTCGAGGCCGTCTGAGGCCGGGGCCCCGGCTTTCAGGGAGCGGCCCCCGGATCCCGGCGGCGCTCCCGACCCCGGATCAGCCGGCTGTTGCGCTCCCAGGTCAGGTAGCTCCAGGCCCACTGCATCAGCACCACCACGCGGTTGCGAAAGCCAATCAAGAAGAAGAGGTGGATGGTCAGCCAGAGGGACCAGGCCACCCGGCCCGACAGGCGGGCCCTGCCGATCTCGGCCACTGCCATGCTGCGGCCGATGGTGGCCATCGACCCCTTGTCTTTATAGACAAAAGCAGGCCTTGAACCTTCTGTTTCCGTTGACCCATCCGGGGCTCGCAGCGCCTTGATCAGGATGCGCGCCACATGGCGGCCGCCTTGTACCGCCCCTTGGGCCACGCCGGGCACGACGCCCCCGGTGGGCTGGCGGGCGAGCGCGAGATCGCCGATCACAAAGACCTCGGGGTGGCCCGGAACGCTGAGGTCGGGCAGCACCTCCACCCGGCCCACGCGGTCCTTGGGCACATCCAGGCTGTCCACCAGGGACACCGCCCGCAGGCCCGCCGCCCACAACACGGTGCGCGAGGCCACGCGCTCGGTGCCGGAGTCGGTGAGCAGGTCCACACCATCGCCATCGATGGCCACCACCTTGGTGCCGGTGCGCACCTGCACGCCCAGGGCCGCGAGCTGGGCGCGCGCCGAGGCCCGAAGCCGGGCGTCATAAGGCGGCAGCAGGTCGGGACCGGCCTCCACCAGCAGCACCCGCGCGGTGCGGGTGTCGATGCGGTGGAAGTCCTTGGGCAGGCTCTTGCAGGCGATCTCGTTGAGCGCCCCCGCCAGCTCCACCCCGGTGGGGCCACCGCCCACCACCACAAAGGTCAGCAGGGCCTGGCGCACGCGGGGATCATCGGTCCACTCCGCCTCTTCAAAGGCCAGCAGCACGCGGCGGCGGATCTCGAGGGCGTCGTCGAGATCCTTCAGCCCGGGCGCGAAGGGCGCCCACTGGGCGTCGTGGCCGAACCAGCTCGACCGCAGCCCGGCCGCCAGCACCAGGTGGTCATAGGTCAGGCTGCGGCGGTCGCCCACCCCCTCGATGTGAAGCGCGCGGCGGGCCAGATCCACCGCCGTCACCTCCCCCAACATGACCTGGGCGTTGGCCTGACCCGCCAGCAGCCCACGGATGGGCTCGGAGATGTCACCCGGCGCCAGGGCCGCCCCCGCCACCTGGTAGAGCAGCGGCTGAAAGAGGTGGAAGTTGCGCTTGTCGATGAGCACCAGCTCGCAGGGCGCCCCCGCCAACCGCCGGGCGACCTCCAGGCCACCAAAGCCGCCGCCCACCACCACCACCCGCGGCTGGGTCATGGCGAGGACCGGGTCCCGAAGGCCAGCTCGCGGGCCTTCCAGCTGCCATGCAGCAAGGCGCGCGCGCGCGCCAGGTCGTCGGGGGCCACATAGATGCGCGAGATGGTCGCGCTCAGCTCCTGGCGGCGAAAGACCCGGGTGGCATCGAGCAGGCGTTGCACCTGCCGGCTGCCCCCCCGGGGCTGGTCCACCAGGTAGATGCTGGGCGCGCCGGCTTTGGGCGGGCGCTGCATGACGCCCACCTCAGCCCTTGGGATCGCGTCGATGCCCTCCCGCCGCAGCAGGTCCACCCGCTGGGTGAGGGCCGCGTCTTCGGGGGTGCCATGCACCTCCAACGCCACCTTGTAGGGGTCATAGCGCACGATGCGCCGCGCCCAGGGGTCATCGTGCCGGCGCAGCCAATCCCAGAGCCAGGCGTCGTCGGTGCCGGCATAGGCCTCGACCCCTGCGGGCAGCCGGCGCTGTTGCCCCGCTCCTTCGAGGCAGCGGCGCAGCATCTCCTCGTAGGCCACGGACTTCTGGTGAAAGTAGACCATGACGAACATGTGGAAACGGGCGACCATGAAATCGTCGAAAGCAAAGAGAGCGCGCCCATCCAGGGCCAGGCAGACCCGGTCGTCGGCGTCCACCTGCCGGCTGAGGTGGCTGATCAGCCAGGGCGTGTCGGTGCGGCCATACTGGGCCCCCGTGAAGATGGAGTCCCGAAGCAAATAGTCCAGGCGGTCCACATCCAGCTCGCTGCTGATGAGCTGAGACAGCACCGGCCGCAGATCGCAGCCACCCTCGTCGAAATAGGCGTCGGGTGCCGCCATGGCCGGGCTGATCAGACAGGCGACCTGTTCGGGGCCGAAGTCGAAGGCCTCGCGCATCACCCGGGCGAGGTCGCTGCGCAGCAGCAGCAGCAGGGTGTAGTCCTCGTGGCTGGCGCGCCGCTGTCCCGCGCCGATCACCGACGCCGGCAGGTCCAGCTCCGCCACCTCGGGCATCGCGAATTCGACGGCGTGGCTGAAGGGCGGGTGGCCGAGATCGTGGCAGAGGGCGGCCATGCGCAGGCAGCGCCGCAAGGAGTCCCGCCGCGCTGGACTGGAGAAGGGAGCATCCCGAAAGACCGCGTCAAAAGCCAACCCTGCGAGGTGCATGGCCCCCAGGGAATGCAAGAAGCGGGTGTGGGTCGCGCCCGGAAAGGCGAGGTGGGCAAAGCCCAGCTGGCAGATGCCCCGAAGGCGCTGCACCACGGGATGATCGATGATCTGCAGCTCGGAGCCATCCACCGGGATGGCCCCATGAACCGGGTCCCGGATCTCGTGGGGCGGGGCGACAGGGCAGCGCACAGGGCTCTCGGCGGCAGGGGGCACAGCGCCCTAGCCCGGCGCCTGGCGCCCTGCATCGGCCATGGCCGGAGGTGGCTGTGCTATACCCGCGGCAACCACCATGATGACCCTCCGCGACATGGATCTGCTCGAGCCCGGCGATGTCATCGCCTCGCCAGAAGGCGCCCTGGCCCAGGTGGATCGCATCGAGGTGGGCGGCGTGCGCCTGACCGCACCCGCCGTGGCCGACGGGCCCAGCCTCATCGACGCCGCCACCCTGGTGCAGGGCTGGAAGCTGGGGGTGCCCGGCGGCTTCTTCTGCCGCGCGCTGCTGGACACCGAGGGGCTGCGCCTGCTCGCCCAGCAGCACCCCATCGGGCTGCTGCGCTTGATCCTCGACGAGCTGGAGCAGCCGGTCTCCCTCGAAGAGCTGCAGGCCCAGGTGGTGGGGCGCCGCATCGTCGGCCGCAGCCCCTTCCCCCGCTGGTGGGAGGGCGTCGTGCAGCAGCTGGGCCGCAGCGACCACCTCGCCTGGGATGGTCACCGCCTGAGCTGGCGGGCCGACAACCCCTCCATGCCCGGCGACCCCGAGGTCTTCCTCGCGTTGGCGCCGGGGCCCCGCTTTCGGACCTGGCTGTCGGCGAGCCATCGCGCCCGCGCCACCCTGCTGGATGTGGCGGTTGAAGCTGGTGATCTGTCGGCCGTGCACCTGCTGTTGCGCGGTCGGGCCACCGTGCCCGACGAACATGTCGCGGTCCTTCATGCCGCGGCGCTGGAGGGCGACGCGGCCTTGTGCGGGGCCCTGCTCACCCGCGCCTGCGCGCCCACCGTGCAGGCCTGCGCAGCCATGTCGGCCGAACCCGGCCGCCGGCCCTGGCTGCGCGAGGTGCTCCTCGGGCTGCCGCCCAGCCGCCGCCAATCCGCCGGCCTGGGCCTGCTCGAACAGGTGCTTCAAGAGAGCCCGGCCGAGCACATCGGCAGCCAGGGGGGGCCCACAGAAGAAGGCGCCGCCCGCTTCCTCACGGGCCTGCTGCCCCTCAGCCCGACCCAGACCTTGGAGCAGCTCCGCCTGGACCCCGGCGTGGCCACGGCGCGCAGCCTCTGGCCCCGGACGCTGCCTTTCTTGGAGGCCGAGGCGCGCAACATCGGCCCCGGCTTCGTGCCCCTGCAGGGTCTGGGCAGGCTGGTGGCCGCGCGGCTGCTCTCGGTCTCCATCGGCCTGGCGCGGGCCTTGGCTGAACGCCACGCCCTGGACCTGGCCGGGGGCGTGGCCGAGGCCCGCCTGGGTCCCACCGACCGGGTGGAGCTGGGCCCCGCCAGCGAGGGCGACCCCCTCAGCGACGTGATGGCGGCCGCCCGGCTGGTGGTCGAACGCGCCGTCGGGCAGCTCCCCCGCAACGGCAAGGTGCGTGAGGACGACCTGGTGGTGCACCTGCCACAGCTGGTCCCCGACGCGCCCCCGGAATGGGCCGCCGTGATGGCCCGCTGCTTGAGCCCCGAAGGCGGCCTGCGCCCCCGCAACGGCCTGGACCTGTGGGAGCAGCTGGCCCAGGCCGCCGCCATCGCCGAGGTGCGCAAGCAGGCCCCGCTCCGGCGCGGCGCCCGGCTGCGGGTGGCACATGACACCCACATCGGCGCCCTCAAGTCGCGCCTGGGGCAGACCAACCAGGACGCCGTCTTCTGGCAGGCAGACGGCAGCCTCGCCTTCCTGGTCGTGGCGGATGGCATCAGCGTGTCCACCGCCGGCTCGGGGGACCTGGCCAGCTCCCTGCTGGTGCGCACCTTGATCGCCCGCTGGGAGGCGGCACAGGCCAGCCTGCGCGAGGCCGACGACGCCCAGGTGGAGGCCTTCCTGGTGTCCTCCCTGGCCGAGGCCAACCACGCCATCTGCAAGGCCGCGCTGGAGCTGGCCGGGGGCAACCTGGGCCGCCACATCCCCATGGGCACGACCGCCCTGGTGGCCGTGGTGCAGGGCGACCGGGTCAACCTCGCCAGCCTGGGAGACTCGCGCGCCTACCTGGTGGGGGCCATCGGCGCATCCCAGCTCAACGGCGACCAGAACCTCCGCAGCGAGTGGTTGCGCACCTGGCAAAAGGGCAACCGCATGGACCTTCACAACGAGGGCTATGCCCTGGTGGGCTATTGCGGACACTTCGGCGAAAATGGGCAGTCAGAACCCGTTCTCCCCGATCTTCGGCGCTTTCGCCTGCTGCCGGGCGAGGTCCTCTGCCTGTGCTCCGATGGCCTCACCGACTATGCCTCCGGCTCCCCCGCAGAGGCCAGCCTGCTCATCGAAGAGGCCGCCCGCATGAGCGATCTCGGGGAGGCCTGCCGCAGCCTGGTCGGCCGCGCCAACGCCGGCGGTGGCGGCGACAACATCACGGTCATCCTCGCCCGCCAAGAAGAGGGCTGAGGCGCGGCCCGGGCCGGGGGTTAGACCCCGACCCCCGACCCACACCGGAGCCGCCATGGAGCCCTTCCGCGAGGCCCTGGCCGATCGCATCCTGCTCTTCGACGGCGCCATGGGCACCGAGATCTATGCACGCGGCGTCTTCATCAACCGGAGCTACGACGAGGTCAACCTCACCCAGCCCCAGATCGTGCGGGACATCCACGGCGAATACCTGCAGGCCGGCGCCGACGTCCTGACCACCAACAGCTTCGGCGCCAACCGGATGCGCCTGCAGCCCTTCGGCCTGGGCGACAAGACCCGCGAGATCAACGCCTCTGCGGCCCGCATCGCCCGAGAGGTGGCCGGCAAGCGCGCCTGGGTGGCCGGGTCCATCGGTCCGACCGGGGCCATCCTCGCGCCGGTGGGCAAGGTCGCCCCGGGCGAGATCTTCACCGTCTTTCGCGAACAGGCGCAGATCCTCGCCGAGGGGGGCGTGGACCTCTTCGTGCTCGAGACCTTCGTCCACCTGCCCGAGCTCTGGCAGGCTGTGCGGGCCGTGCGCAGCGTCTGCGACCTGCCCATCGTCACCCTGATGACCTTCCCCGCATCCGGGCCGGCCCAACAACAATACGAGGGCCCCACGCCCCAAGAGGCCGCCATGGCCATGGCCGCCTGGAATGTGGCCGCCATCGGCACCAATTGCTCCTTGGGCCCCCGCGGCGTGCAGACGGTGGTGGAGTCCATGGCCGCTGTCACCGACCTGCCCATCATCGCCATGCCCAACGCCGGCATGCCCCAGGTGGTCGAAGGCCGGACCCTCTACCTGGCCGGCCCGGAATATATGGCCGAATATGCCCGCCGGCTGGGCCAGGTGGGCGCCCGGGGCATCGGCGGCTGCTGCGGGACCACCCCCCGCATGATCAGGGAGATGCGGGTCTTCATCCGCTCCATCAGCCCGGCCCACCGCCCCGCGGCCCCCGTCGTGGTGGAGGCCCCCGCCGCGGGCCAGCCCGAGGCCGCGCCCCTCCCCGATGCCATGCCGGTGGCCCAGCGCAGCGCCTTCGCAAAGGCCCTCAGCTCTGGCCGCTTCTGCGTCTCCGTCGAGCTGGACCCCCCCCGGGGCATCGACCCCGCCAAGACCATCGAAGGCGCCAGGCTGCTCTACGACGCCGGCGTGGACGTCGTGAACATCCCCGACGGCCCCCGCGCGGTGGCCCGCATGGGCCCCAGCGCCCTCAGCCAGCTGGTGCGGGCCCAGCTCCCCGACTTCGAGACGGTGATCCACTACTGCTGCCGCGACCGCAACCTGCTGGGCATGCAGATGGACCTGCTGGGCGCCCACGCCCTGGGCCTGCGCAATATCCTGGCGGTGACGGGCGACCCCCCGAAGATGGGCACCTACCCCGACGCCACCGCGGTCTTCGACATCGACAGCATCGGCCTGATCAGCTTCATCCAGCTGCTCAACCGGGGCCGCGACTTCTCGGGGCAGCCCATCGGCGGCCAGACCGCCCTCTTCGTGGGGGCCGGCTGCAACCCCGGCGCGGTGGACATGGACCTGGAGGCCGATCGCTTCCTGCGAAAGGTCGAGGCGGGGGCCGAGTACTTCTTCAGCCAGCCGGTCTTTGATCCCGATCTGCTGGAGCGCTTCTTGGAGAAGACCAAGGCCGCGGCCCACATCCCCTTCCTGGTGGGCATCATGCCACTTGTATCCGCCAAGAACGCCGAGTTCCTCCACAACGAGGTGCCCGGGATGCAGATCCCCGAGGCCATTCGCGCCACCATCAAGGCCGCCCCATCCCGCGAAGGTCAGCGCGAGGTGGGCATAGACGTGGCCCGGCGCATGCTGGGCGACCTGCGCGGCCACCCGCGGGTGCGGGGCACCTACATCTTCCCACCCTTTGGCAGCTATCGTGCCGTATTGCGGGTCTTGGACGGGCTCTTCGAGCCAGCAGACCGCTCGGAACGACCCTGATCGCCCCTCGCGACCTGCCGGGCGGACCCACGCCCAGCGCCCCTTCCTGGCCATCGCACTTGTATGTCGCGTCGCACCTGCGTATATGAGCGGCGCGGTGTTTGATTGCACCCTGAATGTCTAGCACCTGTTGACACCCGCTCAACCGCGATACATGGTGCTTCGCCAGACCCCCTCCCCCCATCTTCCTTCGTGGAGTTCCTCATGAACAGCAAGACCATCCTCCTGGGCCTCAGCCTCCTCGTGTCCGCTACCGCCTTCTCGACCGACGCGGCCGCCTACGCCGCCTGCGACGGCATCGAGGATGCCAAGAAGAAGGAGAAGTGCGAGGCCAAGGAAGCCAAGAACATCGCCAAGCTGCGCTCCAAGACCACCCCCCTGAAGCCGTCCACCATCTCGGACAAGTTCTCGGCCCTCGATGACGACGCCGCGAACCCCTTCAACATGGACGACTACTACACCGGCGTGGCCGAGCCCTCCGGCATCGCCGCCCTCGACTCCCTGGTGGCTTCCGTCAACCAGGTCCAGGGCGCCGTGACCATGGCCACCTACATCGGCCGCCTGGACAAGGACGGCAAGAGCGACGAGGCCAAGACCCTGGCCACCGCCCTGCTGCCCGAGCTCATCAAGCTGAAGGACGAGATCGAGAACATCAAGGCCAAGGTCAACGAGATCAAGTCCAACCCCGCCGCCCTGGTGAAGGACGACCCCAAGGCCGCCCTGAAGATCCCCGGCATCATCGGCCCGATCGCCACCAGCCTGCCCGGCACCATCGCTGACCTGCCCAAGGCCATCGGCGCTGTCCAGCCCCTCGCCAAGGGTGCCGCTGGCGCCGCTGTCGAGACCGGTGTCGACGCTGCCAAGGGCGCCGCTGGCGACGCGATGCCCAACTAGTGGCACCTCGACCGGTCGGCCCCCGGGGCTGACCGATCGCGCGGAGCCCCCGGCGCCTGGTGCGCCGGGGGTTCTTGCGTTCTGGGCAGCAGCAGCGGCGCCGCGTCGGGTCGGCAGCGACCCGGGCTCAGGTCCGGTGGTAGACCCGGCGAGCCGGCACCTGAACCAGGCGGTCCTCCTCCAGAACATAGCCGCTGAGCTTATTTCCGTAGACGCAGCCCGTGTCCAGCCCAAGGGTGCGGGGCCGTCGGTCCACCAGTCCCCGCCGGGCGTCGTGGCCATAGACCACCAGCCCCGGGCCGCCATAGCGCTCCCACCAGAAGGGCTGGTCGCTGGCCTCCCCCCGCCGGTCGTCGGGCCAGCGGCGGATGCGGGTGGCCATGCGGGCGTCGGTGCCGGCCACCCCCCGCTCGGGGTGCAGGCCCGCGTGCACCACGATCAAGCCCTCTTCTTGCAGGAAGAGCGGCAGGGCCGCGAGCCAGGTCCAGGCCTCAAACGGCAGGTCGCGCCAGCCCCCCGCGTCCCGGTGCTTCAAGACATATTCGTCGTGGTTGCCCAACACCGCTTGGGCTCGGGCCGCGCCGATCAGCCGCCACACGCCCAGCGGGTCGGGCCCCTTGGTGAAGAGGTCCCCCACCAGCAGCAGCCGCTCGGGGGCCACCGCTTGCAGCAGCTCCGAGAGCTCGTCGGCGCAGCCGTGCACATCGCCGACGATCAGGGTGCGGGCGCCCACCTCAGGCCTTGCTGTGGGTGACCCCGGGGGCGCGGTGCAGCTCTTGCAGCTTGACCGCCTTGAGGTCGCCGGCCCGAAGCGCGCGGATGGCGCTCACCACGGCGACCGCGGCCCGCAAGGTGGTGATGCAGGGCACGCCGAAGCGCAGACCGGCAAGGCGCATCGACGCCTCGTCGTGCATGCCCTTCTTGCCCATGGGCGTGTTGATCATGAGCTGCACACGCCCATTCCGGACATGGTCCACGATGTCGGGACGGCCTTCGCGCACCTTGAAGATGGTCTCCACCGGCAGGCCCAGGTCCCGCAACGTGGCCGCCGTGCCGGCGGTGGCCAACAGCTTGAAGCCCATCTCGTGCAGGGGGGGCGCGATCTCGGCCAGGCGGTGCTTGTCGGCATCCCGCAGGGATAGGAAGACATTGCCGGCCGCCGGCAGCTTCATGCCCGCGCCGATGAGGGCCTTGGCATAGGCCTCGCCAAAGCTGCGACCCACGCCCATGACCTCGCCGGTGCTGTGCATCTCCGGCCCCAACACCACATCGCGCACGGTGAAGCGGGCCCAGGGAAAGACCGGCGCCTTGACGAAGGTGTAGCCCTCGGGCGGCACCGTGAGCGGGCCGAGATCGGCCAGCTTCTCGCCCAGGCACAGCCGGGTGGCGTAGCGGGGCAGCGGGATGCCCGTGGCCTTGGCCACAAAGGGCACCGTGCGCGAAGCCCGAGGATTGACCTCGATCACATAGACGTCGCCATCGTGGACGGCGAACTGCACATTGACCAGGCCCACCACGCCCAGGCGCTTGGCGATGCGGACGGTGGCGTCGGTCATCTCGACCCGGTTGGCCTCGCTCAACACCACCGGCGGGATGGAGCAGGCCGAGTCACCCGAGTGCACGCCGGCCTCTTCGATATGCTCCATGATCGCGGCCACATGGACGTCTTCGCCGTCGGACAAGGCGTCGACATCGTATTCGACCGCAGCCTCCAGGAAGCGGTCCATCAGCACCGGGTGGGCCTCGCTGACCTCCAGCGCCTCTTCCAGTGCGCTCAAGAAGGCCTCGTCGTCGTGGCAGATGGCCATGGCCCGCCCGCCCAGCACATAGGAGGGCCGCACCAGCAGGGGGAAGCCGATGCGGGCGGCGGCGGCGATGGCCTCTTCGCGGCTGTGCACCATCGCGCCTTCGGGCTGCCGGACGCCCAGGGCATTCATCAGCTTGTTGAAGCGCTCGCGGTCCTCGCAGAGGTCGATGGCATCGGCAGAGGTGCCCAGGATCGGCCCGATCCGGTGGCTGAGCTTGAGGGGGGTCTGCCCACCGAATTGCAGGATGACGCCCCGGGGGCGCTCCCGGTCGAGGACCGCGGCCACATGCTCGGCGGTGACCGGCTCAAAATAGAGCTTGTCCGAGGTGTCGTAGTCGGTGGACACCGTCTCGGGGTTGCAGTTGACCATGACCGCGCAGAGGTTGGCCTCTTTGACGGCAAAGGCGGCATGGCAGCAGCAATAGTCGAATTCCAGTCCCTGCCCGATGCGGTTGGGCCCATTGCCCAGGATGACCACCCGGTCGCGGGGATCGTCGCCGGCCTCGTCCTCGTCCTCATAGGTGCCGTAGAGGTAGGGCGTCATGCTCTCGAATTCGGCCGCGCAGGTGTCCACCCGCTTGTAGACCGGCGTGATGCCCTCTTCGCGGCGCCGGGCGCGCACGGCGTCTTCGGTGGTGGCCAGGATGCCGGCGAGGTGGTCGTCGGGGATGCCCAGGCGCTTGGCACGGCGCAGCTCCTCGGCCGAGATGCTGCTCAGAAAGCGCCCATCGAGCTGCTGTTCAAAGGCGACGATCTCTCCCATCTCCGCCAGGAACCAGGGGTCGATGCGCGTGATGCGGTTGATGTCGGAGGGATCCCAGCCCCGGCGCATGGCCTCAAAGAGGGCGGGCAGGCGATCGGGGGTGGGGATGGCCAGCTTCTCGCGCAACGTCTGGTCGGACCAGTCATCGGCCCGGGCATAGCCGCCCTCCAAAGAGCTGACGGCCTTGAGCAGGGCCTCCTTGAAGGAGCGCCCGAGTCCCATCACCTCACCCACCGACTTCATGCGGGTGGTCAGGGTGCGATCTGCGCCCGGGAACTTCTCGAAGTTCCACCGGGGGATCTTCACCACCGTGTAGTCCAGGGTGGGTTCGAAGCTGGCGGGGGTCTTTCGCGTGATGTCGTTGGGGATCTCGTCCAGGGTCATGCCCACGGCGAGCTGGGCGGCGATCTTGGCGATGGGGAAGCCCGTGGCCTTGCTGGCGAGCGCGCTGGAGCGGCTCACCCGCGGGTTCATCTCGATCACGATGAACTCGCCGTTTTCGGGGTTCACGGCGAACTGCACATTGGAGCCGCCGGTCTCGACCCCAACCGCCCGCATCACCTTGAGCGTGGCGTCCCGCAGCACCTGGTACTCGCGATCCGTCAGGGTCATGGCCGGGGCCACCGTGATGGAGTCCCCCGTGTGAACGCCCATCGGGTCGAAGTTCTCGATGGAGCAAACAATGATCACATTGTCCTTGTGATCCCGCATGACCTCCATCTCGAATTCCTTCCAGCCCAGCAGGCACTGCTCGATCAGCACCTCGTGGATGGGCGAGAGATCGATGCCGTTCTCGACGATCTCGCGGAACTCGTCCCGGTTGTAGGCAATGCCGCCGCCTTCTCCTCCCAGGGTGAAGCTGGGGCGGATCACGGCGGGCAGGCCGGTGAGTTCGAGCAGGGCCTCGGCCTCGGCGAGGTTGCGGGCCACGCCGGAGGCCGGCACACCAAGCCCGTTCTCAATCATGCACTCTTTGAAGAGCTGCCGGTCTTCTGCCAGATCGATGGTCTCGGGGCGGGCGCCGATCAGCTCGACGCCGAATTCTTCGAGCACGCCGGTGCGGGCGAGCTCCATGGCCAGGTTGAGCCCGGTCTGCCCGCCCACGGTGGGCAGCACGGCGTCGGGCCGCTCGCGGGCGATCACCTGGCGGGCGAAACCCACGGTCAAGGGTTCGACATAGGTGGCGTCGGCGACGTCGGGGTCCGTCATGATGGTGGCGGGATTGCTGTTGAGCAGCACCACCCGGTAGCCCAGCTTGCGCAAGGCCTTGCAGGCCTGGGTGCCCGAATAGTCGAACTCGCAGGCCTGGCCGATGACGATCGGCCCCGAGCCGATCACCAGGATGGTCTGGATGTCAGTGCGCTTGGGCATGGGTGCTCTCCGATCCGGCGGACGCCGCGCTTAACCCGTGGTCGCCGTGCGCAGGGCCAGACCTGCGGACTTCACGCCGAAACAAGGGTCAGCAGCGTGATCTCAGCGGGAGAGCCAAGGCGGATGGGCGGCCCCCAGTAGCCGGTTCCGCGGCTGGTGTAGACCCACATCTTCTTGTGCCGGTGCAGGCCCACGGCAAAAGGCTGGATGGCCCGAATCAACCAGGTCCAGGGCATATACTGGCCACCATGGACATGGCCCGAGAGTTGCAGGTCGAAGGCCTCGGTCTCGGCTGCCGCAAAGGCGCTGCGGGGCTGGTGGGCCAACAGGATGCGGGCGCCGCAGCGGGGCGCGCCGGCGCAGGCTGCGGCGGGATTGGTGGCATGCGACGCCATCATGCGTGCGGCGGAGTAGTCGGTGACGCCGGCCACCAACACCGATGCGCCATCCTTCTCCACCACGGTCCAGCCGTTGACCAGGGGCATCACGCCCAAGCGGGCCACCTCCTCCAACCAAGGCTCCACCCCCGAGTAATACTCGTGGTTGCCAGTACAGAAGAAGGCGCCCAACCGCGACTGCAGCTGGGCCAGAGGCGCGATGTCTTCGGCCAGACCCTCCACCGTGCCATCGACCAGGTCGCCGGTGATGGCGATGATATCGGCGTCCAGCTCGTTGATCCGATCGACGATGCCCTGCAGATAGGCCCGGCGGATGGTGGGCCCCACATGCACATCCGAGATCTGCACGATGCGCAGGCCCTGCAAGGCGGCCGGCAGACCCGCGATGGGGATGGGCACCTCCACCACCCGGGCCACGCGGCGGGCCTCCCGGTAGCCCACCGCGACGGCCACCCCCGACAGCCCCACCAGCGCCAGGTGCACCCCACCCGACAGCAGGCCCCGACGCGCGGGGTTCTCTGGCGGATCCCCGCGCTGCCCCGCCGAGGCCGCGCCCAGGCCGCGCAGGCGGTCCACCCCCCACAGGACCAGCCGGATGAGGTCGAGCAGCACCAACCCCGCGAAAATCAGCGACAGCAGCCCAAAGCAGAGGTAGGCCGTCCAGTGCAGCGCCTCCATCGGCAGGCTGCGGCGGGCCGTGCGGATGCTGCTGAAGCTGGCGAACTGGAGCCCCATGACCACCAGCAGGAGCAGGCCGATGGACAGCCGCGCGGGGCGGGGCAGGCCATGGCCCAGCCGCCGCCCCACATAGAGCAGCAGGCTCCCAAGAACCACGGTGGCCATCAGGCCGACGAAGACCATGCGGGGGTCCAAGCGCGCTCCCAGAACAGACCCGCCCGGTCTAGCCCAACGGGGCCCCCGCGCCCCCTCACCCGGTTGACACCAGCCCAAGCGCAGGCGAAAGAACGGACCATCCACCGAAGACGGAGCCAGCCACCGTGCGACCCATCCTGACGCTGCTGCTCGCCGCCGGTTGCACCCCCAGCCTCGAAGGAGACTGGTACGGAAACTGCGCTTTCTCGGATGCAAGCTATGGGTATAGCGGCGCCCTCTCGGTGAAGGTGGCCAACGGACGCGGCCAGCGCCTCGATGGCCAGGTCGGCTTGGACATGTTCGACGGCCGCAGCTTCCAGGGCGACATGACCGGCCTGCGCAGCGACAGCTACGTCGAGATGGCCTCACCCCTGCAAGGCGGCGACGCCGGGCGCTTCCTCTTCGAGCTGACCGGCGAGATCGCGGACGATGGCTCCATCGAGGGCACCTGCGCCCTCCGCCTGGACGAAGGTGGCGCCGGACTGACCGGCGACGTGGTGCTCGAGCGGCCCTGAAAGTAGTGATCGCCACCCACGGGCGAATTCGGCAGCGCTCCACGATCTTCCCGACTTCGCGTGGAACCCGCACCGCCGACTTCGTTCCACTCGGTTGACAGCCGCCCGCCCCTGCGCTTCCATCGCCTGTCTCCGGAGCCCGAATTGAACCCCACCGAAGCCGCCTACGACTCGATCGTCCTGTTCGCGAAGGTGAAAGACACCAAGGATCCGGACTCCCTGGGCCGGGTCCAGTGCGAGCTGCTCGGCTTCGGCGAGGCCGTCGTGCTGCCCTGGCTGCGGGTGCTGCAGGCCACCGCCAGCAACGCCTTCGGTCATTTCTTCCTGCCCGAGGTCGGTGACGAGGTGGTGATCCTGCGCGGCGCGGGCAACGAGCCCGCCGGCATGGTGATCCTCGGCTGCGTCTACCACGGCAAGAACAAGCCCGTGGTCAAGGAAGACGGCAAGAACAACACCAAGGACATCTTCACCCGGGGCGGCAACCGGATCACCTTGTCCGACGAGGACGGCAAAGAGAGCGTCCTGATCCACACCAAGGATCAAAAGGTCAAGGTCCTGATGGACGCCAAGGAGGGCGCCTTCACCGGTGAGGCCGAAAAGACCATCGACTGGACCACCAAGGACTGGACCCTCACCTCAGAGAAGACGGTCACCGTGGATTGTGGCGGCGGCACCGTCACCATCAAGGCCAAGGACTGCAAGGTCGAGGCCACCAATGTCGAGGTCAAAGCAAAATCGGCGATCAAAGCCGAAGGTGCGAATATCGAGGTCAAGGGCAAGGCCTCGATCAAGATCGAGTCCGGCGGCACGGCCGACGTCAAGGCCAGCGGCCCCCTCACCCTCAAAGGCGCGACGGTCAGCATCGGATGAGACTCCGGTCTCCCTTTTGCGACGCCCACCGGGACGCCTGTCGCTTCGGGCGCCACTCGCTTGGTGCCACCCGATCGCTTCGCCGCGTTCTGATCTACGGTCACCACGCCCCCGTAAAGTTCCCCCTCATGTCGATTCTCATTCAACGCGAATTCGGCAACGTTCGACATGCCCTCGCGCAACGCGTGGTGGCCGGTACCATGACCGTCCACTACGCACCGGGCGACGCCCCTCGGCCCGCACCGGCTGCTGCAGCCCCGGCTGACAACCAGCAGAACCCTGTCCCGACCTCGTCACCCCCCCGCACACAGAGTCCGGGTTCGGGTGCGTCAAACCAGGCCTAGCGCAACAACCGCGCCCCATGCCTGAATCGCTCTCGGAGGATTGAGCCATGCCCGAGTACCGCACCCCAGGTGTCTATATCGAGGAGATCTCCGGCGGCCCGCGTCCCGTGCAGGCCTCGGCCACCACGGACACCGGCTTCGTCGCCGTCCTGACCCTCCCCACCTCCTTCGTGCCCGGACGTGGCGCGGCCGCCGGCATGTTCTTGCCCGCCCAGGAAGAGCAGCTGCGGCTGGCCTGGAACCGCGTGCTGGCCTTCCGTGGCTTGCTCCCCGCCCCGGCTGCCGCCGCGGATGCCGGCGAGGCCGGCGGCGACGCCCCGCCCGCAGCAGCCGCACCGCCGCCCCCGAGGCCGAAGAGCCCAACCGCCTCAAGGCCCTGGTCGAAGAGGCCCTGCCCGGCGACTGGGAGGTCCTGCCCCCCGATGGCGACAGCGCCGTCACCCTCAAGAGCACCGACGGCGAGATCATCCGCTTCCCCGTCAGCCGCAACCTCATGAGCGTGCGCAACCGCGACGACGCCCGTGAGTGGGACCTCGCCTTTGGCGCCGACGAGCAGAAGTTCCTGGAGCTTCTGGCCGGCTACGCCATGCCCACCGGCGTCAAGCACAGCGGCGCCCTGCCCTCCGCAGACCCCGAGGGCTCGCCCGCCACCCTCGACATCAACGACCTGCACGAGCGCATGCTCACGCCGGCCCCCTCCATCACCAACATGACCGGCTACACCGCCTGGCGTCTGGAGCTGGGGGAGAAGCTGTTCAAGGAGATCGTGGGCGCGGCCTCCGGCGCCTCGGAGTCCAAGGCCCAGGCCATGTGGGACACCTTGCCCGGCAAGGCCCGCGCCGCTTGGGACCGCTGGCTGCGCACCCACCCCGGCATGCACCGCCTCGAACTGGCCCTCATGGGCTTCTTCGAGAATGGCGGCGCCACGGCCTACCCGGCCCTGATGCTCCAGGCCCACGGCGCCGCCGGCCCCAACAAGCGCGCCTTCCTCGAAGCCAGCTTCGACGGCGTGTCGGCTGTGGCCATGCTCGCCGCCCCCGGTCTCGAGTTCAGCTGGCAGCAGGCCATCCTCGAGTACTCCGGCCCCAAGGGCCGCGGCGACCTCTTCGCCGTCATGGACACCCCCCGCTACCTGCTCACCCGCAACCCCCGCAGCGTCGCCCTCGACAAGCAGCGCTGGGTCAGCGGCGACAGCCCCTACGAGGTCGGCGTGCTGGAGACCATCCCCAGCCCCGAATGCAGCGAGCTGCGCTTCCTGGGCTACGCCAACGACGAGCTGCTCGACCGGACCATCCCCCGCGATGACACCGGCCACGGCGGCGCCTACGGCCCCTGGATCATCGTGGACAACCCGCTGTCCACCGGCGCCCACGACCGCTACGCCATCTGCCCGCCCAGCGGCCACGTGGCGGGCGTCATCGCCGGCACCGACCTCAAGGCCGGCGGCGGCGTGCACAAGGCCCCCGCCAACGAGCAGATGCTCGGCGCCGCGGATCTCGTCACCGAGATCACCGACCGCGAGCAGGGCCCCCTGAACATGAAGAGCGTCAACATCATCCGGCACCGCCCTGGCGGCGGCATCCGGGTGTGGGGCGCCCGCACCGTCGCGTCGGACGCCAACTGGCGCTACGTCAACGTGCGGCGGCTCTTCCTCTTCGTCGAGCGCAGCGTCCGTGACGCGGTCAACTGGGCGGTCTTCCTGCCCAACACCGACGTCACCCGCCGCGACCTGGCGACGACGATCCGCTCCTTCTTGTACAGCCTGTGGAACCAGGGCATGTTGGACGGCACCTCGCACAGCGACGCCTTCCAGGTCAAGTGCGACCGCGAGAACAACACCGACGTGGATGTGCGCAACGGCCTCCTCACCGTCGATGTGACCTTCCGCCCGCCCTACCCCGCCGAGTTCGTGCGCATCCGCTTCCGTCAGGCCCCGATGGAAGTGCCCGAGTAACGGACCGATTACGACTGACCGCAAACCCGGGTGCTTCGGGCTATCTTCCCGATACTCGAAGCACCCCACCACCCCCGGTGACCCATGGCCGAAGAAGCTTACAAGAAAGATCCTGTCGACTACGCCTATGGCGGCTTCCGCTTCCGCCTGTTCATGGCCGACGCGAACGGCAAGTTCTCAACCGACGCCGAGTCGCAGCAGATCAATCAGGCCTTCGTCAAGGTCTCCGGGGTGGGGACCGAATCCGAGATCATCGAGTACATGCAGGGCACCGACGTCTCGGTGGCCACCTCCCCCGGGCGGGTCAAGTACTCCAACATCACCTTGGACCGCGTGTTCAAGGGTGCCGACGAGCTCTACCGTTGGCGGCGCCGCATTGAGCAGGGCTATGCCGATCGCCGCAGCATCAAGGTCGAAATGCTTGACCTCACCGGTCAGCAGCTGATCCGTTCGATGATCCTGCACGGCGCCTGGCCCTGCAAGTGGAATATGCCGGACCTGGACGCCTCCGACAGCTCCCCCGCCATCGAGTCCATCGAGCTGGCGGTCATCGAGGTCTACGAGGAAGACGCGAAGCCGAGCTGATCCTCGACTCCGCACATGACGCAATCGGGGCCATCCGGCCCCCGCCCCACACAAGGCGCCGCCTTCGCGGCGCAGCCCCAATCAGGAGGTTCCCATGGGTCTCTTTCCCGAGATGGACACCGACAACTACATCGGTGCATTCAACTTCCGCGTGAGCATCCCCGACGTGGCCGGTGACATCAACCAGGCCTTCGTCCGCGTCTCCGGCGTGGTCTCCACGTCCGAGCCGATGGAGTTCATGCACGGCACCGACCCCTACGTCCGCAAGGCCGTCGGCCGGACCAGCTACGAGGACGTCACCCTCGAGCGCATCTACAACGGCAACGACGCCTTCTACGGCTGGCGCATGGAGATCGAGGCCGGGTCCGTGACCCGCAAGGACCTCAAGATCGAGATGCTGAAGCCCGACGGCACCGTCGCCCGCACCATGATGTGCCGCGGCGCCTGGCCCTCCCGCTGGGAGCTCCCCGAAATGGACGCCTCCGGCAGCCAGGGCGCGACCGAGCGCATCGGCCTCACCGTCGAACGCGTCACCAACGAGTAAGCCTGCGCCGGCGGAGTAGCCTTTGTCCGACAGCGGCAAGCTTCCCACTCACCGGGAGATCGTCGATCTCCCGGTGGGCTATCTACGCGGTGACGAGATCGTCACCGAGGCGGAGGTTCGCGCCGTCACTGGCGCGGACGAGTATTACATCGGCATGTCCGGTGAATACACCCGCAATCCCAACGACCTGGTCTACAAGAGCTTGCTCTTGTCCCGGTGCGTGACCCGCATCGGCGACCTCAAGGCCATCAGCCTGAATGACATCCTCAAGCTCCACGCAAAGGACGTGCGCGCGCTGGAGTATGCGATCTATCGCCTGACTTATGGCGAAAAAGCGCTGCCAAAGGAGGATCCGGACTCTCCGGGGGGGTGACCATGGCCTACCCGATCCCGAAGATCCGGACTGAGGCCGCATTCATCGCGTACCACATGCACTGGAGCCTCGGGGACATCCTCGAGCTCCCCCACCGCGAGCGGCTGGCCTGGGTCTCCCAGGTCAGTGAGATCAACCGGCGGATCATGGAGTCGGAGCAGTAGCTGATGCAGGTGTACGGAGCGCGAAAGGTCGATGTCCGCGTGGACGTCGTCAAGACCGACACCCGACCGGAGGCCCCGGTCGGTGTGGCGCTGCTCGGCATCGCTTCGCCCGATCACCCCTGGCTCAGCCAGCTCTACCCGGGCTCGGTGGTGCGGGCGACGCGGATGGCCACCCGCGACGCCGCCATCGAGCACCTGCGCTTCGTGCCGGCGCAGCGGCTGGACGGGCTGCCGGGCATCGACAGCCCCCACCCCTCCTTGATCCGAGACTCGGTGCGCCTGGCCCTGGATGCCGGCGCCCCCTTCGTGGACGTGGTGCTGGTGCGCGCGGGCGGCGCGCTGCCCTGGCAGCTCGACAACGAGCATGTGCTGGGCATTCTCAACCCCTACTTGCCAGAGCTGCAAGAGGCCCAGGTCGCCTTGCCGGACCTGGGCGGGCCCGCGGTGGCCAGCCCCGGCGCCCTGGTGGACGAAGAGCAGCGCTACAGCGGCTTTGTGCGGGCCCTGCGGGGATTGCGGCAGGCCCTGCGCGAGAACTACCAGATCGCCTATGTCGATCTGCCCGAGGGCTTTCAAGACCGCATCGAAGAGATCGTGATGGCCGTGGACAGCGCCGATATCGCCCTGTGCCGCTGGACCGGGACCGAACGCGCGATGCGGGCCCACGGCTGGCGATCGGCGGCGTCGGCGCTCGCGGCCTTGCAGGTGCGCCCGGGCTCCGACCTCACCGGCGGCGTCGCGGGCCTCAGCATGAACCTGGGCGGGGGACGGCGGGTGCGCAAGACGCGTCACCCCATCCTCTTCCCCCAGCGGCCGGCGCCGCCCCCCCGCGAGCTGGACGACTACTGCGTCACCGTCGCGCTGGACCCCAGCTCGGGGGATCCCGAAGGCCGCCACCAGGCCACGGTGCTCAACGAGCCCACGCTGCGGGCGCCGACCGGGGCCTGGACCCTGCCGGCGTTGCGCACGGTGAAAGCCATTCACCACCGGGTGGTCTTCGCCGCCGAACAATTCGTCTTCCGGCCGGTGGACCAGGTGCAGGCCTTCTCGCTGGTCACCGCCATCGACATCGTGCTGCGTCCCTTCATCGAGGGTGGCGCGCTGGTGGGCCCGGGCGGCGAGGGTGGCCCCCTGCTGGCCGGCAATACCATTCGCGATCGGGACGCGCCGGGCCTGGTCGCCGAGATCGCAGCGCAGCTGCGGCCCTGGTGCCAGGATGTCCGGGTGCGGGTGGCCGTCGATCCGGGCAAACAATCCCAGGTGGAGGTCCTGACCGCATGACCCGCCTGCCCCCATCCCCGCGCGCGAGGATCGCATCATGAGCATCCCCGACTTTGGCAAGAGCTTCCGCGACGCCGTCTTTCCGGCCGCCTCCGAGCCCGAGACCGGCTTCAACTTCGTGGTCTGCCTGGGCACTCGCCCGCTCGGGGACTTCCGGTCTGTCGAAGGCATCAAGTACGACATGCCCATCGAGAAGGTCTACGAGGGCGGCCGCAACCACTCGCCGCACTTGCTGCCCTTCGGCGACAAGGGCGCGGGATCCTGGGGCCAGGTGACGCTGCGCTGGGGGACGCCGGTGTGGTCGGTGCTCTATGACTGGATGAACGCCGTTCAGGTCGGGCACTTCTTCCGCAGAGACGTCTTCATCCTCAAGCTCGGGCGCAACGGCTGGCCCTCGCGCATCATGCGCTTGCACAAGGCCTTCCCGGTCACCTGGTCCGCCGCCAAGCTCGACACGGGCACCAGCGACCCTGACCTCGAGAGCCTCGTGCTCAACTTCGAGTCCTTCAACATGGTGCTCACCCGCGTGGGCGAGATGCCCAGCCTGGACGGCATGGCCGCGGCGGCCGGGCGGCTGGCCAACC
Source organism: Deltaproteobacteria bacterium (assembly GCA_018401435.1). GTDB lineage: Bacteria > Myxococcota_A > UBA796 > UBA796 > UBA2385 > M30B51. The sequence continues at coordinate 195,349 of JAGYJW010000003.1, read as the reverse complement.
TGGGACGGGACGCGATCTCGGATGTCACCAGCGGCATCCAGGCCATCGGAGACACCGCCGTAGACCTCTTTGATGGCGACCTCTTCGACCAGATGGAAGAAGACGTCGCCCGCGGCTTCGGGCGCGGCTTCGCCAACGACCCCTACGGCGACGCCGGGCTGGCCGGATTCACCCCGCCCACGGACGATGGCTTCGCGGGGGGCTCAGGCTTCGGCGCGGCCACATTGGGCCCCGGAGGGCGCGGATTCGCCGGCGGCGTCGATCCCGACGCGGCCAGCAACCTCGGTCCCGGAGGGCGCGGATTCGCCGGCGGCGTCGATCCCGACGAGGCCGGCAACCTCGGCCCCGGAGGGCGCGGATTCGCCGGCGGCGTCGACCCCTTCGCCGACCCCGACCTGGACCCGGCCGATGACGATGAGGCCGATGACGGCGGGGAGCCCGCATGAGCCCCCTGGCCCCCTCCGCCCGACGCGCCCACCGAGGTGAGCCATGAGCATCAGCGAGCTGCTGGGAACCGGCAGCATCGAGAAGGCCAAGTTCTCCAGCCCGGACTCCAGCAAGCTGAAGCTGGAGTGCCGTTTCAACCCGTCTTCCTTGAAGATCACGCGCAAGCGGACCTGGACGGATGGCAAGCAGTTCAACGCCAGCTACCCCAGCCTGCAATATGGCGGCTCCAGCCACGACACCCTCGACTTCTCCATCGTGCTGGACGAGACCGAGCCCTACGATCTGTCGGGCATGGCGGCCACGGCCGCCTCGCTCAATCCCGTCATGAACCTGGGCCCCATGGCCAAGATGATGGGCCTGGTCAACGAAGATTCGGTTGAGGACGACCTGGAGACCCTCTACAAGATGACCACCCCGGTCATCGTGTCCGAGAAGGGCGGAGACTTTGTTCGCCCCCCCCTGGTCACCTTCGCGTGGAAGGACTTCTACTTCAACGGGGCCATCGAGAATCTCGTCGTGAACATTGTTCTCTTTGACGAGAAGGGCCGCCCCAAGCGGGCCAAGGTGGACATCACCATGAAGGGTCGCCTGGCCACCGCGAAGGCCACCGACGTCGAGAAGGCCACCGCCCCCGAGAAGGCCAAGAAGGCCTGAGGGCACCTGCCCAGGGGCGGCCCGCACCGGTCTTCGTCCCCTTCCTCCTTCCCCCTCCAGCCAGGTCATTGCCATGTCCGTCAAGGGCATCGAACTCTCCATCGACGGCGAGAAGGCACTGTTCGAGCCCATGCTCGACCTGGTGGAGCACTCGGAGTCCCTGGACTCCCTCAACGCCCTGGTGGCCCGCCTCAACATCCCGCCGGACAAGTACACGGCAGATGTGGCCAAGAAGCTGCAGGTGGGCGCCCCCTTCGAGTGCACCATCGGGGCGCGCAAGCTCAAGGGCGACGTCACCCGGCTGAGCTTCCGACGGGGTCGCGACGCGGGCTTGCAGGTCACGGTCTTTGGCCTGGAGATGCTGCACCGGCTGCGCAACCAGCGCATCTCGTCGGTGTTGGAGCTGGCCCGCGACAAGGTCGCCGAGAAGCTGATCAAGCAGGCCGGAGCCACGGCCAAGGCCCAGAAGGTCAGCGCCACCGCCGAAGAGGTCGTGTTCATCGGCGACAACATGCTCAACGCCATCAAGCGCCTGGCCCTGGAACGCAACTTCGCCGTCTACTTCGATGGCAAGGCGGTCAACTTCACGCCGCGCAGCCAGGGCAAGGGCTCTCCCCTCAAGGTCACCTGGGGCGTGCAGGTGCGCGAAGGCGACTTCGACTTCGACCTCGTCGATGTCGTCACCGGCACCAAGATCATCGGCCGGGACTACACCAAGGGCCCCGATGTGGTCGAATACGAGGCCAAGGAGTCCGATCTCAACAAGATCAGCAAGGGCGACACCGCCATCGCCGTGCGCAAGAAGCGCTTTGGCGCCGCCGTGCTGACGATCCCCGAGCAGGTCCACGCCTCGGATATGTCCGAGGTCAAGGAGCGCGCCATCGGGGAGCTCCAACGAAGGGCCGAGACCTTCGTGGGAGGCAACCTCAAGTGCACATTCCTGGACAAGGCTGCTCCCGGGGGCACCGTCGAGATCGAAGGCGCGGGGTGGCCCTTCATGGGGCCTTGGATGATCTCCGCTGTGACCCACACCCGGTCGGTCACCGATGGGCTGAGCACCACAATCGAGTTCTTCTCCGATAGTCTGCCGAAGCCCTGACCGACCGAGCGCCCATGGCCCCCCTCCTCCCGCCCGACGCCCGAATTGGCGCGGCCGCCTACCGTGCGGCCCGTGGCCAACGGACTGTGTCGCGTGTGCGCGCGATCCTCGAGACCCGTCCGGGCACCTTGCCCTGGCGGCCCGAGTTCGGGGTGGATCTCGCGCGCCTCGTGGGGGCTGCCCTCACCCGGCAACAGCTCGAAGATGCGCGCGCAGCCATCGTCGACGCCATCGCCACCTGGGCACCCGACATCCAGGTCATCGACTGCGAGGTCAGCGCCGTGACGGCCTTCGGGGCCGGACCCGGGCAGACCGACCGAACCATTCCCTTGGCCGAAGGCGCGCTCGTGCGGCTCGGGACGCAAGCCTCTCTGCGGATCGATCTCTCGCTCCGAAGCGAGGAGGGCGACCTGAACCTGCAGGCCACCATCCGCGGCGACGAGGCCGCAGGAGGCGCCCCTTGAAGCTCTCCCCCCCCGCTTCGCTCCGGCTCGACCGTGAGCGTCTGCTTCAGGACGTCCAGGACCGCCTGGCCGACCGCATGCCCGGCCTCGCCGGCACGGACCCCGATCCCACGGACCCCGGCTGGCTGCTCTTGGAGCAGGCCACCTGGCTGGCCGAACAGCTCAGCGGCGAGCTGGACCGCTACCCGCTGGCGGTCTTGCAGCAATTCCTGCACCTGGTGGGCGCGCGACTCGAACCTGCGGTGCCCTCCTTGGGTGTCGTGGTGGTCGATCCCCGCGAGCCCGGCGACATTGCGGTCGATCGCGACCAGCCCTCGGACTGGCGCTTCTTCACCCCCCAGACCGAGACCCGCGACCCCATCGAATTCGCGCCGGCCGAAGCCAGCGCGCCCGTCTCTCCGCTGCGGGTCAATGGCCTGTGGTGGTGGGATGGCACCCAGCTCTTTGAGGCCACCGCCCCGCAGAATCCTGCGGCCGGACCGGCCGAACAGTCCATCGCGGGCCGGGGCGCCCCCCAACGCTCCTCGGCATTCGACCGCGAGCGCGTGGACTACCGCCTGGTCGCGACCGAGGCCGAGACCCTGCTGGAGCGGGTGGAAGCCGTCATCAAGCGCATGCGCGAGGGCAACAGCGCCTGGCTGGTGCTGCAGGCCCGCCGGCAGGGGGACAGCGAGGTCGTGATCGAGGCCCGGGTGAACCCGGCGGCCGCCCTGGAGCGCGCGGCGGGCGGCCTGGTGGCCCCCGGCGGCGATCTGCTGGTGCCCTGGGAGCCCGTCGAAGGCAGCACCTGGACCCCTCCGGTGCGCTTCATCAAGAGCACCCGCCTGCCCTTGCGGCTGCGCGGCGCCGAGCCCATGCCCGGCCCCGAAGACGGCACCCTGCTCATCCGGGGCCTGCCCGCCAGCCTGGCCCTCGACCAGCTGCTGATCCCCACGGCCTCGCCCCTGCCCGGCCCCGTGGTGGACGCCATCTGGGGGGCCCTGCGCCGCCTGGACGCCCGCCTTTCGGGCCTGCGTCCCCAGGTCACCCGCAGCTTGGAGCCCCCCACGGCCGCGACAGAGCCGGCCCACTGGATCCGTGCGGTGGTGAGCGCCAACGCCTGGGCGCGGCTGGCCAGCACGACCCCCCGGGCCTTCGTCTACGCCGAGCTGCCCCCTGAGGCCCGGCTGGGTCAGCAGGTGCGCATCGCCCTGCAGTGGGACCGTCCCATGGACGCCGCCCGCTTCGAGGCCTGGCCAGTGGATGCCGCCGGCCTGGGCGATCAGCCCGTGGACATCCGCGAGGCCTGGACGCTGCCGGTGCCTTCGCCCACCGACGCCCAGGGCCTCGACCATGTGCAGGCCTTGGACCTGCCCACCGCTCCCGACCAGCAGGGCATCTTGCTGGTGCTGCCCTTGCAGCCCCGGGCTGTGCTGCCCAACGCCCTGCTGGTGATCAACGCGCCCCTGGTGCCCGATGGCCGGGATGTGGTGGTGGAGCGTTCGGTGCCCGAGCCCGCGACCCTGCTCGAAGAGGACGTGGTGGGGCCCGATGTGCTCGAAAAGCTGCTCCAGCAGCCCATTGGCGAACGCTGCCGCGCCCTGCTCGCCAAGCTGCCCCTGGCCCGCTTCGCCGTGGGTGCCGAGGCCCCCATCGACGACTTTGCCGGCATCGGCTTGGACAGCTCGTCGGGGCAGGTGGTCTTCAACGCCCCGGATGCCGACGGCGATGTGCGGGACTTCCGCCCCGAGACCAGTATCGCCTTCACCTGGTACCGCCGCACCGACGGGTCCGCGGGCGAGGTCGAGCCCGGCGCCATTCGTTTCGTCGAGCAGGCACCCAGCCAGCGCCCCCACCTCAACGACTGCATCAACCCTGCAGGCACCTGGTTCGGCTCTGAACGGGAGTCCGAGCTGGACGCCCGCGAGCGCATGTTCTCGCCAACCTCAGATCTTCCGGTGGTGCCCGGGGACTGGGAGCGGCTGATTCGCCGGGAGCTGGGCGCGCGCGCCCGCGGCTGGATCGTGCGCTGCTGGGGCCACCCCGAACGGTCCCTGCTGTCCACCGCCTGCTGGCCCCTGGACGATGGGGCCGTCGATGCAGAGTCGGAGCGCTTCGAGGTCGCCCTGGGCCAGTCGGGACCCGACACCCTCACGGTGGTCCTGGGGCCGAGCGACCGCCTGCTCACCCTGGCCGAGCTGGACGCCGCCCGGCGGGTGGTGGACGCGGTGGTCTCGCGCACCCGCCACCGCCTGCCCACCATTCAACAGGCCGAGGTCACCCGCCTGCACCCGCTGGTGCTGCGCCTGGCCGAAGGCAAGGCCGCCCCTCCCCTGCCCTGCTTTTCAGGGCCGGAGATGGCGGGCCCGCTGTCGGATCGCCGCGGCCTGACCTGCAGTCCTCCCAAGGCGGCGCTGCTTCTGAACGCAGCTGTGGTCGAGATTGACGAGGTGGTGCGTTGACCCCTGCCCCCCCAGCAAGACTGCCCGCCTTCAGCCGCGAGGCCCTCTATGAGTGGACCCTGCGGGCGGCCGCCGGCAAGCTCGACAAGCTGGACTGGGTCGATCTGAACGCCAACCCCGAGGCGGACCCCTACCAGGCCCGGCGCAACCCCCGCGGCCACACGCTCTTTCGCCAGACGCGCCTGGGCCGCACCCTGCCCCCGGCGATGCTCAAGGCCATCGCGGCGGCCGAGCTGCAGGGCGCGGCCACCCTGCTGCAGGGCATGTCCCTGGCCTATGCGCTGCCGGAGTGGCTGATCCAGGCCCGCGCCCTGTTGTGGACCGAGCTGACCCCCGTGCCGGCCCTGCTGGCGCGCATGGTCGAGGCCTATGGCATCAGCGGCGAGGTCCACCGCGGCGATGACGCCCGCCTGCTGCGGCTGCGGGCGCGGCTGCCGGCCTGGCACCGCCGCCGGGGCGAGGTGGGCGAGGCCCTGGCCTTGCTGCGCGACGCGATCCGAGAGGCCCCCGAGGAGCGCCTGGGCGCCTTGGAGCACCCGCGGCCGCGCCCCGGCCCCCTCGCCCTCCCGCAGCTCGCCCCCACCCTGGCCCTCACCGGCCCCGTCCGGGATGCCCCTTCGGCCCTGGTCGTGGTGGACGAAGAGGACACCGAGGGGCTGCCGACGCAGTGGTTGGAGGAGCCGCCCATCCCCGCGCCGGTGGAGGAGGCCGAAGACACCGATCCGGGCCTCGCAGACGAGCCTGCGGATCCCGGCGAAGCAGGCCCCTTCTTCGATCTCGACCGTCCCGAAGCCCCGCCGGCCCGCGCCGCTGCGCCGCCGGCTCCCGCCCACGCCTTGGCCGGTGAGCTGCTGGCCTGCCGCAGCCTGGGCTGGTGGGAGCGGCGCGCACCGCGGGGCCCCGCCCCCACCGACCTGCGAATCGAGCGTGGCTTCCTACATTTCCAGCCGCGCGACCGCCCCTCCTACCCGCTCGTGCGCGAAGATGTCCGGGTGGGCTGGACCCCTGGCCGACCCCTGTCCCCGCTGGCCCCCCGACTCCTGCCGCCGTGGGCGTGCTATCGAGTCGTCGCGGAGGTTCCGGAGCAATCATGAAGAGCGCAACCCTCACCTGGTTCCGCCCCCGCGATGGCGCGGTGCTGGACCTTCAGAGCCTGTCCGCCGTCGCCGATCTCCCCGATCGGATGCTGGGCGCCTGGATGGACCTGCTCTGGCCGGGCTCGCCTGGCTTGATCCTCAAGGGACTGGACATCGAAGGCCAGCTTTCGGCCGATGGCCCCCCAGGTTCCCGCCGCCCCGACGGCGAGTCTGCAGGAATCACGGTCACGCCGGGTTCGGCCATCGTGTCGGATCGAAGCGGCAACAAATTCCTGGTGCATGTGCGGGACCGCCTCACGGTCAGCTGGCCCAACGTCAAGGGCGCCCGCGTGCGCGGCGTCATGGTCCTGCGGCTCTATCGGGACGACCTCGACGCCTTCCCCGGGGTGCAGCCCGCCCGACAAGAGGTCGGGGTCGAGCTTGGCTTCGTGCGCCTGGACCAGGCCGACCGGCCGGACCTGCTGCCCGTGGCCGAGAGCGTGGGCAATGGCCGCGACTGGTCCACGGATCTGCGCCGGGTGTGGCACCCCGATCATGTGGCCGTGCTGCAGATCCTCAGCCACTTCGACCACCTCGAGCAGGTCGTGTGGCGGGCCGAGCCCCAGGGCAATGTCTGGTCCAACGAGGTCTTTGGCCGGAGCTGGGTGCGCTACCAGACCATGGCGGTCGCGGCCATCCAAGCCGCGCGCCACAGCCTCGAAACCCGCACCATGACCACCGAGGAGCGGGTGCGCACCTTCACCGCCCTCCACCGACAGCTCGCCCGCTCGGTCGAGCCCGCGGCCACGGAGCTGCTCCAGCTCTTCCGCCCGATTGAGGGCGCGGGTCCCTACAAGCGGGTGCTCGACTCGGCCGAGATCCTGTAGCCCCGGCGGTCCTCCGCGATGCCCCTCGATCCCCTCCAGTTTATCGGCACCCGGCGCGCCGCCGAAGGCGCCCTCGAGAGCACCGTGCCGCTGATGGTTGCGGGTGCGGGCTGGTACGCGGCCTACCGCACGCTCTATGGCGCCTCAGCTGGCCGACCGGCCACCACGGTCGAGCTGACGGTGGTGCTGGGGGCCTGCGTCGCCCTCACCGCCTGGGCCGTCGGTCGGCAGTTCTACATCATCGGCCGCCGCAAGCCCACGACCATCGCCTTCTGGGGCACCCTGCTTGCGCTGGGCGCCCTGGCGGGCATGGGGCCGGTGGTGCGCTTGGGATTCGGGAATCTCTGCACCGACGCGCTGGCAGGCAACCTGGTCGAGCTGGTGGATCTGGTCGATGACAGCCTGGGCCACACCGCCTGCCAGACGCGGGCGGTCCCGGGCAACGCCTATCTGCAGGGCACCGTCATCCTGCCAACCTGGAATGGGCACCTCAGCGTCTTTCAGTGGCTGCTGATGGCCGCGCTGGGCGTGATGGGGGCCTTGGGCCTGCGCGAGCGCCGCATCCGCCGCACCCGCGTGCCCCACCAGGTCGATGAGCTGCTGCGGCTGGCGGCCGCGGCGGGCTCGGCAGGAGCGGCGGGCACCCCGGCCCCCACCCTCGCCCAGATCCAGGCCTGCAAGAACCCCACGCTGTGGGGAGAGCCCTGCGCCCAGACCTATAGCAAAGACAAGGTCTTCCTTCCGGGCGAGTGGTGTGTGCGCTGCCAGCAGGGCTTCAGCCCGGCCGAACGCAGCCTGCGCTTCACCGTGGTGTCCCTGTTCACGGCCGAGCTGGACGTGCTCAACGGGCTGGAGCGCCAGGACACGATGTCCTGGGACTGCGGCGCCCCCATGGACGAGGATCCCCGCATCAGCGGCCAGGAGCGCTGGGTGGTGCTGGGCACCATCGACCTGCCCGATGTGCTCACCGTGTCCCAGGCCCTGGCCTTCGTACACGAGGTGTTGGGCTCCTGGGCCGGCAGCAAGGACGAGCGCGTCAAGGAGGCGGCCCGGCTGGCCAAAGAGCGCGCCAGCCGCCTGTGCGCCTGGGTCTGGTATGGCCGCCACGTCAGCCGCCTGACCTTTGCCCGCCCCACCCGGGATGTGGTCTTTGCCTCGGGGCCCACGCGGTTGCGGGACATCCTGCCCGACACCGGGCGCGAGCTGATGCTGCAGCTCGACATCGGCCTGCTGCCCCTCGAAGTGCGCACGGCCTACAAGCAGGGCTTCGCCAACAACAGCCGTCCTCCCCTGCTCCAGAACAGCAAGCGGGACGTGTGGGTGCCTGTGGGCCCCCTGGGTCCCCAGGCCAAAGGAAAGGGCATCTGGGTGGACCGCATCGAGGGTGCCGGCCTGCGCACCTGGCTGTCCACCGCACGAATTCCGCCCCGTGAAGCGGCCGGTGTCCCCATGCCGCTGCCGTACCATCCTGTCACATCTTCGATGCCCGTGGATGGGGCCGACCTGCCCGCCAATGCTGTCATTGACCTCGTTCGACGCCCCATCGACGACAAGACGGACGAGCCGATCATGGTTCCCACCCCGGGCGAGTCCGTAGCAGAATGGGACTGGTTGGAGTGGGAGCAAATTGAGCTGCTCCGCCGCCAGTGCCTGGTCCAGGTGGTCGTGCCCGGAGGAAGATGATGAGCCCCAAGCTGAGGCCCGAAGCCCCCCGACGCCAAAGCCAGCGCAAGCGCATCGCCGCTGCCCTCACCGCCGCCCTGCTTGGGGTGGTGGTCGCGGTGAAGGTGGGGGCCACCGTGGCCTCGGACTGCACCAGCAGCGTGCTCAAGACCACGGGCACCGGCGGCGCCAACGTCAACGGCGTCTACAACGGCGCCACCGCCTGCACGCCAAGCGTGGGGACCAACAGCGTCTTCACCGCCATCTGGGACGGCGACGCCGACCTCTACGGCGACAGCGCCCACATCTGCTGTTTCGAGTACCCGACCACGGCGACGCCGGCCCCAGGCAACGCCAACACGGTCATGCAGGGCAGCTACCGCATGGAGAGCGGAACCGGCGCCCTCAGCAGCATCACCAGCTTTGACTGCGACGACGCCGAAAACACCATCTACCCGGGCGCCACCGAGATCTGCGACGGGCAGATCAACGACTGCAACACGGCCACCCTGCCCGTCAACGAGGTCGACAACGACGGCGACACCTATGTCGAGTGCTATGACGGCTCGACCACCTGGGATGTGGTGGGCACACAGCCTTCGGTGGGCCAGGACTGCAACGACGCGGCGGCGGCCATCAACCCCGGCGCAGTAGAGATCTGCGACGCCAGCAATACGGACGAGGACTGTGACGGCCTCGCAGATGACCTCGACAGCAGCACACTCGCCTCTGGTAAGACCCGCTACTACCTCGATTTTGACGAAGACACCTTCGGCGATTCCAGCTCGTCGGGCAGCCTGTTCTGCGACAACCCCACGGTCACCTGCAGCGATGGTGCCACCACCAACACCTGCTACCGCACCACCAACACCGACTGCAACGACAGCAACAGCGCCATCAAGCCAGGCGCGACGGAGATCGTCGGCGACGGTGTGGACCAGAACTGCGACGGCCTGGAGACCTGCTACGACGACGCCGACAACGACGGCTACCTCGACACCAGCGGCGACACCCGGGTGTCGGTGGACACCGACTGCAACGACACCTTCGAGGGCACCAGCACCGACCCCACCACCGACTGCGACGACAACGACAGCAGTCGGAACCCTGCTGCCACCGAGATCGTCGGCGACCAGATCGACCAGAACTGCGATAGCCAGGAGCTCTGCTACATCGACGTGGACGGCGATGGCCATCGGCCCAACTCCGGCACGGTGCTCAGCGCCGACACCGACTGCACCGACAGCGGAGAAGCCACTGAATCGGCCCCAAGCGGCGACTGCGACGACAGCAACAACCGCACCTACCGCGGCGCTGCCTTCAACGAGTCCAGCACCGCGTGCATGAACGACGACGACTCGGATGGCTACGGCGACAGCACCGCCCCCAGCGGCGGGTCGGCGGGCACGGACTGCGCCGACAGCGATGCCACCCGCAACCCGGGCGCCACCGAGACCTGCGACAGCATCGACAACGACTGCGACGGCCTCATCGACGAGGGGGTCACCACCACCTACTACCGGGACGCCGACGGCGACGGGCAGGGCACGACCGCCACAGGCAGCACCAACCGGCAGAGCGCCTGCACTCCCCCAACCGGCTTCGTGCTGAGCACGGGCGACTGCAACGACAGCGACATCTTCACCTTCCGCGGCGCCGCCAACAACGACTCCACCACCGCCTGCATGCGGGACGCCGACAACGACGGCTATGGCTCGACGACCGCGCCCTCCGGCGGCGTGGCGGGCACGGACTGCGACGACGGGGTGGTCACCACCCACCCCGGCGCCACCGAGATCTGCGACAGCGTCGACAACGACTGCGACCTCACCATCGACGAGGGCGTCCGGGGCACCTACTACCTGGACGGCGACGGCGATGGCTATGGCCTGACCGCCAGCAGCACCACCGGCTGCACTCAGCCCACCGGCTACGGGATCTACCCAGGCGACTGCAACGACAGCTTCGCCGACACCTTCCCCGGCGCGGCCGAACGGCAGTCCACCACCACCTGCATGACGGATGGGGACAACGACGGCTACGGGTCCACATCGCCCCGCAGCGGCGCCACGGCCGGCTCCGACTGCGACGACGCGGTCGCCTCGACCTTCCCGGGAACCGCCCAATACGACAGCAGCACGGCCTGCATGGCCGACGACGACAACGATGGCTACGGCGCGACAACGGCGCCCTCCGGCGGCACGGCGGGCACCGACTGCCTGGACAGCGACAGCTCCACCAACCCCGGCGCCACCGAGGTCTGCGACGGCGTAGACAACGACTGCGACGGCACGGTGGACGATGGCGTGCTCATCACCTGGTTCTTCGATGGGGACGGCGACGGCTACGGCAAGGCGGGCACCGGCATCCAGCAGTGCACCCAGCCCACCGGCTATGTGCGCAGCCAGACCGATTGCGACGACACGCAGGCGTTGACCCATCCGGGCATCGCATTCAACGACTCGTCCACTGCCTGCATGACGGATCTCGACGGCGACGGCTATGGCAGCGCCAACCCCGCCACCGGCGTCACGGCCGGCTCGGATTGCGACGACAACGCTAGCACGGGCTTCGCCATTCACCCGGGGGCCACCGAGGCCTGCGACCTGGTGGACAACGACTGCGACGGCGTGGTCGATGACGGCGTGCAGACCTCCTACTACCGGGATCTGGACGGCGACGGCTACGGCAACCCCTCGGTGCGCTCCCTGGCCTGCAGCCAGCCCACCAACTACGTCACCAACAACAGCGACTGCGACGACAGCAGCGCCGCCACGCGGCCGGGCATCGCGACCAACGACTCCACCACCGCCTGCATGACCGATGTGGACGGCGATGGCTGGGGCTCCACCACGCCCTCCTCGGCCACCGCCGTGGCCGGCACCGACTGCGACGACGGCGACCCCAACATCCGTCCCAACGCAACCGAGACCTGCGACGGCGGTGTGGACAACGACTGCGACGGCCTGGCCGACGACGCCGACAGCCCGCTGAGCGGCACCACCACCTGGTACCAGGACGTAGACAACGACAGCTACGGCAACAACAGCGTCACCCTGGCCCGCTGCCTGCAACCCAGCGGCTATGTCAGCCGGGGCAACGACTGCGACGACGCCGTGGCGGCGGCCAATCCGGGTGCTTCCGAGGCCTGCGATGGCATCGACAACGACTGCGATGGCGCGACGGACGAGGGGCTGACCACCAACACCTGGTACCGGGACAACGACGAGGACACCTATGGCAGCGCCTCCAGCGGCGCGTCCATCGCCCAGTGCTCGGACCCGTCGGCCTCGGGCGCCTGCAGCGACAGCAACACCGCAACCATCTGCTATGTCACGAATAATTCAGACTGCAACGACGCAGCCCCTCTGATCAATCCCGCCGCGCAAGAGGTCTGCGACAGCGTCGACAACGACTGCGATGGCACCATTGACGACGCCGACACCTCCGTGGACAACAGCGTGGCCACCGGCGGGGGGATCTTCCTCTACAACGACGCCGACTCGGATGGATACGGCAACATCTCGGGCACGCCCATCCAGCGTTGCAACGCGGTCGCCAACTATGTTGCGGACAATACCGACTGCAATGACAGCAACTCGGCGGTAAACCCGGCCGAAATCGAGATCTGCGACGCCGCCGACATCGACGAGAATTGCAACGGACTGGCCGACGACGACGACAGCGGCGTGGACCAGGGCACACTCTTCACCTGGTATGCCGACGTGGACGAGGACGGCTATGGCACCTCGTCCACGGGCTCGGGCACCCTGGCCTTCCGTTGCAACGACCCATCGGTGGCCAACGGCTGCACCGATGGGGTGACCAGCACCGCCTGCTGGAGCTCCCGCAACACCGACTGCAACGACGGCGCCACGGCCATCAACCCCGGCGCCATCGAGATCTGCGACAGCATCGACAACGACTGCGACGGCCTGACCGACGCCAACGACCCCTCCTTGTCCGGTGGCACGACCTTCTTCCGCGACGCCGACACGGACGGCTACGGCGACGCCGGGGATTCCAGCACGGAGTGCTCCAGCAGCCGCAGCGGCTATGTGCTCAACGCCACCGACTGCAACGACGCCGACATCAACACCTACCCCGGCGCTCCCGAAGTTTGCGACGGTGCCCGCAACGACTGCAACCGCATCACCTCGGGCATCCCCACCGACGAGATCGACCTCGACAACGACCGCTACGTCGCCTGCGGCTTTGATGGAACGGTGGCCTGGCAGGGCACGGGCACCATCAACGTGGGCGAAGACTGCGAGCCGCGGGACCCCACCAGCTACCCCACCGCGCCCGAGGTCTGCGACGGCACCTTCAACGACTGCGATGGCCGCGGCGGCACGGCAGCGGCGCCGGCCAACGAGACCGACAACGACGGCGACGGCTATGTCGAGTGCTACGACGGCAGCACCACCTGGGATGTGCCCGCCACCCTGCCCTATACCGGCTTGGATTGCGACGACACGCGGGCCAGCGTCTATCCGGGCGCCCCGGAGCTGTGTGACGGGCAATTCAACAACTGCAACGACACGCTCTTCGGCACCACCAGCGCGCCGCCGGACGAGCAGGACACCGACGCCGACCGCTATGTCGAATGCAGCGGCTGGAGCGCCACCACCTGGGTGGGCGCAAGCACGGTGCTGGGTGGGGACGACTGCGACGGCAGCGACAACAAGGTCTACCCCCTGGCTCCCGAGCAGTGCGACGGGCGCTTCAACGACTGCAGCGACCCGCTAATCGCGGTGCAGATCGCGCCGGATGACGAGCGGGACATCGACGGCGACCGCTATGTCGAATGCAACTACAACTCGGGCACCTGGCAGGGGCTCTCCAGCATCCTGGGCGGCAACGACTGCGACGACGGCGACCGGACCGTCTTCCCCTCGGCACCCGAGAAGTGCGACGGGCAGTACAACGACTGTGACGACCCCGCCTATGACGACAGCAGCCAACCCGAAGACGAGTACGACGACGACGGCGACTACTTCATCGAGTGCGTGCGCTTCGCCAGCGTGACCTGGAACCCCTCCATTTCGGCCTTGCCCGACCCCCTGCTCAAGTGCCCGGTGGGCAACCCCAACTGCTTCGATTGCGACGACACGGACCCGGGCACCCACCCGCCCTACCGGGCCGGCTTTGGCCTGAGCCCCAACAGCTACCTGGAGGCCGGGGCCCTGGCATCGGCCTGCTTGACCGACGCCGACGGCGACCGCTACGGCGACATCGACCCGGCCGACGGCGTGCGGGCGGGCACGGACTGCGACGACACCCTGGCCTCGGTCTACCCCGACGCCCCCGAAGTCTGCGAGACTGGCACCCAGATCGACAATGACTGCGATGGCAGCCCCAACACCTACCGGGGCGCGCCCGTGGACGAGAACGCCGATGGCGCCATCAGCGCCTATGTGGACGGCGACGGCGACGGCTACGGCACCACCGACCCCAACGAAGACGGCAGCTTCGTGGTCTATGTGGTCTGCGAGCTGGGCGTCGGCTTCTCCAGCAATGGCGGCGACTGCAACGACAGCGACCCGTCCAAGCACCCCGGCGCGATTGAGGTCTGCAACGAGCAGGACGACGACTGCGACGACGAGGTGGACGAGGCCGTGGACCTGGACTCCACGGTGTCGGGCTGCGTGGACATGTACCGGGACGCGGACGAGGACGGCTATGGCGACTACGCCGAGACCCTCTGCCTCTGTCTGACGGGATCTGACGGAGAAGGCGCGTTCTACCGTGACGATCGCTATGTCACCACCGGCGGCGACTGCGATGACTTCAACAGCGACACCCGCCCCCTGAGCTGCCGCGACGGACGGGACAACGACGGCGACAACACCACCGACGACGATGACCCCGACTGCCAGGCCGGCCTGGATGAGTGGGGCGACGCCGTCGAAGTCGCGCTCGAATACGTGGACGGCCACGACAACGACTGCGACGGGCGCGTCCCCGCCATCGAGCTGGACTGCGACGACGACGGCTCGCTGCCCCTGCTGCCCATTCAGCTCAGCACCACCGCCACCGCAGCGGATGTGGGGCTGGCCGACTGCCGCCAGGGCGAGACCCGCTTGATCGAGTGCTGGGGAGAGGACGAGATCCAGGTGGTCTGCGACCTGGCCCCCAACCCCCAAGACGCCACCGCCCCCCCCGTGGGCACCGGCCTGTGGATGCTGCGCCTGGACGGCAGCGACGACAACTGGGCCGGCCGCTACCAGGGTGGGCGACGGGTCTACACCACCCGCGCCTGCCGCACCGCCGGCGACTGTGACGACCAGTGCCCGTCCCGTTGCCCCGATCTGGATGAGGTCTGCGATGGCCTGGACAACGACTGCAGCAACAGCGCCGTGGCCCTCGAAGGCGCCGATGGCGACGGCCTGCCCGAGTCCATGGTCAGCGCGGAGCCCGTCGCCGGCACGGTGTCGGTGGACGAGCTGGACGTGGACCAGGACGGCTTCCTGGCCTGTGACAGCTTCTCCACCCTCGACCTGCAGGTGCAGATCAGCGCCGCGTCCTGCGACAAGGCGATCTTGGACGAGGGCCTGCATGGCGACTGCAACAACCTCTGCTCCCTGAGCAACCCCGCCGCCGAGGAGCGTTGCAACGGCTTCCTCGACCTCTGCGGGGGCGAGGTGGAAGGCACGGATCGCGACGCCGACGACCAGCGCAGCTGCGGCGCCTGGTCGGCCCCCCTGGGCGACGAGATGCCCGAGGACATCCTGCTGGTCAGCTGGGTCAAGGCCACCGAGCCGGGCGCGGGCACCGTGGACTCCGGCCTGCCCACCGACTCGGGCCGGCGGGACTCCGGCGTCGCCGACACAGCGGCCCGGGACTCCGGTGACACCGGCAACAACGCGGTGTCCGCCGGCGCGGGCGACCTCGTGCCCCTGCTACTGCCCCGCACCTTCGACATGCGCTTCGACGAGGACGGCAAACGGATCTGGCCGCCCGAGAGCAGCGCCCTGGACCGCCTCGTCATCGAATGCAGCGACCATGGCGGCGACACCCGCCTGCAGGTCTACGCCTGCGACGAGCTGCTCTACGACACGCTGGCGGGCATGGTGGGCGAAGATCGGCTGGGGGAGGCCCTCTGCGCGGGGGACGCCTCCATGCTGCTCGACGCCTGCACCGACGGCAGCGGCACCTGCGGCATCGTGGCCATAGAGCTGAAGTCCAACGCCGATGATGGGCTGTGGGACAGCTACATCTACCACCGCGAAGGCGAGTGCGGAGAGGCCACCAACGACGCCCAGCTCATCGCCCGGTCCACCTGGACCCGGCAGCGCATCCTGCAATCCCGCGAGGCCGTGGTCGAATACGAGTGCCTGCGCATATTCGGCCGCACCTGCGCGCTGGTGGGCGACGACACCCCCCTGCTGGACAGCTGGACCGTCATGGTGGACACCAGCGACGCCCTGGGCCGCAGCCAGTGGAATGAGCTGCTGCGCTTCGAGGCCCGGGCCTACACCGCTGGCACCGTGGCCTGGTGTTGGGGCGATCCCACCAGCGGCCCCGACGAGATCGGCCGCGAGGTGGGCGGCGACTGCGACGACGCCGACACGCTGACCAACCGGGATCGGGCAGAGGGCCCCGGCGACCTGCTGGGTCAGCTCGACGCCGACGGCCCCGCCGATTGCACCACCTGCTTGGATGGTCTCGACAACAACTGTGACGGCAGCATCGACTGCGCAGATCCAGCCTGTGCGGCATGCTTCGTGGGTCAGGGTGCCGGCTGCAGCTCCGCCTCTCCGTGCGAAGGAGGCGGCTGTGCGGTAGCGTCGGCCCCCGATCAGAAGGGCCGAAGCGCGGCTCTGGTGGTCTTCCTCTGGGTGGCCGCGGTGCTTGCCCGACGGCGCGAGCGTAGATGAGCTTCCGGCTTCAAGGTCCCTTTCCCCTCGACCTCCAGGCAGTGGGGGCCAGCGTGCGCGTGGCCCTGGGCCAGGCGCGGGCGGCGATGGGCGAGCGCGACTTTGCGGCGCGGCTGCGGGCGATGGAAGGCACGGGCGCGACGCCGGGCCTCTACCTGCTCTGGGATGATCCGGCGGGGGGAGGTGCCAGCGCCGCCCCCAGCGTCGCCGGCTTCTGGCTGACCTTCGGGCCCAGCTATGTCGAGGGGGGCCCCCAGGAGCCCCTGGACCGCCACCCCCCTTTTGGCCAGCCCATCCTCGACGCCCTGACCGAAGAGGTCTGGTGGCAGGGGCTGCGGGTGGTGCCCCGGGATCCAGACCCCCGCTGGCGCCCCCTCTTTGTCTTTGAATGGCCCAGCGATCTGGCCAACCGATCGGCCTGCCCGCCCCCGGGTGTGCCCACCGACCAGAACGACGAGAACCACATCGAGAAGGAGCCCGGCGGCGACTGGCTGGCCCTGGAGGACTTCGAAGAGCAGGCCACGGTCCTGGCCCGCAACCTGCCCGATCCGGGTCCCGCCGGTCCCGCCCGAGCGCCCATCGAGCCGCGCTCCCTCATCGCGGTGATCCAGGGCGATCTGCGCCTGCAAGGCAACCAGCACGCGGCCTCCTACGCCCTGGTGCACCTGCCCGAGGATCTTGGAGCCGGGCCCGGGGGCGTGCACCTGCCCGCTTGGATGGACCACGCCTTCGGCGGCGGCAGCGCGCCCCCCGAAGACGACTACCAGGCGGCCGGCGTCCCGTTGCGCTTGCCGGGCGACCGCGTCGGCTACGCCTTGGGTGGCTGGCTGACCGCGGCCCTCGACGTCTTCCCACAGCGCCCCAGCGCCTGCGAGACCGGCGTCCTGCTGGGCCGGGATGTCGGCAGCCGCTGGAAGGTGCAGGCCCGGACCACCGCCAGCGTGGTGACCACCGTGGTGGTGATGGTGCTGGCCCTGGCCGCCCTGGTCCAGGAATTCACCCGCCCCCGCGCCCACGCAGGCCCCGCCGCCCCCGCGACCGAGGCCCAGCCCGCCTTGTCCGTCTGCAGCGTGGACAACGAACAGTTCGTGCAGGAGCTGCGCTGCCAGATTCAGCAGGCCGGCGACAACCTGCCCCTGGACCAGCGGGCCTGCGGCGACCGGGCCAAAGAAGGCGAGACCCGTGACCGCCGTGTGCAGCCCATCTCTGCAGATCTGCAAGCCACGTGGTGCGGCCTTCGCGACCGTGATCTGGACGAGCGCCGGCCCTTTGGCATGCCCGAAGAAGCACGCCCAGAGCAGGTCAAGGTGCGCGAGCCCCTGCGCCACGGGGGCTATGCCGACCTGGTGGCGGCACGCTCCTGCTACAATGTGCTCCAGCACCCCGAAGACTACCGTCTGGACCCCGCCGAACCCGACCTCTACCACCTGCCCAACCCCGACCGCTTCCTGGAGGATCCGGTCTATGAGGTCAAGGCCCTCGGAGAGCTGGTGCGCGAGCTGGACCGAGCCTGCGACGCCTTCCGGCCCAGACTGGAACGACAGGTAGAAGGCGCAGTTCTGGCCACCCATGTCGGTGCTGCGGCCGAGCCGGCCCGCGCCGTCGACCGCACCCTGCCCGAGGCCGCCCAGCTCCGTCAATTCGCCCTGATCAAGGCCACCGAGGCCCTGCCCCCCACCGAGCGCATCTGCCTCAACGACGGGGCCAGCAATGGGCCCTATGCCGCCAGCGGCTATGGCGACCTGTGCACCGGCGCGGCCGCCCCCGCCACCGGTAGCGCCTGGGATCGGCTGGCCCGCGACGATCTGGAGGATCTGCTGGGCGCGCCTGCAGAGGCCGGTCCTGACCCCCTCGCCGCCCTGGTGGCCACGCCCAACCCAGAGGACCCGCAGGTGCCGGCCCCAGGGGAGACCCTGGTCGACCGCTATGTAATGGCCCGCTACAGCCCCTTCAACCACCCCAGCGAGGCCTACGAGCAGGTCGTGCAGGGCGCTTCGGACCTCTGGAAGTGCCATATGGCCCTGGCCGATCCCAAGCTGCCCATGCCCATGGCCGGCGGCACCGGCTATATTGACGGGTCGGTGTCGGTGCGCTGGGACCTCACGGCCCCGGTCCCGTCCAGCTACCCCGACCGCAGCGCCGGGGCGGTGACCCGGCAGCTCGAACTTGACGCCGTGCTGAGCGATCTGGAGGGCGGCGGCCCCGATCTGGGCGCCTGCTGGCCCGTGGTGGCCCGGCGCCTCGTACGCTACCGACCCGTTCACCCGCTGCTGCCCGAACGCGAGGTCCTGCCCTGGCCTTCCGAGGAGCAGCAGCTCTGCGCCCAGGTCTGCGCGGTGCTCTACCGGGTTCGCCAGAGCCCGCACCGGGACGACTGGTATACCCGGGGTACGGACCTCGGCCGCTGCGTGGACCGCCGGGGCCCCGACAGCCTCACCCGCAGCGCCTCGGGCGCGGCCTTCTCGGCCCTGCGCTTGCCCTGGAACTTCACCCGCGACAAGCAGTGGGAGGAGCCCTACCCCTTCGAGATCTGCGCCTTCAACCTGGTGGCCGAGGACTACCTGTCCGGGGATATCGGCGAGGTCATCAGCGACGGCACGCCGGCGCCGCGTTGGGCGGGCGAGACCATCGACTACCGCACCACGCGGGGCAAGGGTGAGACCCTGGCCGGCGGTGTGGACCTGCGAAAGCTCGGCTATGACCGCCCCAACCAGCAGCTTCCCTGGGTGAGCAGCGAGCCGGGAGCGGCCTGGGAGGCCGCCATGAACCTGGAGAGCTATGGACGGGCCCGCAGCAGCAGCACCTGCGGCCACGCGGCGACCCAGTGCTTCGTCTCCCAGATGGTGGCCTCGATCTCGTCGAATCCCGACCAGCCCCACCGGTGGATGGCCGCCTGGCAGACCCGCATGACGCGCCTGGCGTCGGGGGATGGCACCGACGATCTGGACCGCGCCCTGGAGGCCACCGAAAAGGAGCGCATCCGCCTGGCCCAGCAGGCCGAGAATGCCGATGCTGAGCGCAGTTACGGCAATGAGCGCGCCCGCGCCACCCCCTGGTGCCGCCTGATCCAGCCCTATATGGCCGGAGATGGCGGCCTGCCCGAGGGCCAGCTGGACTTCCCCTGCGCCAGCGGCGTCGAAAAGACCCGCCAGCAGGTCGAAGGCGTGCTGCAGCAGCTGGCCGGTAGCGGCCGGACCGTCGCCCAGGGGACCCCATGAGCCCCCGGGTCCCCCAGACGCCGCCCGACACGCTGGCCCTGGCCGAGCGAAACCTCGACCCCGACGCCCCCCTCGACGCGCCCCAGGGCCGCGCCATCGGGTCGATCTCCGCCGCCGATCCCCTCGCCGCCTTGCCCCCCCTCCAGCAGGAGCTGGGCGGTGGCGGTGGCGGCAGCAAACGCAAGGACACCCGGCGCCGCAAGCCCAGGCCCCCACGCGAAGGCGGCAGCATCCTGGGCGTCGCGGCGGCCCGCATCTTGGACGCGATCGGGGAAAACTCCGATTTGATCGCCATCTTCGTGTTGGTGGCAGGCGCACAGTCCGCCGTGCCGGTGGGCCATGTCCTCGCCCAGCAGGGCCTGGTGCCGTGGATGCTGATGGTGCTGGCCATCGCCGCCACGCTGCAGGGGCAGGCCCTGGGCGAGGGCCCGCACCCGGCCTTGCGCTCGCGGACCACCAGCTTCGACATCCTGATGCGCCGCCTTGCGCGGGCCAGCCTGCCCCTGGCCGCTGGCGGCCTCTACCTGAGCACGCGCTGGCTACTGGACCCGGTCCCCGGCGCCTTGCCGCCCCTGGCCCGCCTGGACCTCGGCCTCTTCCAACTCACCGTGGGCACCGACACCTTGAAGGCGCTGGGCCTGGGCTTTGGGGCCGGCTTCGCCGGGCTCTTCTTCCGGCTGGTCAGCAGCAAGGACCGCCTGACGGCCTGGAACCCGCCCGGCCCCGCCTCGGCCCTGTTCTGGATTCCCGGCATCCTGCTCTTCATCCTGCTCAGCCTGAGCGCGGGCTTCTACGATGGGCTGCTGCAGTCGGCCCTGGACACCCGCGCCGACACGGGCCTGCGCCCGGGCGGGCTGGCCTGGGCCGAGTGGGTGGGTGCCAGCCTGCTGGTGGGGGTGGTCTTCCTGGCCGTCGGCCTGATCGATGGCAGCACCCGCAACCTGCGCCAGCGCCTGGCGGCGGGACAGCGGAATGGCGATCGCTGGAAGCCCGCCCGCTTCCGGCTGGCCCTGGCCTTTCTGGGGCCTGCGCTGAGCCTGTGGCTGCTCATGCAGGGCGTGCGGGCGCTGCAGGGGCAGAGCCCGGGCTTCGAGCAGGCCTTTGTGGGCGCCTGCCACATCCTGGCCTGGGTGGCGGTGATCTGGCCCCGCAAGGCGCCGGTGGCCGTGCACTGCCTGTTGAGCGAGGTGCGCCCCTATAGCGGGCGCGACGAGAAGGGCGGCGAGACGGCCCTGGACTTCGACCAGGTGCCCGAAGGTGCGCTGCGCATCAACCCGGTGGAGATGCGGGCCACCCGGGCGCTGCACCCCTGGCTGATCCCGGTGAAGCTCGGCCGCATCGAAGATCTCGACGATCCGGTTCGCCCGCTGTGGGGCCGCCCCAACCGCCCCCGCGACCACCACATCCTTGGAGAGGCCAGCTTCGATCCCCACCCCGAGACCCGCCAGCCCCAGACCGAGGTGGTCACCCTGCACCTGCGGGCGCCCGAGGACGTGACCACCCTGTCCGGCGGAGATGTGCAGAGCAAGCGCATTGTCGTGCTGCGGCCCTACCCCCACGGCGAGGGGCGCAAGGGACAGCAGACCGTCACCTACCGCTGGGATGACCACCGGCTGCCGCCCGGCAGCATGCAGATCGTGGACCCCAACACCCGCAAGCTGGAGCTTCGGGACGGCGACGTGCTGGTGCTGTCCAGCGAAGGCGTCGCCCGCGCCTATGTCTTCGAGATTGGCAGCCCCCTGCTGGAGTGGGGCCCCCTCTCCACCTCGCGGCCACCCCAGGTCCAGGACTATACCAAGCTGTGATCCGCTTCCCTGCCACGCTCTCGCTCACCGGGTCCGCCCTGCTCCTGTCGGGGATGCTGGGCTGCGCCAGCGACACGGCCGCCACCGAGTGGCAGCTGGTGGGCGCCTATGACGCCTCCGCCGCCTTGGCCGCCAAGGCCCAGCCGGTCGCCGGCTATGTCTGGGCCTCTGCACCCGGCATGTCCGGGTCCTGTGGGCCCAGCAAGGGTCCGCTGGGCATGGGCATCTTCGAGACCGAGGCCATGGGCAACGGCCTCACCCCCACCCTGGCGCTGGTGCTGCGCTACGGCGGGCCCGGCCGCCCAGAACCCCTCACCCCCACCACCCTGCAGGTGGCCCTGGTGGACCCCGACGGGCTGGAGGACCCGGAGCGGCGCTTCGCCTTGGAGCCCGCCCTGCTGCCCCGGCGCCTGGCCCTGGAGGTGCGCGGGGACGCCGAAAGCGAGCAGGTGCGCCAGCTGGTGCGCACCCAGCTCTCCATCGAGCTGTGCCTGGAACACAAGGTGGGGCGGGCCTGGCTGGGCAGCGACTCGGAGCGGGTGCGGCAGGCCTTCATGCTCGACCGACCGTCGGGCGAAGGCGGCGTCGGAGAAGACCGCCGCTTCTTTGTGGGGCAGCGCGACCCGGTGCCGGCCCTGCTGGGCCCACCCGACGCCTGCGCCATCAGCCTGGATGGCAAGGCCCGGCGCAGCTCCGAAGACGGCACCAGCGGTGCCGGCGCCTCCCGCATGGTGGCCAGCGACATCTGGGGCGCGGGCTTGCGCACCTGCACCTCCCGCGACCCCAAGCACCCCGAAGACGCGCTCAAGAAGCCCGATCTCCTCGAGCTTCGGTCCAGCACGCCTTGGGGCAGCCTGCGCTTTGAGCCGCCGCCCGCGCGCCGCATCACCATCGACGTCACCCGGGACGCCCAGGGCCGCGACCTCTTCGACCTGATGGAGGTCAAGATGGAGGGGGGGGAGGAGCGCACCACGCCCCTGATGGACGCGCCCGCGCCGCTCTTTCCCAATGCCGACCGCCCCGAGGGCAGCACCGACCTCACCGATGTGCTCGCCCTGCTGCCGCACCGCTACCCGATGGTGCGCGACGGCGCGAGCCCGCTGGACAACCCCGACGCGCCCGGCAGCGGCTGGTATACCATCCTGCTGATCCCTGACTGGCAGCTGGTTCAGGGCATCACCAAGCTCGGGACCGGCGGCCTGCCCGCCGCCGCGCCGGCCCCGCTCGGGCCTCACCTGGATCCTGGCCCACCCGGAATTCCTCAGCGTGCAGGTGGCCCCCGACGCTGAGCACCACTCCGCCGATCTCGCCGCCCTGCCCATCGAAGACAAGGGCCAGTGGCCCGATCTGCTCGCCACCGCCATCGGTCGGGAGTGGAAGGGGCTGCGCGACTGGGGCTATACCGTCGGCTTGTTGCACGGCCGCCAACCCATCTTCGTCCCATCCACCGAGGACCCCAGCTGGGAGATGGCCCAGCTCGCCCAGCGCGCCTACCTGCAAGGGGGCTTCCTGGTGGGCTTGTCCGTGCTGGGGCTCTTTGTCGTGACTGGGATGCGCCGGGTGCGCGACCTGTGGTCTCCCATCCCCCGCGAACGCGCAGACTACTGGCC
Organism: Deltaproteobacteria bacterium; assembly: GCA_018401435.1. Taxonomy (GTDB): domain Bacteria; phylum Myxococcota_A; class UBA796; order UBA796; family UBA2385; genus M30B51. The sequence goes on along the minus strand of JAGYJW010000003.1, from coordinate 172,106 downwards.
TGGGGCCGGCCTGGACCAGGCCGCAGCGCCCGACCCGACCGCCGACTCGCCCTCGTCGACGGTCCCCACGGAGAGCTGAGGTGGCCGACCTCCCCTCCCACGACAAGCAGATCGCCCTCGCCGCCTTGGTGCGCGGGCCCGACCGCACCCGTGTCCTGCGGGCGTTGGCACGCTTGATTGTGGAGATGGAAACCGAGGATGAACGCCGATCATCCTTGCGCGACATGGCGGGCGGCCTGTCCCGGGGCGCCGCCGTTGAGCACCGAAGGCGCCGCCAACCCAACCCACCCCGAAGCGGGGCTGGCCTCCGAGCGAGGGCCCAGCTGGCGCGAGGGTCCGGACTGGACACCGGCCTGGCGCAGCGGCGAGGCTGGCGCACCGGCCTGCTGATGGGCGGCCCCGACAGCCTGGACGCCCCGGACTGGGCCGCCTTGCGAACCGGGTGGATCGGCGGCTGGGGCCGCATGGGCTTGCAGGCGCTGTCGGTCTGGCTGCTGGTGCCCGCCGAAGCCCAGCCCGCCGGGTGGTGGGGCCATTTCCCATCGACCCCAAAGTGGGCCCGGGCCGGCCGGTGCCGCCAAACACACCCTGCCGCCCCTGCCCGAGCGGCCGCCCGCAGCGGCCTGCCCGCCGAAAGACCCGCGCGCGACAGCCGCCCCTGGCAGCACCGGCAAGCCCCAGCGGGCGCGCCTGCAGAGCCCCAGCCAGCAGCTGATCACCGATGGCCGACGGCGGGAGGCCGGCCCCGACAGGGCCGACCGACGGCCCCCGCAAGGCATCGGACCCGCGGGGCCAGAGGGGCCCCACCGCCCCACGGGACCGGGTCCAGCCGCCGCGTTTCCGGGGCCCGCAGCGACCCATCCCCCGCCGGGGACCGAGACGCCCGACGGCCAGCCGTTCGGCGCAGGGCTTCAGCCCCGCGCCGCAAGCCGCAGACCGGGGCCGGGGACCCCCGCCGCAGCACCAGCCGTCGCGGCAGCACCCCAGCCGACCGCAGCTCCGGGAGGGGATCAGCCAGGCCGCCGGCGCCGCAGCTCCCGCGCTTTCGGGCGAGGGCAGGGGCGCGCGGCCCCTTGCAGCAAGGGGGCTGCTCCACCGGGCGGGCAGTGGCAGGCCGGGGGCCCGACCGGCCAGCGCGACCACCGGCAGCGCGACCACCGGCAGCGCGCCCCGCCGCGAGACCCGATCGGCGACCGCCGGCCGCCCCACACCCGCCACGTCCCCCGACGCTATTGGCGGGTCAACCCGACCCGTGGTGCAGCGCGCACCGGCCCCGCCGCCCCGCCGGGACAGCGGGGCAGCGACCCCCGGCCCGACGACCCGCCGCCGCAGCCCCGACCCGCCCCAAAGCCACCCCCCACCCGCGGCGCCGGCGGCCCCTGAGTCCTCGCCCCCACCGAGCGCCCCAGCCCATCGCAGGCGCCACCAGCCCCCGTGGCCCGACCGCTGCGACCCCGGTGCGGCGGGGGCAACGGGCGGTCGAGCGGGGCCTCAATCGACCGGCCGCGGACCACGGGCCAGCGGCGCGCCGTCTGCGCCCACCACCGGCGGCGCTGCCCCGCCTCTGCCAGCGACCGGCAAGGCCGCCCCCGCCCTTGCCCGCCACCGCGCCGCCCGCAGCCAGCTCGCAAGGGCTGGGACGCCATCGCGGCCTACCAGAGCGGCACCCCCAACCCAGCCGCGCCGGCCCAGAAGCCCGCCGCAGCCCAGAAGCCCGCCGCAGCCCAGACAGCCGCAGCGGCGGGGGCTGGTCGGAGGGGGCGCGGCAGCGCGAGCCCGGCCAGCGCGCCCGCAGGGCGAGGGCAATTCAAGCCGATTGGGCGCCCAGGACCCCATCTTCGGCCAGATCCGGGGAGATCGCCCCCGGCGCGCCGAAGGCGCTGAACTCCCGTGGAATCCCGCAGCAGAGCGGGCCTTGCGCGAGTGGGGGCCCGCGGGTGCCCCGCAGCGCAGAGGCCGGACCTGGGGCGCAGCAGCCCGGCCATGGGCCTGCGCCGCCCGCGCCCTCCCTTCCGGGAGGCCGCCGCCTGGGCCGCCGCCGAAGAGGCGCTGCCCGGTCGCCGTCGCCAAGGCGGCCCCCCGCCGGGCCCGGCCGCCAGGTGAGCCCTCCCCGAGGCCTTCCGACAGCCTCACCGGGACCAGCGCAGCCAGCCGCAGCCGACCCCGCCTGCCCCGGGGCATGTGGGCCTGCGTCCGCTGGGGCCCCTGCCCCCCGGCCTCGCGCCGGCCAGCCCCCTTTCCGCGGCCTTCTCGCCGGCCTCCACCCCCGACGGCGGCGGCGCGCGCGCCCGTCGGGCTGGGGACCGGGACCGATCCGGGCGGCGGCAAGCCGCCCGCGCATCGTTGGGCGGCTGGTCGCCCGTGCGCGCCCTCTACCTGGAGAGCGGGCCCGGCATGGCCCCGCCCTCCGATGCCACCGCGACCCACCGCCGCATGGAGCTGCCCCCGCTGCCCGCCCGCCCTCGGGGCGAGCCCCAGGCCCCGGTCAAGCGGCCACCCTTCCACCGCAGCGCCTCCGGTGCAGCCCCCGCACCCGAAGCCCCGACCCGCAGCGGCCGCCCGACCGACCCCACACCGCCCCGGTCGAAGGGGGCGCCCTGCGCGGGCCCTACGCGGCCCCCAGCTGCAAGGGATCAGCCGACCCTGGCGGCCGGAGGCCGGGCCCGTGGCCCCCCAGCAGCGCCGCTGGACCGACCCCGGCGCCGAAGCGGCACCACCGGAGCGGTCGCCCCTGGAGCGCAGCCCCCGGGCGCGGAGGGGCAGCCCGACCCCCACCCGCGACAGCGCGCCCCCGCCCTTCGATCTCCGCGGCGACTCCCCCTTGGCCGCAGCGAGCGCAGCCGCCCGGGTTCGGCGGGCGGCGGGACCGGACTGGACCGGCCCGGCGCCCGGCCCCTCGACAGCGACCCCGCCCTGCCCTGGAGGCCTTGCGCCGACCGGGCAGCCCAGGTGGCGCGCCGGTGCCCTCCGGGCCGCGGGCGGGCTTCCGTCGCTTCACGACCCCTGCCGCCCCCCTCACCTGGCTGGAAGATCCCGGCGTTCGCGAGCTGCGGCAGCCCGAAGCACAGCGTCGCCCCTTCTTTCCCCCCAAGTCCGACCCAGGCGACGGGGCGACCGCCCTGGGCGGGCCCGCCAGTCCGGCCGCGAAAAGCGTCAGGATGAGTGCCAGGCGCGCATTCTGGAAGATGTCGTCCGCAAGATTCCCGTCGGGCGCGCGCCCGCGCCGGCACCCAGCAGCCCGTGAGCTGGAGCACGCCGCGGCGGCAGCCCGCAGAACCCCACCCCGGCGACCGGCCCGGTGGGCTTGGTTGGACTTCGGGTGGTCCGCGCCCTTCGCGGGTCCAGCGCCGGTCCCAGCGCGCGGGCCGGCATCGACCCGATGCGGCAGGGCCGCCGACGCAGCGGCGCCGCCATCGCCAAGGTGATGCGCAAGGTGCACGCAGCCGAAGGCACCGGCTCCCGGGCATCGGTCCGTGCGGTGCAGCGCACCCTGGTTCAAGAGCACCGAAAGGAGCTGGTCCACCGCAAGATCGAGCTGCGCGGTGCAGGCCGCCGCCGCGCCTGGCCAGCCGCGAAGACCGAGGCCCGCATAGCGCCGCGAGTCCACCGAGCGCCGTGAGAGCGGGCGCGCCCCCGCCGTTCGCCACAGCGTGAAGCCCAAGGCCACGCAGGCGCCCGGAGCTGCGGCGGCAGACTCCCGCAGTCCCACCCGAGCACCGGTCAAACTGCCCGTTCGCCCTGGCAAATTCGACTGGACGGACCAGGGTTGGGTGGACCCGGCCGAGACGACCCGCACCGGCAGCCCGGCAGTCTCCGCCCCAGCTTCGCCCCGCGCCATCCCTGCTTCCGGCAGCGAGGCCGCAGGCGCTCGGACCGACGGCGGCGCCGCCTTGCGCCGCAGCCTCGCGCGCATCGCCGAGCGCAAGCTCGGCTTTGGCCGCCCCCTCTCGGGCAATACAGCCCGCGCCCGCCACCCTCAAAGGGCCGGGGCTCGCCGCCCACAGCCGCCTGCTCCAGCACCCGGGACGCCCGCGCGTCCCGCCGCGCAGCGCTGCGCCGGGAACAGGGCCGGGCGCTTTCCGAGAACCTCGACCAACGCCAGCTTCACCGCGCAATTAGGCCACCGGCCTGCCGGTGGACGGCGCCAGATTCCGCCGCGGCGGTCCGCCCCCGCGCCCCCGCGGCGCGGTTAGCCGACCACCGGGCAGCCCCGGCCTGGGTGGCGGCGGGCCCAGCCTGCGCCGCTCGATGGAGCGCTTGCAGCTGCGCCGCGACCTGCAGCGCGCCGCCGCCAGCGCGGCCCGGCGGCCCCGCCCACCGTGCTGCAGCCGCTTTCTGACCTCGGCCGAGGGGCGGCGACAGGAGCGCCAGTGGCGCCAGGCCCTCGGGGCTCGGACCGCGCGCGCACCGTCACCCCCTCAGCGGCGGCTCGCCGACGCGCCGCCAGAACCTCTCGGCCAGGCGCCTCCAACCTCTCCTGGCAGGCCCCCGAATCAACGCCAGGATCGGCAGGGGGAGCGCAGGCTCCGCGCAGCTGGCAGGCCCCCGGACTGGGTCCGGGGCAGGGCGCCGATGGCTTCTTCACCCCACCCGAGGGCGAAACTTCAACCGCCGAGCGGTACGCTGCGCGAGGGAGCGATTCGACCCGCAGCGCTGCGGTCCGGCACGCCACCCAGGTCGGAAGACGCCATGAAGACAGAAGCGCGACCGTGAGCCAGCTCGCCGAAGGAGAGCTGCTGGAGATCCTCCGCCAGCTCACCCTCCGCGAACCCGAAGCGATGGACCTGATGGCCGAGCTCCGCCGACATGTCGAGGACCTCCGCTACCTCAAGAGGATTCGCGAGCTTTGATGCGCAGCCCCTCCCCCCTGCACCTGCACCGCGCCGCCCCGCTGGGCCTTCGTCTGCTTCGGACCAGCAGCCTGCTGGCCTGCGCCCTGGCCCTGTCGGCGGTGGGCGCCCAGGACGCGCCTGCGCCCGACGAGCCCGCAGCAGAAGCGCCCGACGGCAGGGCGCCGACGCAGAGGCGCCTGCGCCGGCGGGCGGCGACGTTGCCGAAGGCCCCAGCGGCCCCGAGGTCGCAGCCGCCCAGGCCGAAGAGCCCCTGCCCCGGGCCGCGCGCCTGCCCAGCCCCGCCATTCGCACCGTGTCCTTCCTCGACCCCTACCTTGCCGAAAACACGGACAGCGCGTCCGTTTCCGGCGAGAACGCAGACTGCAACCTGCTGTTGGCGCGCCGGGGTCAATGCACCGAGCGCGTGCGTTTTGCGCCCCTGCCCATGGCCTTTTCGGGCCTCACCCCGGCCGGCGATCTGGGCGAGGCCTGGAAGGCCCTGATGAAGAACACGGCCGAGCTCTACCTTTGGGAGCTGGATGGCATCGCCAGCCGCTGGTTCCGAGACGACGACCCCATCGCCACCACCATCCTGGCCAGCAGCGCGGTGCAAGCGCTGCCCCAGCCCAGCAAGACCTGGAAGCAGGCCCACCCCACCGACCGCCGCCTGATCTCCTTGCCCCACGAGGACAGCCTGCTGGCGGCGGCGACCTGGGTGGAGGACCGCGACACGCCCCGGGCCGACCCCTTCTTCCCGCTGGTCGAATTCCACCCCGTGCCGGCGGCGGGCAGCCCGGACCCGCAGCGGCCCACCCTGCCCGACCTGCCCGAGATGGCGCTGCTCAAGGGGCGTTTTGCAGAGCGCCTGGGCTTCAACAGCAAGGCCTTCCCCTTTGAGATCATGGACGGGGACGAGGACAGCTCCGGGCCCTTCTTCGAGCAGATGTTCCCCTACAACACCGAGCGCCGGGCGGATCGGCCCACCGCCATCCGCCCCCTGGCCCGCTTCCAGGATCCCGGGCAGATCCTTGGCGCCAAGAACCTCGACGACCTGCCCGGCGGCGACACCCAGCGCCCCATCTTGCTCGACGACGGGGATGTGGCGGAATTCGAGCTGCGGGCCAGCCAGGGCTTCGAAGAGTATAGCCGGCTGATCGGGGTATCGGTGGCCCGCTACGCCCTGCGCGACCACACCGACAACCAGATGCGCATCCTCACCGCGCTGACGGCCCAACGCAGCCCCCCCGACGCCGACGCGATGGGCCAGGGCCGCTACCGGGGCCTCGTGGCCGCGGCCCGCGGCGAGACCGACAGCGACGAGCAGCTCGGCTTCTCGGCCCAGCGCGACATCGGGGGCGTCTCGGGCGGTGTCGCCCTGCGCCTGCGCCTGCTGCCGCCCCAGGTCCGCGCCGACTGGCTCAACCGCGTGGTGGCCGAAGCGCTGGAGAGCACCGCCACCGACAAGCCCCGGCTGCGCAGCAGCGCCGACGAGATCCGCTCCGACGCCGAGGATCGCCTGCGCAACGACGAGGTCATCGGGCCGTTGGGCCTCGACCCCAAAGAGCGCCTGAACGGGCTCCGCAGCGCCGATGTGGACGATTTCATCAACCGCGCGGTCACCCAGAAGAGCCGCCTGCGGCCCTTTGTCTTTGCCGATGCACACGCGGTCACCCTGGGCGCGGTGCTCAACGGCCTGTCCATCGAAGACCGCGACGCCTACGAGACCTGGATCCTGCTGGACCACATCGACGACGCCATCGCGACCAACCTGCGCGCCCAGGGCGGCGCCGAGCAGCCCCCCGCCGCGGTGAGCGCCGTGGGCCAGGTCCAGTTCGCCAAGGTGCTGGCCACCCACGGCAAGACCACCTCTCGCGTTCCCCAGGGCCTGCAGTCGGTGGACCCGCTGGCCATCTGCACCCGGGAGTCCGGCCGCGCCGCCCTCAGCGAGCTGTCCTTCAAGCCGGTGACCCTGGACCTGGTGGTGCAAGGCCCCGACCCCGGTCCCCGTGGCGATGGCGCCGATATCAGCCCGGCAGACGTGCTGTGGGCGGCGCGGGGGCAAGCGCCCTTTCTTGCCGTAGACGACCCCGAGGCCGCGGTTCCCACGGTCACCCGACTGAGCGACCTGCCCGGCCCCGACTCCTTGTACCGCCTGCGCTGGCGGCTCTGGAGCGGCTGGCACCTGCTGTGGTCCCCCCAGGACCTGGGCGATGGCCGCACCCGCCTCGCGGTGCGCACCGCCGCCATCTGCGACGATATGGTGCTCACCCAGCGTGATCTCGTCCCCACCGTCGTGCGGGGGGGCCTGCTGGCGGGCGAGCTCTTCCCCACCGAGCCCTTCCGTTGGACGGACCTGCCCCGGGCCGAACGCCGCGAAGCCAAGCGCAACCTGCGCTTGGAAGGCACCATCGAAGGCACCTCGGATCTGGGCAGCCGCCTGGCGAATAGCGTGACGGGCGGCGCGATGGCCGCCAAGTCCGCCCAGACGGATGTGACCGCGGTGAAGACCGAGGGCGTGGGCGTACTCCGGGGCCGCGACGTGCAAGGCGCCGCCGCCCAGATCGAGACGCGCAACCGGGTGTCCATCCTCGAATCCAAGCGCCTCAAAGAGCTCAGCCCGGGAGAGACCGCCGCCTATCTGCACAGCATCGTGCACCCCAAGCTGCGCGGCCTGTCCAAGGAGAACGGCGGCCTGCTGCTGATGGTCTTCGACCACGACCTGGCCGCAGACAACCGGCCGGTGGGGGATGGTTTTCGGCCGCGAACGCCCTATAAGCGCCGGCACCGCCACAGCGCGGGCGATCCGGTCGAGGTGCGCACCGCCAGCTGGACCTTGTGGGTCCCCCCCGAAGCCGGCGCGCCCGTCGCGTCGGTCGGGCCCGGCTGGCGCGAGACCGATCTGGCCACCAACGCCGCCCACCCGGTGCCCCGCTGGAAGCCCCGTCGCCCCGGCGACTGGACGCTGATGACCTCGGTGGCCAGCTTCCCCTACCGCCATGTGCAGACCACCTGCACCGACGACCCCACCACCTTCGACACCGTGGCCTCCTGCGCCAACAAGCTGGCGGCCACCGGCGACCTCAACAGCACCCCCAGCTACTTCTCCCAGGGCGTCGGCATCGACCTGGGCGGCATGTACACTTGGTGGCTGATGCACCGGCCGCGCATGGCCTTCGAGTCGGGCCTGGAAGGCCGCCTCGACGTGGTGCCCCGCGGCCAGAGCGCGCTCTACCCCAACGATCCCAGCTATGCCTGGACCTTCCGTTGGGCCGGCGGCGCCTTGTTCGGGCTTCGCTTCGCCCCCCGCCCCACCAGCTTGTGGCGCCACGGCCGCGACGGCAACACCTGGGGACCCCAGCGCCCCGAAGGCGGCAACAAGGTGGGACGCACCCAGTGGGGGCTGCGCGGCGGCGTGCTCTTCGGGCCCGGCTTCAGCGGCCTCGAGACCACCTTTGTCACCGAGGCCTGGATGGGGCGCTCCATCCGGCGCATCCGCTCCGCCCACCAGAGCTTCACCCCCTACCACCCCGCCCTGCTGGTCGGGCCCTATGTGCGGGGGCAATTGGCCACTCCCCTGCCCTTCTCCGAACCCGCCGTCGGGCACGAGGTCCTGGACCACGCCTGGACGGTGCTGGCCGGCGTGCGGGTGAACCTGCGCATCAAGTCCCAGGGGCCCACCCTGCCGGCCGCCCCCTGACTCCAAGAAGAGAGCCCCGCCCTTCATGAACGAGACGATCACCTGCATCGAAGCCGAGGGCCGCCCGCCCCGGGTGAGCCTGCCCCTGGAGGGCCAGGACTTCCTGGTGTGGCTGCTTCCCGACGCGTTGGAGGGGGCCGGACCGCTTCGCAACACCGTGCTGCGTCGGGCCGGCGAAGACCCGCCCGCCGGCGCCATGCTGGTGCTCTGGGTGGATGTGCAGGTGATGGGCGCCAACCGCGTCACGACGCGGGTGCGGCGCATCGGGCCCGAGCTGACGGTCTTCCTGCAAGACGCCGACAACTGGAGGGAGCTGACCGCAGGCGCGGCCCTGCCCCCGTCGGGGGACTACGAGGTGGCCCTGCCCACCTTGCGGCGCTTCCGCTTCAGCCTGCGGCGGGCGTCGGCGGGGGCGGCCACCATGGGTGCCGCCATCGCCGGCAGCGGCACCACCCTCAAGAAGGGCCGCATCCAAGAGAAGGGAGCCCTGTGGCTCGTGCCGACGCTCTGGACCGTCTATATGGACCAGCAGCAGTTCGTCATGGGCAATATCCGGGCCATCGGAAAGCGGCTCGGCATCGACGCCAAGACGATGCAGTACCTCTTCATCTTCGTGGGCTTGAGCGTCGCGGCAGGCATCGGCTTCTATATGCAATACAAGGCCAAGGCCGAGGCCGAGGGCCGGGCTGAGGCCGCCGAAGAGGCCGTGGCCCGGGCCGACGCGGCCCGAGAGGCCTCCTTGCTGGGGGAGATGGCCTGCCTGTCCGAACGCCAGAAGCTGGTGGAGAAGCTCGGCGCCATCGACGAACAGCGGCTGCTGCTGGCCGAAAACGTCCTGGATGTGACCGACGCCCGCTCGGCCGCCATCGACGTGGCGGGCGCCCGCATGCGCGCGGACGCCTTGATGGCCCTCGACGTCGCCGCCGTAGACCACATGAAGCGCTATGTGGTCAGCCTGATGGGCTCCATGCCCGCCCCCCGCGCCGAGGACGCCAACCCCTGCCTGGACCAGGATCCGGTGCTGGGCGAGGATCTGCCGCGTTACGCCATGCTCTGGCACCCCGACCCCGAGCTGGCCTGCCCCCTGTCTTATGTGGGCTTGATGGATGGGCTCACCCTGGCCGGTCGCTGGGGCCTGTCGCCGCGGATCTCCGCGGAGTTCGGCCGACCCGAACCCGCCCTGGCCAACGCGCCCAAGGGGGGGGCCATCGCCGAGCTGATGAGCGACCCCCGCATGAACGATCGCTGGAGCGCCGACACCCTGGCCAATGGCCTGCGGGCCGTGCAAGAGGCGCTGCTGGACTTCGAGATGGAGGGGCGCCCCTCGGTGCTCCCCAGCCAGAGCCAGGCCTGGTCGCTGGCCCTCTTCGCCGCCATCAACCGGCTGCCCAGCATGGCTGACGGGGTGCTCAACGAGCCCGCCGCATATTGCGTGAACCAGCTGATCACCGAGTACGCAGCCAACGCACCTGCCGGCCAGAAGGGCGACCCCATCCTGCCGGACCTGGTGGATGTGGCCACAGGCGTCACCACCCTCAAGCTGCGGCCCAGCCCCAGCTGCCCCTGGGCACCCGACGCCATGGAAAAGGGCGCCCAGGCTGCATTCTCTGCCGCTACCCGCCTGGCGCAGGTCGAAGAGGGAGGGGGCGAATCCCTCGCACCCTGACTGCAGACAGCCCGCACCTGGACGCGCGTTGACTCGCCGCAGCCAATCGGTCGGGCTAAGGGCCACCCGCAGCCACCACTGGCCTCCAACCCACCGCAGGAGATCTCCATGGGCAACGCCAAGGAAGAGTACAAGAACCTCAAGTCGCGGGGCGGCGGCTTCGTCGTGGGCAAGGACGGGTCGAGCTGGTCGGTGGAGATCTACCCCCCCAAGGACGTGCCCCGCCTGAAGTCCCTGGTGCAGGCGGTGCGGGGTTCGGCCATTGCCGGCAGCTGGGAATTCTCCGCCGGAAATACCACCTTCACCATCACCAAGCGCAAGGGCACCATGCCCTTGAACAGCGATCTCATCCGTCGGGTCAAGAATGAGCTGGACCTGCCCCTGCAGCCGCTCATCGTCGAAGCCAGCACCATCGAGGTCGAGGACGGGCCGGTCAGCACCACGCCGGAGAGCCCCACAGAGGGCCTCGATGGAATGGATGGTCTCGACGGTCTCGACGGTCTCGACGGTCTCGACGGTCTCGACGGCCTCGGCAGCTCCAGTCCGGGCACCGCCACGGCCCTGACCGGCCTCAGCAGCGATGAGCTGGGCGACCTGTCGGCCCTGGACGGCATGGGCGGCTTGGACTTCCTGGGCGATCTGGACAGCGAGAAGCCCAAGGGCAAGAAGATCAAGGCCACCCAGGCCCGCCTCGCCTGGGTCCAATCCCGCAACCGCGCCCAGAAGGTGTTGGACACCCTGGCCAAGGCCATCCTCACGGACTTCCCCGAGGAGATCAAGACGGCCAACGGCGTCAAGAGCGCCCTCTCCGCCTTGTCCGAAGACCTCGAAGACGCCCTGGACGCCATCACCAACGCCGGCAACATCCAGGACGCCGAGAAGCGGCAGCAGGCCGAAGAGGCCGCCCGCCAGGACGCCCTGGACGCCGCGCGCAGCTTCCGCACCTTCGTGGCCGGCAGCAAGGTGCTGGCCCACATCGACGTCAGCCCCTATGGCGCCGGAGAGGTCCAGGCCCCGCTGCTCAAGAGCATCGACGCGGTGGCCAAGGACCTCGCCGCCTGAACCTGGCCCCTGCCGCCGCCCTCGGGCCCGCCCAGGTGGCGGGCCTGCTTGCGTTGGACAAGGAGAAAGGCGGACCCGTCTTCAGTAGGAATTGCCGAAGAGGATATAGGCCGCGCCCTCGTCGGTGAAGCTGCCATCTACCGCTGGCGCGCCGATGCCCAGGTCGCCAAAGCCATCGCCGGTGAGGTCGCCGAGGCCCACCACCGCGCTGCCGGCGGCATCCCCCGCCGTGATGCCCGACAGCCGCCCGGTGGCGCCCGTGGCGAGGCCATAGGTGCCGCTGAAGCTCTGGCTGCTCAACAGCAGGTAGGCGCCGCCGCCTGCCACGCCGTTGATTGTGGCGCCGGGCGCCCCTATCGCGAAGTCGGGGATCTCGTCTCCATCCAGGTCCCCGGCGTTGGCCACCGACTGCCCGGCCATCGCCCCCGCGCCGCTGCCGTCGAAGCGGGCGTCGGCCAGCAGCAGGGTGCGGTCGGCGGTGACCGGCCCATAGACCAGGTAGGCCGTACCCGAATCGACGCCTGCGTCGTCCCGACCCGGCGCCCCCACCAGGATGTCGGCATAGCCGTCGTCATTGATGTCGCCAAAGGCCACGCCTGTACCGGCGGCGTCCCCATTGCTCTGGCCCAGCAGCCCGATGCCCAGCGACGAGAGCTGCCCCGCCGTGGTGACGGGCCCCAGCACCACATAGCCGCGGCCCTTTGTGCCACCTGCGCCCGCTGCACCCAGCAGGATGTCCACGCTCCCGTCGCCATCCACATCCTGGTTGGCGGCCACCACGCTGCCTGCAGCATCGGAGGTGGTCACGCCCAGAATGCGCACGCCGCTAGTGCTGAGGGTCGTGGTGGCGCTCACCGGCCCGCTGAGCACCCAGAACCCACCCATGCCCGCAGAGGAGCCCGGCGCGCCAATGATGAGGTCCACCGCCGTGTCGCCATTGTAGTCCCCCCCCAGCGCCATGCTGCAACCAAAGAGATCCGAGCTGCTCTGGCCCACCAGGGCGAGGTCCGCGTCGTCCAGACTCTCGTCCACAGCGGCGAAGATGTCGAAGAAGAAGTGCACCGCGCCTCGCGTATCGGCGGCGCTGGAGCCCGGGCAGGACCCGATGGCGAGGTCGGCGGTGGCGCCCCCTGCCAGATTCGAGGCCCCCACCATGGATGCGCCCGCCCGGTAGCCCACGGTGCTGCCTGTGTAGATCACATCGGGCAGGGTGGCATCAAAGCTGGTGGACAAGGCCCCAAAGGTGAGCCAGAGCGCCCCGGCCTCCGTGCCGCCGGTGCTGTCGCCGGGTACGCCCACCAGCAGCTCCCGCAGCCCGTCGCCGTCCTGGTCCGGCATGCCATTCAGGGCGCTCCCGGCAGCCGCGCCGCTGCTGGCACCATGCTGCGCGCCATCCACCGCGCTGAGGCTGATCTGCACCTCCAAGGAGCACTGGTTGGCGCTGCCATCGCAGTCATTGTCGGCGTAGTCCCTGCATACTTCGGTTGCATCGGGGTTGATGTCCGCCGCCCCGTCATCGCAGTCATCGGAATTGCCCACATAGGCCGTGGGCTGGCCACAGGCCCGGGTGAGGCCGGTGGGGCTGCCATAGCCATCGCCGTCCACGTCGGCGTACCAGATGTCGCCCACCACATTGCTGTCGGCGGCGTCGATGGCTCCGTCGCAGTCGTCGTCGATGCCGTTGCAGGTCTCGACGGCGCTGGGGTTGATCGCGCCGACCAGGTCGTTGCAATCCGTCGCGCTGCTCACAAAGCCCGTGGGTTGGGTGCACGCCGCCGCGGAGACGCCAGGGTTGCCAAAGCCGTCTGCGTCAAAGTCCTGGTACCAGGTGCTGGCCCCCAAGGCGTCGGACTCGTCCACCTGCCCGTCGCAGTCGTCATCGATCCCCACGGTCGCGCAGCGCTCATAGGCAGCGGGGCTGATGGCGGCATTGCTGTCGTCGCAGTCGTAGAAGCCCGTCACGTCGAGATCGACAAAGCCCGGCGGCTGGCTGCAGGACTGCACCAGCACCGCGGCGTTGCCATAGCCGTCGCCATCTCCGTCTTCGTACCAGGTGGTCTGGTCCACCGCGTCCGACTCGTCAACCAGCCCGTCGCAATCGTCGTCGAGGAAGTTGCAGATTTCGGCGGCGGCGGGGTTCTTGAGGGGATCGGTGTCGTCGCAGTCCCCTCCGCCCACAATGGTCGAACTGCCCAGCCAGGCGCCGATGTCCACGGCCAGGTCGCAGCCCACATAGCCGTCGCCGTCTTCATCCCGTTCTTCGGGCGCCGGGCCGCCGTTGCAGTTGCTGTCGGCCCCATCGCAGATCTCGACGTCCACTCGGCTGGTCAGGAAGATCCAGGGGGCGTTGTCGTTGCAGTCGGTGCCGCGGGTGATCGGGTCCAGGGCCGTGGCGTCGCCGAAGCCATCCTCGTCGGCGTCGCGCACACAGGCAGCCGCGACGATGGGGCTGTTCTCGCGGAAGCCGGCCCCGGGGTAGGTGCGCCGGTCGCTGTCGTCACAGTCCCGGGCGACGCCCACCCAGCCCGGCGGGTAGGCCTCGTCAAAGTCGGGATCAGCCGTGTCGAGGGGCTCGTCATAGGCGGGCCGGCGACAGCCCCGCAGGGCGACGTCGCCCTGACCCCAGCCGTCGCCGTCCATGTCCAGGTACCAGGTGCCAAAGGACGCCGGATCGGTGTTGGCGTCTTCTTCGCTCTCCAGACCATCGCAGTCATTGTCCACGCGATCGCCGCAGATCTCCATGGCGGCGGGGTTCACGCCGGCGTCCTGGTCATCGCAGTCGCCCTTGCGGCTGGCATAATGACCGTCCCCGGGGGCCTCGCAGGCCACGGGGAAGCTGCCGCCGCCGGTGGCGTCCCCCCAGCCATCGCGGTCCAGATCCGGGTACCAGCGCGGCGCGCCGACGGCGTCCTCGTCCACGCGGGAATCGCAATCATTGTCGATGCCATCGCAATACTCGTCGGCGCCCGGGTGGATGGTCGGGTCGTCGTCATTGCAGTCATAGCGATTGGCATAGCCGTCACCGTCGCCATCCAAGGCGCCGAGATCGGGCCGGGGAGGCGCCGGATCGCCACAGGCCACGAGGAGTGCGGTCGCAAGGAGAAGGCGCATCCATCCTCTCGGGGCGGCGGTCAACAAGCAGGACTACTATACGACAGCCCTCTCCCCGGCGGTGTCTCATCCTGCAGCAAGCGGCCCCGGCCACCCCCAGACCCAGCGCAGACCGATGAGGCGCCTGTCGCGCGGGCTCGGCCGCCTGGCCGGCGCCCTCGGCCTGGTCTATGGCTTGGTCCTGGTGGCCATGGTGGCCATGGAGAGCCGGCTGATCTTTCCCCGGCCCAGCCTGGACGACGCCACCCTGGCCGCGCGGGCCCGGGCCTGGCAGGCCCAGGAGCTGCGCATCCGATCCGCCGATGGCACGGCGCTCTATGGATGGCGCGTCGGCGCGGGGCCCCACCTGGCGCTGCTGCTGAGCGGCAACGGGTCGTCGGTGGGCGCCCAGGACCCGCGCTACCAGAGCTTGCTGGACGCGGGTTTCGCCATCCTGCACGTGAACTACCGGGGCTACCCCGGCAGCGCGGGCTCCCCGGACGAGGCGGGGCTGATCGACGACGCTGCCGCCGCCTGGCGCGAGGCCCTCGAGAGCCACGAACCCCGGGACATCGTGATCATGGGCAAGAGCCTGGGGGGCGGTGTGGCGGTGGGCCTGGCCGAGCGCCTCAGCCAGCTGCCACCCGGCCAGCGGCCTGGGGCCCTGGTGCTGGAGAGCACCTTCTCAGCGGCATGGAAGGTGGGCGCGGCGCGCTACCCCTGGCTGCCCGTGAAGCTGCTCATGGCCAACCCCTTCCCCTCCATCGACCGGGCGCCCCATGTGCGCATCCCCACCCTGATCATCCACGGTGAGGCCGACGCGGTGGTGCCCATCGCCCAGGCCCGGGAGCTGGCCGCAGCCCTGCCGGGCTCCCGCCTGATCGCGGTGCCCGGCGCCGGCCACAACGACATCCTATGGGATGCGGGTGGCGCAAAGTCAGCCTTGGACGCCCTGTTGGACTGAGGCGACCAGGTGTTCAGGAGGCCGGGCGCCGGGCCTCGGCGAATTCCAGGAAGCGGTCCAGCACCAGGTGGGCGCTGTCGCGGGGGCCGGGGCAGGACTCGGGGTGGAATTGCACCCCCATCACGCCCTTGGCGTCGTGGCGGAAGCCCGCCAGGGTGCCATCGTTGAGGTTGACGTGGGTGACCTGGCCCCCCGCCGCCCTCAGCCCGTCGAGGTCCACGCAAAAACCGTGGTTCTGGCTGGTGACCTCGACCCGTCCCGTCTCTTCGTCGCGAACGGGGTGGTTGGCGCCCCGGTGGCCAAAGGGCAGCTTGAAGGTGCGGGCCCCCAACGCGAGGCCCAGCAGCTGGTGGCCCAGGCAGATGCCCACCACCGGCCGCTTGCCGATGCAGCGGCGCACCTGCTCGACCACGCCGGGCAGGGCCGCGGGGTCGCCAGGGCCATTGCTCAAGAAGACCAGATCGTTGCCCTCCATCCACGCTTCAGCCGGCGCGTCGATGGGGTGCAGCTCCACCCGGCAGCCCGCCTGGGCCAGCAGCCGCCCGATGTTGCGCTTGGCGCCGCCATCGACCAGGGCCACCCGCAGGCGCGGAGAGGCGGGGTCATGGAGCAACATGCGCTCGCGGGTGCCCACCTCGAGGGCGAGGCTGCGGCCCACCATGCCCGGCCAGGCCTGAAGCTGGCGCCAGAGCTCGTCTGCGGGGGTGCCATCCGTCGAGACGACGGCCCGCATGGCCCCCTTGTCGCGCAGGTGGCGGACCAGGGCCCGCGTGTCGATGCCGTGCATGCCGGGAACGCCGGCCTGACGCAGATACTGGTCGAGACCCGCCTGGGCGCGGTGGTTGCTGTGCACCCGCGAGAAGCGCCGGGCCACGAAGCCCGAGGGCCAGACCCGGTCGCTCTCGGGGTCCTCGTCGTTCACGCCGGTATTGCCGATGTGAACGGCGGTCATCACCACGATCTGTTCGGCGTAGGAGGGGTCGGTGAGGACCTCCTGGTAGCCGGTCATGGCCGTGTTGAAGACGACCTCGCCCACGCGCGTGCCTTTCGCGCCGTAGGCTTCGCCGGTGAAGCTCTTGCCGTCTTCGAGGAGCAGGATGCCGCCCATCTCACCTCCAGGGCCCGCGGGCGGCCGCATCTAACCGGCCCGGCCGTCCTGGCGCGACGCTGGCGCAAATGTGTCAAGTTGAAACTCAAGCGTTCTTGAGCGACACGGTGCCGATTTCAGGTCGCCCACCCCAAAAGGCGCCTTGCAAGAGCAGAAGCGTCACCTCGACGGCCTTCTCTGCGGCGATCCCCCAGCGCGATCCAGCCTGGCACGGGCCTTGCTCCATGGGTGTGTGTCCACCCGACATCACCCCCAGGAGCCCCCATGAACCGCAGCATCCTCTTCAGCATCGCCGCCGCCGCCACCGTCGCCTGCGCCCCCGAAGGCGCCCAGGACGTCGCCGACGACAGCGTGCAGGCAGACGAGAAGGGCATCGCCGGCCGCCCCCTGCGCATCCAGAAGGCGCCTGCGCTGGACCTCGGCGCCTACAGGGCCGAACAAGCGGGCGAAAAGGAGGAGATCAAGGACGAGGGCGCCGGCGACGGGAAGGGCCCGAGCGAGGGCCTGCGCCCCGACGAGATCGACAAGTACTGCGAGCAGGTGCCCGAAGCGCCCAAGGGCTGCCCCGAATACGCCGACGGCGTGCTGGCGGCCTTCCCCGAGCTGGTCGCCCTGGACAAGGCCTGCGGCCTGTGGGCCGACCAGGGCCCCGTGGTCTACCTGGCTGACATGACGCTCAGCATCGGCAATGGCGACTTCAGCGACAGCGCCGAACTCAAGGCCATCGTCTGCGATGGACACGTCGCCGATGTCCGCGAAGTCCACAGTGGCGACGCCGGCAAGATCGGCGACTTCCCCAGTGTGGAGCAGGTCTTTGACAGCATTGCCCGCCGCGTGGTCAAGGGCGCTGAGCTGGTCGAGATCGAATTCGACCCCAGCACCGGCTACCCCACGATGGTCGTCACCCACGAAGAGGTCAAGGGCGCGCCGGGCATCGTCATCCAGAAGTACGCGGTGCGCAGCAACGACTGAGCAGCCGCCCCAAGCCAGGCTGCGGCCGCCGGAGCCACCCGGCGGCCGCACGCGCTTGCGGCCGATGGGGCGGCGTGGGGTTAGCTCACGGCCCTCCGCCGCCACCCCGGGAGCCCGTCGTGGCCCAGAAGAAGCCGCAGAAGACTGCGACCAAGAGCATCGACCTCTCCCAGGTCCGCAACATCGGCATCGCCGCCCACATCGACGCCGGCAAGACGACGCTCACCGAGCGCATCCTGTTCTATACCGGCGCCTCCCACAAGATCGGCGAGGTCCACGACGCCAGCGCGACCATGGACTTCATGGCCGAGGAAAAGGCCCACGGCATCACCATTGGCAGCGCGGTCACCCGCTGTCCGTGGGATGGCATGACCATCAACATCATCGACACCCCCGGACACGTGGACTTCACCATCGAGGTGGAGCGCGCCATGCGTGTGTTGGACGGGGCCGTCATCGTGATGGACGGCGTGCGCGGGGTCGAGCCCCAGACCGAGACCGTCTGGCGCCAGGCCAGCCGCTTCGAGATCCCCCGGGTCATCTTCGTCAACAAGATGGATCGCCCCGGCGCCAGCTATGACCGCTGCCTGAAGTCCCTGGCCCGCC
Organism: Deltaproteobacteria bacterium; assembly: GCA_018401435.1. Classification (GTDB taxonomy): domain Bacteria; phylum Myxococcota_A; class UBA796; order UBA796; family UBA2385; genus M30B51. The sequence goes on along the minus strand of JAGYJW010000003.1, from coordinate 154,109 downwards.
GGCTGCACGCCAAACCCGTACCCGTCTGCGTGCCCGAACCCGACGGCACCCGCCTGATCGACCTGGTCAACCAGGAGCTGATCACCTTCTCGGGCGACAACGGCGAGACGATCACCCGCGGACCCGTGCCCGAAGCCCTCCAAGAGCTGCTGCAGCACCACCGCGAGAGCATGCTGCTGTCCTGCGCAGAAGAAGACCCCGACCTCGAAGACCTGGTGCTGGAAGAGGCCGACATCCCCACCGACCGCATCTGGGCGGCCCTGCGTCGGGCCACCCTGGGCGGCCGGGCGCACCCGGTCTTTGCGGGCTCAGCCCTTCGCAATTGGGGGGTGCAGCCCCTGCTGGACGGCGTGCTCAAGCTCATGCCCAACCCCTTGGAGCGCCCCCCGGCCATCGCCCGCAAGCGCGCGGTCGAAGGCGAAGAGCCCGAAGAGACCTTTGTGGAGATGACGCCGGAGGGCCCCCTGGTGGCCCTGGCCTTCAAGATCCAGCTCTGGGAGGGCCGCCGCCACGTCTTCGTGCGCATCTACCAGGGCGTGCTGAATGCCGGCGACGCCGTACGAATCGGCGGGAGCGACCAGGTTGAGCGCGTGGCGCGGATCTTCGAGGTGGACGCCCACCGCAAGAAGCGCATCGAGGTGGCCACCGCCGGCGAGATCGTGCTGCTGGCCGGCCTTCGCCACGCCAGCACCGGCGACACCCTCTGCGACCCGGAGATCGACCTGCGCCTGGAGCGCATCCAGGCCCGCGAACCGGTGCTGGGCCTCGCGGTCGAGCCCACCTCGGCCAAGGAGGAGGAGAAGCTGGTCGAGGTGCTCGAGAAGCTCTGCGAAGAGGACCCCACCCTGCGCCTGGAAGAGGACAAGGAGACCGGCCAGCGCGTGCTCAAGGGCATGGGCGAGCTGCACCTGCAGATCATCTTCGAGCGCATCCAGCGCGAATACGGGCTGGATGTCCGGGCGGGACGCCCCCGGGTGATGACCCGCGAGACCATCGGCGGCCCCGGCACGGCCGATGTGGTGGTGGACCGACGCTTCAAGGTGGGCGAAGACAAGGAGCTTCACCTGCACGCCCGCTGCCTGGCCAAGGCCCGCCCCCAGCCCCGCGACGGCGGCATCGAGGTGCGCTGCACCCCCACGATCCTGCCCCCCGGCGCGCCCTTCACCGCCGCCCAGATGGACGCGGTCAAGGCCGGCGTGAACGATGGCACCATCGCCGGTCCCATCGAGGGCGCCCTGCTGCAGGATGTGGCGGTCGAGCTGGTCGAGGTCGAGGTCTTCGACAGCGGCAGCACGCCCCAGGCCCTGCGCATCGCCGCCAGCCAGGCCGTGCGCGAGGCCCTGGTCAAGGGCGGCGGCCAGGTGCTGCGGCCCTTGATGCGCATCGAGGTGGTCGTGCCCGACGACAACCTGGGCACCGTCCTGGGTGATCTGCAGTCGCGGGGCGCGCTGATCACCGGCCAGGAAGCCGATATGGGCACCACCACCGTGATCGGCGACTGCCCCCTCGAGGCCCTGCTCGGCTACACCACCGAATTGCGCAGCCTCACCAAGGGTCGCGGTCAGTTCACGATGGAATTCGCCCGCTTCGACGTAAGCTGACGCCGCCCAACCCAGACCCGAGCCCACTGTGAACCAGTTCGCCCACACCCTCGAGGTCACCCGCCTGGTCCACGCCCGCCTGATGGAGTGGATCCGGGACATCCTCATCCGGGCCGGGCTGGACTCGGTGGCGGTCAAGGGGCGCTTCACCGACGAGGACGCCTCGGGGCCCACGGTCACGGTCTTTCCCTACCAGCTGGGCGCCTGGCCCAAGATGGTCGAGGTCAGCGGCGACATCCCCATCTTCGGCAAGCCGCCCGAGGGCGACATCGTGCCCGTGGCCTGGACCCGCATCGCGGGCCTGCTCACCCAGTGCATGGTGGACCTCTACCCGGTAGACCCCCAGCGGGGCACGCGCCCGGCCCGGGTGCGCCCGACGGTGCCCCTGGACGAGCTGCCCGCGCCCTTGGCCGAGTGGTATGCCCAGCAGGTCGATGACGGCAGCACCAAGAATTGGACCATCGAGGGCCGGCGCGGTGTCTTGTCCGGGCGCCTGCCCAGCCTGGCCTGGCGCCGCCCGCTCAACATCCGTCACCTCTACCTGGTCCTGGCCAACGACAGCGACAGCCCCAGCGGCATGCACTCGGGCCTGCCCTTCGGCTTGTCGGCCCTGTCGGTGATCATCCTGGGCATTGGCACCGAAAAGGTGCTGCAGGTGCGGGTTCCGCCCATGTCCTGCGATCCCGCGTTGTTGGGCTATATCGAGGCCATGGCCCGGGCGGTGGGCGGCGAAAAGGGCGATGAACTCAACCGCCTGCTCGAAGGCGTCCGGGGCGACTTCAACATGAATGTGGCCCTGCTGCCCTTTCCCGACCTGCCTTCGGATGACACGGCCGAGGTCATGCGCGCCCTGAACAAGCCGCTGCAGCCGGTGGTCCACCTGGGCGTGCAAGTGGGCGTGGGCGCCGGCCCGGTCTTCGAGCCTTCGGTTGCGCCGGTCTTTGCGACCAGCCGCAAGACCGACGAGGACGACGAAGGCGGACGGGGTCGCGGCCGCTGAGAGGGGGGGCGCGACGGCCTGCGCTACACTGCGGCCCCCACCGGTCGCCGGAGCAGCAGTGGACCCAATCGAAGTCGCCCAGACCCTCTCCGAAGCCGGCGCCGACGCGTCGCTCTGGTTCTGTTTCGGGGGAGACCCCGCCGCCCCTGGCTTTGTGCTGGTCAACCGCGCCAGCGATCCCAAAGGGGTGGAATTCGGACCCCAAGCCAAGGCCCTCGCCGCCCAGGGCCCGGCCACCAACGGCATCGCCACCCGCAAGGCGGGGGGCACCCTCAGCCTCATCTCCCGCAGCCCCTTTCCCGGCTTGATTGAGGGCCTGGCCACCTGGGCGGCCGCCGGTCTGGCCCGCGCCCCTGGGCTGGAGGCGCTGCGCGACGCCCGCTTCACCCAGGTGGACGCCCAGAACCAGGTGGTAGAGACCCAGGAGGACCCCGCGGCCTGGGCCCGCCTCGACGCCGCGCCGGCACCCGCAGCCGCACCCGCGCCCACGCCCACGCCCGATCCGGCCACCGCCCAGACCCTGCTGGCCCTCCAAGATGGGGCCGCCAGCTGCTGGTTCTGGTTGAGTCAACCCGATGACAATGGAGTACCCACCTTCATTCTCATCGATCGCACCACAGATCCCAAGGGCGTGGCCTTTGGCGGCTTCATGCGCGACGCGGTGGAGGCCGGCGCCCCCGCCGCCGGGGCCGCCCGGGGCATCGCCACCTTCAAGGAGGGCAGCCCGCCCTCCCTGGTGGCCCGGTCGGCCTATGCCGGCTGCATCGCCGCCCTGGTGGCCTGGCGGCAGACCTGGTCGGCCGATCCCGCAGCCCAGCGCATCACCGGCGCCGTCTACACCGAGGTGGACGCCCAGAACCAGGTGGTGGACCGGCAGGTGGACGCCGAGGCCTGGGAGGCCAGCGCCGCGCCCCCCGCAGGCCGCCCGGCTGCCGCCCCCGTGGCGACCCCCGACGCCAGCGGGCCCCCGCCCGGCGAGGCCGAGCAGATCGGCGCGCTGCTGCCCACCTTGGCCGAACAAGCGCAGTTCTGGTTCTGGCTGGGGCGCAAGGGTGACGCCGTGGGCCTGGTCTTGCGGGCGGTGGAGGCCGACCCCAAGCGCAAGGACTTCGACCCGGCCTGCGCCCGCGCCCGCGACGCCCTGCCCGAGGCGGGCACCCTGGAAGAGGCGGTGGGCCGCGGCCGCAAGATGGCCGATGGCCGCTTCGTCTTTCAAGCCCTCACCCTGATGCCCGGCTTCACCGAGTCCTTGCAGCGCTGGATGGCCCAGGCGGCGGCCCAGAGCCCCGGCCTGGAGGGCCTGGTGGGGTCGCGTTTTCAGCACGTCAGCCCCCAGGGCAACGTCTTGTCGAGCAGAGCTGGCCCAGCGGCAGCCCCAGCCGCACTTCTCCGCGCCGCCGCAGTGCCTCCCCTGCTGCGGCTCCTGCGCCCGCCGCAGCCGCGCCGGCGCCGGCCGCAGCCACCTTGCCCCAATCCGACGACCTCGCGGGCGCCCGGGGCGCCCTGGACGGCCTGCGCCACGATCTGCGCCCCTGCCAGGAGGCCTTCAGCGCGGCCCTGGCCGCCAGCGCCGACCTCGTCCCGGTCAAGATCAAGGCCCTGGGCAAGGCCCTGGAGGCCCTGTCCTTGCAGGTGGAGAGCTGGCTGGAGCTGCGCGCCGATCTGGAGGCGGCCCGAGCCCGCACCCGGGCCCCGCGCCGGGCGGCCTGGGGGCAGCGCCGGCAGCGCCGACCTGCCTGCGGTGACCGCGACGCAGGAGGCCGCCGACGCCGCCAAGGCCCTGGCCGACGTGCGCCGACGCCGAGGCCGCCGCTGCCGCCTGGAAGAAGGCCGCCAGCGGGCCGCCCATGGCGGCGCGCACCCCCTTCGAGCTGCCGGAGCTGTCCCTGCCCGGGGCCTTGCAGGACTGGGGTGAGCAGCAGGATCTGCTGGAGCTGGAGCTGGACCGCGCCTGCGCGACCGCGGCGCCCCCCGCCGGGGTCGAGGACCCGGACGCCGCCGACCAGCGGGGCCGCCGAAGGCCGCGACAGCGTGGGCCCCGCCCTGCGCGACATCGCCGCCGACGGGGTGGCCGCCGCCCAGGCCCTGCGCCAGGCCTCGGATGTGCTGGAGCGCCACGGAGACTACCGCGACCGCTTCCCGGCCCCGATGAAGGCCACCTTCGACAGCCGCAGCGGCGAGCTTCGCGCCGCCATGGAGCAGCTTGGCAGCGCTCTGTTGTGGCTCACCCGCCCCGAACGCGAAGCCGACCTGGAATAGGGCCGGGCTGCGACGCCGCCGTCAATCCAGGCTGATGCACTTGGCGGCGGTGTCTTCCAGGCAGGAGACCTGGCAGCTCAGGCGCTCCAGATCCGAGGCCCCCGCGGCCTCCAGGTTGGCGTCCATGGTGGAGCACAGCAGGTCGCGGCCCTGCTCCATCACCTTCCAGGCCGGGCCCTCCAGGTCCAGGGGCGCACCGCGCCAACAGGCGGTATCCGCCAGGCTGATCAAGCAGATCTTCTTGTCGGCCAGGGCCGGCTCCGGGTAGCAATGCAACCGCGCCTGGGTGCTGGCGCTCTGGCTGCAGGCGTCGGCCGCGCGCTCCGCCACGCCCTGGGCCAGGGTGCCCGCGGTGCGTTGGGCCCGCTCCTCGGCCACATTCACGACGAGGTTCTCCAGGCGGCGAATCGCGGCCTTGCCGGCGGCGACTTCGGTCTTGCCGGTGCCCGTGGCCGACCAGGTGCCCGGCAGCTCGCAGGCGGGCGTGGGGCCGGTCATCACCGCCTCGCAGCGGAAGGCATCGGTGGCCAAGGCTGGAGCAAGAAGCAGGAAAAACGCCAACATCAGGAGCCTCGGGTGCGACGGTCACTCCGTCGAACGGATCGAAGGAGCAGCTTCAAGAGCCCTGGCCGTCGCAGCGCGCCAAGCTATCCCGAAAGCCCGTCCACCCGCTGGTCGATCCGCAGCACCGGGCCCCGGGGGCCGCCCACGGCAGGGGGGGCGCAGGGCAGCGCCTCTCACCTTCGGGGGTTCGCAGGCGCCACCAGGTGGTTGGTGCCTCTCTCCGGGCGGGATCCAGGCTGCCTGCCGCCCGGCCGCCACCACCAGCGCCTGGTGGAAGGGGGCGTCCTCCACCCGCGACAGCATGCGCGTGCGCACCGGCAAGGCCAGCACCAGGCCCGCCGCCGACACCTCCGCCACCACCCGGGTCGCGCAGGCGGTCAGATCCGCCTCGACACAGCAGGCCGATCGGTCCAGCACCACCCCAGCCCGCTGGTGGGCAAAGGCCGAGACAAAGAGCTGGTGGTAGCGGTTGTCGCGCAGGGTGGGCAGGGCCACCCCCTGGTCGGAGGCCGCCACGATGCGCTCCAGGGACGCCGCGCCCGCCCCCTGCAGATCGTTGAGGGCGTGCAAGGAGAGCAGCTGGTGGCGCTGGGCCCAGGCAGCCGGCGCCGCCGGCAGCTCGGCGGGGGTGGCTCGGCCAGCCAGACCCGCTCCCGATCCCAGGCCTTCACCCAGGCCCAGCTGTCCACCCCCAGCAGCCCCACCAGCACCAGGGCCGGCAGGGGCGACAGGGCGCGCGGCAGCCAGCTCCCCACCGAGCGCACCAGCAGCCCGGCAAAGGCCAGCGAGGGCAGGGCCACCGGCAGCAGAGGGGCCGCAGGCGGTCCCCCAGGAGCCCCGCCACCGCCACGGCCGCCACCGTGCAGGCGACCCCAGCATCAGCCGCCGGAGCACCCAGGGCCCGCGGTCCCCTTTGCCCGGCAGCGCCGTTCCCCAGCAGGCCCGCCAACAGCACCTGGTGCACCACGCCTTCGGTCAGGCCCCGGTCCACCAGGGCGCGCAGGGCGGGCAGGCCCCGGCCCAGGGCGGCCAGCCCGATGGGGGCCCTGGCCGGCCCCAGCTCGGCCCCGGTGATCCAGGGCCAGCCCTGCACCCCAGCTGCCAGCCACAGCAGCAGCGCCCCAGGGCCCGCTCGCCCGCTCGGCGCCAGCAGACCGCGAGGCCCGCCAGCACCAGGGCCGGCAGGGCCACGGCCTTCACCGCCACCCCCGCCAGGCAGAGCAGAAGGCCCAGGGCCACCAGGGGCAGCCCCCAGGCGCCGATGCGCGCGCCGGCAAAGGCCAGGCCCAGCCCCAGGCCGGCCAGGCCCATCGCCGGGGGATCCGGCCCCACCACCAATGCCGGAAACAAGGTCAGCGTCCACGTTCCCGCGGCAGCAGCAGCGCATGCTGCAGACCAGCGATCCCCCAGCGCCGCCCCCAGCAGGGCCGCCCCGAGCAGCAAGGCCAGGGCCGACAACAGCGAGATCAGCGCGGTGGCCGCGTGCACATCGGGCAGCAGCAGCAGCGCCTGCTCCTGAAGCCAGACCGGCAGGGGTGGATCGGGCCGCTGGCTGAGGGCCCGAAAGAGCAGCTGCACCCCGCCAGCCCCCGGCAGATCCCGCAGATCCAGCGCCCCGCGCAGAAAGACGCGCAAGGCCATGCCCGCCCCCAGCACACCCAGCAGCAGGCCACCGGCCAGCGCCGGCCCCGGCTGCTGCGGGGGGCTCAATCGGTGGGTCCGCGGCGCAGGGCCTTCTTCTCGCCCTGCTTCTTCTTGCCCGACAGGCGCCGCTTCACCGAGCCCAGGGTGGGCCGGGTGGGGCGCCGCCGCTTGCGCGGGCGCTGGGCGGCCTCGATGCGCTCGGCCATGCGCTCGAAGGCGGCCTCCTTGTTCTGGTGCTGGCTGCGCCGCTCGCTGGCGATGACCACCAGGCCGGTGGGCCCATGGGTCAGCCGCACCGCCGTCTCGCGCCGGTCGGCGTGCTGGCCACCGGGCCCCCCCGCGCGCAGCAGGTCGACCGAGCAGTCGCGCTCCAGGCTGGCGCGGTCGGTGGGGTGGCGGGTCACGGGGGGCTCCAGGAGTTGCGCCTCCGAACTCGCTAACCGGAATGACCAAACCTGGCCTGGCTGGCCCGATGTCGGGTTGGAACCGGCGGGCCTGAAGTCGCGGGTAGTGCGAAGGTTGAGGTGTCCGATGCCTACCCGGCGTCTTTGTCCCAGGGCGAAAGCGCGCCGTCGAAGGAGGGTTGATGCTGCTGCAGGTCTTCCGGGCGGAGCAACTCTCGGCGCGATGCGCCGGCTGCGCAGGACATCGTCCGGTATCGGTTCGCGCTCCAGGCGGAGTAGCTGGGCGGTGGGTCCAATAGGCTCGACCCGATCCTGACGTGGTGCTTGCCGAGCGCGGCGTCGATGGCGCGCGGTACCGCCTGAACCACGGATGAGCCGCCCGAGTACCAAGCTCGTCGGAGTTCTGGCATCCGGGGCCACTGGGTCACGCCGGATGGTCGTGCCTCGATGAGCGCGTGCTCGGCCGCTCGAATCGCGGCGTCGACGACCCCCTCGACCCCCTTGCCCAACTCGTCCAACCCCGCCTGCACATCAGCCACGTCGATGCGGCTCGGGAGCATTCCGCGAACGTTGAGCACGATTTCAGGGTCGAAGTCGATAGCCCCATTGCCCAGCAGATCCGGCTTCGCGTCTCGCGCCCACTTGATGATGTTGCTACGAAACTCGGAGAGTTCGGGGTGGCGGCGAAGGACCGCCGCCTCGATGGCCGTGTCGATGGTGTCCCCGCCGACGACGGCAGAGTGCTCGATCACGCGAAAGACGCGCTCGTCGCGGCGCCAGAACACAGATACATCAGTGGTCCCCGCACCGCAGTCCACGAGCATCGTGAGGCCCTCGGGGAGGGTGAGCGGCTCGAAGTCGCCGACCACCGCTGCCGGTTCGCTAATCACGCCGGCCTGCCGCCGCACCTTCCCCCATTCGTAGCGATCCCAGAGCTGCAGTACCGTCAGGAGTTCGGAAACCGACTCGGGCCATTCCTCGCCTTGGTACGTCACGGCCAGGAGCTGGCCCATCCGGAACGCCCTCTGGAGCCAGTCGCGGTAGTACTGCCTGGGCGCAATCATGCCGCCCGCGAAAAAGTCCCGAAGTTGCGGCTTTTCCCCGACACGCGCGAGTGGCAGCGACAAGTGGGCCGTCAGGCTGCACGGGGACAGCCCGTTTCCAGCCACACCATGACCCGAATGGATCAGCCATGTGTACCGCCCCAGCTGGAACTTGACTCTCCCCACCGCCGCGTAAAGAGCGGCAACCAGGAGAGCCCGTGCCCCGAAAACCCCGCCGCAACTTCACCACCGACCAGAAGGTCGCCATCCTCCGCCGCCACTTCGTGGACAAGGTAGCGATTTCAGATCTTTGCGTCGAGTACGACCTGCAACCCAGCGTCTTCTACTACTGGCAGAAGCAAGCCTTCGAGAACCTCGCCGGCGCGTTCCAGCCGGCGGTCACCACCAGCTCGCGGGAGAAGGACCTGGAGCGCGAAGTGGACGCGCTCAGGGCGAGGCTCACCAAGAAGGATGGCGTCATCGCCTCCATCAGCGAGGAGTACGTCTCGCTAAAAAAAACGCTTGGGGAGCCCTGAACAATCGTTGGGTCCCGCCCGACACGCGGGACTCCATCGTCGACTTCGTGCGCACCTTGTCCGAGATCACCGAGATCCCGGCCGCCCGCTTCATCACCTGGATCGGCGTCCAGCGCGGGAAGTTCTACGACTGGCAGAAGCGCTACGGCAAGGCCAACGAGCACAACGGCCTGGTCCCCCGAGACCACTGGCTCGAGCCGTGGGAGCGCGAGGCGATCCTCGCCTTCCAAGCCAAGCATCCACTGGAGGGCTACCGCCGGCTCACCTTCATGATGATCGACATCGGTATCGTCGCCGCGTCGCCCACCACGGTCTGGAGGGTCCTGAGCCAGGCCGGCGTCATCGACCGGTGGAACAAGCGGCCTTCGAAGAAGGGCACCGGCTTCGATCAGCCCCTGAAGCCACATGAACACTGGCACATCGACATCTCCTACATCAACATCTCCGGCACCTTCTACTATCTCTTCACCGTCCTCGACGGCTGCAGCCGGGCGGTCATCCACTGGGACATTCGCGAGTCCATGACCGAGAAGGAGGTCCAGGTCATCCTGCAGCAGGCCCGTGAGCTCTACCCAGAGGCCTCCCCACGCATCATCAGCGACAACGGGCCGCAGTTCATCGCCCGCGATTTCAAGGACTTCATCAAGCTCACCGGCATGACCCACGTGAGGACCTCGCCCTACTACCCGCAGTCCAACGGCAAGATCGAGCGCTACCATAGAACCATCAAGGGCGACGCGATCCGCGTCTCGCCGCCCTCCACCCTGGACGAGGCCCGACGCCTCGTCACCAACTTCGTCGAGCACTACAACACCAGCCGTCTTCACAGTGCCATCGGCTACATCACCCCCTACGACTTCCTCCAGGGCCGCCAGAAGGCCATCCACGCCGAGCGCGACCGCAGGCTCGAAGCCGCACGCGACCTTCGCGCACAGCACCGCCAGGCCGCACGACAGGCCCCATCGACAACGCCGCCCCCCCTGGCCCCAGAGCCGCAGCCCAGTCCCGGCTGAGCACCCCCTTCCGCCCGCATGCCGGCTGCCCCTTGACCGGGACAACCGGATCCTCAATCTCAATCGTCGCCGCAGCGCTGTGGGCGGCGTGGGCAACCCCCGACAGCCGCTGCGGCCCTGCAATGGTGGTCGCAGGGGTTGTCCAAGGGGCTGTGGGCAACCCTGGGTGACGTGGGCAGCCCCAACAACGGCTGATGGGTTGTCCATAGGCCCGGTGCCGTCCATAGCGCCCCCGAGGAGCCACTAAGGGGTCTACCCGGAAGGTTGAGAAGGTAGGGCGCTACGCGCCACGAGAGCCCCTTGGAGCGGGCGTGCAGCCAACCACTGAGGCAAGCGTGTCGACAACCCCTCGCCAGCCCTCCCCCGGTTTGTTACACCCACCACCCGAGAGTCGGATTCACGCTGGGCCAATACAGGACTGCTGATGACAAGCGAACGTGGCACCTCGGGCGACGTCTTCTGGCTGTGTCGAGCAGCCCCTCAGCCCACTGCTGCAACCCGGGGATGACGTCGTCTTCCACAAGGTCGTGTACCACAGAGACCCGAGGGTACGAGAGGCCGTATAGGCTCGTGGCGCCGCCCTCGAGATTCAGCCCTCTTGTTTGCAGCACCTGGACCCCACTGAGCCGGCCTGGGCGAAGCTGAAAGGATTCCTCAAGAGCTTGAAGGCTGGATGTATCGACACTCTCAACAGGCCACTCGTGCAAGCCATGGCCCGTATCGACGAGTACGACGATGCACCTGGGTGGTTCCGACCCCGCGGGTGGCCTGACAGTCGACAGGCGAAATCGCGGCGGTCGGGGCGAACCCTACTGAACGTAGAGCCGCGCCCCCTGGCTGAGGGGGTCGAAGTCCGGCGAGGTGGACGGGTAGGCCGCGATCTCATTGGGCAGGGTCCAGGTCTGGCCCGAAGGCGAGATCACGGTGACCGCCCACTCCCCCCGGGGCAAGGCCTCGCGATCAAAGACGAATTCCTGGCTGCCATCGGGCAACGTGTGCAGGGCCGCCGGCACAAAGGTCATGTTGAGGCTGCTGTTGGGAAAGTAGGTGTTGGGCGGCCAGGCCTCGGTGACGGTGTCGGGGTCGTGCACGGCCTCCGAGGTCCAGGACTCGCCGGGCAGCAGCGGCGGCCCGCCGACGCCAGTGTAGCTGGCGAAGACCCGGGGCCAGACCGCATAGGCGACTTGTTGCAGAATCGCGGCCTCGGGGTAGCCCGAAGGCACCTCGACCGAACCGTAGACCCAATGCGGCAGGGGCTCGCCCGTCTCGGCGTCGGCCTCCACCAGGGTGAGGAAGCCGGTCAAGCAGGCCTCGGTGGCCTCGGCCGGCGATGCGATCTGGATGAGGTCGCTCTCGATTCCGGTGCTCAGCAGGTCGAAGTCCAGGTCGGTGAAGGCCTGGAAGTCGAGCAGGGCCGTGTTGTCGCCAAAGCTGAAGGCCGGGCGCTCGGTGGTGTATTGGCGGCCCAGCAGCACCGTCACCTGGTCGATGCGGGTGCCGCCGGACACGGTGACCGGCGCGATCTCCTGGCTGATCAGGTCGGCGACGTGGGCGCCGGCCCAGTCGCCGCAGGTGGCGCCGGCATTGGAGGTCAACAGCGGCAAGAAGTCGTCGTCCACATCCATCACGGCAACCACCAGGAAGCTGCCGTCGGGCACGCGGGTGAGGTGGAAGGGGGCGCTCTGCACGCCCGCACCCTCACCGGTGAATTCGCTGGCGGGGATGGTGGCAAAGCTCAGGGGGCTGCCGGTGCCGGCCGGGGGCGGCGGGTCCGCCGCGTCGTAGAGCAGCACCAGCACGTCGGCGGTGGGCACATCGGCGGCCAGCAGCACGCTGCCCGACAGGGAATTGAGGGCCGGCGGCGCGTTGGGGTCCAGGGGGGCCTGGTAGTCGCAGGCGGTGGCCAGCATGCAGAGGCTGAGCAAACGCATCGGGGGCTCCAGGATCAGAAGCGGTAGGTCAGGGTGCCATAGAGCCGCGAGGACACCAGCTGCCCCTCGGGGTGCTCGCGGAAGGCGTCGCCGCCCAGCAGGTGGCCCAGGTTCCAGGCGGTGAGGCCCAGCTCCAGGGACTCGTCGGGGGTGGGACGCGCGGTGATGCGGGCCACCGCGATGTTGCGGGCGGGCAGCGGCTGCTCGGTGACGGTGAGCTGGCCGGCGTCATCGAAGCTGCGCAAGCGCCAGGTCTGCGCGCTCATGAAGTGGTTGTGAACCGCGACATCCACCCGCCAAGGCGTGCGATAGGCCACGCCCACATTGCCCTTGACCAGGGATGTGGACCCGTCGGGAACAACGTCCTGGCCATCATCTTCGAAGATGCGTTGCACGTTGAGGTTGGCGTAGAGATCCAGGCCGTCGGCGGGGAAGAAGGTGGTGTCCAGCTCGGCGCCCACGCCCGTATAGACGGGGGTGAGGTTGCCGAAACGGGTGGCCCCGGCGGCAAAGCCGTTGTTGTCCGGGTCAAAGACCTGGGGCAGCGGCTCGACATCCTGCACATAGATGAGGTCCGAGACCCGGTTCACATAGCCGACGAGGTCGGCGCGGTGGTAGCGCGTGGACTCGTCGTGCAGGCCCAGCTCGCCGGTGACGGTGCGCTCGGGCAAGAGCTGCCGGTCGCCCAGGGTGCGCACGAAGACGCCGTCGGCGTCGGTGAGCTGGTTGAGGTCGAGGTAGCTCTCCATCAGGGAGGGCGCGCGGAAGGAGGTGCCGCCGGTCACCCGCAGGGTGGTGCGCTCGGCCACCCGGGCCACCACCGCGCCCCGCGGCGAGATGGTGTGTTGGATGGCCACCAGGGGATGCTTGTCCACCCGCAACGACCCCACCACATTGACCGGCCCGATGCTGACCTGGTCCTGGCCAAAGGCGTTGAAGTGGTTCTCGCTGATGGGGGTGCCGCCGCCTTCCAGGTAGCCCCACTCCACCTGCTTGTAGCGGTAGCCCACGCCCAGGTTGAAGCGATGGGCGAGCCTGCCGGTCTCAAAGCTGCCGTTGGTCTCCAGCTCCAGGTCGAAGACATCGGAGTCGCTGCGGGTGAGCAGGTCGCGCCCGCCGTCATATTGCAGCCAGGGCCCGGCCTGGGCGCGCAGGGCATTCCAGAAGCTGCGCAGGTGCACCGGCCCCCACGCGATGTCGCCCCGCACATAGCTGTTGGTGAAGTCCTGGCCGTAGTCGCCCAGGGCACCAAAGACAAAGAACTCCGACAGGCCCTCGACATAGCCTGCAGAGAGGGACGCAAAGCCCTTGTCGCCAAAGGTGCGGTCCAGGCGCCCGTCGGCGCGCACGGTCTGCAGCGCGAGGTCGGTCTCACCAAAGGTGACGTTCAAGGCGGAGTCATCCCCGATATCGGCGTCCTTGGTCCAGCGGCCGGTCTGGTGAAAGCCGCCGCTCAGGCGGTAGGCGGTGGCGCCGGAGCGCCCGGTGACCAGGGCCGTGCCCTGGCCATAGCCGGGGCTGCCGCCCTCCCCCGATACGACATTCTCCCCCGTGCCCGGCGTGCGGGTGATGATGTTGATCACGCCGGTCATGGCGTTGGCGCCGTAGACAGCAGAGCCCGGGCCGCGGATGATCTCGATGCGCTCGATCTCGTGCAGGCCAATGGACAGGGTGGACCAGATGGGGGCAGCCAGGATGTCCAGGTAGACGCTGCGTCCGTCCACCAGCACCAGCACCTTGTTGGACATCTCGCGGTTGAAGCCGCGAATCGACACGTCGGACTGGCCGGCAGAGAGGGACATGACGTCCACGCCCGCCACCCGCCGCAGCAGGTCGGGGATGTTGCTGGCGCCCGACAGGCGGATGTCCTCTGCCGTCAGGATGCTGACGGTGGAGGGCGAGTCCAGGGGGTCCTGGCCATAGCGGGAGGCCGTGACCACCACGCGCTGGTAGGCCTCCACAAAGAAGGCGTCGTCGTCGGGGGCCTGCACCTCGGGGGCGGCTTCTTCGGGCGGCGGGGCCTCGACGGGAGGGCCCACCGTGCCCTCCATGGGGTCGGGCTCGGCTTGCAGGCTGCGCTGGGCGAGATCCTCCGAGATCTGCGCCAGCTCGGCGGCTTGCTGTTCACGCGCCTCCATTGAACTCTCTTGGAAAGCTGCCGTCGCAGCGGCCGCCGGGGCCGAGGCCACCGGGGCTGCGACCTCGGCGGGTGGCGGCGCGGCGGCGGCCTCCAGCCGCGCGGCCAGCGCCGCGAGAATGGGCTCCACCTGCTCTTTTACGCTGGGATCGCGCGCCAGGGCCTCCTGGTAGGTGGCCTGGGCCCGCTCCAGCTGGCCGGCAGAGGCATAGGCCGCCCCCACATAGAGCAAGGAGCGCCCCGGCAGGTCGTCGAGCAGGGCGATGGCCTGCTCGAAATAGGCCACCGCATCGGCGGGCTGGCCCTTGCGGGCATAGGCCAGGCCGATGTTGAACAGGGTCTGGGGCTTGCTGTAGAGGGACTGGGCCACCAGGAATTCCTGCAGCGCCGTGTCGTAGTCTTGGACCTTGGCGGCATCCATGCCCGCCCGGTAGTGACGGCGGGCGTCGTCTTCGGGGTCGGCAAAGGCGGCCGGCGACAGGGCGAGGCCGGCCAGCACCAGCCAGGCCGGGCGAAAGCGCCGCGCACCCGAGGGGGGGGTGGAGAAGATCCCTTCACAGCCGGCCATGCCGCACTCCCTTGACGCCGCGTTGTCGGGCTGAAAGCCCGCCGATCCACTGAACACCTAGCCATCCTGGCAGGCAGCGGTGCCGCTCCCCCCCGCAGCCGGCCCGGCTCACCCCCCCCAAGGCCCCCCCCTGCTGGACGATCCGGCATTGGCCGCCGACCTTCTCACCGAGGGGCGGCCCCATGTGGCGATCCCGTCACAAGTGGTCTGCTGGCAGCCGGGGCGGGGGATCCCAGGGCGCGTGGGCGCTGGGACCGGGTCAGTCCCAGTCGAGGAAGCCGTCGTCGCCGGCCTTGCCTTTGCCCTTGGCGGGCGCCGGCGCGGCCTCGGGAGCGGCCGTGCTGGGGGCAGGGGCCGGGCGGGGAGGCGGCGGCGCTGCCTTGGCGGCGGGCTTGGGGGCAGGCGCCGGCGCCGGGGCCGCCTCGGGCGCGGGGGCGCCGCCTCGGGCGCGACAGGCGGCGGAGGGATCACCTCGGCCTCGGGGCCGGCGGGTCGCCGCTGAGCCCATCGGTGGACACGGCAATGGCCGGGTCGGGCGGGCTGCCGCCCATCATCGCGTTGACCAGGGCCACGCCCCCCACCAGCAGCAAGACCAGGGCCGCGCCCAGGGCCACCAGCAAGGCCGGCCGCCCAAAGGCCCCTGGGGGCCGATCCGCAGCAGCCTGGGCCTGGGTGACGGCGGTGGCGTGTATGGAGGGGTGGGTGACGCCGGTGGGCTCGTCCAGGGCGGGATCGCGGGGCGGCGGCGCGCTGGGATCGTCGGCCAGCGTGTTCTCCATGGCCGCCAGCCGCCCGCCGGACAGAGTCAAGGAGGCATCGGCCCCCACCGACCGCCGCAGGTCGGTCATCAGCGAGGACACATCGGCGTAGCGATCCTCGGCCCGCTTGGCGAGGCAGCGGCGGATCGTGTCTTCGAGCAGGGGCGGGACCGTCGCCCCCATGCCCAGATCCGCCATGCGCGGGATGGGGTTGTTGATGTGGGCGATCATGGTCGCCGTGCTGCTCTCGCCGTGGAAGGGCCACTTGCCGGCGACCGCCCGGAACAGCAGGACCCCCATGGCGTAGATGTCGGCCCGGTGGTCAATCTCGTCGCCGCGGATCTGTTCTGGCGCCATGCAGTGCGGCGATCCCAGGATCAGCCCGGCCCGGGTGAGGCTCTGATCGTCCTCCATGACCTTGACCAGGCCGAAGTCCACCACCTTGACGTGCTCGTCGCCCTCGTCGTCGGTCCAGACCAGCAGGTTGCTGGGCTTGAGATCCCGGTGCACCACGCCGCGCTTGTGCGCGTAGCGCAAGGCGCGGCAGACCTCGAGCAGCAGGCGCACCGCGTCGGAGGGGGGCAGGGCGCCATCGCGAAGCAGGTCGGTGAAGCGGGGCCCGTCGATATATTCGAGGGCCAGGAAGTAGCGCCCGTCGTCGGTCTGCCCATAATCGTAGAGGGTGACGATATTGGGGTGGTTGAGCGCGGCGAGGGTCTCGGCCTCAAGGCGAAAACGCTCTTCGAAGCTGCCACTCTCTTCCATATCCGGGCTGGGGGCCAGGATCTTGAGGGCCACCTCGCGGTGCAGGTCGATGTGCCGGGCGAGGTAGACCGCGCCCATGCCACCCCGCGCGATGAGCCGCTCCACGCGGTAGCGCCCCGCTGTGAGGAGTGGACTCTGGGCCTCGACCTTGCCGCTCATGGACCTCTCGCCGGGTGGGCCATCTCGGGACTGCTGAGGGTAGCACGCGGCGAAGCGGCCATCAGCCCGAGTCCGACGCCCCGCTACGCCCGGAAGGGACGCGGAGAGAACCCATAGCCGGCCGGCATGCGTCCGAGAAGGCGGGCATTCAGCCGCCACGCACCGACAGCACCCGGCGATCGAGGCGGCCCGCCTCGTCCATGACGAGGATCTCGTGTACGCCGGGGGCGGGCCGCCAGAAGAGCCGCTCGTCGGACCGGGTGACGCCTATGTGAACACCGTCCACAAACCAGTCCAGGCGCCCCGTCGACCGCGCGCTATCCGCCTCGAAGGGGATCTCCTGGTCTTCGGGGGGCACGCCGGGGATCAGCAGGGCCACGGCACCCGGATCCGGCGACACGATGCGCGGGGCCACCGCCGCGACGGGGACGCAGCCCGGCGCCAGCTCGGGCGCCTCGGGCAGGCCGCGGTGGACCTCGGCCAGCCAGCGCCGCACGCTGGGGGGCCAGGACACGAAGACCTCGGAGCGGGTGGGCCCCTGCCGGCAGCCCGGGCCCACAGCCAGCCCGGTCTCGGCGTCGATCTCCACCCGCACATGGTAGGGGCAGCGGGTGGGCGGCACCTTGGTGGTAAGGGCGAAAGCATGCTTGAGATGCGGACAATCTGGACCGGCAAGGTGGCCGGACAGGGCACAGATCTCGATCTCCTTGAGGTCCTCGGGCGGGGGCGGCGACCGGCCCGTGCGCCCATCCCCCAGGCCCTCCAGGATGTCGAAGAGCACAGGGCCCGCGGCCTCTGACCCCACCAGGTGGCGGCTGGACTGGTTGTCGAGGTTGCCCAACCACACCGCCACCGTGAAGCGCTCGCCGGAGCCGATGGCCCAGGCGTCCCGGTGGCCAAAGCTGGTGCCGGTCTTCCAGTGGATGTCCCGGGGCAGGCTGCTGAGGTCCTGGCGGCTGGGAAAGTCCGGGCGATCGCGCAAAGCCAGGGCCCGTCGGGTGAGCCAGGCCGCGCCGGGGGCGATCACCTGGCGGCCCGGGTCCGGGGCGGCCCCCTGGTCCCAGCGGGGGCGGCGGTGGCGCCCATCGTCGGCGAGGGCGGCGTAGAGGCCGGCCAACTCCAGGGGGCTGAGCTCCACGCCACCGATGATCACGCTGAGCCCGTAGTAGCCGGGCCGGGGATCCAGGCTGCGCACCCCCAGGCTGCGCAGGCGGCCCAGGAAGGGCTCCACCCCCACCTTGGCCAGCAGCTGCACAAAGGGCACATTCAAGGAGCGGGACAGCGCCTCTTCCATGCGCACCAGCCCGTCGTAGCCGTGATCATAGTTCTCGGGCGCATAGGACCCGTAGCGAACGGGCACATCGGGCACCAGGAAGTCGGGCAGGGCCAGGCCTTGTTCGATGGCGGCGCTGTAGACGAAGGGCTTGAGCGTGCTGCCCGGGCTGCGGGGCACGGCAAAGGCGGGGATCTGGGCGCCGTCTCCGTCCTGCCAGAAGTCAAAGCTGCCCGCCAGGGCCCGGATCTCGGCATCCTGCCAGTCGATGACCACCACCGCGGCATTGTGGATGCCCTCGTTGACCGCCGCGCGCTGCCGGGCGTTCAGCACCCGCTGCACGATGGCCTGGGTGCCGGCGTCCAGGGTGCTGTCCACCGCCGAGCGGGCGCCCTGGGCCCCCATCCAGCGGGCGGCGTGGGGCAGCTCTCGCGGCAGGGGCCGCAAGGCGGTGGGCACCGGGGCAGCCACCACCTGGGCCAGCACCGCGGCGGCGTCCTGGCCCGGCGGCACGGGCAGGGCCCCAAGCTCCAGCAGGCGGCCGGCGATGTCGTCCCGGGCGGCCTTCAGGCGGGCGGCGTTGCGGGGGCTGGGGAAGCGCGCCGTGGGGTTCTGCGGCACGGCCAGCAGGGTGGCGATCTCGGCGGCGGTGAGCGCGCCGGCCCCATGCCCGAAGTAGGCCCAGCTCGCGGCTTCGACCCCCTCCAGGTTGCGGCCGAAGGGGGCCAGCGTGAGATAGCCCGCCAGCACCGCGTCCTTGTCCAGGCGGGACTCGATCTGAAGGGCGCGCAGGGCCTCGATGGCCTTGCTGGACAGGGTGCGGGGCCGGGGCTCGGCCAGGCGCACCAGCTGCATGGTGAGGGTGGAGGCCCCGCTGATCACCCGCCCAGCGGACAGATTCTGTCCGACTGCCCGCAGGATCGCGAGGGGATCCACCCCGGGATGCCAGCGAAAGCGCGCGTCCTCAAAGGCCAGCAGCGCGTTGAGGTAGTCCGGCGACACCGCGTCAGCGGTCGCGGCGATGCGCCAGCGGTCGTCCGGGGCCAGAAAGACATGGGCCACGGTGTGGTCGCGGTAGCGCACCACCTGGCTGGCGGGCAGGGTCAGGCGGGCCGGCAGGGGCAGCAGCCGCGCCGCCAGGCCCAAGGCCAGCAGCAGCAGGGCGCAGCCCAGGCCCGCCCCCAGCAGGTGGCGGCGGGAGGGGGGGAGCAGCGTGGCCATGGCGGGTGCCTCAGAGGAGGAAGCTGTCCCAGGGGCCCTGGATGTCGATGGGCCGGCCGGTCTCGCGGGCCCACAGCTCGGGATCGTACATGGCCTCGGCCCGGATCTCGGGCACCGCGAAGCTGCCCGACGTGACCGCCCTCACCTGGTAGATCAGGGTCTTGCTGGACTTTGAGGGGATCTCGCCGAAGAGCTCCACCCGGTCGTCCCGCAGGTTCATATGGTCCACATTCCACAAGGCGTCGGCGTCCACCCACTCGGGCAAGGCGCCCCGCCCCAGGCGCGGGTTCTCGATCTCCCAGCCGGCGGGCAGGCGGTCCACCAGGGCCACATTGCGCACGGCGCTGCTGGTGAGGTTCTCCAGCACCACCTTCACGAAGACCGTATCGCCCAGGGTGTGGCGGCTGAGGTCCAGGGGCTGGCCGCTGGCGGTGAGCCAGGCGCGGCTCACCCGCAGGCCATTGCCGCCGGTGGGCAGGTCGTCCTGGGCCCGCACGCCTTCGGTGGTGGCGATCAGCCAGGCCTGGGCCCCCTTGGGCAGGGCCATGGCCAGGCTGTCGGTGGCGGTGGCGCCCTGGAGGGTCCAGCTGCGGTCGCCGCCCTTGCCGGTGAGGCCGGGCTCCAGCACCTTGCCCGCCAGGGTGACGGTGGCGGCGGGGGCCTTGGCCGACGCGCTGAGGGCCCGCTTGCCCAGGGCGGTCACGCCCCAGGCCATCTCCTGGGTGGTGTAGTGGCTGCTGCTGCGCTCCAGGCTGCTGGCCACCAGATCGGCCAGGGCCGCGCCGGGGTCTGCGCCCTTGGGCAGGCCGAAGACGTCGGTGTAGACGGCCAGCATCAGGCTGCGGCGCCGCAGGTCGGAGTAGAAGGCCCAGCTATTGGACCGGGTCCAGCTCAGCTCGGAGGTGTCCAGCTTCTTGAGTTCGGCTTCGTAGCGGTGGTCACCGCCCAGGTACATCGACGCCATCAGCAGGTAGCGGGCCTCGACCTCCCAGCCATGGCCGCGCCAGCGCTGCTTCTTGGTGTCCACCTGGTCCAGGCGCTCGATCAGCTGCTGGGCGCGGGCGGGCTGGGCCCGGCCGGCCCGGGCCAGCACATAGGCGGCATAGGCCTCCGAGCCGTCGGGGCTGCCATCGGAGCCCTGCACCTGGTTCTCCAGCCAGTTCAAGGCGTCGGTCAAGGCGCGCTCGGGCACCTCGAAGCCGGCCTCGCGGGCATCAATCAGCAGATGGGTGCCATAGGCGCTGCCCCACTCGCTGGGGTGGCTGGACCCGGGCCAGTAGCCAAAACCGCCCGAGGGGGTCTGCATGGACAGCACGCGATCGATGCCGTGGCGCACCATATCCTCGATCTTGTCGTCCTGGACCAGACTGGGGTCGATGAACTCCACCAGGTTGGACACATAGAGCAGGGGCCGGGTGCTGCTGCTGGTCTGCTCGATGCAGCCATAGGGGTAGCGGACCAGGGCGCGCAGGTGGGTGAGGGCCTGGGCGTAGGGGTTGGTGGTGAGCCAGTAGGTGGTGCGGTCGGCCCCGGGAAGCCAGCCGGCCGAGGCCACCATCGCGTCCAGATCGATGGCGTCAGAGCCCACCGGAACACGGATGGTGCGCCGATCTTCGGGCAGCAGCGGCATCACGGGCAGCTCGATCTCTTCTTTGCTGACCAGGGACCCGGCCTTGGCCGTCACCCGGAAGCGGGCGGCCGCCGGGGCGCGGCTGGCGGTGACCTGGAAGACCACGGTGCCCGAGGCCCCGTCCGCCAGGGACAGGTGGCCCTGCTTCTCGCCGAGGTGGTCCACCACCGGGCGGGGACGCTGGACCTGCACCATGCGGTTGGTCTCGAAGTCCTCGATCTCCAGGTTGACCGTGATGTCCTGGGCCTTGCCGCTCATATTGGACACAAAGACGGGGATCTGGGCGATGTCGCCCGAGACCAGGAAGCGGGGCAGGGTGCTCTGGATCACGATGGGATCGCGCACCACCACGTTGGCTTCGGCGTGGCCCATGCGCTCGGCGCTGGCGGCGACCGCCATCACCCGCAGCTTGCCGCGGTAGCCGGGCACGTCGAATTTGACGGTGGCGCGCCCGTTCTGGACCTGCACGGGGCCGGACCACAGGGCCACGGGCTTGACCATCTGCACCCGGCCGCCGGCGCCCATGCCGTCGCCACCGGTGCGGGAAGAGGGGCCCCGGGGCTTCATCAGCAGGGTCCAGCCCACGGTC
Organism: Deltaproteobacteria bacterium; assembly: GCA_018401435.1. Taxonomy (GTDB): domain Bacteria; phylum Myxococcota_A; class UBA796; order UBA796; family UBA2385; genus M30B51. The sequence goes on along the minus strand of JAGYJW010000003.1, from coordinate 133,014 downwards.
TCGAAGCTGTCCACGCCCAGCATGCGCTTGGCGAAGATCTGCCGGGTGGGGTCGGGGGTCTCGAACTTGGTGAGGCTGAGCACGCCCTCGTCCACCACCGCGACGGTGGCCGTCACGGTGCCGGTGACGGGCTTGCCGTCGGGGCCGTTGACCTGGAGGCCCACAGACAGCTCGCTATAGGGGCGAATCTCCTTGGGCAGGTCCAGGCTCACGCTGTGAACGAAGGCCTGGGGCTCAATCCGGACGGACTTCACGCCATAGGCGCGGTCGGGCAGATAGGCCTCGGCCGACTCCAGGTGCGGGTCCTTGATCAAGAAGGCCGAGACATAGGCGTTGGGGCTGAAGGCATCGACCTGGAAGGACCAGGTGCTCTGGCCGGCCTGGACGTCCAGCCACTCCCAGCGCACCACCCGGTCGGTCTCGACCGCCATCAGGGCCCGTCCGGCGTAGGGCGCCTTGAAGGCGACCTCGACCCGCTGGCCCACCTGGATCTGCTCGGGCAGGTCGAGGCTGAGGGCCGTGGGGCGACGGGGGCGCGGGGTCTGGTCCACCGAGGAGGAGCTGGGATCCCACCAGTAGCGGCGACCTTCGCCGTCTACGGCCTGCTCGGTGAGGGTCTCGCCGGCCGAGACCACCACCACCCAACCGGCGGCGTCGTATTTGGGGGTCAGGCTGACCTGGAATTTGCCCTGGTCCACCGGCACGGTGCTGGTGCTCTCGGAGACCCGGCGCAGCAGGCGGCGGTAGCTGCTGGACTCGTCCTCGTCATCCCACCACCAGCCGAACTCCTCCTCCAGGCGGAAGACCTCGACGGAGACCTCCTTGGGGGCGAGCTTGGGGCTGATCTTGCCGCCCCAGTCCACCACCACACCGTCAACGGTCAAAGTCTGACCGGCTTTGAGCTTGTCCAGGTTGGCGCGGGTGCCCAGGTAGTAGGCGTCGGGGTGAAGGGGGGCGGTGGCCACCGCGCGGGTGGTGCGGCCGCTGTCGCCTTCAAAGACCGAGACATCGGCCACCAGCCGGGCCGCACCCAGGCTGGCCCCACCCCGGTTGGCGGCGGGGCAGGTGGCGGTCACCTTGCCATCGACCCCCAGCCGGCCCTCTTGCTGGCCCAGGGACAAGGGGCGCACGCGGCGGTCACCCAGATCGGCCAGACCGAAGTGGTAGGCGCTATTCTCCTTGGGCACGAAGGGGGCGGCCTCCACCCGGCAGTCCACCTCGTAGGGGCTGCCTTCGGCGCTGCCGCCAAAGAGCCAGCGGGCCTCGATCGAGACGGGCACGGCGTCGGTGAAGCGGCGGCCTTCGGGGTCGGCGCTGGCCTTGACCTCCATGCGCTCGGGCACGAATTCTTCGACGTTGAAGCTAACGGATCCCACGGTGCGTTCAGCCACTTCGACCACGGCGCGGTAGCTGCCGGTGGTGGCGAAATCGGCAAAGGGCAGGTCCAGTGTGATCACGCCCGTGGCGTCGGACTGGACCAGCTTGCGGCGGATCTCCTTGCCTTGGGGGTCGTGCAGCTTGACCAGGGCAGGCACGGACTCCTTGGGAGCGCGGAAGTCGTCGGCCCGCAGCATGGCGGCCAGGTGGGCGGTCTCGCCGGGGCGGTAGACGCCACGGTCGGTCCAGACGGCGGCCGTGTAGCCGGCCGCGGCCCCCTCGTCGGCGCGGGTCCAGGGGGCGCCGGTGGTATCGGCGTCGGCCTGCACCTGGAGGTCGTCGAATTTGAGGTAGGTGAGGTCATTGCCCTTGCGGGCGAGAATGGCCAGCGGGGGCGTCTTGTCCACGCCCGGGTCGGGGGCGGACAGGGTGCAGGCGCCGTCCAGATCGGTGCGGCAGCGCGTCAGGACCTGGCCGCTGGGGCGCACCAGGCTGATCTCGGTGCCCGAGACCGGGGCGGCGGTGTGGGCGTCCAAGGCCCAGACCAGGGTCTGGGTGCTGTAGGGGGCGCCGGGCTTGGGGGCGGCCTGCTTGGCCACCAGCTGCAGATCGGTGAGCAGCAGCCGGGCGGCATCGCGGGCGCTGCCCTCCTTCTGCTTCAGCTCCAGCTCGTAGATGCCGCGCTCGACCTGGGGCAACAGGCTGCCCACATCCAGCCAGGTGGTGGCCTCCTCGTCCACCACGCCCCCCAGGGCCAGCTCCTTTTCGAGCACCACATTGGCGGTGCGCGGGCTCAGGGCCTCGTCCCCCGACAGCCAGAAGACCAGGTTCTCCTCGGGCACATGGCGCACGGTGAGGGTGGCCGTCTGCACGTTGAGGTGGCGCAGGGGCAGGTTGCGCCAGGCGCTGCGCGGCAGGTAGCGGCCCTTGGTGGAGAAGGCGACGCTGGGGCTGCGCTCGGGCACCCGCAGGGTGCTGGTCCAGGCCTCGGTCAGCACGCCCCCATCCAAGGTGGCCAGGCCGGCGTCGATGCCAATGGTGTAGCTGCCCTGCCCGAAATCGCCGAAGATGCGGAAGCCGGCGGGGGCCTCGGCCACGGTGAAGTCCAGGTCGGGATCGACATGGATCATCTTGGCGGCGTTGTCGCCCAGCGGCATGCAGCGGGAGGAGACCCACCAGCCGTCGTAGCTGTCCTGGTCCCAGTACCAGCGCTCGCCCCCGGCGGCGGGGTCGTTGCAGACCACCTCGATATAGTGGCCGTTCACGCCCTCCTTGACCACCATGGCCTCGATGTGAATGGGCTGCCCAGCGGCAATGTCGAGCTGACCGCTCAAGGCGCCGGCGCTGATGCCGGCGGCGGTGGCCAGGGGAAGGCCGGGGGAGAGGGCGACGTCGAGCTTGCCCTCGTCCAGCACCGCGCGTCCGGCGATGGACACCCGCACCACGCTGGACCGGGGGCCGCTGAGCACGGTGGCGGGCTGCACCCGGGCGCCATCCAGCTTCATGGACAGGCGCCGCGAGACCTCGGCGGGGTCCACGGGACCGCTGAAGACCAGATCCACCACCAGGGTCTGCTTCTTGATGTCCCGCGCGTTCAAGCTCAGGCGGACGAGGCCGAATTCGGGCGTCTCAAAGCTGCGGTTCCACGGGTTCTCGCCCTCCACCACCGGGGCGTCGAAGCGGCCCTCGTCGCCGCTCAGCGACGCGAAGCGCACCGTGTAGGTGGTGCCCGGCTGAAAGCCTGACTTGGGGGTGAAGGTCAGGGTGTCGCGGTCGGTCACCCGCAGCTCGCCCTCCACCGGGGGCGAGAAGACCAGCTCATTGCCCTCCGGGGCCACCATGCCCACCTGGTCCTCGCGGAAGAGGGGCTTGCGCAAGGTGACGGTGAATGCCGTGGGAAGCTCGTCCCCTGGCCCGGTCTCGCGCAGGCGCAGCACCCGACCGCTGGGGTCGTCCACCACGCCCTCGGCCGGGGGACCGTCCTCGCCCGAGGACGCGTCGCCGACAGCCGGGGCATCGCTGGCGCTGTCGCCGGTGCAGGACAAGAGGGTGGCAAAGAGCAGCGCCGCGACGGTCGCGGGCAGGCGGGGGGCGCGTGGGCGCATGGGGCCTCCGGTCGAAGTCCACGACCAGCATTCGCAAGGAGCGTGCCATCCTACCTTGGCGCGTGGAACACGGGGGCGTCGGCGGGACGGCGGTCAGATGCGGCTAGGATCCCAATCGCCTCCCCTGCCCTGCTGCGTTTCGGATCAGCCGCTGCGGCGAAACACAGCAGAGGGGGCTCAGTGTCCGCCGGCCCGGCGGCGGGCCCAGAAGGCGAGGCTGGCGAGCAGCCCGAAGAGCAGGCCCACGATGGGGGCGGCGCCCAGGCGCTGCTCGCGGCGGTCGGGCAGGGTGCGGCGCGCCGTCGCATCCACCAGCGGCCCGCTGCGGTCCGATGGCCCCCGAAAGGCGCCGCGATCGCCATAGAGGGCGGCAAGCTGCTGAAGAAAGGCGCCGTCGGGCAGGATCTCGGCCATCTCGGGATCGCGGGTGGTCACCGCAAAGACCGTCTCGGCGGTCTCGGCCCCGGCGGCGGCGGCGACGGCGGTCACCCGGTGGGCCCCCTGCTGGGTGGGCTGAAAGGCGGCGATGGCCTCGCCGGCGGCGGTGGTGCGGGCCTCCAGGCGCTGGGTGCTGCCGTCGGGCGCCCGCACGGTGATCTGCACCACCGCATCGGCGATGGGGCCATAGCCGGCGTCGCGCACCTTGGTGACCATGCGCACCTCATCGCCCAGCAGCACATTCTCGCGGCTGGGGGAGACCACCACCCGGCGCTCTTCGGGGTCGGCCACCAGCCAGCGCATCGCGTTCTTCCAGAGGTGCAGGTAGGCCTGGTTGCCGCGGCCCACCGCCGCCTCCGAGAAGCTCCACCGCCAGGAGGCGTCGATGGTGAGCGCCATCGTGCGCCCCTTGCCCACCTCGCGCACGGCCAGCACCGGGGCGGCGGTGCCATCGCTGGCCTTGGCGAAGGGGTGCTCCAGCAGCACCGCGGCGCCGGGCATCAGGCCCGCCGTCAGGTTGGCGCCGTCCAGCTCGGGCAGCAGGGCCCACAGGGCCTCGGTCTGCTCTGAGGCCGCCCCCAGGCGGGTGACGGGGTGCACCTTGCCCGCGTCGGTCAGCCGGGGCCGAAAGGGGGTCTCGTCGGCCTTGCGGGCGGCCACGCCCAGCTTGACGGGCAGCACGTCGGCGATGGGGGTGTTGGCGTAATCGCCGAGGTCAAAGCTGCGGTCTCCACCAGTCATGACCAGGGCGCCGCCCTGCTCGACATAGGTGGCGAGGTTGCCCAGCAGCAGGCCGGCGTTGTGGTCGAAGTAGGGCGCGTAGTTGAAGTTCTGCAGCACCACGAGGTCGAAGGTGGACAGGTCCTCGCTGAAGAGGCGCTCGTAGGGGAACTCGATGAGGGACAGCTCCCGGGGGCGCCAGCCGGCGATGAGGTCTTCCCGGGTGCGCAAGATGAAGAAGCTGACCAGATCGACGCTGGGGTCCTCCTTCAGGAAGAGGCGCAGGAATTTCTGGTCATAGGAGGGGCTGCCCGAGACCTGCAGCACGCGGGTGCGGTCGCGCACCACGCGAATGACCACGGCAAAGACGTTGTTGCCGGGCACCGCGTCCTCGGCCTCCACCGGCACGCTGACATCCCAGGCAAAGCGGCCGACCTCGCGGGGGATCACCTCGAAGATGACCTCTGCGCGCCCATTTTCATCGATCTTGGCCGTCTGGTTGGCCACCAGGCGCCCCTCGCGGCTGAGGGTGACGGGCACCGTGCGGCCGGGCTCGCCCCGCACCTGCGCGGTCAGCTGGAAGGGGGTGCGCAAGAAGGCGAAGCCCCCCGACACCACGTCTTCGATGGCCAGATCCTGCACCTGGTCGAGATCCCCCACCTGGTAGAGGGTGAGCGGCCCCGGCAGCTCGGGGGCCAAGGAGGCGGGCACCGTGCCCGAAGCGGCCGCCTCGCGCAGATCCCGGCGCAGGTTGCCCCGGTCCAGGCCATCGGTCAGGACCACGACCCCGCGCAGCTGCTGGCCCAGGTTGCGGTCGGCCACCGCCCGCAGGGCCACCCCCAGATCGGTGCCGCGGCCGGCATAGGCGGCAGGCGGACCCGGGTGAAGCTCCTCGTCGAAGCTGTAGACCTCGACCTCGCCGCCCTCGTCCCGCAGCCGCGCCAGCAGCCTGTCCACGCCATCGGCCCGGGCCTTGCCCCCGTCCAGGACGCCCATGCTGGCGCTGCCATCCACCAGCACCACCAGCTTGCCGGGCTCGGTGCGGCCATCGGTCTCCACCCAGCTGGGGCCCGCAGCGGCGAGCACCAGCACCCCCAGGGCCCAGGAGACCAGCTCGACAGCGCGCAGGCGGCGATCGGCCGAGCCGCCGCGCAAGGCGAAGATCAGCCAGGCCACCAGCGCCGCCGCCGCCGCCGCGCCGATCCACAGCGGCGGGGTCTCCCAGACCAGGGCGCCCCCATCGGCCAGCGAGCCCCCCAGCAGCCAGGGGAGCATGCCCACGCCGGCCATCACTCCGAGATCCCCAGCTTGCCGTCGCGCATCAGCTCGGCCACGTGGGCCTGGTCGTGCTTGTAGTTGGAGGTGAGCGAGTAGAGCACCAGGTTGATGCCCAGCTTGAGGGCCTCGCGCCGCTGCTCTTCTCCGCCGGGCACCACCGGGAAGCGGTTGCGGCCGTCTTCGGCGCGGTGCAGGGCGCCGGACAGGTCATTGGGGCAGAGCACCAGCGGGGTGACCGGACCCACGGTGATGCCTTCGAGCACGTCGGAGACCGCCACCCGACCCAGCGGCCGATCCAGAAGGAAGAAGCTGCGGAAGATGGAGTGGTCGCCGGGGAGCGGCGACATCGGCCGGGTGGGGAAGAGGCGCTCGGTGAGGCGCTTGGCCGACCGGGCGAAGGCGCCCCCGGCGGTGCCGGTGGCGTCGTCGAGGAGCAAGAAGCCGCCATAGGCGAGGTAGCGCCGAAGCTGCTCGATGGCGGCGTCGGACAGGGGGGGCAGCTCGCCATCGCCGATGAGCACCGAGAAGGGGTGCTCGAAGAGGGCGGGGTCTTCGGGCTCGACCTGGACCGCGTCGGGGTGGGCCTCGACGCTGGTGGTCTGGATGACCTCGTAGAGCATGCGCCGCCAGGCCTCGGGCCGGGACAGGGTGCCCGAAGGCAGCATGATCTCGGCCACGTCCAGGCGGGAGCGGTCGCCGAATGCCAGGGCCGGCAGCGGGGCCAGGGCGGCGGCCGCCCCCAGGCCGGCGAGCAGGGCGCGGCGGGTGGGTTCAACCGGCACGGCGGTGCTCCTCGGGATCGGGCTCGGCAGCAGCGACTTCGGGCGCGTCCTGCTTCAGGGCGAGGCCCAGTGCCAGCGCGGCCTGGGCCAGGGCCACCAGCAGGGCGCCGGCCAGCAGCCAGGGGGCCAGCTCCTCGCGGCGCTGGTAGCGTTCGGGGTCGATGCGGGCGGCGGTCTCGACCAGGCTGGGTCCGGGGCGCACATCGCTCTCGGCGGGGTCGGTATTCACCGCCACCCAGGCCAGGGGCGGCGCGCCGGGGGTCTCCACCAGGTAGGCGCCGGGGGCGCTGGGCTCGAAGAGCACCTCGCCAGCCCGCAGCCGGGCGGGCACCGGCCCGTTGGGCCCCTCCACCGTGGCCTCGATCACGCCGTCGGGCAGGGGCACGGCGACCCCCTCCCCCACCTTGGCGCTCATGCGCTCTCCGCCGCCGCCGGCCTCTCCGCCGAGGTAGGTGACCAGGCGCTGCACAAAGGGCATGAAGGCCGACTGCAGCGGAAAGTCGCCCCAGCCCAGGTCCATGGTGCCGGTCAGCAGCAGCACATGCCCCTGGCCCACCTTGCGCTCGATGAGCAGGGGCAGGCCGCCTTCGGTGCGCAGCAAGGTGCGAACCTCCTCGCTGTCTTCATAGGGTTCCAGCCCATAGAGCTGGCGCCAACGGGTGCGGGCGAAGCTGCCGCGCCCCCCACGGGAGAAGGGGCGGAACAGGGCGAGGCTGGTGTCGGGAAGCTCGGTGGCCACCCCATCTTCGCCCCTTGCCACCAGGGACTGGGGGCGCTTGAGCCGGGCGGGCAGCAGGGCCGCCAGGGCGCCGTTGTAGAGGTCGGGGGTGACGTTGTCGCCCAGGGCCAGGACCAGGCCGCCACCCCGCCGGACGAAGTCGGTCAAGCGGGCGGCCAGGGGGGCGGGATCCGACAGGTTGGCCACGAAGATGACGCGGTGAAGCTCGGGATCCAGCTCGGGCACCCCCGCCGAGGAGGTCACATCGGGTAGCACCCCGCCGCGCACCGCGCCGGCCGTGCCCCAGGGCGCCAGGGCGCGCTCCAGGAAGTAGACCTCGGATGCCGTGGGCGTGGGGCCCGGATCGCCGTCCACCACCAGCACCCGGCTGGCGCCCACCCGGGGCATATGAAAGGCAAAGACGTTGTCGGCGGGCAGGTGGGGGTCCTCCAGGCGAGCCAGGGCCACCCCGCCCTCGGCCACCCGCGGCACGGTGACCGTCTCTTCGGCCTGGCCGCCCGCCGGCACCTCGACGAAGGCCGTGATCTCGACCCCATCGGGCAGCTGCACCACCAGGGGCATCTCCAGGTCGATCTCCCCCCGATTCTGCACGGTCAGCCGCACGCTGCCGCCCTCCAGGCCCTCGCCATAGCGGGCGTCGGCGACCAGGGCGTTGGCCACCACCTGGGGACGCAGGCGGATGGGCCGCAGCGCCACGCCTTGTTCGCCCATGAGCTTCAGCTCGGCCTCGGCCGCGGGCACGGCGGTGGGCCCCGCTTCGTCGGAGAAGACCACGACGGTGCCGCCCGCCCCTTGCAGCAGGCGGCGGGCCTCGCCCAAGGCGCCGGCCAGATCCGTGGCGCCGCTGGACTGCTGGATCTCGGCCACCTGGGCGGCCACCGCGCCGGGATCGGCGATCAGCTCGGGGCTCAGCCGGGTTGCCCGGCCGCCTGCGGTGACGAGGCCCACGCGGGCGCCAGAAGGCAGGCCCCGCAGCAGCTCAACCGCGCCGTCGCGTGCCCGAGAAAGAAGGCTGGAACCGTCATCTCGTTGATCCATGGACAGGCTGTTGTCCAGCACCACCACCACCGGGCCGGAGTCCTGCACCACATCGGCTGCCGGCCAGCGCAGCTCGGGCCGGCTGACCGCCGCGATGACCAGGGCCAGCAGCAGCAGGCGCAGCAACAGCAGCCAGAGATCCTGCACCCGGCGGCGGCGCTTCAGGCGCTTCTGCACCCGCCGCAGCAGCATCATGGCGCCGAAGTCCACCCGGTTGGTGGGACGCCGGCGGGCGAGGTGCGCCAGCAGCGGCCCCGCCAGCAGCGCGGCGAGGCCCAGGGCCAGGGGGGTGAGCAGGCCGAAGGTCAACGTTCACATCCCCCGAAGGAGCCGGGCGATGACCCGGTCCAAGGGTTGGTCCGTTGGGGCCAACACATGGGCGCCGCGCACCGCGGACAGGCTGCTGCGGACCTCGGCCAGGTAGCGCTGCACCTCTTCCGAGAAGGCCGCGCGGATCTCGTCGGGGTCTTCGGGGATGGCGTCACCGCCTTCGGGGGATCGGAAGAGCCCGGGCTCGTCCAGGGTCATGGCCCACTCGCGGCTGTCGTGCAGGTGCACCACCCGCAGGTCGATGCGGCGGCGCAGCAGGGTGGCCACCGAGGGCCCCCACTCGCTGGGCTCCTCCATCAGGTCGCTCACCAGCACCATCAGCTGTCGCCGGCCCATGCGCTGGCCGGCCGCCCGCAGCCCGGCCGCCAGATCGGCGCGGCCGCTGGGGCGGGTCTGGGCGATCACACCAAGAATGCGCGCCAGCTGCGCTTCTCCGATGCGGGGAGGCAGGTAGGGCCAGCGCACGTCCTGCCCGCCCAGCACCATCAGGCCCACGGGCTCGCCATGGCGCTGCAGCCAATAGGCCAGCGTGGCGCAGAGCACCGCGGCGCTGCCCCACTTCGAGCCCTTGAGCGGGGGCCGGGCGGCGCTGGGTTGGCCGCCGGCCGCTCCGGTGGCCATATCGCCCGATGCATCCAACAGAATCGTGGTGGCAAGCTCGTTTTCAGCGTGGTGACGGCGCACGACCAGCCGATCGCTCCGGCCCATCACCCGCCAGTCCAGGTCCCGCAGAGGGTCGCCGGGGGAGTATTCCTTGTAGTCGGCGAACTCGACATTGGAGGTGGCCCGACCCGACAGGTGGGCGCCATGCAGGTAGCCCTGGACCAGGTCGCGGGCGCGCAGCTCCAGCACGCGGATCCGCGCGAGGACATCCGGGTCCCACCCCGTCCCCTGGGCCAAGGCGACCATCAGCCGGGCTTGACGTTGTCGAGGAGGTGATCGACCACGTCGTGGGCGCGCACGCCTTCGGCTTCGGCCTGGAAGCCCAGGCCGATGCGGTGGCCCAGGACCGCGTGGGCGACCGCGCGCACGTCATCGGTGTGGGGCACCTCGTGGCCGGCCAGGGCCGCCCGCACCTTGGCCCCCAGGAAGAGGTACTGGCTGGCGCGGGGGCCGGCCCCCCACTGCACATGCTGGCGCACGAAGGGGCTGGCGGCGCCGTCGGGGCGGCTGGCCCGGGCCAGGCGCACGGCGTAGCGCACCACATCGCCCGAGGGCGGCAGGCGGCGCACCAGCCCTTGCAGGGCGAGCAGGGTGTCGCGGTCCAGCACCGTCTCGACCGGGGCGTCGTCGCCGGTGATGGTGCGCTCCACCACCTCGATCTCCTCCGCCTCGCTGGGGTAGCCCACATCCACCGAGAACATGAAGCGGTCGAGCTGGGCCTCGGGAAGGCGGTAGGTGCCCTCCTGCTCGATGGGGTTCTGGGTGGCGAAGACGATGAAGGGGGCTTCGAGGTCGAAGGTCTGGCCCGCCGCCGTCACCTTGCGCTCCTGCATGGCCTCCAGCAGGGCCGCCTGGGTCTTGGGTGGCGTGCGGTTGATCTCGTCGGCCAGCAGCAGGTTGGTGAAGATGGGGCCCCGGATGAAGCGCATCTGCCGGCGGCCGGTGCTGCGGTCTTCTTCCAGCACCTCGGTGCCGGTGATGTCGGCGGGCATCAGGTCCGGTGTGAATTGCACCCGGCCAAAGCGCAGTCCCAGGGCCTGGGCCGTGGTGCTCACCAGCAGGGTCTTGGCCAGGCCGGGCACACCCACAAAGAGGCAATGCCCGCGCGCAAAGAGGGAGATCAGCAGCTGGTCGACCACCTCTTGCTGACCGACGATGCGGCGACCGATGGCGGTCAACAGGCGGGCGCGCACGCCGGCGAGCTGGTCAAAGAGCGCGGCGTCGTCGGGGACGGCGGGGGAGTGCGGGTCGGACATGGGGGGGTCGGCCGGGGGCTAGCGGATGGGGGTGTCGGTGGGGGCCGCATCCGTGGCGCCCCCCGTCGCGAGGATGCGGGCATAGCGCAGGTGGCGGCGGGCGTCGGCCTCCCGACCCAGAGCCTGGTAGTCCTGCGCCAGGGCGCGCTGCACTTCAGGATCGTAGGGGTTGGTGTCCTGGGCTGCGGCCCAGGCGACCAGGGCCTCCTCCGTCTCACCGCGGGCGTCCAACAGGCGGCCGAGGGTGACCTGGATGAGGGCGTACTCGGGGTAGAGGGCGGCCCCGCGTCGGGCGTGGTCCAAGGCAGCGTCCATCTCGCCCAGGCTGCGGTGACACTCTGCCTTTCGGGCCAGCAGCAGGGGTGAAGGGGGCCCCGCGGGGTCCTCGGCCTTGGTGTATTCCACCAGGGCGGCCCGGGGCTTGCCGGCGTCGCGCAGCAGGTCGCCCAGGCGGGTGAAGCGGGCGAGGTCTGGGCGGCCGCTGAGCAGGGGGTCCGAGGCGAACTCATCGCCGTCCCCATCGAGCACCACGGGCAGGTCGCCAAGCTGCTGCTGCACCAGCGGCAGGGTGCGCACCCACTGCTTCCAGCCGGCCTCGAATTCCGGCCAGGTGCCAAAGGCGGCGAGGTCGGCCACCACCGAGAAGGCGTCTTCGCCGTCGCGCACCCGCACCAGCAGCACGGGCAGGGCCTCGGCGCCGGCCCGCTCGATCAGGAATTGCACCATGGTCGAGACCTGGGCAAAGGCCAGGGCGGCCTCTTCGGAGCTGTCCAGGTAGGCCATGGAGCGCGCGAATTTCTCGAAGGGCACGAAGGCGTCTTCGCGCACGGCCTTGGCCAGCAGGGACTGGTTGTAGGCGGCCAGGCCGGCGTCCACATCCCCGCGCCACCAGCCCTCGAGGTGCTTGGCCAGGCCCTCCTGAAGCCAGACCGGCGCGAGGTTCTGGGTGCGTTCCGCCACCACGAGGTGGATATACTCGTGGGCCACGGTGTCCTTCCAGCCATAGCCCCGGGACAAGGCGCGGGGGCTGGTCAGCAGCAGCCGCGTCCACTTGGACAAGGCGATGACGTTGGTGGTCTGCACGCTCTCGGGGGGCAGGCCGCTGGCGTCGATGAAGCGGCGGGCCGTGGGGAAGATGTCGAGCACGATGTCGTGTTCGGGGCCACCCCCGAAGATGCCATCATAGGTCTGCCGGGCGGCGCGCAGAGACGCGGCGGCCTGATCCGCCAGAACGAGGTCTACGCCCGGATAGTAGCGGATGCGAACCCCGCCCTCGACCGTCTCGACCATGCCCTGGGCGGCCGAGGCGGTGGGCCGGTAGGGGGTGTAGGGCTCCTCCGCCTCGACATCCACGCCCTGGGCCTGCAGGCGGTCGATCAGGGTGAGGGCCTCGTCGTAGCGGCCCTGGTGGAAGGCGACCCAGGCCCGCACGCGCTGGGCGTCCTGGCTGTCGGGGTTGCTGGATTCCAAGCTCTTGAGTTCGCGTTCGGCGCAGCTCAGGTTGAAGCGATCGAGGCAGTCCCGAGCGCGGTCCAGGGCCGAGGCCCAGGCGCTGGGCGCGCCCAGAAGCAGCAGGGCGCCCAGGGCGCCCACCCGGAAGAGGGCGGTCACTGGCGCACCAGCTCTTCGTAGTAGCGCTGCTTCAAGGCGCGGTATTCGTCTGGGACGTCGGCCTCCATGCCTTCGAGCAGGGCGCGGCGGTAGGCTTCGGGGGTGCGGAAGGCCTCGGGTGCCGGCAACTCAAAGCTCTGGTCGCGCTTGCTATTGCCGCCTTCCTTGTCGCCGTCGGGCTTCTGACCGCCCTCCTGCTCGCCCTGCATCTCCTGCATGGCCTGCTGCATCTGCTGCTGCTGCTCCATCTCGCGCTGCAAGGCGCGCTGGGCCTCGCCCAGGCGCTCGGCGGCGTCGCGGCCATGGCCCTCGCCCGACAGGGCCTCACCCTGCTGGAGGGCCTCGGTGGCCCGCTCCATGGCCTCGCCGGCGGCCTGCATGGACTCCGAGGCGCCCCCGTCCGCGGTGGGCATCGCGCGCTCGATGCGCTTGACGTCGTTGCCCACGCCCTGCTGTCGTTCGCGCAGGGCGGCCTGCTGGGCGGCCATCTGCTTGGCGGCCTGCTGCACCTGGGGGCTCTCGGCCTCTTGCTTGTCCAGCAGCTCTTCGAGCACCTTGGCCAGCTCGTCCAGGGCGGCGGCGGTGGCGTCCACGCTGCGGCTGGCGGCGTCGAGGGTGCTGGGCCGGGCCTCGTTCGGGGGGCGCCGGCGCTCTTGTTCGTTGTCCACCAGGCGCCGGCTCATGCCCAGGCCCTTGACCGTGTCGATGTCGGTGACCCGCTCCAGCGCGCCCTCGGCATTGCGGGCGCGCACGGCGTCCTGAACGCCCGCGGTGGCGATGCCCAGCTTCTCGAACCAGCGAATGCTGTCCACCCGCCAACCCTGGGCGTCGCCGACCGCCTCCACCAGCTTGCCGGACTGGGCGCGGGCCTCGGCGGCCAGCCCGTCGGCCTTCTTCCACAGCTCCATCAGCTCGGCCACGCCTTCGCCCATCTCTTCGCGGGCCTTCTCCATCTTCTCGGCCAGCTCCCGCTGGTCTTTCTCCAGGGCGGCCAGCTCGTCCATGGTCTTCTTGAACTGCTCCCCCAGCTGGTCCTCGCCCTGCTGGCGCGACGCCATCTGGCTGTTGAGGCTGTCGGACATCTGCTGGAGCTGCTCGGCCAGCTGCTGCATCATCTCGCGGGCGTCCTCCAGGCGACCCTCGGCGATGGCCTTGCGGATCTCCTGCATCAGGCTCTGGGTCTCCTCCACCCGGGGGTTGAGGAATTCCTTGAGGGAGCCTTCGGCCAGCTGGGCGCTGAGGCGTTCGAAGGAGGCCATCATGCGCTCGATCTGATCGAGCCGCGCGAGAAGCTCGCTTGCTTCTGCATTCTCGGAGATGGCAGCCAGCTCTTGGGCCTGCTTGGCCAGCTCTTCCATGCCGCCGGCCAGCTCTTGCATGGCGGCCTGCACCACCAGGGCGTCCAGGGTGAGGATGGCGCGCTCCTGGGCGCCCACGGCTTCGGCGTGCAGATCGGCAAAGCTGCTGAGATCGCCATCGGTGACCCGCCGCCCCGAGCCGGGCTCCCAGGTGGTGAGGGCAAAACGGAAGAGCCGCGCGCTGCTGTCCATGACCTCGCGCACGAGGTCGACGTCCAGGCCGCTGCCGTCGGCGGACTGGCGCTGGGCGGCCTGCAGCGTGCTCACGGGCTCCAGGCGCTTGCGGGCGCCATCCACCCAGCGCACCATGGCCTCTGGGGCGGTAGCGGGCGGCATGGGATCGACCAGAAAGTCCGCCAAGACCAGCACCAGGGCGTCCCGAAGCTGCTTGTAGTGGGCGCGCATCCTGCGGCCCTGGCCCTTGGCGCCCACCACGGTCAGCTCAACCTCGGCGGAGACCCCGCGCTTGCTGCCTTCCAGGCGGTCGTTGTCATAGGCGACCACCCGCATCTTCACGGTCTCGCCGGGGGAGAGGCCCAAGGCCCGGGGGCTGATGGGCACGCCGCCGGAGAGCTGGCGGGGGGCGTCCAGGGGGCTGCGCAGGGGCTCTTCGATCACCGTGCCGTCGGCGCGGGTGACCTCCAGCACGACACGTTCGACGCCGAAGTCATCCTGCACCGACCAGCCGATGTCCAGGGGGGCGTCGGCGGCGGCGGTGGTGGGGGCGCCGCCCAGCAAGGCCACCACCGGGGGCGCGTCGTCTTCGACCTCGATGCGGTAGTCCGGGCTCATGGCCAAGGTCTTGCCGGAGAAGAGCAGCAGCCGCCAGGTCCCCGCGCCCTCCACCACCAGGCTGGCCACCACGTCGCGGCCGCCCGTCAGTGCGGCGTCGGTGGGGTCCTTCTCGTCGACCTGCAAGGCGGCGGCGTCAAAGCTGTCTGCGGTGCGGGCGCTGATCTGCACCAGGGTGCCCGGGGGCGCGTGGATGGTGCCATCGGAATTGGGCACCTCCACCGGGTCGATGCCGGTGTAGTCGGGATAGACGTATCGAAGGACGATATCGCCCACCACGGCACGGTCTTCGGCCACCTCGGTGGCGCCCCGCTCGATGCGGGCTGCGGCCGCAGAGCCGCCGAACGCGACGGCCAAGGCGTCAAGGGGGCCCACCGGCAGCAGGCGGTCGCCCAGCAGCAGGGCCAGGCCCGCGACGCAGGCAAAGAGCAGGGCGCGTTTGGCCGGAGCGGCGGGCACCACGGCGTCATCGGGCACATCGGCCACCGCCGCGGCGGCCTTGTGGGCGGCGCGTTGCAGCAGCACCTTGCTGACGCCCGCGGGGGCGGGCTTGGCGCCCTCTTCCAGCAGGGCGCGGTGGTCCACCGCTGCCAGCAGGCGCCCACGCAGGGCCGGGCGAAGGGCCTCCAGGCGCCGCGCCTGAACCAGGGGATCGACCGCTTGGGACCAGCGGCCGCCGAGCACCTTGAGCGCCAACACCGACAGCCCCACCAGGGCCAGCACCCCGGTGACGATCAGCGTGGTGCTGCGCTGGGCGCCGGCCGACAGCAGTCCCGCGGCCACCAGCAGGCAGCCACCGGACAGCACGGCCGCCCAGGCCCCGGCGGAGAGCAATAGGAGCCCGCGCTCTCGCCGGCCCAGCCGGGAGAGCAGGTCGCCAAGGGCGCGGGTCGGGGGTCCTGGCTCTGGGGTGTCGCCCATCTCGCTCCGCTGAACACGGCCTGGCATCGGTGGCTTCCGGCTGGAGGAGCCAAAACTCCCCGTCTCAACGGTGGGCGGGCTCCTCACCGCAGCAGCGGCGCGGACCCACCTCCCAGGCCACACAGGCATACCCCGAGGCCGGGTCGCTCACCACGGCGACGGCAGAGAGCGCGTAGAGGCGGCGCATGCGCAGCGCGCGATCCGCCACGGCCCGGCTGCTCCAGCGGTAGTCCTGCACATCGGCGCACCAGCGCAAGCAGCCGCCCGGCCCCCGCAAGGCCGCGACCTCCACCGGATCCAGCACATTGAAGTGCGAGGCCACCGGATCGGCCGCTGCGCGTGGATCTTCATTGATCCACCCGCAGTTCTGCCGCGCATCTTCCAGGCGCATCTCGGGCAGATCGGTCCGGGCGAGCTGCCAGGAGACAAAGGCGTCCTCGGTGGCGTAGTAGCGCTCCCGCAGCTGGACCAGGCCCAGCAGCAGCGCGACCAGGGCGAGGCCGAGGGCGCCCGGTCGATGCCAGGGGCGGCCCCACCCGGACCGGCCCGCCAGCGCCAGGACCCAGGCCAAGGCCGGCAAGGCCGAGAGGGTGTGGCGATCCCCGAAGTCATCGAAGCTGGCCATCAGCAGGTGCTGGCCCAAGGCCGACAGCAGCAGCACCGCGGTCACGAAGGGAGCCTCGCGCAGGGCCCACAAGACGCACAGCGCGACCGGCAGGGCGAGCAGGCCTCGGGGCGCCACCGGAAGGTAGAATTCGACCAGGGGCCAATTGATGGCGAAGGCCAGGGCGCGCTCGCCGGCCCCAGGCACCTCTCCCGGAAAGAGAAGGGGGTAGGCGGCCAATCCGCCCAACAGCAGGGCGGGGAGCAGCGGAAGCAGCAGGACGGCCCGGCGCCGCAAGGCCTCCCCCCGACCCAGGCCCGCCGGACGCAGGCCCAAGGCCAGCACCGCCGCGGGCAGCCCCACCAGCGCCACCTCCATGCGGGTGGCGACCACCAGCACCCAGGCCGCCGCGCCCAGGCTGGCCACCGCCAGGGGCGGGTGACGGGACTGGCCCACCACTGCCGCGCTCCACAGCACCAGGGCCGAAAAGAAGAAGGGCAGGATCACATTGTAGGCGCTGCTGGACCAGGCGGCGTGAACCGGGTGCAGCAGCACCACCAGGGCCGCGATCCAGGCCACCCGATCGCTGCTTTGGGGGGCGTCTGGGTTCGCAGCGAGGCGGCCGGCGGTGGCCCCCACCACCCAGGCCGAGGCCGACCCGACCGCCGCCATCAAGACCACGGGCACCCACTCCGCGTGGGGCAGCAGCTTGCCCAGGCCCCACCACATCCACTGCAAGGAGGGGTAGAGCACCGTGCCCCCCCGGTTGGGCGCGCGCGCACCGGTGAAGATGTCGAAAAACTCGGCCTCGTGCCCATCATAGACGTGCTCGGCCAGGGCGGGAACCGCCAGCAGCCGCAGCAGCAGGCCCAGGGCGAAGAGGCCCAGGACGGGCCCCAGGTGGCCCCGAGGCAGGCGCAGCCAGGACCGCGCCGCCACCGTGGCCCCCAGCAGCAGCAGCAGCGCGAGGCCCGCCGGCCAGGCCGTCTCCCAAGGCGCCCAGATCTTCATGGGGACGCCTCGACCCGGCGGCCCGTCACCCGCCACAGCCAGTCCTCCCCCAGGCCGCCCGGGTGGGGGAAGCGCCCGGCCTCGGCGGCATAGGGTTGCAGCACCCGCTCCACCCGCTGCAGCAGGCCCGTGGCCGGACCCTGCTCGTAGAGCACGACATAGATCTGCGCCCCGCGCCCCAAGGCCTCGGCGGCGACCTGGTCGAAGGGGGCCGCGTAGAGCTCGGTGCTGCTGTGCACCGTCCGGCCCCGCCACTGCCGGGGCTGGCCATAGCGGAAGTCGCGGTACTCAAAGGGCACCCGCCGGGCCATGGGCATCCAGGCCCAGGGCGGCAGCCGCCAGAGCACCGGCGCCATCGCCGTCTTGTCGTCGTCGGCCTGCAAGGCGGGCGCCACCAGCCACAGCAGATCCCCCTCGACCGAAGCGGCCAGGGCCGCGTCGATGGCCCGGGGCTGGGCCTGGTCGGCCACCAGCGCGGCCACCCCCTGCCCGGCTTCGCCCACCGCGACCAGCCCGCGGACCCCACAAGCCAGCAGGATCAGGACCAGCAGCGGGCGGGCAAGAGTCGGGAGGCGCCGGCGCGCCTGGGCCGCCGCCACGGCCAGCGGTGGACCCAGCAGCAGCAGATAGGGCTGCTGGTGCGGGGCCGCTGCGCCCGCCCCCAAGGCGAGGCCGAGGGTCAACAGCACGGGCAGCAAGGCCGCCAGCAGGCGCCGGTCGAGCCCCATCAGGGCCACCAGCCCCAGGGCCAGCCCGGGCAGGCCGACCGCCGCGAAGGCAGCCTCCAACCAGCCGCCGGGGTCCAAGGCGGGCTGATCGAAGGTGCCAGCCTGGCCCATCCGCCGCAGCGCGCCCACCCCCACCGGAAGCAGGCCCAGGGTGGTGGCCAGCAGCAGCTGGGGGGCCTGCTTGCGATCGACCCAGGCCCGCTCCAGGACCAGGCCCCCGGCGGCGGCCCCCGCAAGAATATGCGTCCAAGCGCCAAAGACAGCGACGAGCGACAGGGCCCACCAGGGCCCTCGGGACAGGGCCAGCGCCGCCGCCACCAGGGCGACCGCCAGGGGATAATTGTTGATCTCGGCGGCATAGGCCAGCTGCAAGGGCGCGGTGGCCAGCACCAGCCCGGCCAGCGGACCCCCCACCCGGGCCACCAGCAGCACCGCCAGCGAGGAGGCCAGCACCGAGGCCAGCAGCGCCAGCAGGGGCACCGGCAGGAGCAGCTCGCCCAGGGCGTGCAGCACCGGCCACAGGGGCGGGTGGAGGCCCATCCAGGTGCCCAGCGCCGCGGGCAGATCGCCGCGGGCCAGGGCCTCGACGGTGGGGGCCGGGTAGGCGGCATAGGCCAGGGCCACCTCGTCCCACCGCTGCACCGCCCGGGGCAGCCGCAACAGCAGGGCGAGGGCGAAGACGGCGGCCAGCAGCACGGGGCGAGGCGGCTCAGCCATCGGCGGGCTCCGGTTCCACCCGCGGCAGCCAGAGGCTCAAGCAGGCGCCCCCTTCGGGACGGTTGGCAGCCTCGATGCGCCCCCCCACCGACGCCAGGATCTCGGCGCAGGTGGGCAGCCCCAGCCCCGTCCCCTCCCCCACCTCGTTGGTGGTGAAGAAGGGCTCAAAGGCGCGATCGAGGGCCACCGGGTCAAAGCCATGGCCGTTGTCCAGCAGGTCCAGCCGCAGCAGCGGCCCCTCCAGCCGGACCTCGATGCGGATCTCCCCGTCCTTTCGGCCGCGCAGGGCCCCCCCGGCATTGAGCAGCAAGTTGAGCATCACCTGGTGCAGGCGGTCGGCCTCGATGCGCGCGCAGAGCGGCTCTTCGGGCAAGGACCACGACAGCTTCACCTCGCGCAGCAAAGGCTGGTGGCGCAGGGTCTCCACCGCCTCCTTTGCAGCCGCGCCCACATCCACGGCCTCGACCGGCAGGCTGCTGGGGCGCGCATAGCCCAGAAGCTGCTGGATGATGCGGTGGATACGCTCCAGCTCGCGGCGGCTGCGATCGACCAGATCCCTCTCCAGTTCGGGATCATCCAGGTCCTGCTGCATCAGCTCCATATAGCCGAGCACCGCGGCGAGGGGGTTGCCCACCTCGTGGGCCAGCCCAGCGGCCATGCGGCCGACCCCCGCCAGCTTCTCGCTGCGCACCAGGGCCTGCTGGGCCTCCTCCAGGTGCCGGTTGGCCGCAGCAAGTCGGTCGAGCTGCTCCGCTGTGCGCTGGCGGTAGCCCGACAAGGACAGGCTGAGGGTGTTCAGCGCCCCGCACAGCGCCTGCAGCTCGGCGGCAGCGTCCACCCGCACCGTGTGGCCGAAGTCCCCCGACGCGATGCGGTCCGTCGCCCCCTGGATGCGCGCCACCGGGTTGATCAGCCGGTTGCGAAAGAGGCTGAAGCCGAAGAGGGCGATGGCCACACCCGAGAATAGCGTGTAGCCAAAGACGAAGGCGGCCGGGCCCCCGGGCAGGGGCGTGCCCTTCATGGGCATGCGCACCCGCAAGGCGCCCACCACCCGGCCCTGGGGGGCGATGGGCGTGGTCACCACCACTGACCGTTCGCCCCAAAGTGCGCCTTGAAGCTCCGTATGCATGCTGCGGCCATAGAGGGCCTCGCGCAGGCCGGCGTCGGCGACCTGGGGCGGCGCTTGGGCCGGCGCCCACAGCGGGGCCAGATCCAGCCCCACCACCCACATCTCTTCGATATCCAGCCCGCGGTCGGCATAGGCGCCCAGCACCCGCCGCGCGTCCTCGGCGCTGAGTCGCCCGGTCGCGGCGCCCGACTCCAGCTGGGTCACCGCAGCGCGCGACATGGCCTGGCAGAGGTCCGACCGGCGCCCGGCCTCGGTCGTCTTCACCAGCAGCCAGAACACCCCCGCATTCAGCAGGATGGTGGCCAGGGTGATGAGGGCCAGGGCGAGGGCGATCTCAGCCCAGAGCCCCGGCCGACGGGCGGGGGTCGGGTCCATTGCAGGCGGAGGATAGCCCGAGGCGGGGGGCAGCCCCGGGGCCCGCCCCAGGCCAGGGCCGGATCAGTGGTACTGGCGGTAGACCCCGACCACCACGCCCTGGATGGCCGACTGCTGCGTGGGGTCCACGTAGATGGGGGCCATGGTGGGGTGGGCGGGCTGCAGGCGGATTCGCGCGCCCTCGTGGAAGTAGAACTTCACCGTGGCCTCGCCATCGACCAGGGCCACCACGATGTCGCCATTGCGGCCGGTGGTCTGGTGGCGCACGATGACGATGTCGCCGTCCAGGATGCCCTCTTCCATCATGGAGTCGCCCCGCACCCGCAAGGCATAGACCGAGGCCCCGCCCGTCTTGACCATGGAGCGGTCGAAGTGGATGGAGCGTTCGTAGTTTTCTTCTGCGAGGATGGGCTGGCCGGCGGCGACATGGCCGACCACCGGGATGCTGATGGTCTCTCCCCGCTGGACCGGCCGGGATTTTGCGGTGAGCCGCATTCCGCGGGCGGCGCCGGCGTCGGACTTTTCGAGGAAGCCCTTGCGCACCAGGGCCTTGACGTGATCGGCCACGCCATTGGTGCTGGCGATGCCGAGGGCGTCGCCAATCTCGCGGTAGGTGGGCGGAAAGCCCCGCTGGCTGTGGGTCGACCGGATGAAGTCGAGCACGTCGCGCTGGCGGGGAGAGAGATCGTCCGAGGACATGGGCACTCCAGGGGCTCCCCTTGCAGATACTGAACATGCATCCATCTGTCAAGGGATTCAGTGCAGGGCGCTCAAATCCCCGACAGCAGGCCGAGTGCCAGCGCCGCGTGCATCACGGCCCCCAGCAGCAGCAGCAGCCGACGCAGCCCCACCGGAATGCGGGGGGACAGGGCCGCCAGCAGCAAGGCGGCGAGGCCGGCACCCAGGGCCGCGCCCCCCGCGAAGATAGCGACCGTGAGCCCATCTCCGACCGATGCCGCCACGGGCATCGCGGCCCGCAAGGCAGAGAGCGGCGCCAATCCAGCCCCCAGGAAGGCCAGCAGGCCAGGCAGGAGGCCAGGGCGATCCATCAGCCGGGCCATCACCGCGAAAATGAAGACGCACAGCCCATTCAGGACGAGGGCTGGCAGGGTGGGCAACAGGCTGAGCAGCGCCCCGAGGAGGGCGCCCAGGGCCACCAGCCCCACCCGGCCAGCCCGGCGCCGCGGATCTGCCGGACCCAGCGCCAGCAGCCCCAGGCCGGTGCCCCCACCCAGCGCCCCGCCCAGGGCGAGCAGGGCGGACGCAAGCCCTGCGCGCCAGGCCACACCCGGGTGCCCGCCCGCGCGGGCCAGGGCGCGCAGCTGCGGCCCCTCACCCCCCAGGACCTCGACCTCGGGGGCCAGCGGGCTGTAGCCGACCGGCGGTGTCACCAGGTAGCGCCAGGCGCCCGCGACGACAGCGGCGGGGGCAGCGCGGCGCGAGAAGTGGAAGTCGGGCTCCCGCAGCGTGGGATCGGGCAGCCAGAGCCCATCCCGGTTGCGGGTGCGCTCCCCCCGCCGATCCACCAGGCTCGACGCCTCCAGCCGCACCCCGTCGTCCACCCAGAGCAGCACCCGGTAGACCGCGCGCTCATCGGGCCAGGCCCCGTGCACCACCCGCAGCGCGCCGCTCTCGCCATTCAAGGGGCAGGCCAGGTGCAGGCGCCAGACCACGAAGCGGGGGTCCGAAGAGCCGGTCGCGGTGGCGGGCAGCGGCGCACAGGCCAGGGCGACCCCGGACAGCTCCACCCGCAGGTTGTCGGCCAACTCGGCCCGAAAGGCCGCGTCAAAGGCCGCCTGATCTTCGGGGCCGGGTTCGGGGCGACCCCGCAGGTAGTCCGACAGCTCCATGGCGGCGCGGCGGATGGGCACCTCCACCGTCAGCTCGACCTCCACCCGGTCCGGACGCAGGGCGATCTCGAGCTGGTGCCCCCAGGCGTCGGCGGATTCAGGGTGGGCCCACGCCACCCGCCCCAGCAGCAGCGCAGCGAGGAGCAGCCAGGGCCGGGGTCGAATCCACATGGCCGGGTGTTATCGCGGCCACCCGGGCCCGCGTTAGGGCCGACTTCCCCGACACCCAAGGACGCCCGTGGCCAGCGGACGACGGCAGCCCCCCCGCGGCGGCATCTCCATCCCCCGCCCCGAGCGGCTGACCCTGGTGATGTTGATCGCCTTCACGGTGACCTATGTGCTGCAGCTGCTGGCGCTGCGCAACAGCGTGCCGGTCATCGGCTGGCTGGCCCTGCACCCCACCGACGTCGTGCGTGGGCAGCTCTGGCAGCCGGTCACCAGCTGGTTTCTGCATGATCCGGGGGGTCCCGGCCACCTGCTGATGAACCTGCTGATGCTCTGGCTCTTTGGCACCCAGCTCGAAGGCATGATGGGCAGCCGGCGCTACCTCAGCACCTGCCTGTGGTCGGGGCTGGCCGGCGGACTGGCCACGATGATCATCGGCGGCCTGCTCTACCTGATGCTGCCCGGTCAACCCGATCTCGCCGCCATCTGGACGGGCCCCACCTTGGGGGCCAGCGGCATCGTGATGGGCGTGATGATGGCCTGGACCGCCCTTCAGTGGGACCAGGAGCTGCACATGTTCCTGTTGGGCCGCATCAAGGCCCGGCACTTCGCCCTGCTGATCCTGGGGATCGAGCTGCTGAGCGCGCTTTCCTATGATGGCGCCAGCTGGACCAGCCACCTGGGCGGTGCTGGCATGGGCTACCTCATCGGTCGCGGCTTCTTCCCCCCACCCAACCTGCGCCGCTGGGCCAGCAAGCGCAAACACAAGGCCACCCAGGCGCGCCTGCGGGGCCTGCAGGTGATTCAGGGTGGGCGCCAGGACGACGACGACACCGCGGGGCCGCCCTTGTGGGGCCCTCCCCGCGGCAAGGGCCCCACCGTCCACTGAGCGCCTTCAGCGCCGGCGGCGGCGCAGCGCGGCGCCCAAGCCCCAAAGAGGGCCCAGATCCCGCCCATCAGCCCGCCGCCCGCGTCGCAACCCTCGCAGCGGGTGGCCGGGGTGCCATCCGAGACCTGCCCGGGGCTGACGGGCGCCTCCCAGTCGGCGTTGGGGTCCGCTCCATCCGCGCCATCCGTGCCGTCGGTGCCATCGGTGCCGTCGGTGCCGTCGGTGCCATCCGTGCCGTCGGTGCCATCCGTGCCATCCGTGCCATCCGTGCCGTCCGTGCCATCGGTGCCATCGGTGCCATCCGTGCCATCGGTGCCATCCGTGCCGTCGGTGCCGTCGGTGCCGTCGGTGCCATCCGTGCCGTCGGTGCCGTCCGTGCCGTCGTCGCTGCCCGAGAAGGTGCAGTCCTCGTCGATGCTTCCGTCGCAGTCCTCATCCCCGTCGCCGCAGTCATCCAGGGTGACCCCGGGGTTGATGGTGGCCCGCGTGTCGTCACAGTCGGTGCCACCCCAGGCCAGGGCGGTGTAGCCGTCGCCATCGGCGTCATAGTCGTCGCCGCCATCGCAGGCCTGGTCCACGCCGTCATACCAGCGCTCGGGGAAGCCGGGCCCGACGGTCGCATCGGCGTCGTTGCAGTCGGCGCCGCCATGGGCGTCGCTGTCGACCCCGTCGCCATCGCAGTCCAGATCGCTGTCATTGCCGCAATCGGCGTCGATGCCGTCGTAGCAGAGGTCGGGGGCGCCGGGGTAGATGTCGGCGTTGTTGTCGTCGCAATCCAGGTTGGAGGGCCAGCCGTCGCCGTCCTGGTCGGCGTCGTCAGAACCGTTGCAGTCCTGGTCGATGCCGTCGCCCACCGTCTCTGCGGCGTTGGGGTGAATGCTGCCATCCGTGTCGTCACAATCAGTGCCACCCCAGGCATCCGACGCATAGCCGTCCAGGTCCTGGTCGTAGTCCGAGAGGCCGTTGCAGTCCGAATCTACGCCGTCGTACCAGGTCTCGGTGGCGCCAGGGTAGACCGTCGCGGCGTTGTCGTCGCAGTCGGTGCCCCCATACCAGATTGACGCGAAACCATCGCCGTCGCGGTCATAGTCGTCGGAGCCGTCGCAGTCGCTGTCGATGCCGTCATAGGCGAAGTCGCGGGCGCCAGGGTTGATGGCGGCCGCGCTGTCATCGCAGTCAGTGCCCCCATAAGCGTCACTGTCATAGCCGTCGCCATCGGCATCGTAGTCGCTGGTGCCGCTGCAGTCCTGATCGAAGCCATCGTAGTAGATCTCGGTGGCCCCAGGAGAGACGGCGGGGTCGTCGTCGTCGCAGTCGGTGCCACCATCGGCGACATCGTCGTAGCCGTCGCCGTCATCATCGAACTCAGCCGCGCCGTCGCAATTGCTGTCGATGCCATCGCCCAGGACATCGGCCGCACCGGGGTGAATCGAAGCATCCAGGTCGTCGCAATCCGTCCCGCCATAGCGGTCCGAATCGTAGCCGTCACCGTCCTGATCATAATCAGAGGCGCCGTCACAGTCCGTGTCTTCACCATCATACCAGCGGTCGTTGGGGGCGCCGACATAGGTGGCGCTGTTGAGGTCGTTGCAGTCCGTCCCGCCCCAGACCACCGAGTCATAACCGTCGTTGTCGGCGTCATAGTCGCTGGTACCGCTGCAGTCCTGGTCGATGCCGTCGTAGTAGACCTCCGATGCCCCCGGGTTCACCCCGCTGTCGCCATCATCGCAGTCGCCGCCGCCCAGGCCCCCGCTGCCAAAGCCCACCGAGGCATAGCCGTCGCCATCGGCGTCGTTGTCGTCGGTGGGATCGCAGTTGTCGTCGATACCGTCATAGAAGGTCTCGGCCTCGCCGGGATTGACGGCATCGGCCGTGTCATCGCAGTCGGTGCCCCCGTAGACGGCGCTGTCATGACCATCGCCATCCGCGTCGTAGTCGCTGGCCCCATCGCAGTCCTGGTCCACCCCGTCGTAGTAGACCTCCGTGGCGTCCGTATTGACGGTGGCATCGCCATCGTCACAGTCAGCGCCGCCATAGGCGCTGCTGTCCTCGCCGTCGCCATCCGAGTCGTAGTCGCTGGTGCCGCTGCAGTCCTGGTCCACCCCGTCGTAGTAGACCTCGGTGGCGGCGGGGTTGACGGTCGCGTCGTGGTCGTCGCAGTCGCCGTCGGCCTCGGTGAAGCCATCGCCGTCGGCGTCGTCCTGGCCCAGCGAATGGAAGATGAGGTCGTCGATTCCCCAGCTGTCGGACAGGGTGCTGTTGCGGATCTCGATCTGGTCCACCGCCACGCTGAAGTGCAGACCGACGAAGACGCCGCCCGCGGTGTTGTCCCCGGCCGCAGAGACGGTGGTGGTGTAGAGGGTGCTGCCCGCGAGGCTGGCGGTGACCGTGACCGAGGAGGCCACGTCCAAGACCTGGAAGGCCACGGCCTCTTGCGTCTCGTCAAAGCTGACGATCGTGGTGCGCGCCGTGACCCGGCCAGCCTGGCTGCCCACGGGCGCGCTGCCGTCGATGTCGGTGTCCACCGTCACCGTGGCGTCGAAGGTGGCGCCCAGATCGGTGTACTCATCGTCCACCAGCAGGCCGACGCTCAGGTCTTCAAAGTCGATGCGCTCCTCATCCAAGCCAGCCGCAACCGACCAGGTGCTGTAGTCCGTGTATTCATCGAAGCTGCCCGCATCGACCACCCCGTCGCAGTCATCGTCGATGCCATTGGTGAAGTCTTCGGTCGCACCGGGGTTGACCGCAGCGTCGCCGTCATCACAGTCCCCGTCCTCGTCCGCCCAGCCATCCAGGTCGGCGTCGGTGCTATAGGCCCACACCAGCGAGATATTGTCCAGTCCGAAGCCATCGCTGGACAGGCCCTCCAAGGTGACCGAGGTCACCGACTCTGCAAAGGTGAAGCCCACGAAGGCCCCGCCGGTGCGGCCCTCTGCCGACAGGTCGATCAGACTGCCCGTGATCAGCGTGCCGCTGTCGGTCTCGACGGAGAGGTCAAAGGGAGCCGAGGGGTCGAGAAGATAGAAGGAGAGCGCGTCCACGCCATCCACAAAGCTCAGCGTGACATCGTTTGTGCTGCTGCCCGCGCTGACCACCGCCCCCAGGTTCCCCGTCGCCGCCGCCCCGAAGGCGCTGGAGCTGGCGCTCACCGACCCGTCCGCCGACAGGGTGAGACCCGCCGAGCTGTAGAAGCTGGTGAGATCCTGGCCCGAAGATGCAGACTCGAAGTCGAAGGTGTTCCAGGAGGAGACGCCGTATTCCGCGTCCTGGTCCCACTCCCAATGCTCCGCGACATAGCGCCGGATGAGCGCGTCATCGATCCAGCCGTCGCAGTCGTCGTCGGTCAGGTTCGTCGCCAGCTCGGTGGCCCCCGGACGCACCGCCGCGTCATCGTCGTCGCAGTCGATGCCCCCGGCTTCGATTGAAACCAGCCCGTCGCCATCCAGATCCTCGAAGTCGGGCACTGCGTCCCAACGCAACACCTGCCCCGCCGCCGTGCGCCCGCCCACGTCGGCATAGGGCATGCCCAGGAAGGCGTCGGCATAGCCGTCCCCGTTGAAGTCACCGCCCACGCTCATGGCCGTTCCCAGCGCCGCCCCCGACGTTGCGCCATTGACGGTGGTACCCAAGGTGCTGAAGCCCATGCTGGTGCCGGAGACCGAGAGCACCGCCGCAACCGAGCCGCCGCCCGCGGCCCCCGTGTCGTCATTGGGAGCGGCCACCAGCAGGTCCGACAGGCCGTCTCCGTCCAGGTCGCCCTGGCTCAGTCGCATGCCCACATTCATGGAGGCGCTATCGCCGTAGATCTCGAAGTCGTGGTCGGTCTCGGCGTCGTAGTCCCCCGACAGCCCGCCGGCGGCGGCGAAGATGTAGACGATGCCGGCCCCGCTGCCGCCGTCATCGTTGAAGGGGGCGCCCACCGCGACCTCTGCGGCGCCATCGCCATCCAGATCGGCGGCCACCAGCGCGTGTCCCAGCTGGTCGTCGATGTTGGAGCCGGTCAAGGTGGCAAAGGCCGCCGTGCCGATGTCATAGGCGCCGCTATAGCTGCCGCCGTCGATCAGGTAGGCCCGCCCGGCATTGGAGGTGCTGCCGTCATCGAAGTAGGGCGCGCCGATGACAAGCTCGTCGTCCCCATCCCCGTCGAGATCGGCCAGGGTGATGGCGGTGCCGGCGGCATCGCCGGCGATATCGCCCACAAAGGCGGCGGTGGGGCTGTTCAGGCTGGCGGTGGTGCCGCTCATGAAGGCCGCAGAGCCCGCCATCACAAAGACGGTGCCCGCGCTGGGCCCCGCGCTGTCCTCTTCCGGCGCCCCGATCACCAGGTCGCGGTAGCCATCGCCATCCAGGTCCCCGACGGCCAGGGTCTCGCCCGCCTGGGGGTTGTTCCAGGCGCCAGCGCCAAAGCCCGAGATGCGCGCCGTCGGGCCCCGAATCACCCGGTCCGCCGCGCTGGGCACCGTGTTGTTGCCCGCCAGCGTGCCCCCCGACATCAGGTAGACGATGCCGGAGTTCACGGCGGCCTGGTCATCCAGCGGCGCGCCGATGATCACCTCGTCCAGCCCATCTCCGTCCAGATCGCCCGCGGCCACCGCCGCACCCAGATCGGTGCCCTGGGTTGCCGCCGACGCCAGGAAGTGGGCCTGCCCGTCGTCCACCCGGGTGCCATCGCCCCCGATGCTGCCAAAGAACAGGTGGACCGCGTCCTCTTCGGGTTCGCCGATCAGCAAGTCGCCAAAGCCGTCGCCGTCGTGGTCTCCGGTGGCCAGCGCCAGGCCCGCATAGCCCCCCACGTTGCCGCCGGTGAAGGGGTTGCCCGCCAGGTCCGTGCTCAGCCGGTTGTTGCTGCTGCGGCGCCGGGCGCTGGGGCCGAACCAGGCCGCCATGCCGCTGCTCAGCCCGCCGCTGCCGCTGCAGCTCCACTCCAGGCCCGCGTTGATGCCGCCTTCGACGCCGATCACCGCCTGGGCGCCGTCGTTGACCGTGGCGCTGCCGAAGTCGGTGTCGGCCAGGAGGATGACGGCCTCTTCCCGGCCCTCCACCAGGTGCACCTGCACATGGCCGGCGCCGCTTCCGTAGAGGTCGTGGGCGCCCTGCCAGTCCAGAATCAGCGCCCGGTGGGGATAGCGGCCGACCGTCTCATAGGTCAGCGCGCCCGCGGCCCAGTCATCCCAATAGGCCGCGACCCCGGACCAGCCCGCGCCGCTGCCCGGGCAGGTGCCGACGCTGTTGCTGCTGGCCGAGTTGAAGAAGACCACGCCGTTGTTGCTTGCGGTTACCTCGTCATAGGTGACGTTGTACCAATCCATATCGAAGCCCAACGGAACCACGGCGCTGCCGTCGTCGGCGAGCCCCGGGTCGGTCGGATTCAGCAAGGCCACCACCCCAGTGGGCGGACCGTCCGCCTCGTTGGAGTCGGTGAAGACGTAGTCGCCCCCATCGGGCCCCCCCGTGGCGGCCAGCAGGCCCACCGGCAGCAGGAGGAGCAGGGCGCTGGCGGACAAGCGGCGGGGGGTTTGGCCTTTCATCGGCAGAGTGTAGCGCAGGCTTCCGCGAGCGGGACAGCCCCTGCCACCCGGCATCCATGGGTACCGCCCCCGACTTCGGGTAGGATCCGCCCACAAAGGAGCCCCAGATGTCCGTGCTGCTGCTGAGCGCCCTGCTGTTCTCCTCCGCCCATGCCGTGGACTTCTTCACCGAGATCGGGCCCCAGGCGGAGCTTCGCGTGGCGGGCACCTGGGGTCGGGTGATCCCGGTGGAGGGCGGCTGGTCCTATGCCTTCGGGCGCAATGGCAATTATTGGGTGGCGCCGCTGACCCGCGGCGCGGACGCTGGCGACTGGACCCTGCACATCGACCAGGAGATCCAGCTCACCACCCACGGCGAGCTCAAGGACCACGCCATCCGCCGCTGCCCCGACGGCACCTTCCTGCACCTGGCCTCGGCCAATGTCGAGGAGCCCAACGACAGCGCCTATGTGCAGCGCTACGACGGCGACTGGGCGGTCGTTCAGTCCGGGGTGGTGGAGGAGCGCGAGCCCGGCCGGGCCCACAACGACATGCCCCTGTTGTGCGCCGACGTCTTCACCGGCACGGCCTTCTCGGGCGTGGGCACCGACGGCAAGTTCTTCCACATCGACCCCGACCTGGGCATTCGCATCGGGCCCAGCACTCCCCGCGAGGCCCACAGCACCGGCGCCTCGATGCTCGCCGACCCCGATGGCGAGCACTTCTACTATGTGGCGGCCTCCTTCGAAGGCGACCTGCTCCGCTACACCTATGACGCCGACCTCAATGTCGTGGATACGCGCCGGGTGCCGGTGGTTGAATACCCGGGCGAGCGCACCTATTGGCCCCAGGGCCTGATGCGCGTGGGCGACTACTACCTCGTGGCCATGATGACCCGCGACAACAGCAACCCTGGCGACGACGGTGACATCCTGCTGGTGGTGCTGGACGAGGAGTGGACCAGCCTGCAGGCCCGGGTCAACATCACCGAAAACCCGCCAGAGAATATGGGCATGCGCCCCTGGTTGGCCCGCAGCGGCTCCACCCTGCTGGTGAGCTACGATCGGCAGCGGGAGCACACCGTCATCGAAGTCCAGCTGGATCTCGAAGCCTTCGGGCTCTCCCCCGGCGACGACGACACGGGCTGGGGAGACGGCACCTGGGAGGGCGGCAGCGACGGCGACGGGGGCGGGGCAGACGGCGCCGCAGACGGCGGCGAAGACTCGGGCAGCGCGGCCGAGGCGGGCGACGACAAGGGCTGCGGCTGCGCCACCGGCGCGGGCGGCGGCGGGGCGGCCCTGGGCCTGATCGGCCTCGCGGCGCTGGCGTGGCGTCGTCGGGAATGAAGTCCCCTTCGCTATTCTTGCTGATCCTTGCCTGTGGTGATGCCCCGACCCGCAGCCCCCGAGGTCCCGCCGGCCCGGCCCCCAACCGCCGGCCACACCCACCCTGCAGCTGACCCGCCCGCGGCTTCCCGGCGGCGACCCCGGCGGCCGAGCCCCGACCCGGGGACGCCGATCCGAAGACCCAGGCCCAATGCAGCGATGCGGTGGCGGCCTGGCTCAGCCCCAAGGGCCCCGGGACGGCCACCGCCGCCCAGCTGAATACGGCTGGCTTTCGGTGCTACCGGAGCGACCGCCTGACGCCGCGGTGGCCCTCTTCGAGGCGGCCTTGGGGGCCGACAACTCACACGCCCTCGCCCACTACAACCTCGCAGCCACCCTGTCCTTGCTGCGCCAGCAGCGGCATCCCTGCGAGGTGGACGCCTGGCTGGACCGGATTCTGGACCACCTCGCCCGGTCGGTGCAGCTCGATCCCGAGCGGCAAGCGCGCTTGAAGGTCGATCCTGACTTTGCGGCCCTGGCCGGCCTGCCCCGCTTCCGAATCCCGGCGGGCGCCGAGGCCGACAGCCGCAGGGGCGCGCTCCAGATCGTTCAGGGCGCGACCTTCTATGCGCCGGGCGTCGGGGTCATCGGCAACCCCGCCCACTTCGTGCTCGACGGCGCCGCCCCCCACACCGACCTGGCAGAGGGCGCTCTGCCGGTGCGCATGGTGCACCGCAGCCTGGGCGAGGACGGACAGGTGACCGAGGCCTTGACCCAAGGTGGCTGGGCCCTGGCTCCCGATGGCACCCTGCTGCTGGACCCCGACGGCAAGGGGGGCGAGCAGCCCATTCAGCGCCTGCGTCTCAACGCTGAAGGCGATCTGGAGGGTCCAGCGGGGGAGCGCTGGATGGGGCTGCCATCGGAGTGCGAGGCCTGAGGGGCCTCAGCGCCGC
The DNA here is from genome assembly GCA_018401435.1 of Deltaproteobacteria bacterium. Classification (GTDB taxonomy): domain Bacteria; phylum Myxococcota_A; class UBA796; order UBA796; family UBA2385; genus M30B51. The sequence goes on along the minus strand of JAGYJW010000003.1, from coordinate 102,353 downwards.
CGGCGCGCCGGTGTGGACGAGGCCGTGTTGTCGTCTTCGAAGGACTCGTCCACATCACCGCGGCTGTCGGCCAGCGCCCAGACGGTGCAGCCCGCGCAGCCCGCCAGGAAGAGGGTGACGCCCTGGATGTCGCCCGGGGCGAGGCTGTCGACGGTTGCAGAGTCGGCCGCCGCATCGCCCACCGCGGGTTCGGCGCCCGCATAGATGCCGATGGCAAAGCTGCCCGCGCCCTCGTCGCCGGTATTCTCGACCACCACATTGCAGTCTGCGCCGCTGGACTCCTGGGTGCACACCACGCTGACCACCTGCAGGTTGGCGCCACCCCCGCCGCTGTCGCCGGCCTTGTCGTCGCAGCCTGCCGCCAGCAGCCCCAGGGCCACGCCGAAGATGCGCCAGCCGCGGGTGAGGCCAGTGTGAGAGCGAGGGGGCATGGGTCTCCTGGGCGGCCGGGCAGGGGGAGGTCCCGATCGCACGCGCCCAGGGGGAGTATCATCCCGGCCGCCGACCTCGCGACCCGGAATCCCGCCTCGCGCCCGAGCCCCCGCCATGTTTGCCCTGCTGCTACGCCTCTCGCGCTTCATCGACGCCCTCAGCGACGCGCTGGGCCGGGCGACCGCCTGGCTCAGCCTGCCGATGGTGCTGCTGGCCGCCGGAAACGCCGTGTTGCGCTATGGCGGCCGCTTTGTCGGACAGAATCTGACCACCAACGCCTTCTTGGAAGGCCAGTGGTATCTATTCAGCTTGATCTTCCTCTTTGGGGCGGCGCCGGCCCTGCTGCGGGACCGCCATGTGCGGGTGGACCTGCTCTATGGCCGGCTGGGACCGCGGGGGCAGGCGCGCGTCGATCTGCTGGGGGGCCTGCTCTTCTGCATGCCCTTCGCCTGGTTCGTCATCTGGGTGAGCAGCCCCGCGGTGCGCGCCAGCATCGCCGTGTGGGAGGGCTCCCCCGACCCGGGCGGGCTGCCCCGCTGGCCCATCAAGGGCGCCATCCTGCTGAGCTTCGGGCTGCTGATGGCCCAAGGCGGCAGCGAGGTCTTCAAGCGCGCCGCCCAGCTCTCCGGCCGCCTGCCCTTGCCCGCCCCCGCCGGAGAGGGCCCATGACCGGCGACTGGCTGGGGCCCCTGATGTTCCTGGTGGCCCTGCTGCTGATCTTCAGCGGCTACCCGGTGGCCCTCAGCCTGGGCGGGACCGCCCTGGCCTTTGCCGCCCTGGGCGTGGAGCTGGGCTACTTCGATTGGACCCTGATGTTGGCCCTGCCCGAGCGCATCTTCGGGGTGATGGGCAACCAGGTCCTGTTGGCGGTGCCTTTCTTCATCTTCATGGGCACGATGCTGGAGCGCTCGAGGCTGGCGGAAGACCTGCTGCGCACCATCGGCGCGCTCTTTGGGGGGCTGCGCGGGGGCCTGGGCCTGGCGGTGGTCTTTGTGGGCGCCCTGCTCGCGGCGGCGACCGGCGTGGTGGGGGCCAGCGTGGTGGCCATGGGCATGATCAGCCTGCCGGTGATGCTGCGCTATGGCTACAGCCCCTCCCTGTCGGCGGGGGTCATCGCCGCATCGGGCACCCTGGGCCAGATCATCCCCCCCAGCGTGGTGCTGGTGGTGCTGGCAGATCAGCTGGGCATCAGCGTGGGCGACCTCTTCGTGGGATCGCTGCTGCCGGGGCTGATGCTGGCGGGCTTCTATGGGCTCTATGTGGCGGGGGTGGCCCTCTTGCAACCCACGCGGGCCCCTGCCCTGCCGGCCAGCGAGCGCACCGAGCGGGGTGCGGCCCTGGCCCGCCGGGTGGCCATGGTCATGGTGCCGCCCCTGGTCCTGATCCTGCTGGTGCTGGGCAGCATCTTCGCGGGCATCGCCACCCCCACCGAGGCCGGCGCCTTGGGCGCGGTGGGCGCGATGGGCCTCGCCGCAGCCAACGGGCGGCTGGACCGCAAGGCCCTGAGGGGCACGATGGAAGAGACGGCAAGCCTCACCACCATGGTGGTCTTTCTCCTCATCGGATCAACCGCTTTTTCCCTTGTCTTTCGCGGGCTTTACGGGGATGTGTGGATCGAGGAGCTGCTCACCGGGCTGCCCGGCGGGCGCCTCGGTCTGCTGGTGGTGGCCAACCTCGCGATCTTCGTGCTGGGCTTCTTCATCGACTTCTTCGAGATCGCCTTCATCATCCTGCCCTTGCTGGTGCCGGCGGCCAGGCTGCTGGGCATCGACATGGTCTGGTTTGGCGTGATGATCGGCATGAACCTGCAAACCAGCTTCTTGACCCCGCCCTTTGGCTTCTCCCTCTTCTACCTGCGGGGGGTGGCGCCCCCAAGCCTGCAGACCGCCGACATCTACCGCGGTGTGCTGCCCTTCATCCTCATCCAGATCGTCGGCCTGCTGCTGATCGTGGCCTTTCCCTGGCTGGTGGGGGGTTGGCGGGGCTGACCCTATTCGGGGAATGCAAAGTCGGCATAGGCCAGCTCGGCGGTCGAAAACCAACGGAAGCTGGACTTGCGGAAGGCCTCCCAGTGGGCGTAGACCTCGCGGTAGCCGGGGTCCTGGGCCGCCAGGGAGGCATAGCTGTCCCGCGCGGCCTGTCGGGCGGCCGCCAGGATGTCTTGGGAGAAGGGCCGCAGCTGCACCCCGCCCGCCACCAGCCGGGCGAGGGCGGGGGGGTTCAAGGCGTCGTATCGGGCCTGCATGGTGGTGGCGGCCTCTGCGGCGGCCGCCCGGAAGATGGCCTGGTATTCGGCGGGCAGCTGATCCCAGGCGCCGCGGTTCACATAGAAGCTGAGGCTGGGGCCCGGCTCCCACCAGCCCGGGTAGTAGTAGAAGTTGGCCGCGCGCTGAAAGCCCAGCTGCTCGTCGTCATGGGGGCCCACCCACTCGGTGGCATCGATGGCCCCGGTCTCCAGGGCCGGAAAGATGTCGCCCCCCGCGATCACCTGCACGCTCACCCCCAAGGCGCCCATCACCTGGCCCCCCATGCCCGGAATGCGCATCTTCAGGCCGCCCAGGCTGGACAAGCCGTCCAGCTCGCGCTTGAACCAGCCCCCCATCTGGGCGCCGGTATTGCCGGCCGGGATGGACACGACGTTGAAGTCGGCAAAGCGGCCGGCCAGCAGGTTCGCGCCCCCGCCTTCGAGCAGCCACGCGGCCTGCTGCCGGGCCGTCATGCCGAAAGGCACGCAGGTGTCAAAGGCCAGAACGGGGTTCTTGCCCAGGTAGTAGTAGCTTGCCGACTGGCCGCACTGGACGGTGCCCTGCTGGGCGGCGTCGAGCACCTGCAGGGCCGGGACCAGCTCGCCGGCGGGGTAGACCTTGATGTCGAAGGCGCCGCCGGTCATGGCGGAGACCCGCGCGGCCAGCACCTCGGCGCTGCCGAAGATGGTCTCCAAGGAGCGGGGGAAGCTGCTGGCCAGGCGCCACCGCACCCGCTTGCCCACCAGGGCGGGGCCGCTGCTGCCACCGCTTCGGGGCTTTGGGCCTTCGCAGCCGGCCAGGCCCACCGAAGCGCCGGCGGCGGCACCAAGGGCCAGGCGGGAGAGGAAGTCGCGACGCTTCATGGGGGCTCCACGGGGCGGCCATCTTCCCACAACCGCCACCGCCAGAACGAGATGAACCCGGTCCGCCGAAGCCGACCGGGTCCAAATATTGGTAGCTGGAGGCGGACTTGAACCGCCGACCTAGCGATTATGAGTCGCTCGCTCTAACCAGCTGAGCTACCCAGCCCCAAAACCGAAGCGCCCGCCCACTAACCCCTGAGCCCGTCCTGTCAACCACCGGCGCCCGCAGCGCCCGGCGCGATCAGCCGCGCCCAGGTCAACAGCGCCCCGGCCCCGAAGGCGCAGGCAAAGAGCAGGGCGAGGGCTGGCAGGCGCATGGCCCGGGCCAGGTCCAGCAGCGCAAGCTCGTCCTGCTCGCTGAGGTCGCCCGCCTGCCAGGCAGCAAAGCGGCCCGACAGCCAGGCCAGCGGACCCAACAGCTCCGCAGGCCGCACCAGCAGCACCATGCAGAGGGTGGCCAACAGCGCCGCGCCCGCGCCCGCAAGGCCGGCGAGCAGCAGCGGGAGCCAGGTCAGGGGGCCGTTCCGCCGCCCGCAGCCGGGGTGGCGCCTTCGATGGCCCGCTGCACCAGCTCGACATTGCGCCGGAGGTCATCGGCCTGGGGGCTGTCGGGGTAGCGGTCCACCAGGTCGGCCAGCCGCTGCCGGATGCGGTTCATGGCTTCCAGGCGAGCCTTGGGGTCGGGCTCGTCCCGGGCCCGCAAGAAGGCGACGCCCGCGGCCTCGCGCTGCTGGCGCACGAAGACGTCGCGGGTTTCGGCCCACTCGACCTGCACGGCGTCCCAGCAGGCCTTGTTGCGGCAGCGCTCCAGGGCCCGCAGCACGCGATCGAGGTCGCCGGCCGCGCGGGCGACCCCGGCGTCGGCGCGCACGGCGCCGAGGTCCACCACACCGACGACGCCGCTCTCTGTGGGCGCATCGGCGGGGGGGGCGGCAGGGGTCGCGGCAGGGCTGCTGTCGGGAGATTGCGGGGTCGGATCGGGGTCGGGCTCGCCGACATCCAGGGCCTCCTCCACCACCTGTTCGCCGGGCAGGATGAAGGTTGCGATCTCACCCGGGTAGAGGCCAGGGCCCTCGACCGGGCGGCCCCGCTCCTCGATCTGCACCACGTCGCGCAGGTAGCCCAGCACCACCCGCTGGGCCCTGGGGTCCTCGTCCCGCATGCGCCTCGCCAGACCATGGGCGAGGTCCAGGCGATCGCGCTGATCGGTGTTCTCGGCGTCCACCATGAGCTTTTCCAGGCGCTCGGAGACCTCGTCGAAGTCAACCGGCGGAGGGAGCGGTTCGGCAGGCATCAGCGAAGGGTCCGAACCGGGGCGAGGCCCATAGCGGACGACGCAGGCGCTCAGCAGCAGCACGGGGAGAAGGCGCAACATGCGGGGCCTGATATCACGTTCGGTGCGCGCCCTAGTTCGGCAGGATGCGGGGAACCACGTCCACATCCTCGAAACCCTCCGGCATGTCGTCGCCATCCCCGGTCTGAGCCGGGGCCTCGGGGGCCTCGTCGGGCTCGGGATCGGCAGCGCCGGGCTCGATGAAGGGGTTGATCTCTCCCCCCGCCTCGCCGGCATCCACAGCCTCGTCGGGCCCGCCGTCCGCCGCCATATCCTCCACCCATACCTCCCCGACATCGGCTTCAAAGGCGGGGTCTCCGGCAGTCACCCCCTGCGGGCTCCCAGAAGCGGCCGGCGGCGGGACCGCGGGCTGGGCAGCACCCTCCAGGTCGAAGCCAAGCACCGGCGAGAGCAGCCGATCCACCGACACCTGCCCGTCCGCCTGCAAGCCCTCACCCTGGACCAGCATTCGGCGTTGACCGGATCCGGCCGAGACAAAGCCGGTCTCAGGATCCACCGGCACCGCCGCAAAGCCCCCGGGCACCTGCCACTCCAAGGACCCATCCGCAGGCGGCGCGCTGCCCAGCAGGCCCCGGTCCGCCAGGGCCCGGGCGGCCAGGATCCAGGCCGGCAAGGCGCCGCTGGCCCCCGCCAGGCGGGTGGCGCCCTTGGCCATGGGGCGGTTGTCGTCGTAGCCCACATAGACGCCGACGGTGTAGCCGCCCACGCCATCCCACCCCGAGGCGGTGGCCCGCGGCACGAAGCCGATGAAGGCCGCATTCCGGAAGCTGTTGGTGGTGCCGGTCTTGCCCGCGAGGGGGACCGTGGCACCCCCCAGGCTGACCGCGCCCCTTGCCCGCTGGCCGGTGCCGAATTCCACCACGCTTCGCAGGATGTCACCCAACATCACGCCGGCTTCGGCCGAGGCGATGCGCTTGGCGACCGGGCGTGCCCGGTAGAGCAGCTCGCCGTTGCGGTCCCGGATCTCGGCGATCAGCAGCGTGCGGTCGGGGGCCTCGGGCGCGCTGGCCATCCAGGGCAAGCCCCCCAAGCGCTCGCCCCGGAAATGCGTGGCCTCGCCCGAGAGCAGGCCCTCGTAGAGCGAGACAGCCTCGGCCAGGCTGATGTCCACCGCGCCCAACGGAAGACTGAGAACAGGCGCCAGCTCTGTATCTACACCGAATGCCCGGGCCTCGGCCGCCACATAGCGCAAGGCCACCAGCACGCGGAAGTCGGGGTGGTATTGCAGGGTGTCAAAATCCCAGGGGTCGGCGCTCTCGAGCACCAGCTTGCGCCGCTGGCTGATGCGACCCAGCTCTGCGAGGGTGCCGGCCGACACGCCGCCGCTCAACAGCAGGGCGCCCGCGCCGGGCAGCTCGGGCCCTTGCCCGGCCGCCAGCGCTTCGAGCAAGGCGGCATCAACGGGGGCCCAAGGCTCGGCCTCGGTGCGCTCCTGCCCGCAGCCCAGCGCCAGGCCCTCGCCCCGGGGCGCTGCTGCAGCCGCCGGAAGCTGCTGGCGTCGGGCGCGACGGGGCGGGCGCGGTCTCTTTGAGCCAGCCGAAGAGGCCGGTGGGGGGCTGCGCGGCCCGGCCCGCCGTGGACAGGGCCAACAGGCGGGTGAGCTCGGCATCGCAGGAGACCCGCTGCTCTTCGAGAGCCAAGAAGTTGGTGCGCACCGCCAGGCTGCGCTTGGCCCGCTTCTGGGCGGAGCCCTTGGACAGCCTGGCCAGCTCGGCGTCGGCGCCACGGCCATAGTGCAGGCTCATCACGGCGACCGCCTCGTCTTCGGGCAGCTGACCGGTGGCCAGCAGCTCCTGGCGGGCGGCATGGAAGGCCAACTCCCCAAAGCGGGCCGGCGTGGAGATCACGCCGTTGTCGTCGCGGACCCGGCGGATCCAGGACTCGCGATCCTCGCCCTCGCGGGGGGTCATGCCGGCCCGCTCGGCCACCGCACGAAAGTCGCTGCCGTCCAGGCGGTCGAGCAGGTGGTAGAGCAGCCAGATGCTGGCGAGGTTCTCGGACTTGGTGCCGGCCTGGTGCAGGGTCACCCGATCGGTGGATTGGTGGTCGGCGCGGGGATAATACCACGTCCCCTCGAAAACGAAGACGCCCTCGCGGTTGTCGAGCAGGTCTGAGGGCGCCCAGCCCAGGCTGAGGGCGGCGTGGTAGATCAGCGCCTTCCAGGTGCTGCCCAGCTGGCGCTTGGCGGTGATGGCCCGGTTGAAGTTGCGGTTGTCGTTGCCGCCCACCATGGCCCGGATCTGGCCGTCTTCCACCACCAGCAGGGCCCCTTGCAGCTCGGGCCGCAGCTCCAGGTCGCAGTGCTGCTGGTCGCGCAGGCTCGCCCAGACCACGCTGCCCACCGGCAGGGCCCGGGCCAGCTCGGCTGAGGCGCCCTTGGCCGCCCTGGCGTAGGGGTTCTGGCTCTTTGCCCGGTGCAGCACCGTGGCCATGCGCCCCAGGCCCTCGGCGTCCACCACGCAGCGCGGGCCGCCCAGGTCCAGGGTGAGCTGCTTGTCGGTGGCGGCCACCACGGTCGCGGTGCTGAAGCCGTGGACCTGCAGCGGGTTGTCGGGGTCGGGGTGCGGGGCCTCGTCGCTGGGACGCCGAAGTGCGGCCGCCCCCTGGCCCTCCATCAGCGGGCCGACCTCGCTGAGGTGGTGCCACAGGGCGTGGGTGGCGTCGACCTGCAGTCCGGGATCCAAGGTGGTGACCACCTGGATCCCGGCGGTGGAAGGGTTGTCGATGCCCAGCTCGGCGAAGAGGGCCGGAAAGGGCGCCTGCTCCAGCCGCAGGGCCACCTCGTCGAGGAGCACGCTGCTGTCATAGCGGAAGGTGCCCCGCTTGAAGGGGATCTCCTGCTCGATCAGCCGGTCGTGTTCGGCCTGGCCGATCTTGCCCAGGACCAGCATGCGGTCGAGCACATAGCCGGTGCGGACCTTGGCCCGGGCCCGCGCCTGCTGCCGACGCTCCTCGGTGCTGCCTACGAAGGGGTTGTAGGCCGCCGGCGCCTTGACCATGCCGGCCAAGAAGGCGCACTCCAAGGTGCTCAGCTCCTCGACCTCCTTGTCAAAGAAGTAGCGGGCGGCGATGCCCAGACCCCGGCCGTTGGCGCTGACATGAAACTGGTTGGCATAGAACTCCAGGATGTCCTGCTTGCTGTAGCGGGACTCCAGGCGCAGGGCGTCCAGCAGCTCCACCCCCTTGGCGCGCAGGGATCGATCCGGTCGATAATAAAGGTTCTTTGCCGTTTGCTGAGTGAGCGAGGACCCGCCGGCCACGACGCGGCCCGCCTGCAAATTGGCCAGCATCGCGCGGCCGATGCCGATGGGATCCACGCCGCGGTGCTCGAAGTAGCGCTGGTCCTCCGAGGCCACGATGGCGTCCACCCATGCCGTGGGAATGCGCTTCCACGGCACATAGTCGCGGTGTTCGCTGGCAAAGAACACGCCGATGCGGGTGCGGCCATCGCGGTAGAGCACCGGGCTCTCCTGGGCGATGACGTCCAGGATGTGCTCGCGATCGATGTGGGGGCCGGGATTGTCGAGGATGAAGTGGCGGTAGCCGAACCAGGCGCCGCCCGCGCCCAAGACCCCCGCCACCAGCGACAGCAGGGCCAGCGCGCGCAGGGTGCGCAACAAGAAGCGCCCGAGGCGGCGCCCCCGGCTCTGGCGTTGGATTCGGCGCTTGGCCTCGGCCTCGCGGATGCGGGTCAATCGGCTGCTCATGGAGAGAGCTCCGTCAGGATGCTGCGCATGCGTTCATAAGAGGAGTGGGCGGCCCAGCCCTCGGCGGCCGCCCGCGCGGAGGCGCCCTGACCCCCAAGCTGCAAGGCCCGTTCCACCGCCTCGGCGAAGGCCGCCGCGTCGGTGGGGTCGGCCACCACCCAGGCCCGCTCCGGCAGGATCTCCGAGGCGCCATCCAAGGCCGAGGTCAGCACCGGCAGACCGCAGGCCAAGGCCTCCAGGCACACATTGGCCGCGCTGTCGTAGCGCGTGGGGTGAAGCAGCGCATCGTGGGCGATCAAGGCGCCCGCAGGGTCGGCACAGGGGCCGAGAAAGCGCACCCGGTCGGCGATGCCCAGGGCCTCCGCCTCTGCCTTCCAGCGGGCGGGGCGCCGCTCGCTGCCCATCACGGTCAGCTGCGCGCGGGGCAGCCGGGCCACCGCCGCGAGGGCCGTGCTCAGGCCCTTGCGCGACCAGCCATTCCCCAAGAAGAGCAGGCGGGGACAGGGTCCGGGACGGCCGCGACCCGGGGCCGGCCGGAAGCGCGCGAGGTCCACACCATTGCGCACCAGGCGGATGCGATCCTGCGATACGCCGTAGTGCTCTTGCAACGATCGCCCGGCCATCTCGCTGTTTACAACCACCAAGCGGGCGTTCTGGGCCGATGCCCGATCAAGGGTCAGCTCGATCCGTTCCGCAAGACCCATGCGCCGATTCGACGCAGCCAACCAGGCCGCGTGGCAGCCGCCCCCCGCCCGCCAGAGATCGAAGCCGGCCCCGCGGATCAGCCCCAGGCGCAGCACCTCGGGCTGCGGCGGCGGGGCCCGCGCAGCCCAGGCCAGCCGAAGCTGCCGGGCCACCCGCCCCGAACCGGCGGACCGGGCAGCCGCCGATGCTCCAGGCCCGGGACCGCCTCACCGGGCTCCAGGCAGTGGGCCACCACCCGGTCGCCGGCCTCCAGCAGGTGGCGGGCGAGCCCCAGCCCGACGCCCTCCGAGCCGCCCCCCGCGCCCAGGCGCCGCGCCACCAGGTCGATCCTCAAGTCCCCTCCCCCCGACCCATCCAGATGCGCAGCCACTTGAGCTGCACATAGCTGGCGCCCAGCAAGGCCACCGCCAGGCCCCGGGGCCCATCGGCGAGGCCGCCCCGCAGCAGCAGGGCCTTGGCGAGGTGGGCGGGGGCCCGAAAGGCGAGGTCCCAGGGCATCGCCCGACGGCCCGACCGCAGGGCGGCAGCGGCCGCTTCTCCGCTGTAGCGGTCGATCTTGGCGAGGTGCTCTGCCAGGTCCCGGTAGGGGTGGTGCAGCAGGGGCGCCTGCAGCCGAGCCGTCGGACCCGCGACCCCGATGCGGGCGTGGGGCTCTTCTCCGCCCCAGCGGCCCTGCCGCCGGTCCACCAGCCGCAGCTGCCGATCCGGGTACCAGGTGCCATGGCGCAGCGGCGCCCCCATCCACCAGCTCAGCCGCGGCAGCCAGGCGCCCGCGAGGCCGGCCATGCCCGTGGCCCGCAAGGCCGCCAGCTCTGCCGCCAGCTCCGGCGAGACCCGCTCGTCGGCATCCAGGCACAGCACCCAGTCGTGGTGGGCCGCGTCCAGGGCCTTGTTCTTCTGGGCGGCGAAGCCCTGCCACTCCGAGACGATCACCCGGGCCCCCAGGCCCCGGGCCAGGGCCACCGTGTCGTCGGTGGATCCCCCGTCCACCACCACCACGTCATCGGCGAAGGCGACCGAGGACAGGGCCGCCGGCAGCCGGTCGGCCTCATTGCAGGCAACAATCGCGACGCTGAGGGGGAGCACGGGTGCCCGCTAACCGCCAGGCAGGCAGCGGCACCCTTGACGCTCGGCCACAACTCGATAGGAGCGCCACCCTTCGTCTTGGCGACGTACCCAAGTGGTTAAGGGGCCGGTTTGCAAAACCGGTATTCACCGGTTCGAGTCCGGTCGTCGCCTCCAACTCTTCGCGCGGGCCGGGCTTCATGCTTCGGCCCGCGCGTCGTTTCCGGCAGCGCGATCGCCCGCGGCGCAGGGTCGCGCCTGCCCCGAATTGTACCGATCGGTATGCCCCGGCGGACGATGGCGTTAGTGCGAGGCGGCCCCAGGGTCTCGCACCCGGCAGCCCGAGGTCCCTGTGCTCCTGCTGGCCCTGCTCCTCTGCGCACCCCTGAAGGCCCAGCCTGCGCCCGACCCGGACCCGGCCACCGACGCCGCCGACGCCACCATCAGCCCGCCCACACTGGTCGAATTCGTCGATGCCCCCTACCCGCCGGCCGCCCGGATGCAGGGCTTGGAGGCCGATGTGCTGCTGCGCATCGCCATCGCCGCCGATGGCAGCGTATCGGGCGCCACGGTGATCGAGCCCGTGGGCAACGGCTTCGACGAGGCTGCCCTGGAAGCCGCGCGCAGCCTTCGTTTTCAGCCAGCTCTGGCCGGCACGGAACCCATCGCCGTGCTCATCGAATTCACCTATGGCTTCCGCCTGGGCGAAGACGCAGCACCGGTCCCGGTCAACCTCGAGATCGACCTGATGGACCGGGCCACGCGCAAGGCGCTGGATGGTCTGCGGGTGCAGGTCATCGCGTCGGATGGCACCACCTTCGACGCCATCTCCGACGAGGCCGGCGGGGTCCGCCTGCGGGGCGTGCCCGACGGCATGGCCACGGTGGTGGTGGCCTTGGGCACCCACGAGTTGAAACGACAAGGCGTCGAGCTGATGGCCGGCGAGGTCAGCAGCCTGCGCCTCTTCTTGCACGACGACGTCCTCGCCGACGATGAGCTGGTGGTGCTGGGGGCCCGGGAGACCCCCGACATCACCCGGCGCACCATCACGGTGGAGGAGATCAAGCGCGTGCCGGGCACCTTCGGCGATCCCGTGCGGGTGATCCAGAACCTGCCGGGCGCGGCCCGCGCCCCCTTTGGCACCGGCCTGCTGATCATCCGTGGGGCCAACCCCGGCGACAGCAACGTCTATGTAGACGGGGTCGAGGTCCCCATCATCTACCACCTCGGCGGGTACCGCTCGGTGATCAACGCCGACCTCATCGAGAGCGTGGACTACCTGCCCGGCGGCTACGGCGTCCGCTACGGCCAGGCCACGGGCGGCGTCATCGATGTGCGCACCCGGGACGACCGCCCCAGCCAGCCCCAGCTCACCTGGAAGAGCGACCTGCTGGACTCGGGCGCCTTCTACCGCATGCCCCTCGGCGAAAATGGCGCGGTGGCCATGGCGGCCCGCCGCTCCTACATCGACGTCTTCATCCCCTTCTTTGCGGGGGACACAGGCTTCTTCATCAAGCCGCGCTGGTTCGACTACCAGGCGCGCCTGTGGCGGGACGACGGCACCGACCTCTTCAGCCTCTTCGTCTTCGGCTTCAACGACCTGCTCTTCATCTCCACCCCCGACGACTTCGCCCAGGGCACCGATCCCGACACCCAGGGCGACCTCAGCGCCAGCTATGGCACCCACCGCATCGTGGGTCGCTGGCGCCACCGCTTCTCGGACCAGCTCGAGCTGGTGGTGCAGCCTTTCGTGGGCATGGACTCGGTGGACCTGGGGCTGGGCACCAGCCTGGCCATCTCTCAGACCTTCACCAATGCCGGCCTGCGCGCCTCGATGCCCTGGACGCCCAGCGACGCCTTCACGCTGACGCCGGGCATCGACGCCCAGATGGCCCGCTTCGAGGTCGGGCTCACCCTGCCCTTTCAGATCGACTCGGGCACCGACCCGCTGGCCGAACGCGAGCCCTTCACCACCACCATCGACGGCTGGGGCTTCATCCCCGACCCCTATGTGGACGCCCAGATCCGCCCCCTGCCCGACCGCGATCGGCTGATGCTCAACCCGGGCCTGCGGTGGAGCTCGCTGTTGCTGCCCGACCAGGGCGCCATGATGGCCTTGGATCCCCGCTTCGCCTTTCGCCTGCGCACCCACCCCGGCGGCTACCTCAAGGGCGGCACCGGCCTCTACCAGCAGCCCCCCGACGGCCAGGAATTCGGCTTGGAAGACGAGCTGACCCTGCGCTTCGAGCGGGCCTGGGCCAGCGAGCTGGGCTTCCAGCAGGCGCTGGGCAACCGCGTCTTGCTGGAGATCACCGCCTACAACAAGGAGCTGGACCGCCTGGTGGTCAGCAACCCCGACTTCCGGGACTTCGACACCGATCCCCTCTACAAGAACCTGGGAATTGGCCGCATTCGCGGCATGGAATTCATGGCTCGCCCCCAGCCGGTGGGCAAGTTCTTCGGCTGGCTGAGCTACACCCTCAGCCAGTCTGAACGCAACGACCTGCCCGGCACCGCAGATGGCGGCTGGTACCGCTTCGACTTCGACCAGACCCACATCCTGACCGTGGTCGCCGGCTATGACCTGCCCCGGGACTGGGGGCTGTCCAGCCGCCTGCAATATGTGACGGGCAACCCCTACACGCCCTATGCTGGCGGCATCTACGATCTCGACCAGGACAGCTTCACGCCCTACCAGACCGCGCCCCGGAACAGCGAGCGCCTCTCGCCTTATCTGGCGCTGGATATGCGGGTGGACAAGACCTGGGTCTTCAAGGGCTGGACGCTGGAGGGCTACGCGGATCTGCTCAACGTGATCCGCGGCGAGAATCCCGAGCAGCTCCAGTACAACTACGACTACACAGAGAGCACGGTGGTCCGGGGCCTGCCCTTCATCCCCGCCATCGGCTTTCAAGCCGACATCTTCTTCTAGCCTCTCCCAGGCCCTGCGATCGGCGTCCGACGCCCACCGCCCGAGGTGCTGATGCGTGCCCTCCTCCTCCTGCCCTGGCTCGCCGGCTGCGCGGCCGAGACCCTGTCCCAGAGCTGGCAGCTCGACCGGCTGCGCATCCTGGCGGTCCAGGCCGAACCCGCCGAGCCCCAGCCCGGGGACACGGTGGCCTTTCGGTCCCTGGTCTATGTGCCCTATGGCCAGACCCTGGCCGGGGTGTTGTGGTTCGCCTGCCTGCCCTCCAGCGCCGACGACTTCGGCTGCCAGCTCGATCCCGCCGTGACCGACGCCCTCGCCGGTGGGGGCGAGGACCTCAGCCCCGAAGAGCAGGCGGCCTTGTTCCAACAGGCCAAGGAAGCCGGCCTGATCGGCTTTGAACCCATCCTCTCCCCCAGCTGGCAGGTGCCCGAAGACGCGCTGGAAGGCTTGACCGAGGCCGAGCAGGTGGAGGGCGTGAGCGCCACCATCAACCTCACCGCCCTGCCCGAAGACGCAGAAGACGACGGCGATGTCGAGATCGCCTACAAGCGCCTGCCCATCAGCCGGGCCACCACCCCCAACCACAACCCGGCCTTTAACGGGCTGCTCTTCGAAGACGCCCGCGGGGACGCCGTTGAGCAGGTGGAGGGCTACTTCCGGGTTGCCCAGGGCCAGACCTATACGATCACCCCGCTGCTCACCGCCGGCTCCATCGAGGACTATGTCTATGTGACCTCGGCCGGGGTGGCCGAAGACCGCACCGAAGAGCCCTTCGCCACCTGGTATGCCGAGGGGGGCAGCTTCGACCAGACCTTCAGCCTGCACCCCTACCTGGATGTGGAGTGGACCAGCCCCGACAAGGGCTTTGAGGGGCTGGTGGTCGCCGTGCTCCGGGATCGCCGCGGCGGCATGGCCTGGCTCTCCATTCCCATCAGCACCGCCAGCCCCGACAGCCCGACGACACGCTGATGCTGCTCCTGGCGCTTCTGCTCGCGGCCAGCGCCCTGGCCGCCCCGCCCGATGCAGGGTCGGAGCCACCCGAACCGGCCCCCGCCGCCGATGACCTGGTGTCGGGCCCGGAGCTGCTGGAATTCGTGGAGGCCGCCTACCCCGAGGCCGCCCGCCAGGCCGGCCTCGAAGCCAAGGTGCGCCTGCTGCTCTCCATCGACGCCACGGGCGCCGTGACCGCGGTCGAGGTCAGCGCAGCCGCAGGCAGCGGCTTTGACGAGGCAGCCTCCGAATCCGCATGGCAGCTTCGTTTTCGTCCCGCGCAAAGCGCGAGCGGCCCGGTGCCGGTGCGCATCGAATTCGAGTACGGCTTTGCGTTGGGCGCCGAGGAGGCCCTCGCCCCCCTGAACCTGCGCGGCAGCCTGCTCTTCATGGGCACGCGCTCCCCCGTCGCCGACCTGCCGGTGCGCGTCCGCGGGGCCGATGGCGGGCAGCTCGACCTGATCTCAGATGCCGAGGGCAACTTCTCGGCCCGCGGCCTGCCGCCGGGCCCCGCCACCGTGTCGGCCGGGCTCCTGGGCGAGCAGCGATCCGAGGCCACGGTGGACATCGTCGAAGGTGAAGAGACGGAGATCAAGCTCTGGATCAAGCCGCCTGAGGGGCGCAGCGACGAGCTGGTGGTGGTCGGTGAACGACAGACGGCCGACATCACCCGCCGCAGCCTCAGCATCGAGGAGATCCGCCGGGTGCCCGGCACCTTCGGCGACCCGGTCCGCGTGATCCAGAACCTGCCCGGCGCGGCGCGCGCGCCCCTGGGCACCGGCCTGCTGGTCATCCGGGGCAGCAACCCCGAAGACTCCGGCGTCTATGTCGATGGCATCCGAATTCCCCTGATCTACCACCTGGGCGGCTACTCCTCGGTGATCAACGCCGACCTGGTCGAAGGCGTGGACTACCTTCCCGGCGGCTACGGGGTCGAGTACGGCCGCAGCATGGGCGGCGTGGTCGATGTCCGGACCAAGAGCAGCTTCCCCGAACAGGCCCGCCTGGTCTGGAATACCGACGCCCTCGACACCGGCGTGCTCTTTGAAGGCCGCCTGGGCAAGGAGCGCAAGCTCGGCGTCGCGGTGGCCGCCCGGCGGTCCTATATCGACGCCATCATCCCCCTGGTGCTGCCCCTCACCGGGGCCGACCCCGACCTGGTGGTGAAGCCGCGCTGGTACGACTACCAGCTCAAGATCGGCAATGTCGAGGATAACGGCAGCGGGCGCTGGTCGGCCTTCCTCTTCGGCTTCCAGGACCGCCTGCAGGTGTCCACGCCGCCAGGCTTCGCCCAGGGCACCGACGCCGACACCCAGGGGGATCTGGGCACCACCTACGAGACCCATCGCGCATACTGGCAATACAAGCGGCCCTTTGGCGACCACTTCGCCCTGCGCATCGTGCCCAGCCTGGGCGTGGACGGCATCCGCTTCCGCCTGGGCAACCAGTGGCGCATCAACCAGTGGCAGCTGCTGGCCGAGCTGCGGGCCGAGGCCGAGATCAAGCCCCACGACGCCCTCACCCTGACGGCGGGCCTGGACTTCATCGGCGGCTGGTACTGGTTCGAGGCCGAGCTGGCCATCAACCCCGACGCCTTGTCCGACTACGACCCCCTGGACGAGCGGGAGCCCTGGACCACCGATGGCCGCGGCCGGGCCGGCGGGCCCGACCCCTACCTCGACCTGATGATCCGCCCCTTGCCCGACCGGGAACGCTGGCTGATCAACCCCGGCCTGCGCCTGAACCATGTGCAGGTGACCGACGCCCGCAGCCCCGATCCCCTGATCGCCATCACGGCCCTGGATCCGCGCATCAACACCCGCTTTCGCGCGACGGCGGGGGGCACGGTCAAGCTGGGCACCGGCCTCTACCACCAGCCGCCCCAGCCCTTCGAGCTCTGGCGCCCCGAAGGCGAGACCAACCTGGGCTTCGAGCGGGCGCTGGCCTCGGAGCTGGGCTGGGAACAGCTCCTCGGCGACCGCGTCACGGCCGATGCCAGCGTCTTCTACAAGCGCCTCGACGACCTGATCGTGCAGAACCCCACCTTCACGAGCATCCAGGACGCCTACTTCCTCAACGCGGGCGTGGGGCGGATCTACGGCGCCGAGTTCATGCTGCGCCACGCGCCCGGCGACCGCTTCTTTGGCTGGGTCAGCTACACCCTCAGCCGCTCCTTGCGCAACGACGCCGGCGCCGCCGCAAATGACGCCGATCGGCTGCTGGGCGGAGATCCCGACCAGGGCTGGTACCCCTTCGACTTCGACCAGACCCACATCCTGGTGGCCGTCGCGGGCTACAAGCTGCCTCGGTCCTGGGAGGTGTCGGCCAAGGTGCAGCACGTCACCGGCAACCCGACCACACCCTATGACGGCGGCGTCTACGATCTCGATCAGGACTTCTATTTCGGCTATTCCACCGGGCAGCGGAACAGCGCGCGCCTGCCGCCCTTCACCGCGGTGGACCTGCGGGTGGACCGCCTCTTCGTCTTCAAGAAGTGGCAGCTCGAAGCCTACCTGGACCTGCTCAACGTCCTGCGGGGGGAGAACCCGGAGTTCACCCTCTACAACTACGACTATACCGAGAGCCGCTTCATCCGGGGCCTGCCCTTCATCCCCTCGCCCGGCGTGCTGGCCGAGTTCTACTTCTGAGCGGGCGCCGCGCGAATCATGGCCGGCGCGCCCTCCAGCGAGGCCACCTTTTCGCAGTCAGCCATCGGAAATGGGCGTTCGTCCTTACATCCCAGCCCATAGACCACCACGGCCCGAACGGCCTGCGCCGCCCCCGGATCGACATCGATGGCGAACTCTGTTCCGTCCTTGTCAATCTTGATGGCCGGCTGGAGGGGTCCGCACACGGCGCTGGGCAGCGGAGTGTAGCGGTTGGACTGCGGGTCGAAGGCCTCCCAGCTCAGCCCCCGGCAGGCCGGGACCCACACCGGCTCGCCGGTGGCCCGCAGCTGCACCCGGACCGGAGCGCCCGCTTCCACCGTTGCGACCCCGATCTCCAAGGGCTCCGCCGCCTGGGCCAGGGGTGCAGAAAAGAGCAGCAGCAGAGACAGGGTGCGGGGCAACATGCGCAGACCGGGCCCGGGGTCTGCAAGGAGGCGCAGACCGCGACCGCCTGCAGCATAGCGCAGGCCGCCGCTCCGTTGCAGCGGGGCAGCGCGCGCGCCCCGACAGCGCCCCTTCCACACGCGGGGGCGCCATCCGCTGCACGGCCCGAAGGCGTATGCGTTATACTCCGCGCCCTCAGGAGCCCCTCCCGCCGGCCGCTGGCCGAGAGACGGGGCTTCGGCGCAGAAAACGGGGCTCGCCCCTACCTTCTGCGAATGGCAACAAGTGCTCACTCCTCTCCTGATGAACCACCTGCCCCCGCCGGAGCACCTGGAGATTCCCCCATGCGCGCTGCTCTGAAGCTGGTTGGACCGATCGTTGCGTTGATCGGGCTGACCCTGGCCGCTCCCACCGCCGCCGAGGCGGGCTCCCGACCCGGCACCGAGGCGTTGGATGAGTTCAAGGCCGACAAGAAGAAGTACAACACCGTCCAGAACCGGTTCTTCCTGAAGCAGAACCGCTTCGAGGTGGCCCCAATCGCCGGCTATGTGCCGAACAACCCCTTCGCCGCCCGCTACGTCGGCGGCCTGCTGGTGGCCTATCACTTCGGTGAGAACTTCGCGGCTGAGGGCGCCTTCGTGTATTCGCCGGACCTCGGGGGCAACGACCTCAAGGACCTCACCCACACCCTGGTCAGCATCGCCCATCAGGGCGGCGCCAAAGGGGTCGAGTTCCAGCAGCCGGTGGACAAGATGGTGCTCGGCGCCACCTTCGCCGCCCGCTGGGCGCCCATCTACGGCAAGATCAACCTGCTGGGCGAGCGGGTGCTGAACTTCGACATGTACCTGATCGGCGGCCTCGGCATGCTCAGCATCGCCAAGTACTACGCCGTCTATGACGACAACGCCGCCGAGGGGGGCCCCCCCACCGCGCTGCAGAAGGTCAGCAACAAGGCGGTCGTCCCGATCAACCTCGGTCTCGGGATGAACTTCTTCGTCAGCAGCAGCGTGGCGATCAAGCTGGACGCCCGGAACTACTTCTACTTCGACAAGAAGCCGCAGTACAACCCGGACATTCCGGAAGAGCAGTCTCGGCTCTACGACAACCTGGTCGCCTCCGTGGGCGTCAGCATCTTCTTCCCGAAGATGAAGCCCCGCCAGTACGACTTCTAGGTCACCGAGGAACACCGACATGCGCAGCATCCAGCTCATCGGCGCCCTCGGGGCGCTGGCTCTCAGCCTGACCTCCGGGGTGGCCGCCGCCCAGGACGCCGACACCCTCGGCGCCCTCGACGCGGCAACCAGCCCCCTCCAGCCGGGCGACGCTCTGGCCCAAGATGACGAAGAGGCCGACGAAGACGACGTCCTCAAAGATATCATGGGCGGCGACTCCGAAGAGACCGCCGCAGAAGAGCGCCGGCAGGTCGAGACGGGCGAGACCGGCGACAATGTCGGCGCCCGCAGCGAGGAGATCCTCCTCCTCGAAGACGAGGGCAAGAAGCGCAAGGTCATCAAGACCATCCAGCGCAAGAACTTCCTCAAGCTCGGCCGCCTGGAGTTCTCCCCCCACGCCGCCACGGTGGTCAACGACCCCTTCCTCAACCGCTACATCGTCGGCGCCGGGCTGGGCTACCACCTCACCGAGGTCTTCGCGATCGAGGCCAGCTTCGACTTCGCACCGGACCTGGGCGACGCCGACTGGAAGCCCCTCACCCACCAGCTGGTTGAAGAGAACAGCGTCTCCCCCGACATCTCGAAGCTGACCCTCTTCGGAGCGCTCACCTTCCAGTACTCGCCGATCTACGGCAAGGTCGCGGTGGTCGGCAACAAGATCATCCTCTTCGACATCTACGGCGCCTTTGGCATGGGCGCGACCAAGACCCGGGACGACCTCGAGGCCCTCCAGGCCACCGAAGACCCCCGGGCCCAGGCCACCGAAAACCAGGTCCACCCCACCACCAACCTCGGCGGCGGTTTGCGGATCATCTTCGGCGAAAACATCGCCGCACGGCTCGAAGGCCGGTCTCTGATCTACATCGAGACAGTGAACGCAACGACGCTGGAGATGAAGAACAACTTCATCGTTCAAGCCAGCGCCGCCTTCTTCTTCCCGAATCTTCGGAACTGAAGGCGGTCGGGAACCCGAAAGCCTAGACAGTTGTCTGACATCTCCCCGACGCGGGGCCCCCCCTGCCGGTCCAGTTGGAGCTTCCAACAATGAAGATGCGCATCCTCCTCCCCTCGCTCGCCACCCTGGCGGCCCTCGTGGTCTCGCCCGCAGCGCACGCGCTGACCTGTGACGAGATCATGAATATGGTCGAGGTCAACGTCCCCGAGAATATCGTGGTCGCGACCATCAAGGACTCCGGCGACCAGTTCGCCGCAGACGAGGTCAAGTGCCTCGAGTCCCGGGGCGCCCCCGCGGGGGTGGTGACCCAGGCCAAGAGCCAGATGTCGAGCCCCGAGGCCAGCAACAAGCCCGAGGCCGTCATTCTCAAGGCCGACGACGCCGAAGAGCCGAGCGCCTTGGACGAGGACGAGGACCCGCTGGGCGCACGCAACGCCCGCGAGCCCGCCGACCTCCCCGAAAAGGGCGACGAGGCCCAGGGCAACGACCCGAACCAGATCAAAGAGGCCATCAAGCTCTTCAAAGCGAAGAAGCCCCTGACCTCCTCCTTGATGCTCTACGAGCTTCTGGACGGCAACCAGTTCCCCGAGCACGAGACCAAGATCCACTACTACCTGGGTCGGTCTCTGCAGGACCTGGAGATGTTCCACGTCGCCCAGTACCACTACCTCCAGGTCATCAAGAAGGGCCCGGAGAACCAGTACTTCAACTACGCCCTGCCCCAGCTGGTCAAGATCGCCCGCTTCACTGGCGATGACACCGAGCTGATGCGCATCGTCGCCCAGATCCCGCCCGACGCCTACCCCCGCGGGGCCAAGAGCGAGCTCTTCTACCTGATGGGCGTGCGCTTCTTCGAGAAGGACGACCTCACCAAGGCGGGCAAGTACTTCTCCCAGGTCAGCCCGAAGTCCCCCCTGTTCCTGAAGGCCGAGTACTTCCGCGGGGTCATCTTCAACCAGCAGGGCAAGCTGAAGAGCGCGGTGCGCTCCTTCCGCAACGTCTACAAGGAAGAGGTCGACTTCTACAACGACGCCCGGGCCCTCAAGGAGATCGAGGACATCAAGAGCCTCGCCCTGCTCAACGTCGCCCGCGTCTACTACGGCATCGAGCGCTTCGACGAGTCCGCCAAGTACTACGGGCTGGTGGACCGCGGCAGCGACTACTGGGCCGAGTCGCTCTTCGAGCACGGCTGGGCCAACTTCATGCAGAACAACCTGAACGACACCCTGGGCCAGCTGCTCACGGTGCGGTCGGGCTTCTTCAACGAGGACGAGTTCAACCCCGAAGCCACCCTGCTGCGGGCGCTGACCTACTTCAACCTCTGCGAATACAAGACGGTCGAGAAGCTGCTCCTGGGCTTTGAGAACACCTACCGTCCCATGCAGGCCGAGATGCGGGACTTCGTCCAGCAGTACGCCAGCGCCGAGGGCCGCAAGCTCGCGGACCAGGCCTGGGACGCCTACTTCGGCCCCGACAAGAAGACCCAGACCACCCTGCCCAAGTCCTTCTTCAACAAGATCCTGCGCAACCGCGAGCTCGCCGGTCTGGTCCGCCACATGGACATCATGGCCCAGGAAGAGGCCCTGATCGACGCCCAGAAGCCCCGCTGGCGCGACAGCATCGGCACCTACCTCAAGAAGGTGATCGAAGAGGATCGCCAGCGCTACAAGCGCCGCGGTGGCCTGCTCCTGCTCAAGGAGATGGTGCGCCAGAGCAACAAGGTCGCCGACCTGCTCACGCAGTCCGAGATCGTGCGCTTCGAGGTCGTGGACGCCCAGCGCGTGGACTACGCCTACAAGGCCCGCAACGTCACCATCGCCGATACCACCAACGAGGTCAACATCGACTTCGCCACGGCTGTGGACTTCATCTACTGGCCCTTCAACGGCGAGTTCTGGGAAGACGAGCTCGGCTACTACCACTACACCGAGCGCGGCTCCTGCAAGTAGCGCGGGGGCCCACCGGCCCTCCCGCTCCGCCGCACCCACTTGTTTCCTACGCCCGCCCTTGCGGCGGGCCTGTTTCCACCCTGACCGGTCCTCCGGCATCACCGGTCAGCGCCGCGCAATCCCAAACCTGCGCCCGCGAGAGGTTCAACATGAAGCGCTCGTTCCTTGTCCCCACCGTCGCCATGCTCGCCCTGAGCATTGCTGCTCCGGCGGTGAACCCCAGCGGTCCGTTCGGCCAGGCCCAGGCCGCCGAAGACGACGACCGCGACAAGAAGGAGGAGCGCCGGGTCCTCAAGCTCTCCGACGTCGACACCCAGAGCAAGAGCGAGGCCTACCGGCAGATGGCGCGTGAAAAGCGCCACGAGTCGATGAAGTTCCTCAAGGACATCCTCGACAACCGGGCGCCCCAGGGCACCCAGAAGGCCGAGATGATGCTCCGACTGGCGGAGCTCTACTTCGAAGAGGGCCGCGACTTCTACCTCGACGAACAGAAGCAGTTCCAGACCGACTACGACGCCTGCTTCAACGACCCGAAGTGCGCCGACACCGGCAAGCTCGAGACGATGAAGGCCAATACGACCGAGAGCCGCAAGTGGGCCGACCGGGCCATCAAGCTCTACCGCCTCATCCTCGAGAACTACCCTCAGTACCAGCGCGCCGACGAGGCCACCTTCTTCCTGGCCAACGCGCTGGCCGACATCGGTGAGCGCAAGGACGCCGTCGAAGAGTACACCCGCCTGGTCCGCACCTACCCCGACTCCGGCTACCTGCCGGACGCCTATGTGCAGATCGGTGAGTACTACTTTGACGAGAACAACGCCTACAAGGCCCTTCTCGCCTACCAGAAGGCCACCCGCTACAAGGACTCGCCCCAGTATGCCTTCGCCAGCTACAAGCTGGGCTGGTGCTACTACAACGTCGGCGAATACGGCAAGGCCATCGAGACCATGAAGTCCGTGGTCGCCTTCTCGATGACCCAGGGCGACGGCACCGACGACAAGAAGCGCCTCACGCTGCAGGACGAGGCCCTCAAGGATCTCGTGCGCTTCTTCGCCGACGCCGGCCAGATGAACGAGGCCTACGAGTACTTCAACAAGCTCGGCAAGAAGGACCTCATCACCGCGATGCTCAAGCGCCTCGCGAGCACCTACTTCGAGCAGGGCAAGTTCGAGGAGTGCATCCAGACCTACCGGCGGCTCATCGCCGAGAACCCCCAGTCTGGCGACGCCCCAGAATACCAGAACGAGATCGTGGGCGCCTACACCAAGATGGGCCGCAAGAAGGAGACCCTGGCCGAGATCGACCGGCTCCTCAAGACCTATGGCGCCAACAGCGCCTGGGCCCGGTCCAACAGCAGCGACCAGGACGCCCTCAAGGACGCCCTCGGCTACATCGAAAAGAACCTCCGCACCGTGGCCATCAACTACCACGACGAGGCCAAGAAGCTGGGCGCCGGCAAGCAGGCCCGCGAGACCTATGAGCTCGCCGAGCAGGCCTACTCCGTCTACATGAAGGAGTTCCCGCAGGGCAAGCACAGCTACGAGATGCGCTACGCCTATGGCGAGCTGCTCTACAAGCTCAAGAAGTTCGACGAGTCCTACGAGCAGTATATGGCCGTGGTCGCCCTGGACCCCAAGGGCCAGCACTCCGAGTTCTGCGCCGAGTCCGCCATCTTCGCCGCTGACGAGATGACGAAGGTGGAGAAGAAGGAAGGCAACGCCGCCAAGACCGATGGCAAGAAGACCGATGCCATCCCGCTGACGCCCTGGGAAGAGAACGTCATCAAGGCCTGTGACCAGTACTCGACGCTCTACCCCGAGAGCAAGAAGACCCGGAACATCATCTACAAGTCGGCCTACCTGCTCTACAACCACAACCGCTTCAAGGACGCATCAGACCGCTTCCGCACCGTCATCGGCATGGACCCCAAGTCCAAGGAAGCCGAGCAGGCCGCCAACCTCATCCTGGACTCCTTCGCCCTGGTGGAGGACTGGTCCAACCTCAAGGAGGTCAGCAAGGCCTTCTACGACCAGGATGGCCTGGGCTCCAAGGCCTTCAAGACCGAGGTCTACAACATCTACGAGCGCGCCTCCTTCAAGGTCATCGAGGTGAGCTTCGCCAGCGACAAGGACGAGAAGAAGGCTGCCGCCGGCTACATGGCCTTCTACGGCGAGTTCCCGAAGTCCGAGGTGGCCGACCAGGCCCTCAACAACGCGGCCTTCTACTTCCGGAACCAGGGGCTGGTGTCCAAGAGCATGGAGGCCCGCCACACCCTGATCGACGCCTTCCCGCAGTCCAAGTACTACAAGAACCAGGTCGCCCTGCTCGGCTACGACTACGAGAGCGTCGCCGACTTCAGCAACTCGGCCACCTGGTACGAGACCCTGTTCACCTTGGACCAGGACCCCAAGCGGGGCGACAAGCACGAGAACACCAAGGACGCCCTCTACTCGGCCGCCCTCTTCCGCAAGGCCATGGGCGAGCCCGACAAGGCCGTGGACGACCTCAGCCGCTTCGTCATCACCTACGCCGACGACGAGCGCGTGCCCTCCATTCTGGTCGATCGCGCGACCATCCTGGAGGAGCAGGGCAAGCTCAAGGAGTCCTCGGTCGAGTGGTACAACTTCTTCACCAAGCCGCCCGCTGGCGCCTCGGTGGACCAGGTCTTCTACGCCCGCCTGCACTACGGTCTCAACCTCGAGCAGACCAGCCAGCAGGCCAAGGCCGACAAGCACTGGCAGGAGACCCTCGCGGCCTACGCCGACCTCAAGGCCAAGGGCACCGAGATGCCCGCCGCCACCGAGTTCGTCGCCCAGATCATGTACAAGCAGGCCGAGGCCGAGTGGTCCCGGTACATGGACATGAAGATCTCCGGGCCGCCCAGGTCGGGCATGAAGCCCAAGCAGATCGACCAGCTCCTCCTCGACCAGCTCACCAGCAAGGCCCGCGCGCTCCAGGCGGTCGAAAAGACCTATGTGGAGATCGTCAAGACCGGCGCTGGCGAGTGGGGTCTCGCGGCCCTGGTCAAGCTGGGCAAGGCCTACGAGAATATGTCGGACAGCCTCAAGACCTCCTACAGCCCGGAATACCTGACCGCGGATCAGACCGAGCTGTACCGGATGGGTCTGGAAGACAAGGCCTATGTGCAGGTCGAGAAGGCCACCAATGTCTACGGACAGGCCCTCGAGAAGTCCTACGAGCTCAACCTGTACAACCAGAACACCGCCTTTGCGACGCGCCGTCTGGGCGAGCTTCGCCCCGACGACTACCCGGTGCTCTTCGAAGAGCTGATGAAGCCGACCTACACCGCGCGCGCGCGGATGCAGGTTGACTACGAGAAGCAGCCCTAGTCCCGCACCGTCCCCATCTCCGCCGCACAGTTCTCCGTCTCACAGCTCCCCGCCGGCGGACCCTGCTCGCCGCGACAGGAGAAGAATCGTGACCCTTCGCACCCTCGTTATCGCCCTCGCCCTCTCGGTTTCGGTGCCCACCGTCCTGGTGGGCTGCGGCCCGAAGAAGGTCAACCCGGATGAAGCCGGGGTGGTCAATCCCACCCAGTCCTTCCTCAATGGCGTGGTGATCCTCCAAGCACCCGGCAAAGACGGCAAGCTCGACTATGCCGGCGCCTACGCGCAGTTCGCGGCCGCTGCAGCAGCCAAGCCCGACTACACGAAGGCCCAATTCAACGCCGGTTGGACCGCCGAACGCATGGGCAACTATGACGGCGCGATCACCCACTACCGGGCCGCCCTGAACAGCGATCCCAGCTACGGCCAGGCCCTCTTTGCCCTGGGCGACGCCTTGTCCCGCCAGGGCAAGGGCGCCGAGTCGGTCACCCTCTACCAGGGCTGGCTGGAGAAGAACCCCGACGACCTCAAGGTCCGCAACAGCCTCATGGAGGCGATGATCGCCGCCAAGATGCCCGATGAGGCCGTCGAACAGGCGCGCACCATCCTGCTGAGCGACCCCAAGAATGTTGGCGCCTACCGGAACCTCAGCCGCGTCTACTTCGCCCAGGGCAGATTCGCGCTCAGCCAGCTCTGCGCCGAAAAGGCCAAGACCCTGGCCGAAGGCGACGCCGGCATCTACAACAATATCGGCGTCACCTTTCTCGCCATGGACAACGAGACCGCGGCGATCGACGAGTTCCAGACCGCCCGCAAGCTCGACCCGGACAACCTCGAGGCCAACCTCAACCTTGGCTACGTGGCGCTGAATTCCGGCGACTATGGGCTGGCAACGCAGGCTTTCGAGGCCGCCCTCAAGGGTGAGCCCGGCAGCCTGGACGGGCGCCTGGGCCTGGCCGTCGCCCTGCGCGGCAACAAGGACTTCGAAGGAGCCGCCAAGCTCTATGACGAGATCCTGGCCACCAAGCCCGACAGCGACCTGGCCTACTTCAACGCTGCGGCCCTCTACGAGAAGTACCTCAAGGACTACAAGAAGGCCGATAAGATCCTGGCCGACTTCGTAGACCTCAACGCCGGCAAGCTCACCCCGGACCACAAGGTCTTCCTGTTGCGCGAGCGCATCAAGGAGTCCCAGGCCATCGAAGAGGCCCGGAAGCGCGAAGAGGAGCGCAAGGCCAAGGAAGCCGAAGAGCGCAAGAAGCGCCAGATGGCCAAGCTCGAAGAGCTCAAGACCAAGGTCACCAAGCTCAAGGGCCTGCTGGACCAGTATGGCGAGTGCCCGATGATGGTCGAGATGGGCGGCACCGAGATGGGCATGATGGTGCTCGAGCAGGCCCAGATGGTCGTCGAAGCGGGCGAGGCCGACATGGCCGGCGACGTGATGACCTTCGTCGACGACGTGCTGCCGCAGATCGAGGGCATCATCCCCGAATGCGGCGGCGGTGGCGCAGCCCCGGCTCCGGCACCCGAAGGCGGCGAGCCCGCCCCGGCCCCGGAACCGGCACCCGACAACAGCCCCACCCAGGGCACCGTGGGCGGCGGCGAGTAGGCACCTGGGCGCCGATTTCGGTCGGATCCTGGGAACCCCTTCCCCGCGCTGATGTCAGAAACAAGCACCCCGGCCCCCGCCGGGGTGTTCTGCTGTGCGGAGGTCCCCATGTCCCGCCCCTTCATCCTGCTTGGCCTGGTGCTGGCCCCCCTGACCGCCGCGGCCCAAGAGCCCGAAACGGCCAGCCGGCGGGTGATCTACCAGGCCGTCACCGAGATCGACATCGAAGCGCTCGCAATCGAAGCCACCCTGCAACGCCCCCCGCTCAGCCTGGTCGCCGAGCAGAAGCGCATGGGCTTCCCCCCGATGATCAAGCTGCGCACCGACTTCGCGGTCGAGATGAGCGAGTCGGTGGATCAGATCCGATGAAGGCGCCGCCGGCCATGACGCCCTGCGCCCGGTTCGATCGGCGATCTTCTGCGCCACTGGCGCGGCTTGACGCTACCTTTGCAGGTCTCGCGTTGTGCCACGGCAGGCCTTGCCTCAGACTGCACGCTACGCATCGCCATACACAGAACGGCCGGTAGAGGGTTTTCACCACCATGCCGCCTTGGTATGGTCCCCGTGCTGGCATCCAAACCCATCTCTCTCACGGGTCGCCCCCCGACCCGGACTCGAGGCCCAGATGACTCGCTCCCTCATCGCTCGCATCGCTGTCGTCACCGCCCTCGGCATGACCTCCGGCCTGGCCTTCGCCCAAGACGACGAAGGCGGCGGCGACGACCGCAAGGTCAAGTATAAGTCCAAGACCGAGATCGACTTCGAAGGCCTCGAAGTCGCGGGTGAGCTGGTGAAGCCCCAGGGCGCGCTGCTCCTCGACCGGAAGCGGGCCTCTTTCAATCCCCTCATCCGACTCCGCACCGACTTCAATGAAGAGATGAAGGACTCGGTGGACGAGATCAAGTAGCGGCCCCCGCCGTCGGCGATCTGAACCGGCATCCAACGGGCGCCCCGCCCCACCCTGAGGTTTTCCAATGGCGAATGCCAGCAACAAGCTCGTCCTCACCTTCGAGATCTACTCGGAAGGGGAATTCCAGCGGCGAGAGGAGATCTCCGCCGAGAGCGTCACGATCGGACGCGGCCCCGCCGCAATGCTCCGCATCGATGACGCCGCTCTGGCCGACCTCCACGCGGTGATCAACGTCGGCGACGACGACTCCGTCCAGCTCCTGGACCTCGGCAGCGAAGGCGGGACCGTCGTGAACGGCGAAAAGGTCAACAACGTCGCGCTGCGCACCGGCGACAGCATCGGCGTCGGCGGCGTGACCATCCAGATCAGCATCGTGGATGAGCAGGCCTTCGCCGACGAAGAGGCCACCCAGGTCGGCGGCGCCCCCACCGAGGGCATGCTGCAGTCCGAGCCCGCCGACGACGCCCTGCCCGCCGCCCTCGAGAGCGAGGATGCCGGCGAAGACAGCGATCTGGAAGGCGCCCCCGTCGAAGACGTGATGGCCTTCCTCATGCGCTCGGGCACAGGCTCCGGCGACGCCGGCCTCGACACCAAGACCGGCAAGGTCCTCGAGGTGGCGCAGGTCTGGAGCGAGACCATCCTGGACGTCAAGCACTACGCCAAGGGTGGCAAGCCGGTCACGGCGGGCTCCTCCACCGGGCTGCGTTGGCGCTACCTGGGCCTGCCCATCGCTTGGGTGCCCCCCTTCTTTGGCAAGATCGCCTGGGCCTTTGGCCCCACGCTGTCGGAAGCCACCGAGGAGTGGCGCAACGAGTTCTACGTGCCGGCCGAGAACCTGCCCAAGGACGAGTACTCCCTCTTCGAGTGGGTGGGCGGCCAGTATGTCTGCAATGTCTCCGACAAGTGGTCGGGCTTTGTGGACATCGGCGAAGAGCGCCACACCTTGCAGGAGCTGATCGAGTCCGGCAAGGCCACCGCCTCGGGCTCCGGCCAGTACCAGGTGCCGATCGGCGATGACACCCGCGTCGTCGCCGATGTCGGCAATAGCATCATCTTCGGCCAGATGGTGTACCCGGGCAAGAAGGTCATCGCGAAGCTGACGGATCAGCTCGACTACCCCTTCCTCGGCATCATGGCCTTCATGACCTTCATCTTCGCGATGCTGGCGATCGTGATCATCACGAGCCCGCCGCCTCCCGAAAACGAGGTGATGGAGGTCCCGGACCGCTTCGTCGAGCTGCTCCTCCAGCAGCCCGAACCCGAGCAGCCCAAGGCCGACAAGAAGCCCGAAGCCAACCCTGACGCCGGCGAAGGCGCCAAGGCCAAGAAGGAAGAGGGCAAGGTTGGCAAGAAAGACGCCAAGATGGACAAGGCCAAGGGCAACAAGGTCGAGATGGAGAAGAAGCAGCTCGACAAGGAAGTCGCTGAGAACGCCGGCGTTCTGGGCGCTCTCCGCGAGGGCAGCGAGCTCGACGGCGTCTTCGGCTCCTCCAACCTGAACTCCGACCTGCAGGGCGGCATCGGCGGCCTCATCGGCGCCAAGGGCACCCAGATCGGCTCCGGCGGCCTCGGCTCCCGCGGCTCCGGCCTCGGCGGCGGCGGCTCTGCAGAGGGCCTCGGCGGCCTCGGCACCAAGGGCCGTGGGTCGGGCTCCTCGGGCTACGGCTCGGGTGGCGGCAACTTCGGCGCCAAGGGCGAGGGTGGCATCGGCCGGATCGGCGGCGACCCCATCATCCTGGGTGCCTTGGACAAGTCGCTCATCGACGCCGTCATCAAGCGCAACATGAACCAGATCCGCTACTGCTACCAGCGGGAGCTGACCAAGAACCCCAACCTGGGCGGCAAGATCACCGTCAAGTTCGTCATCGCCAAGGACGGTTCGGTCTCCAAGGCCGACATCAAGTCCTCCACGATGAGCAACGCGTCGGTCGAGAGCTGCATCACGGGTCGCTTCATGCGCTTCAAGTTCCCCGAGCCCAAGGGCGGCGGCATCGTGATCGTGTCCTACCCCTTCATCTTCGCTCCGGGCTGACGCCCACCCCCTGGGTGTGATACAACAGCGGTCCTCGCGCCCTTGGCCGGGGGCCGCTGTCCGTTAGCGCTGCTCGCAGCCCTCCCCGCGTCTCGACATCGGATGAATCATGAAGGCCACCCCGCTCCTGCTGTCCTGCCTCCTCGCTGCACCGGCCTTGCTGGGCCTCTCCTCCTTTGCCAACACCGCGCAGGCGCAGGATGAAGAAGAGGACGATGCCGGCGGCGGCGAAGCTGCAGACGACGACTACGACTACGACCTCGACCTCGACGGCAACAAGAAGAAGAAGAAGACCAGCCGCTCCGGGCGCGATCGCGCCACCGGGCCGGTCAAGGAGATCGTCCGCGGTACCTATGCCAAGTCCAATGTGGGCGGCGCAATGTACCTGGGCAACTTCCTCGGCTTCGTGAACCCGGGCATCTCCCTGGGTCTGTCCGTCGGGCGCGACTTCGTGGACAAAGAGCGCATGTCCATGGCCGGCGAGCTGCTCTTCTCCCAGGGCATCCACAACGGCTGCCACTACGACTACCAGGCCTCGGCCGAATGCCCCAACAAGCCCGGCGTGCCCGGTCCCTTGCTGCAGGGCGACCTCCGGACCTACACCCTGGCGGGCGTGTGGGAGATCTCGGCCTACCCCTCCCGGCGCATGGGCATCGGCTTCCGGGCCGGCGGCGGCATCCTGCTGTCCCCCCTGCTCATGAACGAGCAGTACTACCTGGACGATGTGGTCGCTGGTGAATGGGGCGGCGCGCAGCCCGCCTACCACACCACGCCTCACCCGGTGGTGATGGGCGGACCCACCTTCGAATACTACACGAAGCTCTCCCACTTCTCGGTGGGTGCCGACGTGGACGCCTTCTACGCCATCGGCTTCGACCTGGGCGCCAACTTCTCGGCCTATCTCAAGTACACCTTCTGACCGCTCAGGCAGTCTGAATGCGCCCGGCCGTCCCCACGGCCGGGCGTTCTTGTCTCTGCGGGTGCACCCTCCGGGGTGGTAGAATCCCAGCGGTCTGCTTGTGAGGACATCATGAAACCGAGCACCTTCCTGCTCAGCTTGCTGATTGGCTGCGGCCTCGACCCGCTGGGAAGCCAGCTTGGGGACGACTCGGCCCCACCCGACGAGGATGTCGCCCCCTCTGCCCTGTCGGTGAGCCCGGCCTCGGTGGACTTTGGATCCGTCGCCATCGGTGACGAGGACTCTGTGGACTTGGTCCTGCACAACGACAGCGACGCGGGCATCAGCATCGAAGACGCGGCCCTGGTGGGCGACTCCGACGTCTTTCTGGTCGAGTCCCTCTTCGGCTTTCCCCTGGCGATCCAGCCGGGCGGGGACGCCCTCGCCACCCTCAGCTTTCGTCCCACCGCCGACCAGGACTACGCGGGCACCCTGAAGTTCGCGGTGGGCAACAGCCTGGTCGAGGTGCCGGTCACCGGCATCGGCGGCATCGGCGGCTCCGGTGACGGCAGCGATGGCGGCGATGACGGCGATGACGGCGGCGGCGGCGACCCCGACGGCCTCAGCGTGGACAGCAGCAGCCTCTCCTTTGGCTCCGTGGATACCAACGCCACCGGCAGCCGCTCCTTGACCCTCACCAACAACGGCGTGGGCGACGTGCTGGTGACGGGGCTCGAGCTGTCGGACTCGCGGTCCTGGGCCTGGGCGCCAGCCGCCGGCAACAGCTTCACCCTGGCCCAGGTGATCTCGTCGGGCTCCAGCAAGACCATCGACCTCATCTTCTCCCCCCACGAAGAGCGGGCCTATAGCGACAGCCTGCGGGTGCAGTCCGATGGCAACCCCGACATCGTGGTGGGCCTCACCGGCACCGGCACCGAGCCCCCCTGCATCGTCTGCAACCCCACCATCCAGGTGGACACCGGCGGCAGCGACCCCCACATCATGAGCTTCACCAGCGTGCTCGGCTTTCCTGACGCGCGGCCGTTGATCATCTACAACCAGAGCGATGTGGACCTGGTCATCAGCAATGTGGCCCTGACCAACGACACCCAGGGCGGCACCTTCACCATGTCGGGCCTGGGCGCGACCACCATCGGGCCCCGGGGCAGCACCAGCGGGACGGTCACCTTCACCTGCCCCACCCTCTGCTTCGACATCGAGAACTTCCTGACGGGCACGAACTACCTGACGATCACCAGCAACGATCCGTCCCAGTCCACCTTCCAGGTCGGACTGCGCAGCCTGCCCGAGTAGGTCGGGCGCGATCGCGGCTTCTGGCCTTGCCCGATGCCCCGCCGGCCGATAACCCCGGCCGGTCGCCCGCCGCGCGTCTTGCGCTGGCAGAGGCACACCACCGTAAGAGGGCGGAAGACCCACGGGGCTCCGTCCTCCAATGCGAGGCAACCATGGCAAATGAGACCGCCGGCCTGCTGGGCCGCAAGCTGGGCATGACCCAGATCTACAACTCCGAAGACATGATGGTCCCCGTGACCGTCATCGAAGTCGGGAACAACACCGTCGTCCGCACCAAGACGGCCGACAGCGCCGATGGCTACAACGCGGTGCAGCTGGGCATCGGCAGCCGCAAGGCCAGCCGCATGACCAAGGCCGTCGCGGGCCACTTCGCCAAGAACAACGTCGAGCCCGCCCAGGTCATCCGCGAGCTGCGCGTCGGCACCGCCGAACTCGCCCTCTACAGCGCCGGTGGCACCGTCGGCGTGGCCGACATCTTCACCGAGGGCCTGCGCGTCGATGTCTGCGGCACCAGCAAGGGCAGCGGCTTCTCTGGCGTCATGAAGCGGCACAACTTCAAGGGCTTCATCCGGTCCCACGGTACCCACGAGTACTTCCGGCACGGTGGCTCCATCGGCACCCGCCTGACCCCCGGCCACGTCATGAAGGGCAAGAAGATGCCCGGCCAGGAAGGCAACGCCCGCACCACCGTCCAGAACCTCAAGGTGGCCCGCGTGGACGCCGAGCGCGGCCTGGTCTTCGTGGCCGGCGGCGTCCCGGGCCCCAATGGTGGTCTGGTCTTCGTGCGCCGCGCCGTCAAGGGCCAGGGCAAGAAGTAAGGCTGGGATCCGCTCGGTCTCGGACCGGGCCCCCACTGGCGAGGCCGCCCCCCATTCGGAGGGCGGCCTCTGTCAATTCAGCCGATGCGGTCGCCCCAGCAGGGGCGGCTACTCCACGCGGTAGTTCGGCGACTCCTTGGTGATGATCACGTCATGCACGTGGCTCTCACGCAGGCCGGCCGAGGTGATCTGCACGAAGCGGGCCCGCTCTTGCATGAGCGGGAGGGTGGCGCTGCCGGTGTAGCCCATGCTGGCCTTGAGCCCGCCAACCAGCTGGTAGATGGTCTCGAAGATGGGGCCGCGGGCAGGGACCCGCCCGACGATGCCTTCGGGAACGAGCTTGCGGGGCTCACCTTCGGGGTCGCCGCCCTCCTGGAAGTAGCGGTCCGACGAGCCCTGCCGCATGGCTTCGACCGACCCCATGCCTCGGTAGGACTTGTAGGAGCGGCCCTGGTAGAGGACCAGCTCGCCAGGCGCCTCGTCGGTGCCCGCAAAGAGGCTGCCGATCATGATGGCGTCGGCCCCGGCGGCCACCGCCTTGGCCACATCGCCGCTATACTTGATGCCGCCATCGGCCACGATCTTCACGCCGTTCTCGTGGGCCACGCGGGCGCTCTCGGCGATGGCCGTGAGCTGGGGCACGCCCACCCCGGCCACCACGCGGGTGGTGCAGATGCTGCCCGGCCCGATGCCCACCTTGACGATGTCGGCGCCGGCGTCGATGCAGGCGCGGGTGGCGTCGGCGGTGGCCACATTGCCCACCATCAGGGCCATATGGGGGTGGCGCTTGCGCAGGGCACGGGCAGACTGAAGCACGCCTTCGGAGTGGCCATGGGCGGTGTCGATGACCAGCAGATCCACCCCGGCCTCGACCAGGGCGTCGGCCCGCTCGTCGCGATCGGCCCCGGCACCCACCGCCGCGCCGCAGATCAGGTGGCCGCGGCTGTCGCGGGTGGCGTGGGGATGACGGGCGGCGGCCTGCAGGTCCTTGAAGGTGATCAGCCCGGCGAGGTGCCCGGCCTCATCCACCACCAGAAGCTTCTCGATCTTGTGGGTCTGCAGCAGGTCCTTGGCAGCCTCCAGCCCGGTATCGGGCGGGCAGGTCACCAGGTCCTCGGCCCCGGTCATCACCTCCACCACCCGGCGGTCGAGGTTGCGCTCAAAGCGCAGGTCGCGATCGGTGATGATGCCCACCACCGTGTCATATTCGACCACCGGCAGCCCCGAGATGCCCCGGGAGCGCATGGTGGCTCGGGCCTCGCGCAGGGTCTGGTCGGGCCGCAAGGTGATGGGGTCCCGGATCACCCCGGTCATGGCCTTCTTGACGCGAAGCACCTCGGCAGCCTGGGCCCGCACGCTCATATTCTTGTGCAGGATGCCAAGACCCCCCTCCCGCGCCATGGCGATGGCGGTGCGGGCTTCGGTCACCGTGTCCATGGCCGCCGACAACAACGGCACGCGAAGCACCAGCCCGCGCCCCAGGTCGGTGGACACATCGACGTCGCTGGGCAGCACCTCGGAGTGGGCCGGCAGCAGCAGCACATCGTCGAAGGTGAGGGCCAGCGGCAGATTGGCGGTCAACATGGTCGCTCCGGGAGGGCAGGTCGAGGCAGCCCCCGGAGGTCCCCGGGCGTCGCCACGTAGCCGCACACCGCCGCCGGCTCAACCCCGACGGGGTGAGAGCGGCCCTTGTCACGGCGTTGACACGAGGTCGAAAGGCCTGTAGAAACCGGACTCCATACCCAGCAGGGGAGCACGAAATGGCGACGTCGACTTGGTGGCTGATGGCCCTTCCTTTGACCCTCGGCTTGGCCTGCGGCCCCAAGCAGAGCGGGACCTATGCTGTCGGGGCCGCCTCCGCGCCCGCCAACGTCGCCGACCCGCTGCTGGTCGAGGCCGACGCCCTGTGGGAGCAGCGCAGCGACAAGGCCCAGCTCCAGGCCGCTCTGGCCAAGTACGAGCAGGCCTACACCGCCAACCCGCGCAACCGCGAGGTGGCCGGCAAGCTGGTGCGGGGCTGGTACTTCCTCGGTGACGCCCACATGCCCGAAAAGGAGCAGAAGATCGCCACCTGGGACACCGCGACCACCTGGGGCAAGCGCTGCCTGGCCATCAACGACGCCTTCAAGGCCAAGATCGACGCGGGCGAAAAGGAGGCTGACGCCGTCAAGGTCGCCACCTTGGAGGATGTGCCCTGCCTCTACTGGACCGCGACGGCCCTGGGCAAGTGGGCCAAGGCCATCGGCATCGCCAAGGCGCTCAAGCACAAGGACACTGCGGTCGCCTACATCACCCGCGTGGGCGAGCTTCAGCCCACCTACTTCTACGGCGCCCCCGACCGCTACTGGGGCGCCTACTACAGCGTGCTGCCCAGCTTCGCCGGCCAGGACCTCGCCAAGAGCAAGACCCACTTCGACCTGAGCATCGCCGCCGCGCCCGACTACCTGGGCACCCGGGTGCTGATGGCCGAAAACTGGGCCGTCAAGTCCCAGGATCGGGCCACCTTCGACGCCCAGATCAAGGCCGTGTTGGACGCCGACCCCAATGTGATCCCCGAGATCGCGCCGGAGAACCGCGCCGAACAGGACAAGGCCCGCCGCCTGCAGGCCGAGGCCAGCGAGCTCTTCCGCTAAGACCCAGCCGCCTTGGAGGACCCGGCCCCTCTGCCGGGTTCCCGCTGTCGGGCGCGCTGCGCCCCCGGAGAAACCATGCGCAAGTCCGCCTTCTTCATGGGCCTGGTGGCCGCTGCTGCCAGCCTGTCCCTGGTCCCCGAATCCACCGTTCAGGCCGAACCGGCCCATGTCATCAATTTCGGCACCATGGCCCCCGCCGACACCCCCTGGTCCGCCCAGCTCAGCGGCATCAAGAAGCGCCTGGAGGCCGACAGCGGCGGCCGCTTCACGGTCAAGCTCTTCCTGGGCGGGTCCATGGGCGGCGAGCTGGAGATGATGCAGGACGTGCAGAAGGGCGAGCGCCTGCAGGGCGGCGGCTTCTCCACCGGCGCGGTGGGCGAGGCCCTCGAGATCCCCGAGCTGCTCATGGTGGAGCTGCCCTACCTGTTCCGCGACAACAAAGAAGCAGACACCATTCTCGACGAGGTGCTCTACACGCCCGTCTCCAAGAAGCTGTCGGCCAAGGGCATCAAGTTCTATGCCTGGGCCGAGAATGGCTGGCGCAACATGGGCACCCGCGGGGGGCCCACCGCCGACCTGACCGAGCTCAAGAAGTACAAGATGCGGTCGCAGGAGTCGCCGGTCCACCTGGACATGTGGAAAGCCCTGGGCGTCCAGGCGGTGGCCAAGCCCACCACCGAGGTGCTGCCGGCCCTCAATACCAAGATCATCGACGGCTACGACCAGACCCCGCTCTTCTCCTTGGCGGGTGGCTGGGTGCAGCCCATCACCCACTACACGCTCACCCGGCACATCTACCAGCCGGCGGCGGTGGTCTACTCGCAGAAGTTCTACGACGGCCTGCCGGCGGATCTGCAGGGCATGCTGATGAAGGACGCCAAGGCCGAGGGCGCCCGCGGCCGCAAGGACGTGCGCGCGCTGGAAGCCGAGCTGATCGACACCATCGGGTCCATGACCGGGGCCGGCGGCGCCGATGTGCAGGTGGTCACCCCCAGCGCCGACCAGATCAAGGCCTATCGCCAGGCCACGAAGTCGGTGCATGTGCAGTTCCTGGCCTCGCACCCCGACATGGTGCCGGTCTACGATCAGGTCAAGACCAAGCTGCAGTCCATGCGCTGAGCGCGCAGCCCCAGCCACCGGCCCCCCGGACCCGTCGTGTACACGCTGCTGAACCGCATCTTTGATGCCATCGACGGGGCGCTTGGCGCGGCCGGACGCGCGGTGTCCAATGGCTGGCGCAAGCTGGTCGACGGCCCGCTCACCGACCTCGCCTTCTACCTGATCCTGCTGGTTACGGGCCTGCTGGTGCTGGTCCGGGCCCTCTTCGAGGAGCTGGACCGGCTGCTGGCCGGCCTCGAGAAGGTGGTCATCTCCATCGCCTTCCTGGCGATGACCTTCTTGAGCTTCTCGGACTACCTGCGCCGAGAGGCGCCCTGGTATGATTTCGAGCTGCGCGGCGGCCCGACCATGGCCGTCGTCTTGATGGTCTGGGTGGGCTTTCTGGGCGCGTCCCTGGCCACCCGCGACCGCAAGCACCTCGCCGTGGACTCCAGCGAGCGCCTGCTGTCCCCCGCCGCCGCCCGCATGGTCAAGCGCTTCGTGGCCCTGGTGGCCGCGGGCTTCTGCTGGCAGTTCACCGGCTACGCCACCGAGCTGATGGATGGCGCCCTGGTGGCCGGCACCGGCCAGGACAGCCTGCCCCTGTGGGATCCGCTCATTCCCGGCATCAACGCCTTGGGCAGCCTGATGTTGGGGGCCGACGGCACGCCGGTGGCGGCCCTGGTGGCGGCCGGCGCCCTGCTGCTGGGGGCGGTGGTCCTGCTCCGGCGCTGGAGCAGCTCCGACAAGCCGGCCCCCGCCTCGCTGCGCCTGCCGGTCGAGGTGGTGGCCAGCCTCGCCCTGGCCTTTGTGGGCCTCGGCATCGTGGGTGCCCGCTGGCAGCCCACGACGCCCGCAGGTGAGCCCTATCGCTGGGTGGACCTGGAAGACTCCGCCACCATCATCGCCGAGAAGACCGAGGCCAACAAGGGTGTGGACCTGGCGGCGCTGGTGGGCATGGACACCGGTGATGCGGGGGCCAAGGACAAGGCCGAGGCCGGCACCGCCAGACAGAGCACGGCCGATTTGCTCGCCGCCTCCAGCAGCCGCCAGGAATTCCCCCAGTGGCTGGCCCAGGCGGTCATCCCCCTCTCCTTCCTGCTGATGTCCCTGCGCTTCTTCGCCCAGGGGCTCTTTGGCCGCTTCGACCCGGACCCGACCCTTCCGCCTCCCAAGGAGACGCTGGTCAAGAGCACGGGCCGCAGCGCCCGCGACCTCATCTTCGTGGGCCTGCTGCCCGGCATCCTGGTGGGCCTGGGCCTGGCCGCGGGCCTGTCCACCGGGTGGCTGATCCTCATCGCCGGCCTGGCGCTGATCCTGGTGGGCGCGCCCCTCTTCCTGGCCATCGGAGTGGCCTCGGTGGGCGCCGTCACCCTCATCCAGGGATTCAGCGCCGCCAACGTCGCGAAAGACATGTTCGAGGCGGTCAAGAAGGAGGAGCTGCTCGCCATCCCCTTCTTCGTGCTGGCCGGCAACTTGATGACCCACGGGTCCATCGCTGAACGCCTGGTCGCGGTTGCCCGGGCCTTCGTGGGCCGGATGCCGGGCGGCCTGGGGCTGGCCACGGTGGGGGCCTGCGTCTTCTTTGCCGCCATCTCGGGCAGCTCTCCGGTCACCGTGATCGCGGTGGGCAGCATCATGTTCCCGATGCTGGTTCGCGAGCGCTACCCCGAGGACTACAGCATCGGCGTGCTGACCTCCGCCGGCTCCTTGGGCATCATCATCCCGCCGTCCGTACCCATGATCATCTACGCGATCATGGTGAGCACGCAGGACAACCCGGTCAGCCCCAACGACCTCTTCGTGGCCGGCATCCTGCCGGGAATGCTGATCGCCGCCACCTTTACGGTCTACACGCTCTACCAGACCCGACCCACCCGACCGGGCCTGGACATCCAGTACGAGGCGCCCAAGGACGGCTACTTCAAGAACCTGGGCCGGCAGCTCTGGCGCAGCGCACCGTCGCTGGTGCTGCCCGTCTTGATCCTGGGCGGCATCTACGGCGTGCTGGGGCCCCTGCGCTTCACCGTGACCGAGGCGGCGGCTGTTGCCGTGGTCTATGCCCTCTTCGTCGAGCTGCTCGTGCACCGCGAGCTCAAGCTCCGGGACCTGCCCAAGGTGCTCAGCGAGTCCGGCGTGATGATGGGGAGCCTCTTCCTGATCATCGTGCTGGCGATGGCCTTCAACAAATTCCTGAGCGAGCAGTACATCCCCCAGGACGCCGCCGCCTGGCTGCAAGCCCATGTGCACAGCAAGGCCCAGTTCCTCATCCTGGTCAACCTCTTCCTGCTGGCCCTGGGCTGCGTGATGGAGATCGTGAGCGCGATCCTCATCGTGGCCCCCCTGCTCGCGCCCATCGCCGTCAGCTATGGCATCGACCCGATCCACTTCGGCATCATCTTCATCGTCAACCTGGAGCTGGGCTACCTGACCCCGCCCATGGGCATCAACCTCTTCGTGTCCTCGACTGTCTTTGGACGCCCGGTGGTGCAGGTCATGAAGGCGTCGGCGCCCTTCCTGCTGTTGATGTTGCTGTGCCTGGTCCTCATCGTGATCTTCCCGCAGCTCTCCCTCGCGCTGCTCTGACCTGCCTTCGGGAGCCCCATGTCCACGCCCCTGCAGCCCACCTGGCTGTCCGCCCGCTCCGATGACGCCACGCCCCTGCGCCTGGCCCGCTGGGGTGACGGGGATCGCGACGTCCTGCTGGTTCACGGGCTCGCCGAACACGCCGGCCGCTACAACCACGTCGCCACCGCCCTGGTGGAGGCCGGCTGGCGGGTGACCCTGGTCGAGCTGCGCGGGCACGGCAAGAGCGGCGGGCGGCGCGGCCACTGCGTCGCCTGGCACCGCTATGTCGAGGATGTGCAAGCCGCCGCAGGGACCATCGGCAAGCCCTTTGCCATCCTGGCCCACAGCATGGGCGGGCTGGTCAGCCTGGACGCCTTGCGCGAGCCCCTCACCCCCCCCTGCCGGGCCCTGGCGCTGTCCAACCCCTTGCTGGGCCTGGCCTTTGAGGCCCCCGCCTGGAAGGTGAAGATGAGCACCGGGCTCAGCCGGCTGCTGCCCTGGCTGCCCGTGCCCAGCGGACTGGACACCACCTTCCTGAGCCATGACGCCGAGGTGGTGCGCGCCTACGAGGCCGACCCCCTGGTCTTCTCGTCGGTCACCCCGCGCTGGTTCACCGAGAGCCAGGCCGCCATGGCCCGGGTGAATGGCGACCCCGGCCGCTACGCGCTGCCGATGCGCCTGATGGTCTCCACCGGCGACAAGATCTGCGACCACCAGGCGGCGCTGCGCCTCTATGAGGGCTGGACCGCCGAAAAGACGCTAAAGGTCTACCCCGACCTCTACCACGAGATCTTCAACGAGCCGGAGAAGGCCACGATCCTGGCCGACCTGGTGGCCTGGCTGGATAAGGTGTGGGCCCCCACCGCCTGAACCCGGCCGGAGACCCCATGCGCCCCAACGACACCGACAGCCTGCGGCACGACCACGACCGCCTGGTCGAGATCCTGCGAGAGCGCAGCGTGCGCCGCCAGCGGGTGCTGTTGGCTTCGGGCCGCGAGAGCGACTTCTATGTGGACGCCCGCCGCACCACCCTGCACCCCGAAGGCGCGGCCCTGGTCGCCCGCTTGCTGCTCAGCCGCCTGAAGCCCGAGATCGAGGGCGTGGGCGGCCCGGTGACCGGCGCCGACCCCATCACCGGCGCCGCGGCCGCCCTCAGCCACCTCGCCGGTCGCCCGGTCATGGGCTTCATGGTGCGCAAAGAGGCCAAGGGCCACGGGCTGAAGCTCTGGGTGGAAGGCCGCAGCAACCTGCGCGATGGCGCGCCGGTCTGCGTGGTCGAAGACACCACCACCACGGGCGGCAGCCTGCTGCAGGCCATTCAGCACGTCGAAGACTCGGGACTGGTGGTGGCGCAGGTCATCGTGGTGGTGGACCGGGAGGAGGGCGCTCTTGAGCGCATCGAGGCCGCCGGCTACCGCATGGAGGCCCTGGTGGGCCGCAGAGAGCTGCTGGGCGACCCGGACCCCGCGCAGGGTTAGGCAGCGGGGGCACAGCCAGGAGCCCCGATGCCTTCCGCCGCCTTTCACGCCGAGCGCCGCAGCGCCCTGTCCGCGATGCTCGATCAGCCCGTCCTGCTGATGGGCAACGGCCGCCAGGCCCGGAACTTCCCGGCCAATCCCCTGCCCTTCCGGCAGGACAGCAGCTTCCTCTACTTCAGCGGCTGCGCCTTGCCCGATGCCGCGCTGCTGATCGACGGCGATCAGCACACGCTCTTTCTGCCCACACCGGGCCCCGGCGACGCCTTGTGGCACGGGCCCACGCCCTCCTTGGCCGCGCTGGCCGATCGCTACGGCATCCAGACCGCCCCGGCCGAGGAGCTTGAGCCCAGCATCGCGGCGCTCGCCCGCCGGCCCTGGTCCCTGGCCGTCTCAGACCCGCGCCGCACCGCCCTCGCCCGGCGCCTGACCGGCCAGCTGCTGGAATATGGCCCCCTCAACGGGCCTGAGCGCCTGATCGAGGCCGTCATCTCCCTGCGCCTCACGCTGCAAGAAGAGGAGGTGGCCGAGATGCGGGCCACCGGCGCGGTCACGGCGCGGGCGCACCGGGCCGCCATGGCCGCCACCCGGCCGGGCCGCCACGAGCGCCAGATCGCCGCCCTCTTTGACGGCGTGCTGGCCGCCCACGGGCTGGGAACCGCCTACCACAGCATCGTGACGGTGCGGGGCGAGATCCTCCACAACGAAGGCTACGACAACATTCTGGAAGAGGGCCAGCTCCTGCT
Source organism: Deltaproteobacteria bacterium (assembly GCA_018401435.1). Classification (GTDB taxonomy): domain Bacteria; phylum Myxococcota_A; class UBA796; order UBA796; family UBA2385; genus M30B51. The sequence goes on along the minus strand of JAGYJW010000003.1, from coordinate 61,485 downwards.
CCTGGACGGGGGCGCCGAAGCCGCCAGCGGCTATGCCACCGATGTCACGCGCACCTGGCCGGTGTCCGGGCGCTTCGATGGCCGCCAGCGGGCGGCCTATGACGCCGTGCTGGCCGCCCAGCTGGCCGCCATCGACCGCTGCCGCGCGGGCGTGCGCTACCGGGATGTGCACCTCGCCGCGGGCGCCGTGCTCACCCGCTTCCTGGTGGACGAGGGCCTGCTGCGGGGCGATGTCGACGGCCTGGTGGAGCGCGGGGCCCACGCCCTCTTCTTCCCCCATGGCATCGGCCACCTGCTGGCCCTGGACGTCCACGACATGGAGATCTTCGGCGATCGCGCGGGCTATGGCGCCGGCCGTCGCCGCTCCAGCCAGTTCGGCCTCTCCTACCTGCGCCTGGACCGCGACCTGCAGCCCGGCATGGTGGTGACGGTGGAGCCCGGCTTCTACGTGGTGCCCGCCATCCTCGCCGACAACGACCTGCTGACGCGCTTCCAGGGCGATCTGGATCTGGAGCGCGCCCTGACTTGGACGGGCTTTGGCGGCATCCGCATCGAAGACGATGTGCACGTGACCGCGGGCGACCCCGATGTGCTCACTGCCGGCATTCCCAAGGACCCCGCCGAGATCGAGGCCCTGGTGGGCACCGGCGAGCTGCGCCTGGACGGCTGAGGCCGCCTACCAGCGCTTCTGCAGGATGGTGTCCCGCACAAAGCGCGGATCGGCTTCGGGGTAGTCCAGGGTGAAGTGCAGGCCGCGGCTCTCGCGGCGGCGCATCGCGCTGTCCACCACCAGGCCGGCCACCGTCGCGATGTTGCGCAGCTCGATCAGGTCGCCGGTCAGCTTGAAGTCCCAGTAGTAGGCCTCGATCTCGCCTTCCACCAGGTCCAACCGGGCCCGCGCCCGCCGCAGCCGCCGCGAGCTGCGGACGATTCCGACGTAATTCCACATCAAACGCCGAATCTCGTCCCAGATCTGCGTGATGACCACCTGCTCGTCGGGCTCGGAGGCCAGACCGGAATCCCAGGGAGGGATGGGCTCGACCGCAGGCAGCACCGGAAGGCGGGCGCGCACCACCTGTGCGGCGTGGTGGGCAAAGGAGATGGCTTCGAGCAGCGAGTTGCTGGCCAGCCGGTTGGCCCCATGCAAGCCGGTGCAGGTGACCTCCCCCACCGCGAAGAGGTTGTGGATGTCAGTCTCGCCCTGAAGCGAGGTCATCACGCCGCCGCAGACATAGTGTGCAGCCGGCACCACCGGGATGGGACGCGTGGCCATGTCCAGCCCAAGGGCCAGGCAGTGCTCGTGGATATTGGGGAATTTGTGTTCGATCTCGGCCCGGGACAGGTGGGTCATGTCCAGCAGCACCGCGTCGGCGCCAGTGCGCTTGAGCTCGGAGTCGATGGCCCGGGCCACGATGTCCCGCGGCGCCAGCTCCAGCCGGCTGTCGTAGCGGGACATGAAGGCCTCGCCGTTGGGCAGGCGCAGGATGCCGCCCTCACCCCGCAAGGCCTCGCTGATCAAGAAGCTGCCGCCGGCGGGGTTGTAGAGCACGGTCGGGTGGAACTGCACGAATTCCATATTCGCGACCCGGGCGCCGGCCCGGTAGGCCATCGCCACGCCATCCCCCGTCGCGACGTCGGGGTTGGAGGTGTAGAGGTAGACCTTTCCGGCGCCGCCGGTGCACAGCAGGACGACCTTGGCGCTCCAGGCCTCGACCTCGCCATTCTCGCAGTTGAGCACATAGGCGCCCAGCACCCGGTCGGGGTGGGGCGGCAGGGCCTGCCGCCGGCGGGCCAGGCTGCCCTCGGTGACCAGGTCCACCACCATGCGCTGTTCGAGAACGGAGATGGCGGGGTGCTCGTCCACCCGCGCAAAGAGGGCCCGCATGATCTCGGCGCCGGTGAGATCCTTGGCGTGAAGGATGCGCCGACGGGAGTGGCCGCCCTCCTTGTGCAGATCGTAGTCGGTGGGGTCTTCTTCCCAGCGGTCGAATTCCACCCCCAGCTCGATCAATTCGCGCACCCGCTCGGGCGCCTCGCGGGCCGTGCGCTCCACCACATCCCGACGGCAGAGGCCCGCGCCGGCGACCAGGGTGTCGCGGACATGGTCCTGCCAGGAGTCCTCGTCGTGCCAGGCCGCGGCGATGCCGCCCTGGGCGTAGCGGGAGTTGTTCTCTTCCCGCGCGCCCTTGGTGAGGACCGTGACCGAGCCATGGGGCGCAAGCTCCAAGGCCAGGCGCATGCCCGCGAGACCGCTACCGATGATGAGCACGTCTGTCTTGGGCACGATACCTGCCTCGTAGCCAGTCACTTCGGCCAGGGTGAACCTAGCGCAGCGGCCCTCCTGCTGCACCTGCCGGCCCTTGTACGGGCCCCCCGCCACCGGTAGCCTCAGCCGATATGCTGCTCCTGATCGCCCTTCATGCCGCCCTCGGCGCCGACATCTACCGGGCCGAACTGGCCGATGGCACGCTGTCCTTCACGGACTCGCCCACCCACAGCGGCTTCCAGGTCTTCATCCTGGACCGCAAGCCCCTGCCAGCACCCGCGCGGGTCAACCTGCGCACCTTCCCGTTGCTGGACACCTGGGATGCCGAACTCTTGGATTTGGAAGCCCGCTATGGCGTGCAGGCCGAGCTGATCAAGGCGGTCTGTGTGGCCGAGAGCGGCATGAACCCCAACGCCAAGAGCCGCACGGGCGCGATGGGCCTGATGCAGCTGATGCCGGGCACCGCCGAGGGCCTGGGGGTGGCGGACGCCTGGGATCCGCTGCAGAACCTGGACGGCGGCACCCGCTACCTCGCCCGCATGTTGGAGCGTTTTGGGGATGTGCGCCGGGCCCTGGCGGCCTACAACGCCGGCCCGGGCAATGTCGAGAAGTACAACGGGATCCCTCCCTTCGACGAGACCCGCGCTTATGTGCCTCGGGTCATGGCCATCTACGACCACCTGCGCGACAACCGTCCGGTCATCCCCGGCATGCCCGAAGCGCCCCTCACCGCACCCCTACAGCTTGGCGATTCGACCCCATGAGCGGCACCCCCAGCCGGAAGCCTTCTCCCAAGAGCGCGGGCTTCTGGAATCTCCCCAACACCCTGACCGTGGCCCGAATCGCGCTGGTTCCGGTCATGGTCTACCTGCTCTGGGATCAGCCCACCCAGCTCGAGACGGCGGTGGGCTTCGTCGTCTTCGTGGGCGCGATGATCACCGACATCATCGATGGCTGGCTGGCGCGTCGCTGGAACCTCACGTCGCCGGCGGGCGCCTACCTCGACCCCATGGCCGACAAGCTCATGGTCACCACCGTGCTGGTGATGATGATCCCCCTGGGCTGGGTGCCGGTCTGGCTGGTGGTGCTGCTGCTCTGCCGAGAGCTGGCCATCACGGGCTTGCGGGGCATCGCCAGCCAGGAGGGCATGGTGATCTCGGCCAGCACCCTGGGCAAGTTCAAGACCGCCTACCAGAGCACCGCCCTGGGCTTCATCCTGTGGAATGTGCCCACCGCCGGCTGCGAGCCCATCCGCACCGGCGTGGCCCTGCTCTATGTGGCCACCTTCTTCAGCCTGGCCAGCGCGGTGGAATACCTCGTGCAGTTCTTCCGCCAGGGTGCCGGCCAGGTGCGTCCCCCGGCCGCCTGATCGTCAGCGGGCCCCTGCCTGGCTCCAGGCAAAGTAGCGCCGCAGGCCCTCCTGCAGGCTGATCTGCGGCGCCCAACCCAGGGCGGCGCGGGCCCGGCTGATGTCAGCGTGGGTGCGGGGCACATCGCCATTCTGCACGGGCAGATGGGCGAGCTTGAGGGGCTGGCCGCTGATCTCGCCGATGGCAGCCACGAGGTCCAGCAAGCGGACCGGCGCGTCGCTGCCGATGTTGAGCACGCGGAAGCCGTCGGGCTGGTCGAGGCTGGCCAGGACGGCAGACACCGCATCGCTGACAAAGGTGAAGTCGCGTATGGCGCTGCCATCACCGAAAATGGGGAGTGGGTCCCCATTTTGGGCGAGCTCAAAGAAGCGGGCGATGGCCATGGCCGGCCGCTGGCGGGGGCCGTAGACCGTAAAGAAGCGCAGGCAGGTCACCGGCACGGCGGCACCGGCCCAGGCGGCGTGGGCGAGCAGCTCCCCGCAGCGCTTGGTGGCCGCGTAGGGGCTCACGGGGCTGTCGGCGCCGCTGTCCTCGGTGAAGCGCCCCGGCCCGCGCGCGCCATAGACGCTCGACGAGCTGGCGAAGACCACCGGCACCGCCCGCCCGCGCGTCTCTGCAGATTGGCGGGCGGCCTCCAATACCACCGCGGTGCCCCGCACATTGACCGACTCATAGAGCAGGGGGTCGGCCAGGCTCTCGCGCACACCCGCCCGCGCCGCCAGGTGCACGACGCCATCGGCGGCCTGCATGAGGGGCAGCACGGCGTCCAGATCGCGGATGTCGGCGCGCACCACGGTGGCGGCGCTGCCGTGCAGGTTGCGCTCCTTCAAGCGCGGATCGTAGGCGTCATCGAAGCAGTCGAGGACGGTGACTTCGTCCCCCCGCGCCAGCAGCGCGTCCACGAGGTGAGAGCCGATGAAGCCGGCGCCGCCGGTGACCAGGACCTTCATGGGCGGCCTACCACAGCTCGCGGTAGCGCTCGAAGAGCCGCCGCTGCCGGTTGTCGAGGGAGACCTCTCGGCCGTCGATCCACATCCGGCGCACAGCGTGGCGGGGTTGGAGCGGATCCCCATCGGTGACGAAGAAGCTCGCCGGTCCGCCGGGCTCCAGGGTGCCCAGGGGCGCTCCCCCCAACGCTGCGCTGGGGCCATGGGTCAGGGCCGCGATGGCCGCCTCCCAGGGCAGGCCATGGGCCACGGCGACGCCCGCGCTGGTGGACAGGCCCCGCGAGAAGTGCGCCGAGTCGGTGCGGAAGCTGATGGGCACGCCGGCAGCGTGCAGGATGGCAGCGTTGTCGTAGCGGGCGTGGGGGTGCTCGAAGCTGTCGGGCTGCACCGTCAGGGGCCCCAAGAAGGCTGGCATGCCGGCAGCGGCCAGCTCGTCCACCACCATCCAGGCCTCGGCCCCGCCCAGCAGCACGCCCCGCAGCTTCCACTCGGCGCAGAGGTCGATGGCCGCCAGGATGTCGTCGGCGCGCTCGGCCTTGATCAGCACGGGCAGCTCACCCCGGCGTACCTGTCGCCAGGTGCGGTCCGCAGGAGACAGGTCCTCGTCGGCCTCCGGGGCGTCCGGCTCGCCCTTGCGGCAGCGCCGGCGGGGCTTCTCGTCGCTGTCATCGGGCAGCTCGATGCCGTGCATCAGCTCGCGCAGGCGCATGGACACGCCCATGCGCGAGGTCGGCCCCTTGCCCCCCGTGGCGGCGCGGCCCAGGCACAGCACCAGGGCGGCCGGTCCCGATACCAGGGCCTCGTCCGGCGTGCGGCCCACCATGCGAAAGAGGCCGGCCTGGCCCGGGACCAGGCGGCTGGTGGCCGGATGGACCAGGGCGTGGGTGATGCCCGCAGCCCGCGTGACGGCGACCACCTCAGACTGGGGATTGTAGCCATCCCAGGCGCGGGCATCGGGCTGAATGGCGTCGCTGTCTTCATTGTCGTCGCGCGAGCCGCCCTCGGCGCCCACCTCCAGCAGCCCCACCAGGCAGCCGGCGTCGGTGAAGCCGGGAGTCAGCCAGCGCCCGCCGAGGTCGGTGCCGCCCTTCACCTGGGGGCCCAGCTCCACCACCCGACCGGCCTCCACCCGCAGGCCGCTGGCGTCCAGGCGCCGCCCTCGTGGGTGACCAGGACGGCGTTGCTCAGGGTGAAGCTGCCGGAGGTGCCGGCAGCCGCCCAGCCCGACAGGCGCGCGTCCATCGCGGGGTCGGCCCAGGCGCGGCGGGGCAGGCCCAGGGCCAAGGGCCCCCGCGCCACCCAGGGCGAGCAGGTGGCGGCGGCTGAGGTCAGGGCCAGGCATAGGGGGTGCCCTCCGCTTCGCGGCTGAAGACGGTCTCGCCTTCAATCCAGGTCTGGTCCACCACGGTGGTGACATCGAGGGGGTGCTTGGAGAAGAGGGCGAGGTCGGCGTGCTTGCCCACCTCCACGCTGCCCACGAAGCGGTCGATGCCGAGGATGCGCGCGGGGTCGAGGGTGATGGTCTCCAGCGCGTCCTCCTCGCTCATCCCGGTGGCCAGCAGCTTGGCGGCCTCGGTGTAGAGGCGCTGCACCGTGTCGGCCGAGTCGGAGTGAATCGCGACGGGTACGCCGGTGGCCTTGACCAGCACCGCGTTCTCGGGGATGCCGTCATAGGCCTCCATCTTGAAGCCCCACCAGTCGGGCCAGGTGGCGATCCCCGATCCATGGGCGGCGATGAGATCGCGCACCTTGTAGGCCTCCAGCGCGTGCTGAATGCTGGCCACCTTCACGCCGAACTCGTCCATTACGCGGTACACGCCTTCAATGTCGTCGTGGCGGTAGCAGTGGACATGCACGCGGATCTTGCCGGCAAGCACGTCCAGCAGCACCTCTTGGCCCTCGTCCCATGGCGGCGGCTCGCGGCGTTTGCGGGCTTCGCGGTAGTCCAGCGCCCCTTGAAAGGCCGCCCGCATGGACGCCAGGTTGCCCATGCGCGTGCTGGGGCCGTCGATGTCGCTGCCATAGACCCGCTTGGGATTCTCACCGCAGGCCATCTTGATGCCCGCGGGCGCCTGCGCAAAGAGCATGCCGTCCAAGGTCCGGCTCTGGCGCAGCTTGATCACGGCGGAGCGCCCGCCCACCAGGTTGGCGCTGCCGGGCAGGACCTGGATGGTGGTCACGCCGCCGGCCCGGGCCCGGGACATCGCGGGGTCATGCACCCGGATGGAGTCGCCCGCCCAGACCTGCGGGGTCAGGGGATCGGTGGCCTCGTTGCCATCGGAGTGGGCGCCGGCATTGGGCCAGGCGTAGACGCCCATATGGGAGTGCACATCGATCAGGCCGGGGGTGAGGAAGCGGCCGGTGGCGTCGATGACCATGGCGGTTCCCGGCGGCACGGGCAGCCCGGCGCCCACAGCCTCGATGCGGCCATCGGTCACCAGCACCGTGGCATCGGCGATCGGAGGCCCGGAGATGGGCAGCACCGTGGCGTGTTGGATGGCGAGGTCGCTCGCGAAGGCGGCGCCCAGGAGCGGCAACAGCATCATCCGGTCGGACCCCATGGATGGCTCGGCACCGGATGGTAGCCCGGGGCCGGGCTTCGACACCAGCCCCCCGCGCGCCGGTCCGGCAAGCTGGAAGGTGTTAGCACCGCTCAGCGGGCCTCGGAGCGGGGTCCCTGCCCGGAGGCCTGCCCGTGCTTGTCGACCTGGCGTGGCGCATCGCCCGCCCGCTCCTCTTCTCGCTGGATGCCGAGCGCGCGCACCACCTGGTGCTCGACACCCTGGACCGCTGGCCCCGGCTGAGCGGCGCCCTGCTGCGGGGTCTCACGCCCGCCCCCCCGGCCAACCTGCAGACCACCCTCGGCCCCTTGCGCGTGCCCTCCCCCCTGGGGCTGGCCGCCGGGCTGGACAAGGACGGACAGGCCATCGCCGCCTGGCCCGCCCTGGGTTTCGGCTTTGTGGAAGTGGGCACGGTCACCCCGAGGCCCCAAGCGGGAAACCCCGCCCCGCGCATGTTCCGGCTGGTTCCCGAGCGCGGGCTGATCAACCGCATGGGCTTCAACAACGCGGGCCTGCCAGCCCTCGCCGAACGCATCCGGGCGCTTCGAGCCAGCGGGAATTGGCCTGGGGTGCCCGTTGGCGCAAATATCGGCAAGAATAAGGACACCCCCAACGATCTCGCCGAGGACGACTACCTGGCCAATGTCGCGGGCCTGCGGGGGCTGGTGGACTGGTTCACGGTCAATGTGAGCAGCCCGAACACGCCAGGGCTGCGCGATCTGCAAGAGCCCGAGCGCCTGGGCCGGCTGCTGCGGGCCATCGTGCAGACCGCATCGGGCGCGCCGGTCTTTCTCAAGCTGGCCCCCGATCTGGAGCCCACCGCCCTGGCCGAGGCCGTCGATGTGGCCATGCTGGCGGGCTGCACCGGCATCATCGCGACCAATACCACCATCAGCCGCCCCGGAAGCTCGGGCCGCCTGGGCGAGGCCGGCGGCTTGTCCGGCGCGCCCTTGTGGCCCCTGGCCCAGGAGCGCATCGGCCAGGTCCTGCGCGCGGTGGACGGCCGCGGGCCGGTGATCGGCGTCGGCGGCATCACCCACCCCGATCAGGCCGAGGCGCTGCTGGCCATGGGCTGCGCGGGCATCCAGGTCTACAGCGGGCTGATCTTTGAAGGTCCCGGGCTGCCCTTGCGCATCCTGCGGCAGCTGGCACGGCACAAGGCCCAGGCCCGCCTGACCGGACCCGCCGCATGACCCGCGCCGGGGCGGTGCTGGCCTTGCTCGCGGCCTGCGGACCCAAGGAGATCCCGCCGCACCTGCGCATGGATCCCCCGGTGTCGGCGCAGGCGCAGCAGGCCCGGCCCCAGACCCTGTACCAGGCCTTGATCCTGTTGGTGGGCACCGACCCCCTGCTCCGGCGGGCCTCCCCGCGAGGCCGGTTCTGGGACGCGGTGCCCGACGGCGAGCTCCCTGCGGGCCTGGGCCGCCGTGGCCCAGCGCGCCGACGCCCCCCTCGGACTGGGGGCGGGTCGAGGCCACCTGCGGGGCAGCATCGCCGTGCCGCTGGTCCGGGGGCGCGCCTGGCCGCCCTCGAAGCCGCAGCAGCGGGGCCGCGAGTCCAGCGGGGAGGAGGGCCTGGCGATGCTGTCTGGCTTGGCCCCATCGTGGTGGAGGGCGGCACCCTTCCACCGGGCGCCCGCGGCCCCTTGGAGTGGATCAGCCAGGATCCCGAAGAGGCCCGCAAGGCCGCCTTGCGCATCGGCGAGCGGGCGGTCTTGCTGGGCTGGTTGGACGGGCCGCAGATCCCCGTCATCGCCGCCGCCGCGGCCCTGCAGCCCGGCGTCTACGATCGCCTGATCGACAGCCCCACCGGCGCCCTCCTGCTGGCCCGCGCCGCGGGCAGCACCGACGCCGCCGCCTTTGAAAACGGCCGCCAGCACCTCATTCGCGCGACATCGCTCGCCTTGCAGGCCGTCGCCGCAGATCGGGACAGCGAACAAGAGGCCTGGCGGGCGATGCAGGACGCCCTGAAGGCGGAGCTGGGGGAGCAGCCGGTCGCCCGCCTGCTGCGCCAAGGGGCCGAGGCCCTCACCCGGGACGCCGCCAACCCCGAGGCGGTGGGCCTCGCCCTGGTGGCGCTGAGCGCCGAGCGCATCATGGGCGACTGCCCCGACAGCCCCTGCCGGGGCCTGGACCGGGTGGGCATTGGAGGCCGCCGACCGCTGGTCGCCGGCAGCCTGCCAGAGCGCCGCCGTCTGGCGGGTCATCGCGCTGAAGGCCGCCATGGACCCCCTGGAGGTCACCCGCGAGCGGGTGGGGGTGCCGACCGCCTGGCTCGACCCGGCCGACGCCCTCGCGGGCAGCCGGGGCCAGCGTGCGGCAGGCCCTGCTGCGCACCCGCAGCCCCGACGCGAGCACCTGGCTGGACCTGTCGCGCCTGGCCGGGGGCGGAGACGCCACCACCTGGGAGGGCGCCAGCAAGGCCCTCAACCAGCGCCTGGTGGCCCAGGTCGACCTCGCCCTGGCCCTGGCCCCCGCCGACGAGGACCGGCTGATCCTGGAGCGGATCCGCCGTCGCGCGCTTCTGGAGCAGGTGTGGCCGCGCCGCCCCCATCGGAGGCGGCGCGGAGCCGGCTCAGATGCCGGTGCAGCCGTAGGTCAGGGTGACCGTCTCGCTGCCCGTCGCGCCCATGCAGTCCGACACCGTCAGGGTGACGTCCACCGTGGTGCTGCTGGTGCTGCCATAGCTGGCGGCGCTGCCCGTCACCGTCACCGTCGGGGTCCAGGTGTCTTCGTCGGTGATGGTGGCCGAGCCGGTGCCGCCCGTGATCGCCCAGCTGGGGTCCGACACCGGGTCGCCGTCGGGGTCGTAGGAGCCCGAACCGTCCAGCTCGAATTCGTAGTCACCGCAGGAGTCGCAGTCGTAGCTCACGCCGTAGCTGATGGGCGTGCAGGTGATGCTGGCGTTGTAGGTCTCGTCCGCGCCCGGATCGGCGATCGGATCGGCGTTGACGGACCGGGCGCTCACCGTGACGGCGACGCTGGAGGGCTGCGAGTACTCCTCGCCGTTGTAGACCGTCAGCGTGAAGATGTAGACACCGGCCACATCGGGGACGAAGGTCGGGTTGATGTCGTCGGTATCGATGATGTCGGAGCTGTCGGTGCCCGAGCCCGCCGGGGCGCTGGTCAGCTCCCACTCATAGGTCAAGCCCAGCCCATCGGGATCGTAGGAGCCCGACCCATCCAGCTGCAGGGCGTCGCAGGTGTCCCGACTGCTGGAGGGGTCGTAGGAGGCCACCGCGGTCGGCCAGCAGAAGCTGTTGTCTTCGCCGGGGCTGCCGCGATCGGCGATGGCATAGCTGCTGGCCCACACGCGCTTGGAGGCGCACCAGAAGTCACCCGAGTCGTTGAGGGTGGCGTCGACATAGGAGATGTCGAGGTTCATGGAGGCGCCGGCGGGGTCGGGGAAGGTGGCCCCGTCGTCCCACTGGACGCTGTCGATGAGGATGCCGTCGGCCTCCAGGATGAGGCCGTCGAATTCGTTGGCCAGCCCCAGGTCGTCGTGGTCGTAGGCGTAGTCCACGGTGACGTGGCCGTTGGTGGTCTCGTCGTCGTTGGCGCCCAGCACCGCGTAGTCGCCGGGCTCGATCAGGATGAGGTTCTCGGAGCGCACCACGGCGCGGTCGCCGTCCACCGGCGAGGTGATCACCAGGCCGTTGAGGGCCAGGGTGCGATCGCTGGCATTCCAGACCTCGAACCACTCGCCTTCGGGGTCGCTGACGGCGGAGGGGTTCACCATGACCTCGGTGATGATCAGGTCGGCGACGGTCCAGCCGCCCTCGTCCACCAGGCCGTCGCAGTCGTTGTCGATCAGGTCGTCGGCGATCTCGCCGGCACCCGGGTTGATGGCAGCATCGGCGTCGTCACAGTCCTCGGCACCGTCGCCAAAGGGGTCGCAGCCCGAGAAGCCGTCGCCATCCTCGTCGAAGCCCTCGTCGATCTCACCGTCGCCGTCGTCGTCCAGCCCGTTGCAGATCTCTTCGACGCTGGGGCAGTCGGGCTGCCCGTCGCCGGTGGTATCGGGCCAGTCCTCGTCGATGCGACCATCGCCGTCATTGTCGATGCCATCGCAGTCTTCGGTGTCGACGCAGTCGGCGATATTGTCGCCGTCCGTGTCCGGCCAGGACTCGTCCACAACACCGTTGCAGTTGTTGTCCTGCCCGTCGCACAGCTCGGCCTGACCGGGGAAGACATCGCCATTGCTGTCGTCGCAGTCGCCGTTGGCCTCGGACCAGCCGTCGCCGTCGTCGTCCCGCAGGTTGGGATCGGCGCTGTCGGGAGTCGCGACGTCTGCGGAGTCCTCTTCGACCGGCACGACCTTGTCCGTACAGCCGACGACCAAGGCAGCGCAGAAGGAGAGCCCGAAGGCGATGAGGCGCGGGTTGTGCATGGAGTCCTCGACGGAGTGGACGATTCCGAGGGGAGGCCCCCCCTTTGGGGCGACGGCCTGACGAACGCCTTTCAAAGTACCAGACCCGACCCGGATCCGGCAACGCATTTGTGAGAGAGCCGCCGCCTTCGGCGCGATGGGCGCATATCCGCCCCCCGCCGGGGGACCCCGACTCGCGGATTTCCCGCCTTTCCCCGACAGCGCGCCAGACCTTCACAACAGCCCTTGACGGCGACGGAGGATCCTCATAAACGTGCGGCGTCCTTGGGATGCTTGTGGCGCGCGGCGCCCTTGCCGACCAGGAACGGCCCGGTTAAAAGCGCCGGGCTCTGCGGGAGTAGCTCAGTTGGTAGAGCACCAGCTTGCCATGCTGGATGTCGCGGGTTCGAATCCCGTCTCCCGCTCCACCTTCCCCCGCCTCTGAAGCGCCAGATCCCACCCGGTCCCACTCTCAGAGACGCCAGACGCCAGCCCTCACGGGCTGGCGTTCTTGCTTTGGGGCTGCGCTGGGCTGCGCTCGGCCGCCCTGGGCCGCCCTGGGGCATCGCGGGGGCGACCTGGGCACGGGGAATCAGCCCCCAGCGCGGCCATCCACAAAGATCCGCCCCTTCCACTTCACCTTCATGCCCAGCACCGACCGCAGCAGGATGGCCACCAGGATGAGGTTGGCCAGCGGGTGGGCCCAGGCGATGCTGCCGGATCGGCCGTCGCGGCGCTCGACCCGCCACCGAAAGGCGATCTGGAGGGCGCAGACCCCCGCCAGCCAGCCTATCCACGGCCAGCCCGGCACCGCCCAGCCCAGGCCCAGGCGCGCGACCAGCGCGCCGCCCAGGCCCAGAAAGGGCAGGAGCGTGCCGACGAAGATGAAGAGCACCGCGCCCAGGCCCAGCATCGGCCGGCGACCCATGCCTTCAAAGAGGTTCTTGGCGTAGCCGTAGAAGATCTCCGCCAAGGAGCGGTAGAGGCGCACCGAGAAGAGCCAGGGGGCCACCCGCAGGCCGATGCGCAGCCCCCGCCGCTTGAAGGTCTCGGCCAGACGCACGTCATCGAGGATCTGGTCCCGGATGGCGCCATGCCCCCCCACCTGCTCATAGGCGCTGCGCCGCACCAGGATCAGCTGGCCATTGGCAAAGGCGTCAGGCTGGGCCGGACTGTTCACCCGGTCGAGATCCACGGCACCCCGGATGAACCAGCCCACGGTGGGAATCACCACCCGCTCCCAGGCGCCATCGAGGGTCCAGGTGCCAAAGGCCGACAGCAGGTCCAGGCGCTCGGCCTCGGCGGTCTCCACCAGCACCCGCAAGGCGTCGGGGTGAAGGCGCACATCGGCGTCCAGGAAGAGCAGCAGCGGGGCCTTGGCCTCCCCCGCGGCCCTCGCGCAGGCCCAGGCCTTTCCCGCCCAGCCCGGCGGCGGCTCGGAGCCCTCGATCACCCGCAGGCGCGGGTCGTTGGCGGCGGCGGCCAGGGCGGCGGCGCCGGTGCCATCCGAGGACCGATCATCCACCACCACCATTTCGAAGTCGGGCCAGCGGCTGTCCAAGGCGGCCCGCACGCAAGCCCCGATGTTGAGGGCCTCGTCCCGGGCGGGCACGCAGATCGAGAGGGCCGGCCCGGTGGGCGGCGGCGGGCCTTCGGGGATCCGCAGCGCCCAGTCACGACCCCAGCGGCACGCCCAGCACCAGGCCCAGCCACATCAGGCTGAGCAGGCCGAGGTAGCCCCCCGCCAACAGCAAGGACAGCACGGGCTGCCCCCAGATGCTCACGCGGGCCTCAGGCTGCCGCCGTCGATGATCACCCGCCCGGTCAGGCCCTCGGGCACCCGCCGCAGCACCGTTTCGGGGGCCGGCAGGATCTCGATGCCGGGGGCAAGCAGCGGCCCGGCGCCACGAAGACGTTGGCGGCGACCACGCTGCCGGCACCCAAGCAGACCCCGGCCATGCCCAGGGGCACTGGGTGCAGGCGCCCGCCGGCCATCACCCGCACCTCTTGCCCGAAGGCCTGGTCCATGAGCGCGGCGGTCTTCTTGACCGATGCATCGCGGTCCAGGACGCAGAGCTGCAGGTCTCCGCCGGCCGCGGCCCGCGGCCCCAGAAGGCAGAACTTGGCCATGGCCTGCCGCTGCACCCGGGCGCCCGGCCCCAGCACGCAGCCCTCCACCATCGCGAGATCCTCCACCGCGGCCCCATCCGCGAGCACCGAGGCGCGAAGCACCGCGTTGGCGCCCACGGTCACGCCATCGCCCAGCCAGCAGCCTTCGATGACGGCGCTCGGGTGGATCTGGCAGCCCTTGCCCCTGCGGTTGAGGTGGGCGCCCACGCGGCGGGGGTTGAGGGAGCCGGTGGCCAGGCAGGCCCAGAAGATGCGCCAGCCGACCTCGGCGATGCTGCGCCCCGCCAGACCCGCCACAGAAAGGGGGCCAGGCCCAGCAGGTTGGCCCAGAGCAGCTGCAGCCAGTGCCCGGCGGGCAGCACGAAGTGCTCGGTGAGGGGAAGCTCCACCACCTCGACGCCGTCGTGGCCCTGGGTCGCGGGCAGCTCGACCAGGCGCTCTTCGGGGTCGAAGACCACCGGCTCTGCGGCGGCGATCCGGTCGGGATCTACCGTGCCGCCGGACGCGAGAAAGACGAATAGAGGCTCATCTTCGCCGAATGCGAGGTCGGCGGCGAGGTTCCCGGAGCGGCCCCCTGTCACCCAGCGCAGATCCCGGCCCTCGGCCAGGCCGCGGTCGGCCAGCGCAACGACGGCCTTGTGCCCCACCACCACATCCTCGCGGATCATCAGCCGCGCCTGGTCCCGCGGACTGTGGGCGGTGGCCATCGAAATGCCCACCTCCAAGAAGGCGCGCTCCTGGCGTGCGGCCAGGGTGAGCCCCAAGTAGGGCAGGTCGCCGGCGGCGCCCGCCAGGCCTTCGAGGGGGCGCGGGCGCGGAAAGCGCTCGGCCACCACGTCCTTGCGGCTGCCCATCACCACAGGGCGTAGACCCGCACCGGCAGGGTCTCGGGGTCGACGCCGGGCACATCAACCGGAATGGGGTCGTAGGCAGCCTTCACGGCCTGTACCGCGGCGTCGTGCATATCGGGTCGGGCCATGGGGTCCACATGAACCACGAGGTAGCGCACCCCGCGGGCCCGCGCCGCCGCCGAAACGCTCTGTCGGAAGTCGGCGGGATCGGCGCGCACATTGGCCAGCATCGCCTTCCAGACCCGCTGCCCCACCCCGTTGTTGGGGAAGTTCAGCGTGCCGGCAATGGCCTTGTGGTGCACGGACTGCTCATAAAGGTAGGGCCGCCCCCCAACCACGGGGAAATTCAAGACCGCACCCGGGGGCGCGGCGGCCAGGGCCTGGATGGCCGGCGCCGGGCTGGCGTCTACCGTGTCGGGGAGGCTGCCGAGGGGCGACAGCAGGCGCAGCCCAAGAGGATGGCCGCAACCACGACGGCGGCCGCCCAGCGCGGAGCCCGCCGCTGAGACAGGAGGGAACCATAGCCCACCCCGGCCAGCAGGGCGGCGGCGAGGGCGGGGGCCAGCGCCAGCCGGTAGACCAGGGACAAGGACGAGAATCCCGGCAGCCGCTCCACCAGGAAATAGGGCAGTGGCACCGCGCGATCCCCCGCCAGGATCACCGGGCTGGCCTGGGAGACCAGCACTGGCCCCAAAGACAGCGCCAGCCCCAGGGCCCCCGCCAGCCAGACAAAGCCGGTCCCCTGCCGGCGGCGAAGGGAGAGCAAGGCGCCGACCATCAGCACCCAGCCCAGATAGTGGCAGTGAAAGAAGCCCTCGCCATAGCGAGAGATCACCCGAAAGTCCGGCGACCGGAAGTCCCCTCCCCTGAGGTAGCCCACCGGGTCTGCCGGACCGGTGGAGCGCCGCACGCTGTCCAACTCCTGGCTGTGCTTGATCCCCACGAGGTTGGTGGGCGCGGTCGCGGCGGTCTGAAAGGCCCGCGCAAGGGGTGCCGTCAGCAGAAGACCGAGGATCAACGCACCAAAACGGCCAGACAGCCCCGCCTTCCAAGGCCGGTCGCCCGCCCCGAGCAGCAGCAGGGCCCCCACAAAGAAGAAGGCCACCACGCCGGCATACCAGCTGGCCAGGCAGGCCAGCGGCAGGAGCACCCCGGTGAGCAGCACCCAGCGGGCCCCTCCCCCTGTCGCCACCCGGTGGGCAGCCCAGACCGACAACAGGGCCCAGCCCACATTGAAGGACTCCGAGGTCCCGTTGTGCACCGCGCTCAGGATCACCGGCGCCGAGGCCAGGCCTACCCCCGAGATCCACGCGCCCATGGCCGCCCGATCATCGCCGGGAGCGGCGCCCTGAATCAGGTCCCGGGCGAGCAGGTGGGCCGAGAGCCCCGCCAGGAGCAGGCGCCAGAACACCAGCAGCGCGTAGCTGGTGGGCAGGCTCACCCCCAACAGCAGCGGCGTCACGAAGAGCACGCCCAGGGGATCCGAGACCAGCAGGGTGCCGCCATCGGGGTGGTTGAGCAGGTCTGCTGCATAGGGCAGATGCCCCGCCAGCAGTGCATCTGCGCCGAACCAGAGCGTCCAGAGGCTATTCCAGATGTCGGTGCGCGCCGCACCCGGCACCGCACGCCCGAGCTGGCTCAGCGCCGGCCAGGTCAGGGCCAGCGCCAGCGACGAGTAGACGAGGATTGCGACCAGCAGCTTGCGCACGGGCACTCCCGGGCGCTCGGGGCCCGCGGTGGCAGAAGCGACCTAACCGGCAGCCTTGCCCGAGGGCCCGGGAAGCTGGGCTATGGTCGGCGGGTCGCAGTCGTCGAGCTGCAGGAGCCACACCATGACCCATCCGACCCGCACCGCCTCCCTCCTCGCCTTGTCCATGGGCCTCGCGCTCGCCTCCCCCGCCGCCTTTGCCAAGAAGAAGAAGGGCGACGACGCAGCCGCAGCAGCGCCCTCGGGCCCCGACCTCTCGGCCATGAAGACGCCCGACGATGCCAACAGCAAGAAGTTCGGCGAGCAGCTGGTCACGGCCAATATCGCCAACTTCAAGCCCTCCGATGGGGGCGGCGCGAAGCTCGAATACACCACCTTGTCCTTCAACCCGGACAACACGTGGACGGCCCAGGCCTACATCGAGATCCAGGACGAGCGCATGGATTGCACGGAGTCGGGCCTCTGGTCGATGGAGGCCGCCGAGAGCGCCAACACCGCCATGGTCACCTGGAGCCTGGACAAGACCGACTGCCCTGGGCGCGAGGCCGGCGGCGAGCTGCGGGCGGTGATCACCCTGGGCAAGGGCGGCATCCAGGACATCAAGTTCCGCTGATTCGCATTCAGCGACGCGGGGCGTAGCGCTCCACCAGGGTCTGGGCGGCGCGGAAGCCGTCCAGGGCGGCGCTCACGATGCCGCCGGCATAGCCAGCACCTTCGCCCACCGGCATCAGGCCGGGCAGGCTGGGCGACTCGCGCGCGTCGTCCCGATGAAAGCGCAGGGGGGCGGTCGTTCGGGTCTCTGGCGCGATCAGCACCGCATCGGGCCCGGCAAAGCCAGGCACCTGCTGGTCGAAATGCCGCAACGCCGCCTGCATCCCGATGATCAAGGGCTCGGGCAGGACCTCACGCAGGTCCGCGGCGACGACGCCATTGGTGTAGCTGGTGCGGTCGATGTCACCGCTGGGCTGTCCGGCCAGCAGATCGCTGACCCGGTGGGCGGGCGCCTTGAAGGCACCCCCGCCGGCATTGAAGGCCAGGCGCTCGATCTCGTCTTGAAAGCGCACTCCGGCGAGGGGGTCGCTTCCGGGGTAATCCGAAGGATGAACCTCCACAATCACAGCGCTATTGGCCCAGAAGGCCTGCCGCTTGGAGTAGGACATGCCGTTGACCACCACCCGCCCGGGGTGGTTGGAGGCGGCCACGACGGTGCCACCCGGGCACATGCAGAAGGTGTGGGCAGCGCGGGGACTGACGCCGCGGCGGGCGGGCGGCCGCGACGTCAGGCGGTAGCTGGCGGGAGGCAGATCGCCGCGGGCCGCGCCATAGCGGGCCGCGTCGATGAGGCGCTGGGGGTGCTCGACCCGGGCGCCGATGTGGATGGGGCGCTGCTCGGCCGTGGCCCCGGCATCCAGCATCGCCTGCCAGATGTCGCGGGCCGAGTGACCCGTGGCGACGATCACGGGCCCGCCCCGCAGCTCTTCGCCATCGGCCAGGCGTACGCCCACGCAGCGGCCGCCCTCCACCAGAAAGGCCACCACTGCCGCGTGAAAGCGCACCTGCACCCCCAGCTCGGTCAGCCGGGCCCGCATCCGGGGCAGGATGGCGCGGATGCGATCGGTGCCGAGGTGGGCCCAGCCCTCCTCGAGGATCTCGGGGTCGGCCCCCATCTCCACCAGGCGGCGGAAGATGTAGCCCAGCTCGCCATCTCTGCGGCGGGTGTAGATCTTGCCATCCGAGAAGGCGCCGGCGCCGCCCTCTCCAAAGACCACATTGGTATCGGGGTCGAGCTCGCCGTGGCGCCAGAAGCGGCGCACCGCGTGGTGCCGCTCCTCGACGGGGCCGCCCTGCTCCAACAGGACGGCCGGCGCCCCGCCTCGCCCAGGCGCAAGGCCGCAAAGAGGCCGGCGGGTCCCGCGCCAATCACGATGGGGCGCTGGGCTGGGGGCCAGGCCTGGCGGGGAACGGGCGCCGCGGGGTCCTCGGCCGAGAAGCGCGCATCGTCCCGCTCGGACCAGGCCCGGACGCCATGCAGCCCCCGCTGCAGGACCTGGGCCTCCAGCGGGCCCAGCTCGACCCGGTAGTTGGCGAACCACAGGGGCGGCCGACGACGTCCGTCCACCGAGCGCTTGACCAGCTCGACCTCGCCGATGGCGCTGGCGGGCACGCCCAGGCGGTGGACAAGGGCAGGCACGGGATCGGCGTCGGGACCCGGCCAGGGGATGTTGGTGACCAGCAGCGTCATGGGGCCGAAGCTATCGGGTTGAGGGCCCGGGCGGGGCTGGTGGTCGGAGGGGTGGCCTGTGTTACGGAGGCGACCCTTCCGCCGACCCCGAGCGGGTCGGACCCACTCGCATCGAGGTGAAATCATGGCCATCCGCGTCGCCATCAATGGCTTTGGTCGTATCGGGCGTTGCGTCCTCCGCGCCGCCTGGGACGATCCCTCCATCGAGTTCGTCCACATCAACGATCTCACCCCGGTGGCCACCCTGGCCCACCTGCTCGAATACGACACGGTCCATGGCCGATCGAAGATGACGGTCGAGGTGGACGGCGACTTCATCGTGGCCGGGGGCAAGCGCATTCGGGTGACCGCCGAACGCGACCCCGCAAAGCTGCCCTGGGCCGCTGAAAAGGTAGACGTGGTGCTGGAATGCACCGGCATCTTCACCAAGCGTGAGAAGGCCGCCCTGCACCTCGAAGCCGGCGCCCGCCGGGTCATCATCTCCGCCCCCGCCACCGGGGCCGACGCCACCGTGGTGATGGGTGTCAACGACCATGTGCTCAAGGCCGGCGACCGCATCGTCTCCAACGCCTCTTGCACCACCAACTGCCTGGCGCCCGCGGCCAAGGTCATTCACGAGCGCTTCGGCATCGTGGCCGGCCTGATGACCACGGTGCACTCCTACACCATGGACCAGAACCTGCTGGACGCGCCGCACAGTAGCGATCTGCGCCGGGCGCGGGCCGCGGCCCTCAACATGGTGCCCACCTCCACCGGCGCCGCCAAGGCCGTGGGCCTCGTATTGCCAGACCTCAACGGCAAGCTCAACGGCATCGCCATTCGCGTGCCCACGCCCAATGTTTCGCTGGTCGACCTCACCGTCACCACCGAGAAGCCCGTCACGGCCGCAGACGTCAACGCCGCCCTGACCGAGGCCTCCCTGGGCGCGCTGGCGGGCATCCTCGCCGTCACCGACAAGCCGGTGGTGTCTTCGGACCTGGTGGGCAACCCTGCCAGCTCCACCATCGACCTCGCCTTGACCCAGACCATGGGCACCCACATGCTCAAGATCGTGACCTGGTACGACAACGAGTGGGGCTTCTCGGCCCGCATGGTCGACCTGGCCAAGCGCGTCGCCGCCCTGGAGCTGGAATGAGCCTGCCCTGCGTCGACGAGCTCGAGCTCAACGGCGACGCCGTCCTGATGCGCGTCGATTTCAACGTCCCCATGAAGGACGGCAAGATCACCGACGACACCCGCATACGCGCGGCGCTGCCCACCATCCGTCTCTTGCGCGACCACCGCTGCAAGATCGTGCTCTGCAGCCACCTGGGGCGGCCCAAGGGCAAGGCCGAGCGCAAGCTCAGCCTGGAACCTGCCGCCGCACGCCTCGCAGAGCTGCTGGACGCCGAGATCGTGTTCTCTCCTGAGACCGTCGGCGAGGAGGTGGAGCAGCTGGCCCGGGATCTGCCTGCCGGCGGCATCATGGTCCTCGAAAACCTGCGCTTCCATCCGGGGGAGCAGGCCGGCGACGACGCCTTCGCCAGCCAGCTCGCCCGCATGGGGCGCATCTTCGTCAACGACGCCTTCGGGGCCATGCACCGCCCCGACGCCTCCATCGTCGGTGTGGTCAGCCACGTCGATGTGGCCGTCGCGGGGCTCCTGGTCGCCGCCGAAGTGGAGGCCCTCCAGCGGCTGGTCGACCAGCCCGAGCGGCCCCTGGTGGCGGTGTTGGGCGGCGCCAAGGTCTCCGACAAGATCACCGTCTTCGAGAGCCTCGCCCGCCGCTGCGACACCCTGCTCATCGGCGGGGCGATGGCCTACACCTTCATGGCTGCGCGGGATCTCCCCATCGGCGGCTCCCGCGTCGAAGCCGACCGGGTGCTGCTGGCCCGGCGGATCCTCGAACGCTGTGAAGAGAAAGGCGTCGCCGTTCTCCTCCCCGAGGACCACATCGTCGCCAAAGAGCTGTCGGAGGGTGCAGAGACGCGCGTGGTGACCACCATCCCCGACGGTTGGATGGGGCTGGACATCGGGCCTGCCACGGCCTCCCGATACGCGGCCGAGCTGGCAAAGGCCAAGACCGCCTTCTGGAACGGCCCCATGGGCGTCTTCGAGATGGCCCCCTACGCCAAGGGCACCCTGGCCTTGGCCCGCGCGATGGCGGCTTCTGCCGGCTATGGCGTGGTGGGTGGCGGCGACAGCGCGGCCGCGGTCCAGCAGATGGGCCTGGCCGACCAGATGGACCATGTGTCCACCGGCGGCGGCGCCTCCCTCGAGTATATCGAAGGCAAGGAGCTCCCCGGGCTGAAGGCGCTGCGCGCCAAGCGAGGCTGAGATGGCCCACCGACGCCCCTTCGTGGCTGGCAACTGGAAGCTCAACCTGGGCCCGCGGGAGGCGCGCGCCCTCGCAGAGGCGCTCGCCGAGCGACTGACCGAAGAGCGATCGGTGGACATGGCCGTCTTCCCTGTCAGCATCAGCGTTCCCGCCACGGTGATGGCCTTGGCGGGTTCGGGCATCGAGGTGGGCGGCCAGGACGCCTATGCGGCCAACCAGGGCGCCTTCACCGGCGCGGTGTCGGCACCCATGTTCCGCGAGGCCGGCTGCACCCGCATCCTGGTCGGACACAGCGAACGCCGCAGCGTCTTCGGCGACAGCAACGCCATCGTACGCACCAAGCTCGAGGCCGCCCTGGCCGCTGGCCTGCTGCCCATCCTGTGCATCGGCGAGACCCTGGACGAGCGGGACGCCGGGCGGGCCTTCTCCGTCGTCACCGAGCAGCTGCAGGCCGGCCTGGGCGGCCTGCCGGCCGACCAGGTGGCCGCCATCACCCTTGCCTATGAGCCCGTGTGGGCCATTGGTACCGGCAGAACCGCCAGCCCCGCGCAGGCCCAGGAGATGCACGCCGCAATCCGCGCCTGGGTCGCAGCGAACTTCCCTGCCTTCGTGGCGGAGGACCTGCGGATTCAGTACGGCGGCAGCGTGAAGCCCGACAACGCCGCCGAGCTCCTCTCCCAGCCCGATATCGACGGGGCCCTGGTGGGAGGCGCCAGCCTTGACGCCGACTCCTTCGCGCGCATCGTAGAGGCTGCGGCCTCCGTGCACGGTTAGCCGACCTTCCTCGGCGCCTGCCGGCGCCCACGCGCCCCAAGACGCGCCCTCCCCTCCCCCCGGAATGGCTCCATGCAGCTCTTCATCACCATCGTCCACGTGCTGCTCTGCCTGGGCCTCATCCTCATCATCCTCCTCCAGCCCGGCAAAGAGGGCGCGGCCGCCTTTGGCGGAGGCGGGGGCGGCAACCAGGCCTATGGGCCCCGGGGTCAAGGCAACTTCCTGGGACGGGTCACCACCCTGGTCGCCGGGCTCTTCATGGTCACAAGCATCACCTTGGCCTACCGCAGCACCAGCCGCACCCAAGCGGGCACGGACGACATCGAAGATGTCATGAAGGCCCTGGACGCCGAGGACGCGGCGATCGCAGCTCCCCCCACCCTGCAAACGCTGCCCCCCGAACCGGCACCCGAGCCCCCCACGCCGGGCGCCGAAGGAGACGCCCAGCCTTCGGCCGAAACCGACGCGGCCACCCTGCCCGAAGGCACGCTGCCTGCCGGCGACAACGGCGCGCAGCCGGCTACAGACGCCCCAGCGCCCGGCGCTGCCGCGGGCAGCGACAACTGAGCCCTCGGGATGTTGACAGTCCGCGAGCCCTGAAATAAGCCCAGCGGGCAAATGCGCGGATGGCGGAATTGGTAGACGCGCTAGGTTGAGGGCCTAGTGGCCATTGCGGCTGTGGGGGTTCGATTCCCCCTCCGCGCACCACCTCTGAGAGGGTCGCAGCTTCGGTTGCGGCCCTCTCTTCGTTCTTGGGGGACCTTGGCGACAGCGCAGCTGGGCTGCAAACGAGAAGAGAGGCTGGCCGGTCCCTTCGGCTGCCATGCCCTGCCCCTTCTCCGCCCCTCAGCCTGCCGCGGCGCGCTGCTGCTCCTCCCGGAAGCGGCAGGTGCCCGGCGACATGCACTCGCCCCAGATGTCGAGGCGGTGCCGCTTGATGCGCAGCCCGTGTCGGCCCGCGATGGCTGCCTGGCGCCGCTCGATCTCGTCATCTTCGAACTCGAAGATGTGGCCGCAGGTCTCGCAAATCAGGTGGTCGTGGTGATCATCACCCAACTCCGCCACCTCGAAGCGGGTCTGTCCATCTCCAAAGCGCCGCTCCTGGGCCACACCGGCCTCCACAAAGAGCTTCATGGTCCGGTAGATGGTCGCGTAGCCCACACCCGCCTTGCGCTCCTGCACCCGCAGCAACAGCTCATCCAGCGCCAGGTGCTCGCCCGCCTCCAGAAACACCTCGAGGATGACCTGGCGCTGCTGCGTGGTCTTCAGCCCATGTGCCGCCATATGGGCGCTCAATCGTGCTGCGAGCGCCGCGGAATCCGACATCTTTTCTCCCAAGGCCAACCCAAACGAGCATAGCCCGAAGCCCCCTCTCGGGAACCTCGGGCCATGGACAGCGGAAATTCATCAGCCCGCGAAGGCTGGCGAAACAGCCGATCAGGCGGTCGCGGCGTCCTGCTCGCTGCCATCAGAGCCCAGATCGCCGGCATCCACCGACGACATGGCCTCCACGAACTCGATGAGCACCATCGGGGCGTTGTCGCCCGAACGGAAGCCCACCTTCATGATCCGCGTGTAGCCGCCGGGGCGATCCTTGAAGCGCTCGGCATACTCGTTGAAGACGCGGTGAAGGGCGTCCCGATCGAGGACCAGACGACGGGCCTGCCGGATGCAATGCAGCCGGCTCGCCGTGGCCTTGGCCAGCGCCTCACCCTCAAGGCCCTCAAGGGCGCTGGGGGGGACACGCTTGCCCAGGGTGATCACCTGGTCGGCCACCTTGCGCAGCTCCTTGGCCTTGGCCTCGGTGGTGCGGATCCGCCCGTGCGTGACGAGCGAGGTGACCATGTTCCGGTACATCGCGGTCCGGTGGGAGCTCTTTCGACCCAGCCGCCGGCCTGACTTGAGATGACGCATCGCTCGACTCCTCTATGGGTGCCCGGCCCGATGGCCACCACCCGCTCGATTCGGTTGGAGGAACCCGGCCTCAGCCGCGGCTCTTCGGGAAATTGTGCAGCTTCATGCCGAGGGCCAGACCCAACTCACCGAGGATCTCCTTGATCTCGTTGAGCGACTTCCGGCCGAAGTTCTTGGTCTTGAGCATCTCGGCTTCAGAGCGCTCGACGAGCTGCCAGATGAACTCGATACCGGCATTCTGGAGGCAGTTGGCCGAACGGACGGAGAGCTCAAGCTCGTCCACCCGCTTGAAGAGGTGCTCGTTCCAGTCCTCTTCGGTCATCATGCCGCCACCTTCGCTGGGCTCGGCATCTTCGGTGAAGTTGATGAAGATCTGGATCTGCTCCTTGAGGATCTTCGACGCGAAGGCGATGGCATCCTCGGGAAGCACGCTGCCATCGGTCCAAAGCTCGAGGGCGAGCCGATCGTAGTCGGTCCGCTGACCCACGCGCGCGTTGGTGACGGTGTACTTGACCTTCTTGATGGGGCTGTGGAGCGCGTCCACGGGGATGCTGCCGATGGGCAGATCCTGCACCTTCTTCATGCTGCCAGGGACATAGCCCTTGCCCATCTCGGCGGTCACTTCGGCGTAGAAGCGACCTTCTTCGGTCAGGGTGGCGATGGGGTGCTCGGGATTGAGCACCTCGGCGTTGCCCTGGAAGCGGATGTCGCCGGCCGTGACCACCAGGGTCTTGCCCGAGACACCGCGGACGTCGATGACGCCCTTCATGGACTCCGTGGCGCCGGTGCGCAGGCGGACGCCCTTGAGGTTCAGGAGGATATCCGTCACATCCTCAACCACCCCGGGGATGGACGAGAACTCGTGCAGAACGCCCTCGATCTTCACGACCGTGATGGCCGCACCCTGCAGGCTGCTCAGCAGGATCCGCCGGAGCGAGTTGCCCAGGGTGATGCCGAAGCCGCGCTCGAGGGGACGAATGACGAACTTGCCGTAGGTGCTGCTGGAGCGTCCATCGCGCTCGACGCCGCGGGGACGGATCAGGCTACGCCAGTTTCCGGCGATGACTTCTTCCATGAACCACTCCGGCCGGGTTTCCGCCTGCCAGGCCGTGCAGGACCATCACCCGGACGTATAGATGGGTTAGCGCCGCCGCGATGGAACGCAGCGGCGCAGGCCTGGACCCCCGGCCGAAGCCGAGGGCCGAAGACGATCAGACGCGGCGCCGCTTGGGCGGCCGGCATCCGTTGTGAGGAATCGGGGTCACGTCGCGGATGAGCGTGATCTTGAGGCCGCAGTTGGCAATGGCCCGCAAAGCGGACTCACGACCGGCGCCGGGGCCCTTGACGTAGACACCAACAGACTTCACACCATGATCCATCGCCTTGCGCGCGGCGTCTTCCGCCACGAGCTGCGCGGCGAAGGGGGTGGACTTCCGGGAGCCCTTGAAACCCTTCACGCCAGCGCTGGACCACGAGATGGTGTTGCCATTCGGGTCGGTGATGGTCACGATCGTGTTGTTGAAGGTGGCCTGGATGTGGACGAGACCGCTCGGGATGTTCTTCTTGACCCGACGCGGCTGGTTCCTACGAGGAGATGCCATATTCGTTTACTCCCCTGCTCAGCGGCGCCGCACAGCGCGGCGAGGACCCTTACGGGTCCGTGCATTGGTGTGGGTGCGCTGGCCCCGAACGGGGAGTCCACGCTTGTGGCGGATGCCACGGTAGCAGTTGATGTCGATCAGCCGCTTGATGTTCATCGCGACCTCCTTGCGGAGATCACCCTCGACCTTGTGCCGCCGCTGAATGACGTCGCGGATGGCCGCAACCTCAACCTCGGAGAGGTCCTGGGCCCGGATGTGGTGCTCGACCTGAGCCTCATCCAGAATGCGCTTCGCAATCTCGCGACCGACGCCGTAAATATAGGTGAGCGCGATGTCCACCCGCTTGTTGCGGGGGAGGTCTACGCCTTCAATGCGTGCCATTCGTCACCCCTGCCGCTGCTTGTGCTTGGGGTTCTCGCAGAGGACCCGAACGATGCCAGTGCGCCGCACGACCCGGCACTTCTCGCACATTCGCTTGACTGATGCCCTGACCTTCATCTCTTCTCCTCGCCGGCACCGCCGGTTCATCGGATTCTTGATTCAACCGGAGCCGACCTTCGCGCCGCCTCACATGGGCAGCGACCTGCCTGACCCCGGCATACCCAGCGCAACTAAGCGATCACCCCGTTGGCGGCAATGGAAAAGGCCAAGCCACCCGGAGGAGGATCAGCCGCCCATCGCAGCGAGGCCGGCGCGCAGCTCCGCCTCGACCGCATCAATCGACTGATCCGCGTTGATGTCCACCACAGCGGAGTGTTCCCGCAGCCATGCCAACACGGGCCGGGTCTCTCGGTGGTAGGTCTCGATCCGCGCCCGCACGGTCTCTTCCTCGTCGTCCTTCCGCTGCACCACCTCGCCCCCACAGCGGTCACAGACCCCCAGGGTAGACGGCGGGTTGAAGGAGACGTGGTAGGTCGCGCCGCAACCCATGCAGGTCCGGCGTCCCGACAGACGACCGACGACGACCTCATCGGCCACGACCAGGTTCAGGACCCCATCGACGGAGCGTCCCAGCTCGCTGAGGCGCTGGGCGAGGAGCTCAGCCTGCCGAACCGTGCGGGGAAAACCGTCGAAGAGGGCACCACCGCCTGCGTCCGCCTCATCCAAGCGGCTCGCGACGATGTCGACCACCACCTCATCGGGAACCAAGGCACCCTTGTCCATGAAGCTGCGAGCGAGCTGCCCCAGCGCCGTGCCCTGCTTGAGGTGCTTTCGGAAGATGTCGCCGGTCGAGACATGCGGGACCGCGAGCAAGCCCGAGACGACACCGGCCTGGGTGCCCTTGCCGGCTCCGGGGGGGCCGAAGAGAATCACGTCCACAGCTTCATCCTCCAAGGAAGAGACAGCCCGAGGGGCACCGCGTCGCCAACACCCGAAGCCCCGCCTAGAGCGTGCCCAGGGGACGGCGGCGACCGCGCCGGGTGCCTCCCGTCTTGGAGTCCATCAGGCCGTCGTAGTGACGGGTCAGCAGGTGACCCTCGATCTGAGCAACCGTGTCCAAGGACACACCCACCACGATCAGAAGGCCGGTCCCACCGAAGTAGAAGGGCAGACCGTAGCGGGTGATCAGGATCGTCGGCAGAATGCAGACCGCAGCCAGATAGACCGCACCACCTGCGGTCAGGCGGGTGAGGATCCAGTCCAGGTAGTCAGCCGTCTGCTTGCCGGGACGCACGCCTGGGACATAGCCGCCATGCTTGCGGAGGTTGTCCGCCACATCCACCGGATTGAAGGTCACAGCGGTGTAGAAGTAGGCGAAGAAGACGATCAACCCGATGTAGGTCAGGTTGTACACCCAGGTGCCCGGGGCAAATGCCGCCGACAACGCATCGAGGATGGGGTGCTGGAAGACCGTGCCAATGGTGGCCGGCACCATCATCACCGACGAGGCGAAGATGGGCGGAATCACACCCGACACGTTGACCTTCAGCGGAAGGTGCGTCGCTTGCCCGCCGTAGACACGGCGCCCGATCACCCGCTTCGCGTACTGGATCGGCACCCGACGTTGGCCGCGTTCAATGAACACGATGGCCATGACGACAAGGAACATGAAGCCGGCCATCAACACGAGCTCAAGGAGGTTCAGCTCCCCGATCTCGAGCTTCTGGGCCAGCTGCATCAACCCTGCAGGCGCGCCGGCGATGATGCCGCCCGTGATGATCAGCGAGGCGCCGTTGCCGATGCCCCGATCCGTGATCTGTTCACCGAGCCACATCACGAAGCAGCTGCCCGCAGTCATCGTGATGACCGTCATCAGCTGGAAGTCGAGGCCACCTTCAATCACGACGGGCGCATTGCCCGGGGTCCGCATGCTCTGAAGCGTCACGGAGATCGCGAAGGACTGCACCACGGCGATGCCGATGGTGAGGTAGCGCGTGTATTGGTTCAGCTTCTTTCGGCCTGCCTGCCCTTCGCTCTTCATCCGCTCAATCTGCGGGATGACCACCTGGCCCAGCTGAATGATGATGCTGGCGCTGATGTAGGGCATGATGCCCAGAACGAAGACGCTGTACTGGCTGAGGGCACCCCCACTGAACATGTTGTACATGCCCAGGAGACTGCCCTCATTGCTGGCGAAGAACTCGCCCAAGGCGACCCGGTCGACGCCGGGTGCGGGAATGAAGATGCCCAACCGGAAGATTGCGAGCATCGCCAACGTGAACAGGATCCGATTCCGAAGATCCGGAATCCGCAGGATGTTGGCGATTGCTTCGATCACGCGGTGAGCTCCTCCACCTTGCCGCCTGCGGCCTCAATCTTCGCCACGGCAGACTGGGTGAACTTGTGCGCCTGGATGGTCAGAGCGTGTGCAAGGTCCCCGTTGCCGAGCACCTTCACGCCGTTCTTCCCAACCTTCTTCACCAGACCGCGGTCCTTCAAGCCCTCAATCGTGACGATTTCGCCTTCAGCGAAACGCGCAGCGATGAGGTCGAGGCGCACGGTGGCGTAGGACTTGGCGAAGATGTTGACGAAGCCCCTCTTGCCGAGGCGCCGCTGCAACGGCATCTGCCCGCCTTCGAAGCCACGCGCCACGGTTCCCCGCGCACCCTGCCCCTTCTGTCCGCGGCCCGAGGTCTTGCCCTTGCCGGAGCCCTCGCCGCGACCGACGCGCATCCGCTTCCGGGTGGACCCGGCGGGCGGCTTCAGATTGCTAAGCTCATTGGCCATGACTCTCTCCGAAATTCAGGCCTGACCGACAGTCTCGTCCTCCGAGACCTCGACCAGGTGGAGAACCCGCTTGATCATCCCACGCACTGCGGGGGTGTTCTCGAGGACTCGGCTGTGATTGACGCGGCGCAGACCGAGTCCGGCCACCGTGGCGCGCTGCCGCGCGTTGGCGCCGATGGTGCTGCGGGTCAGCGTGACCTTGATCTTGTCCATCGCTGCTCCTTCGGTCAAGCGTGGTGGTGCGCGCCAACGCCCCACACACGCGAGCCGACGTTGTAGTCGTCCATGAGGTCCTCAACGGGGCGGTTCACGCGCGCGGCGTACTGCTCCGGGGACTCCAACCGGGAGAAGGCGTTGAGAACGGCCTTCACCACATTGTGCGGGTTGTTGCTTCCCAGCACCTTGGTCAGGACGTTGTGATAGCCGGCGGCGTCGAGCAAGGCCCGAACAGTTGCGCCGGCGATAACGCCCGTACCGGGGCTAGCGGGCCGAAGGATGACCTCGGCGGCGCCGAAGTGCCCCTGGACCAGGTGCGGCACGGTGCCATCCACCAAGGGCACGCGCACCATGCTCTTGCGAGCACGGTCGGTGGCCTTGCGGATCGCATCGGGAACCTGGTTGGCCTTGCCGTATCCGACGCCAACCTGCCCCTGGCCGTCTCCGACCACGACGATCGCGGCGAAGTTGAAGCGGCGACCGCCCTTCACAACCTTCGCGACGCGGTTGATGTAGATCGTCTTCTCGATGAGATCAGACGTTACCTCGTCACGACGCTCACGGCGCCCACGTTCCATCTTGCCCACTATTTCCTCCGGTTGGCCGATCAGGCCACGAGTCCGGTCGAACCGCTCAGAAGTTCAAGCCGCCTTCACGTGCGGCATCCGCAAGGGCCTTGACGCGCCCGTGGTAGAGGTAGCCGTTCCGGTCGAAGCAGACCTGCTCGATGCCGGCGGCCTTCGCCTTCTCGGCGATGAGCGCACCGACGCGCTTGGAGGCCTCCATCTTGCCGGAGACATCCTCGAGCCCGCCCACCTCGGCCGACAAGGTGCTGGCCGAGGCCAACGTCTCGCCGATGGTGTCGTCGATGATCTGAGCGTAGATGTGCCGCGCCGAACGGAAGACGGACAGACGGGGACGGGCTTCGCTTCCGCGAACCGTCTTCTGAATGTGCTTCTTCCGCCGGAGGCGGCCCTGAAGGCGAAGATTCGTCTTGCTCATGACACGTACTTCCCAGAGTTCGAACAGTACCTGTAGGGGACAGATAGCCCTAGGGCTACTTCTGACCCGACTTGCCGGCCTTGAGACGGATCGTCTCTCCGACGTAGCGCACGCCCTTGCCCTTGTAGCTGTCGGGGGCGCGCACCGACCGAAGCTCGGCGGCAACCTGGCCGACGCGCTCCTTGTCGATACCCTTCACCGTAAGCTTGTTGGGCCCGTCCACCGCGATCGCAATCCCTTCGGGGAAGGGATAGATGACCGGGTGGCTGTAGCCCAGGTTCAGGACGACCGAGCTGCCGCGCAGCTCCGCCTTGTAGCCGACTCCGACAATCTCGAGCTTGCGCTCGAAACCCGTCGTGACGCCCTGGACCATATTCGCGAGCAGTGCCCGCATCAGGCCGTGGTTTGCGCGCGTCTTCGGGCTCTCATCCGCACGCTTGACGACCGCCTGCCCAGACGTGAGCTCAAAGCTCACCCCATTGGCCAGCGGCGCGGACAAGCTGCCCTTGGGGCCCTTGACATTCAACCGCCCATCCCCGACATCCACTTGGATGCCGTTGGGCAGGGTCACCGGCTTGTTACCGATTCGGGACATCTTGAACTCCATCCGCCCGGCGGGCGATCACCAGACGTGGCAGATGACCTCGCCACCGACGCCGGCCTTGCGGGCCTGCCGATCGGTGAGGACACCCTGCGGGGTGGTGAGGATTGCGACGCCAAGGCCGTTGCGAACGCGCGGGATATCATCCTTGCCGACGTAGAGACGCCGGCTCGGCTTGCTGATGCGCTGCATCCCGCGAAGGACCGCCTTGTTCGCTGCGTCGTACCTCGGGAAGACCTTGATGGCGCCTTGCGGGCCATCTTCGATCTCGAGGTAGTCGGCGACGAAACCCTCTTGCTTCAGAATACGCACGATCTCGAGCTTGATTCGCGAACGCGGAACCACCAGGCTGCTCTGACGAGCCTGGATCGCGTTGCGAATGCGAGTGAGAAGGTCGGCGATGGGATCAGTCATCGTACAGGTCTCCTTGAAGCCCGCCCGAATCGGGAACAAGCCACGGATGCGCTACCAGGACGCCTTCTTGACGCCGGGAACCTGACCACGGAGGGTCAGATCCCGAAAGCAGATGCGGCAGAGGTCGAAAGCCCGAAGGAAGGCCCGGGGCCGCCCGCACTGCTTGCACCTGTTGTGAGCGCGAACCTTGAACTTCGGCTTGCGCTGGGACTTCACGATCATGGACTTCTTGGCCACGATGGACTCCTTCGAAAACGGGGGCCGGCAGCTACTGGCGGAAAGGCATGCCCAGCTCACGGAGCAGGGCGCGACCTTCGACATCCGACGGAGCGGAGGTCACAAAGGTCAGATTCATTCCAGAGACCTTCTTCACCTTGTCGTACTCGATCTCAGGGAAGATGATCTGCTCGGTCAGGCCCATATTGTAGTTGCCACGACCGTCGAAACCGTCGGGGCTGAGCCCGCGGAAGTCGCGGATGCGGGGGATGGCGACCGAGATGAGACGGTCGAGGAACTCCCACATGCGGTCCTGACGAAGGGTCACCTTCACGCCGATCGGCATGCCCTCGCGCAACTTGAAGTTGGCGATGGAGCGGCGGGCCTTCCGGATGATGGGCTTCTGACCGGTGATGATGGCGAGCTCTTCAGCGGCGGCATCGAGAACCTTGGCGTTCTGGATGGCCTCCTTCATGCTCATGTTCACGACGATCTTCTGCAGCTTCGGAACCTGCATGGGATTCCGAAACTTGAACTCTTCTTGGAGCGCGCCGATGGCGTGCTCACGGTACTTGATCTTCAGGCGGGGTTCCATTTCAACTCCGACGCATCGCGTCCGCTAGTCGATGACGGTGCCAGTCTTCTTGTCGAAGCGCACCTTGCGACCGTCCTCGAGGACCTTCCAGCCGACCCGCATGGGACGACCTTCCTGCTGGTTCCAGAGGGCCACATTCGAGATGTGGAGAGGGGCTTCCTTCTCCACCGTTCCACCCGCACGTTCGCCTTGAGCCTTGACCTGTCGCTTGACCAGGTTCACTCGCTCGACGACGACACGGTTGGCGTCACGAACCACCCGGAGAACCCGACCGGTCTTGCCCTTGTGCTTTCCTGCGGTGACGACAACAACGTCGTCGCGCTTGATCTTGAACTTGGCCATGACGACTCCTCAGAGAACTTCAGGCGCGAGGGAGACGATCTTCATGAAGCTCTTCGCGCGCAACTCGCGCGCGACGGGCCCGAAGATACGCGTCCCGATCGGCTCGCCGTCGTTGTTCACGAGCACAGCCGAATTGGTGTCGAATCGGATGTAGCTGCCGTCCTTGCGACGCAGCTCTTTAGCCGTCCGAACGATAACTGCCTTGGCGACAGAGCCCTTCTTGACCTTTCCGTTGGGAATGGCCTCCTTCACGCTGACGACGATGATGTCGCCAACCGAAGCGTAACGGCGCTTGCTGCCACCCAGCACCTTGATGCACTGGAGCTTCTTGGCACCCGAGTTGTCTGCAACGTCGAGAACCGACTGCATCTGAATCATGGTGTATTCCTCATCGAGCTGGATCAGAGTCCAGCTGCGGAACGGATGGCGTCAGGCCGTGGCCTGCCCGACAACAACCCACCGCTTGGTGCGGGAGAGCGGACGGCTTTCCAGGATCGTGACGACATCGCCGACCTTGCAGCCGTTGTCCTCGTCGTGAGCCTTGTACTTCTTCCGCCGGTTGACGAACTTGCGGTAGCGGGGGTGCATCACGCGACGCTCCACCTGCACGATGACCGTCTTGTCCATCTTGTCAGACACGACGCGTCCCGTGAGCGCGCGCCGGCCGGAGTTCTGCCCATCAGCAGTCATGGTGTTCCTCGCGAATGTTCCGACCGTTGAAAGTCGGATTGAAAGGCATGAAGCTCTGGGTCTCCTGGCGAACCAGGACTCGCAGGGCGCGCTTGCCAGCGCATGGACCTTGCCACCAGTTGGCGCCGCGGTCCACAATCAAAGGCCCCGGTTCCCCGGAGCCCGCACCTCGTATCGGGGCACCCGTCTCGCGGCAAGGATCTTCAGAAGATTCCCTGCCTCGGATCCTCTCTCAATCCTCGGAAGCAGCCTCATCGCCGCCAATACCGAAGCGATCGGCCACACCCTTCAGAAAGCCGCCAGCAGTCTTGCCCGAAGCGACCGCAGCGCCAGGCCGGAAGGTCGCGCGATGCTGGTTCCGGAGAGAATCCGTAGCAACGCCCGCGGCCTTCTCACGGCGACGCTGCTCCGTGCGGAGCTGCGCGATGGACCGACGAAGCTTCTTCAGCTTGGAGGTGTCCTCGAGCTGATTGGTCCGGTGACGGAAAGAGGCCTCGACCATCTCCCGCTCGAAGCCAAGCTCCCGGTGGACGAGGGTCTCGTCGCTGATCTCACGAAGATCGGAAGACATCAGATCACCTCCTGACGGGTGACGAAGCGGGTGGCGAGGGGCAGCTTGTGCCCACAGAGGCGGAAGGCCTCCTGAGCCACATCGCTGGAGACACCCTCGAGCTCGTAGAGCACGCGGCCAGGCTTGACCACGGCGACCCAGAACTCGGGATTGCCCTTACCCTTACCCATTCGAGTTTCGGCAGGCTTCTTGCTGATCGGCTTGTCCGGGAACACCCGAATCCACACCTTGCCGCCACGCTTCACGTGACGGGTCAGCGCGATACGGCCGGCCTCGATCTGACGGGAGGTCAACCAGCCGCACTCGGTTGCCTGCAGGCCGAAGTCGCCGAAGGAGACTTCGGAACCCCGGTGGGACAGACCACGCATGCGACCCTTGTGGGCCTTCCGGAACTTTACGCGCTTAGGACTAAGCATGATTCATCTCCAGCAGCGGCGCTGCTTGATCGGAGGTCGAGCTCAGGCGGCCCGACCCTCCTCACCGGGGAGAACCTCTCCCTTGAAGATCCAGACCTTGACGCCGATGACACCATAGGTGGTACGGGCCTCGGCCAGACCGAAGTCGATGTCCGCGCGAAGGGTGTGCGCAGGAACGCGCCCCTCACGGTACACCTCGGTACGCGACATTTCACCGCCGCCGAGGCGGCCGGCGCACATGATCTTGACGCCCTTTGCACCCGCGCGCTGAGAAGACTGCATCGCCTTCTTCATGGCACGGCGGAAGCTGACGCGCTTCTCGAGCTGGGCAGCGATATTCTCCGCCACCAGCTGCGCATCCGACTCGACCTTCCGAACTTCGATGATGTTCAGGAAGATCTCGGTGTCGCTCATCTTCTGCAGGTCGGCCCGGAGGGAATCCAAACCGGTGGCCCGCTTCCCGATGATCATGCCCGGCTTCGCCGCGTGCACGTACACCTTCGCCTTGTTGGCTGCGCGCTCGATCGTCACGCGGCTGATGCCGGCATGAAAGAGCTTCTTCTTGAGGTACTTCCGAATCGCCAGGTCCTCATGGAGGAAGCGCTGGTAGTTCTTTTCGGCGTACCACTTGGAATCCCAGTCCCGGATGACACCGAGGCGGAATCCGTGGGGATGGACCTTCTGACCCATCAGAACGCTCCCTCGTCGAGGACGACAGTAATGTGGCTGGTCTTCTTGAGAATCTTGTTCGCCATTCCCCGCGCGCGGGGACGGAACCGACGAAGCGTCGGCCCCTGGTCAACGAAGATCTCTTTCACGATGAGATCATCGATATCCACTGCGACGTTGCTGCGTTCCGCCTTGTATTCGGCGTTCGCAATCGCGGATTCGATGAGCTTCTTGATCATCTCGGCGGACTTCTTGCGAGTGAACTGAAGCATCTGCAACGCCTCACTCACATCACGCCCACGAACCATGTTGGCAACCAGGCGTGCCTTTTGCGGCGACACCCGGGCAAGCCGGAGAACGGCCTTGGATTCCATGTGCAGACCTCGGATTGTTCGAAGCGGGAGGGGCAGCAGAGACGCCGCCCGCTGACCTCAGCGAACCTTCGACTTCTTGTCGGCAGCGTGGCCGTAGAAGGTGCGGGTGGGGGCGAACTCGCCGAGCTTGTGCCCGACCATGTTCTCGGTGACGTAGACGGGAATGAACTTCTTACCGTTGTGCACCGCGAAGGTCAACCCGAGGAAATCGGGCAGGATCGTCGATCGGCGGCTCCAGGTCTTGATGACCTGACGACTACCCGCGTCGCGAGCACTGGCCGCCTTCGCCATGAGATGTTGGTCCACAAAGGGACCCTTTTTGATGGAACGAGCCATGTCGGCTTCCTCCTAAAGTGGGCGGCCTACTTCCGGCGCTTGACGATGAGCTTGTTGGACGGCTTCTTCGGAGCGCGGGTCTTGTAGCCCTTGGTCGGCTTGCCCCACGGGGTCACGGGATGGCGACCCTTCGCGCGACCCTCACCACCACCGTGGGGGTGGTCAACCGGGTTCATCACGACACCGCGGACCCGGGGACGCTGGCCGAGCCAGCGGGTACGCCCGGCCTTGCCGATGACCTGGTTCTCGTGCTCGAGGTTGCCCACCTGTCCGATGGTCGCCTTGCAACGGTTGAACACCTTGCGGAGCTCACCACTGGGCAGACGCAGAAGGACATGGGTGCCTTCCTTGGCCATCACCTGCGCATAGGCACCCGCGGACCGGCAGATCTGGCCACCGCGACCGACCTGAAGTTCCACATTGTGGACCCAGGTGCCCAGCGGGACCGAGCTGAGGGACATGCAGTTGCCGGGCAGGATGTCGGCCTTTTCGGCTGCAACCACCGAGGCACCCACCTGCAGCCCGAGGGGAGCAAGGATGTAGCGCTTCTCGCCGTCGGCATAGTGCACCAGGGCGATGCGGGCGCTGCGATTCGGATCGTATTCGATCGAGGCGACATTGCCGGGCACGCCGACCTTGTCACGCTTGAAATCGATGATCCGGTAGCGCTGCTTGTGCCCACCACCGCGATGACGCGAGGTCATGCGACCGAGGTTGTTGCGACCGCCCGTCCGCTTCTTCTTCGCGATCAGCCCCTTTTCAGGAGTCGAACGCGTCACCTCCTCGAAATCGGAGGTGCTCATGAAGCGCCGGGAAGGCGTCGTCGGATTGAACTTACGAGTTCCCATCAGATGCTCCCGCTCATGCTTCGAAGAAGTCCAGCGTGCTGCCCTCAGAGAGCTTCACGTAGGCCTTCTTCCAGTTGGAGCGCTTTCCGTAGAAGCGACCGAAACGCTTGGACTTCCCGCGCACGTTGAGGGTGCGAACATCCTCCACCTGCACGTTGAAGACAGCCTCGATTGCCTGCCGGATCTGGATCTTGTTCGCAGTGGCGCCGACTTCGAACACATAGGTGTTCTGGGTCTCCGCCTGGCCCATCGTCTTTTCAGTGACAATGGGCCGAATCAGGATTTCATGCAGCTCAGCCATGGCTCAGCCTCCGAGCCGCGCGACCACGAGGTCAACGGCGTCGCTGGTGATGGCGATATTCTGGTGGCGCAGAACGTCGTAGACATTCAAGCCAGCCACCGGAAGGACCGTGACACCCGGGATGTTGCGGGCGGACCGGATCACATTCTCGTCCTTCTCGGACAGAACGATCAGCAGGTCGGCCACCTCGAAGCGCTTCATGATGTCCACGACCTGCCTGGTCTTGATTTCGGGCAGGGCGAAGGAATCGAAGACGGTCAGGCACTGCTCTTCGGTCCGCCGGCTGAGAGCCGAGCAGAGGGCCAAGCGACGCACCTTCTTCGGGAGCTTGTGGGCGTGGGAGCGGGGACGCGGTCCGTGAACCACGCCACCACCGCGCCAATGCGGCGCCCGGGTGGAGCCTGCACGAGCCCGACCAGTGCCCTTCTGCTTGAAGGGCTTCTTGCCTCCTCCGCTCACTTCGGCACGGCCCTTGGCCTTGTGGGTGCCGGCCCGCCGCTTGGCGAGCTGGTACCGAACCACCGAGTGGAAGAGGTGCTCCTTGACTTCGGAGCCAAACACACCGTCGGCCAGGTCGATGGTACCGACCTTTTCGCGACTGGTGTTGTAGATGTCGACAGTGGGCATCTCTACTCCTCAGGCCGTCGTCTTGATCACGACGTGAACGCCCGCGGACAGGTCGAGCTTCATCAGCGCGTCCACCGTGGACTCCGTCGGGTCGAGAATGTCGAGCAGACGGTGATGGGTGCGCCGCTCAAACTGCTCACGAGACTTCTTGTCCACGTGGGGCCCCCGAAGCACCGTCCATCGGCTGATGGTGGTCGGCAGCGGGAAGGGCCCGCGAACGTTGACGCCGGTCCGGCGGGCGGTGTCGGCGATCTCACGGGCCGACCGATCAAGCAGCTTGTGGTCGTATGCCTTGAGACGAATGCGGATCTTGTTGGTCGTCGCCATTTTGGCTCCTTTACACGTCGCCCAGGTACGGCGTACCCGGGCAGCTGCCGGTCTTTACTCGAGGATGTTCACGACGACGCCGGCGCCCACGGTCCGACCACCCTCACGGATGGCGAAGCGAAGCTCCTGCTCCATCGCGATGGGGGTGATCAGCTCGACCTCCATCTCGATGTTGTCGCCCGGCATCACCATCTCCGTGCCTTCCGGCAAGGTGATCGAGCCGGTCACATCCGTCGTCCGGAAGTAGAACTGCGGGCGATAGCCGTTGAAGAAGGGCTTGTGGCGACCACCCTCATCCTTCTTCAGGATGTAGGCCGAGCACTTGAACTTCCGGTGGGGCTTGATCGAGCCGGGCTTGGCCAGAACCTGACCCCGCTCCACCTCTTCACGCTTGATGCCGCGGAGCAGGATGCCGGCGTTGTCGCCAGCTTCGCCCCGGTCCAGCAGCTTCCGGAACATCTCAACGCCCGTCACCGTGCTCTTCTGCGTGTCCCGGATGCCCACGATCTCAATCGCGTCACCCACGTTGATCACGCCGCGCTCGATGCGACCCGTCGCCACCGTGCCACGACCGGTGATGGTGAAGATGTCTTCCACCGGCATCAGGAAGGGCTTGTCCACCGCACGCGCAGGCGTCGGGATGTAGGCGTCAACCGCCTCCATCAGCTTGACGATCGACGGCTTGCCAATCGGAGAGGTGTCGCCCTCGAGCGCCTTCAGCGCCGAGCCGCGAACCACCGGGCACTCGTCGTCGAACTCATAGGAGCCCAGAAGCTCACGGATCTCCATCTCCACGAGGTCCAGCAGCTCTTCGTCGTCGAGCTGGTCCACCTTGTTCATGAAGACCACGATCGCAGGAACGTTCACCTGGCGGGCCAGGAGCACGTGCTCGCGCGTCTGCGGCATCGGGCCGTCCGACGCAGACACCACGAGGATCGCCCCGTCCATCTGCGCCGCACCCGTGATCATATTCTTGATGTAGTCAGCGTGTCCCGGGCAGTCCACGTGCGCATAGTGACGGTTCTTCGTCTCGTATTCGACGTGCGACGTGTTGATCGTGATCCCACGCGCCTTCTCTTCGGGCGCCTTGTCGATCTGATCGTAGGCCATGAACTTGGCGCCACCCGACTCCGCCAGCGTCATCGTGATCGCTGCGGTCAGGGTCGTCTTGCCATGGTCCACGTGACCCACCGTACCGATGTTCACATGGGGCTTGGAGCGATCGAACTTTGCCTTGGCCATGGGTCTCTCCCGATGGAGGGCCGGCCCGCTGGGGCCGACTTCTCAAATGCCGCGCGAGACTGTGCTCGCGCCGGCTTGGTTTGGTGCGCTGGAGAGACCGCGCCGTGGGCAAAGCAGAATGGACGACGGGTGCCCTATCGGGCAGAGCCGTGGCAACCCGAAGGCTGCGCCAGTCTATTGCTTTGCCCCCGGCATCGCGGTCGCCACAGCCACACGCTCAGGGGTCAGATGCCGCCGAAGCGGCGAGGCGATGAATCGCCGGCAGGGTATCCTTCCGGCGGCGGGTTTGCACCCGCGAAGTCGAAAAAGCTGCGAAGGAGATCACCCTCTCGGGTGATCCGCTACCAGCGGTAGTGAGCGAAGGCCTTGTTGGCCTCGGCCATGCGGTGCACGTCTTCGCGCTTCTTGACCGCGTTTCCACGGCTATGAGCAGCTTCGATCAGCTCGTTGGCGAGCTTGTCGCGCATCGAACGTCCCGGACGCTGACGGGCGTAGGAGGCAAGCCAGCGCATGGCGAGCGCCATGCGTCGGTCGTTGCGAACCTCGACCGGCACCTGGTAGGTCGCACCACCCACCCGACGGCTCTTGACCTCCACCATGGGCTGGCAATTCTCCAGCGCACGATGGAAGATGCTGAGCGGCTCCTCGCGGGTCCGCTCGAGGACGACATCGAAGGCACCGTAGACGATTTGTTCGGCTACGGCCTTCTTGCCATCCTGCATGATGATGTTCATGAACTTCGTGACATCCGTGTCCCCATATTTGGGGTCCGGCATCACCTTGCGCTTGGGTACTTCACGACGGCGAGGCATACCAACTCCCTACTTCTTGAGGTCCTTGGGGCGCTTGGCGCCGTACTTCGAACGACCCTGGCGACGGCCATCCACACCCTGGGTATCCAGCGTGCCGCGGATGATGTGGTACCGCACACCCGGCAGGTCCTTCACACGACCGCCTCGGATGAGGACAGTAGAGTGCTCCTGCAGGTTGTGCTTCTCGCCCGGGATGTAGGAGGTGACCTCCATCCCATTGGTCAGGCGCACACGTGCGACCTTCCGGAGAGCGGAGTTGGGCTTCTTGGGGGTGGTGGTGTAGACGCGCGTGCAGACGCCCCGCTTCTGGGGGCAGCCCTTGAGAGCCGGCGACGCGGACTTGACCCGCGTGCGCTTCCGGCCCTTCCGCACGAGCTGATTGATCGTGGGCATGGATTCCTCGAACGTACGATGCTCTTCATGGGGGCGCGATCCGGCTGACCGCGTTGCCCTCTTGAACCGGCTGTCCCTATGGATGCAGCCGGCTTCTGTCAAGTGTTGACGATCCGCGAGATCGCGCGCCTAGGCGCTCTCCGCCTCGTCCTGGTCCTGATTCAGGCGCCCGGCACCCCCTTCGGGGTGAATCTCCATCGCGAGCTTCTGGTAGGCCGCGAAGCCGGTTCCAGCGGGGATCAGGCGGCCCATCAGGATGTTCTCCTTGAGGCCGCGCAGGTGGTCCACCTTTCCATTGATGGAGGCCTCCGTAAGCACCCGGGTGGTCTCCTGGAAGGAGGCCGCCGACAGGAAGCTGTCCGTGGAGAGGCTGGCCTTGGTGATGCCGAGCAGCAGCGGTTCAGCCGTAGCGGCCTTTCCGCCCATCGCGACAACGCGACGGTTCTCCTCGTCGAAGCGCCACTTCTCGACGTGCTCATCCACCAGGAACTCGGTGTTGCCGACAAGCTTGATCTTCACGCGGCGCAGCATCTGGCGAACGATCACCTCGATGTGCTTGTCGTTGATCTTCACGCCCTGCAGGCGGTAGACCTCCTGAATCTCGTCCAGGAGGTACCGAGCCAGCTCGGTCTCTCCCGCAATCTTCAAGATGTCGTGCGGGTTCACGGCGCCATCCATGAGGGCATCACCGGCGCGAACGTAGTCGCCTTCGTTCGCGATGATGTTCTTGCCCTTGGGGATCAAATACTCGTGAGGCTCGCCGGCCTCCGGCGTCACCACGACCCGCCGCTTGCCCTTGGTGTCCTTGCCGAAGGAGACCACGCCGTCAATCTCGCTGACGATCGCGACCTCCTTGGGCTTGCGCGCCTCGAAGAGCTCGGCCACCCGGGGCAAGCCACCGGTGATGTCCTTGGTCTTCGTCGTCTCGCGGGGGATCTTGGCCAGCACGTCACCCTGCTGCACCATCTCGCCTTCGGGCATGAGGATGTTGGCAGCGACCGGAAGGAAGTACCGCCCGACCACATGCTCACCACCTGCCTCCGTCTCTTGACGGATGACCAGACGCGGCTTGAGGTCAGAGTCCTTGTAGTCGATCACGACCATGCGCTTGCGACCGGTCAGCTCATCGGTCTGCTGGGCAACCGAGCGGCCATCCTCGAGGTCGAGGTAGTGCAGGCGGCCGCGGTTGTTGGCGAGGATCGGTGTGGTGAATGGGTCCCACTCCGCGATCCGGGTCTTGGCAGCGACACGTTCGCCATTCTTGACCTGAACCGTCGCGCCGTAGTTGATGGCATAGCGCTCGCGCTCGCGGCCCTTCTCATCCACCACGAAGATCTCGCCGTTGCGGCTCATCGCGACGAACTTGCCGTCTCGGTCAGCCACCGTGGTCAGGTGATCGCTGTACTTGATGGTGCCGCTATTCTTGAGCTCGAGGTAGCTCTCGGTGGCCTTGGCGGAGGCCGCACCACCGATGTGGAAGGTCCGCATGGTGAGCTGGGTGCCCGGCTCGCCGATGGACTGGGCGGCAATGACGCCGATGGACTCGCCGACATTGACCAGCTTTCCACGGGCGAGGTCGCGGCCGTAGCACATGGCGCACACGCCCCACCGCATCTCGCATGCGAGCACGCTGCGGATGTTTACCGTCTCCACGCCGGCCTGCACGATCTTGGCCACTGCAGGCTCGTCGAGCATGCCGTTGCGGGGCACCAGGATCTCGTCGCTGTAGGGATCGAGAATGTCCTCGGCCGCCACGCGTCCGAGGACGCGCTCGCCGACATGCTCGATGACCTCGCCACCCTCGATGAGGCTCGCGACCTCCATCCCGTCGAGGGTACCGCAGTCCCCCGCCGTGATGATGAAGTCCTGCACCACATCCACCAGGCGGCGGGTGAGGTAGCCGGAGTTCGCGGTCTTGAGAGCGGTGTCGGCGAGGCCCTTCCGCGCGCCGTGGGTGCTGATGAAGTACTGCAGCACGCTCAGGCCCTCACGGAAGTTGGCCGTGATGGGAGTCTCGATGATCTCGCCGGAGGGCTTGGCCATCAGGCCCCGCATACCGGCAAGCTGCCGAATCTGGGTCTGCGAACCGCGGGCTCCGGAGTCCACCATCATGTAGATGGAGTTGAAGCTCGCCATCTCGTGCTCGACGCCGTCGGGATCCTTGATCTTCTCGACGGAGATCTCGCGGATGAGCTCCTTGGAGACCTCGTCGGTCACCTTGCTCCAGATGTCCACGACCTTGTTGTACTTCTCGCCGACCGTGATGAGGCCGTCGTTGTACTGCGACTCGGTCTCCTGGACCTCGTCGTAGGCGCGGTCCAGGATCTCGCCCTTGCGCGAGGGGATGTGCATGTCATCGACGCAGATCGAGATGCCAGCCTCGGTGGACATGCGGAAACCCAGCCGCATGAGCGCGTCGGCGAAGAGCACGGTTCGCTTCGCACCGCAGTCGCGGTAGGCGCGGTCGATGAGCTCGCCGAGGGCCTTCTTGCCGAGGTCGCGGTTGGCCAGGGAGAACGGCACGCCGCGCGGCATGATGCCGTAGAAGATCACGCGACCCACGGTGGTCTCGACCAGGTCGCCCCGGGTTTCGACGGGCACGCGGCCTTCGAATCCGAAGAATCCACCGGGCGCGACCACCATAACGAGGTCTTCGCCAAAGCGGTCCCGAAGGAGCTTCACAGCCGACCGGAGCACGCGGATCCGGTGGTTGCTGTTGAAGCGGGCGTCCAGCAGGTAGTCCTTCTTGTCGTCCACCGCGACGGTGGCAGAGACCATCGCGATGACGCGGCTCGCACCGCGAAGGCGGGGAAGCGCGACGAGGCGGGCAACAAAGCCCTCACCTTCGAAGAGCTCGCCTTCCTGCGCAACCCCACTGTCGTCGTAGGCGAGCGGCGCAGCGCTGCCATCGCTGATGTGGGTGCTGTTGAAGGTCCAGGTGCCGGGCACCGGGCCGCCGGCGTTGTCGCGGTGCCACAGATTTACGGCTGCGACCGCGCCCTCCTGGGGCTTGGCCACCTCGTCGATGCCCACCACCAGGTCGCCGCCCATGATGGCGACCTCCCCGAGGTTGCCGCCGCGCAGCTCGCGAACGAAGCCGCGGTGCACATGCGCCATCGAGAAGCTGTCGGTGGCGGGATCCAGACCCACGATGAGGTGAGCGTCGCCCAGGTCGGGCATCTCGTCCACCAGCCGCTGCTGCAGGCTCTCGGTCTGCATGCGGACCTTGATCATCGCGTGAAGGGAGACCTCACCGGCGTCGTAGGCAGCCTGCACCTCGTCGGGAGAGGAGAAGACGCGCCCACTCCCCTTCACGAAGTGCTTGCCACGCGACATGTAGTAGGTACCCAGCACCACGTCCTGGGAGGGACGGATGATCGGGCGACCGTGGGCGGGGCTCAGAACGTTATTCGTCGACATCATCAGCACGCGGGCCTCAATCTGCGCCTCGATGCTGAGGGGCAGGTGGACCGCCATCTGGTCGCCGTCGAAGTCCGCGTTGAAGGCGGTGCACACCAGCGGATGAAGCCGGATCGCCTTGCCTTCCGTGAGCAGGGGCTCGAAGGCCTGCATGCCGAGACGGTGCAGGGTCGGCGCGCGGTTCAGCAGGACCGGGTGCTCCTTGATGACCTCATCGAGGATGTCCCAGACCTCCTCGCGCTCCTGTTCCACCATCTTCTTGGCGGCCTTGATCGTGTTGACGAAGCCGCGCTCTTCGAGCTTGTTGTAGATGAAGGGCTTGAAGAGCTCCAAGGCCATCTTCTTGGGCAGGCCGCACTGGTGCAGCCGAAGCTCGGGTCCCACCACGATGACGGAGCGGCCGGAGTAGTCAACGCGCTTGCCGAGCAGGTTCTGGCGGAAACGCCCGTTCTTGCCCTTGAGCATGTCGGAGAGGGACCGCAGCGGGCGCTTGTTGGGGCCCGTGAAGGTCTTGCCGCGACGACCGTTGTCGAAGAGGGCGTCAACCGACTCCTGCAGCATCCGCTTCTCATTGCGGATGATGATCTCGGGCGCGTTGAGGTCCTGAAGCCGCTTGAGGCGATTGTTCCGGTTGATCACGCGGCGGTAGAGGTCGTTGAGATCCGAGGTGGCGAAGCGGCCGCCATCGAGGGGGACCAGGGGGCGCAAATCCGGCGGAATCACCGGAATGACCTCCATCATCATCCACTCAGGGCGGTTGCCGCTGCCGTGGAAGGCGGTGACGATCTTCAGGCGCTTGGCGATCTTGCGACGCTGGGCCTCGGAGGTGGTCTCCCGCATGCGCAGGCGCAGATCCTCGGACAGGCCGGGAATGTCCATGCGCGCCAGGGCGTCGCGGATGACCTCGCCGCCCATACCAACCTCGAAGGCGCCGTAGCCGAAGGTCTCGATGGCCTCGCGGTAGTCGTCCTCGTTGAGGATCTCACCCTCCTTGAGGGTGCTCTCGCCGGGGTTGGTGACCATATAGGCTTCGCAGTAGAGGACCTTCTCGAGGTCCTTCAGCGAGATGTCCATCAGGTTGCCGATGCGGCTGGGCAGGCTCTTGAGGAACCAGATGTGAGCGACCGGGGTGGCCAGGTCGATGTGACCCAAACGCTCGCGCCGCACCTTGGACTGGATGACCTCGACCCCGCACTTCTCGCAGGTGATCCCGCGGTGCTTCATGCGCTTGTACTTGCCGCAGAGGCACTCGTAGTCCTTCACGGGTCCGAAGATCTTGGCGCAGAAGAGCCCATCGCGCTCCGGCTTGAAGGTCCGGTAGTTGATGGTCTCGGGCTTCTTCACCTCACCGTGCGACCAGCTGCGGATCTTGTCGGGGGAGGCCAAGCCGATGCGCACCGCCACGTAGTTGAGCGGGTTCTTCGGCTTTTCGAAGAGGTTGTAGATGTCCTTCATTGTGGACTCCTGGAGGGCCGCCGGGGAGAGCGCGGGACCTGGCGACGGGATTCACGGGATGCGTCGGAGAAAGAATGCGGAGCGTGGGCGGCTTTCACCGCCCGGCCGGGACTCTCACTGGCGGAGGACCTCCTTGTCCTCGATGAGCTCGACGTCCAGCGCGAGGGCCTGAAGCTCCTTCACGAGCACGTTGAAGCTCTCGGGAAGGCCGGCTTCCAGCACGTTCTCGCCCTTGACGATGCTCTCGTACATGCGAGTCCGCCCGGCAACATCGTCCGACTTGACGGTGAGGAACTCCTGCAGCGTATAGGCGGCGCCGTAGGCTTCGAGAGCCCAGACTTCCATCTCGCCGAGACGCTGTCCGCCGAACTGCGCCTTTCCACCCAGCGGCTG
Source organism: Deltaproteobacteria bacterium (assembly GCA_018401435.1). Classification (GTDB taxonomy): domain Bacteria; phylum Myxococcota_A; class UBA796; order UBA796; family UBA2385; genus M30B51. The sequence continues at coordinate 17,008 of JAGYJW010000003.1, read as the reverse complement.
CTGGGTGACCAGGCTGTAGGGCCCGATGCTCCGCGCGTGAATCTTCTCGTCCACGAGGTGGTGCAGCTTCAGCACATACATGACGCCGACAGTCACGCGGTTGCCGAAGGCTTCGCCACTGCGGCCATCGAAGAGGGTGCTCTGCCCGTCGGTGTCTTCACCGGCAAGGGCGAGGGCCCGCTTGATCTCGGACTCGTCGGTGCCGGCGAAGACCGGGGTGGCCGTGGTCACGCCCTTGGCGTACTTCCGGCCCAACCGGTACAGCTCCTCTTCCGACGCGTTGTCGATGATCTGGTCCGATTCCGGACCCGCGTTGATCGCCTCTTTGAGGTAGCTGCGAAGATCAGCGATGTCGTAGTGCTTTTCGATGAGGCGGCCGATCTGACGACCCATGCCCCGCGCCGCCCAGCCGAGATGGGTCTCGAGGACCTGCCCGACATTCATGCGGGAGGGCACACCCAGGGGGTTGAGCACCACGTCTACGGGCGTGCCATCTTCAAGGTAGGGCATGTCTTCGATCGCGAGGATCTTGGAGATGACACCCTTGTTGCCATGGCGGCCGGCCATCTTGTCGCCGACCTGAAGCTTGCGCTTGATGGCGACATAGACCTTGACCAGCTTGATCACGCCGGGGGAGAGCTCGTCGCCCTTCTTGAGGCGCTCGATCTTGCCCTCGAAGCGCTCGCGGATCTCGTCTTCCTTCTCGCGGACGCGGTCCACAAGATTCCAGACCTTCTCCTCGACGTCTTCGCCGTCCTGGACGGTGATCTTCTCGTACTGTTCGAAGGGCAGCGACCGCAGGTTCTCGGCGGTGAAGGCCTCGCCGCGGGCGATGATCTCCTCACCGCTGTTGTCGTCGAGGATGCGGGCGCCCGAGACGCGACCCACCAGCACCCGGCAGAGTTGCCGGTAGGCGCTCTCCCGAACCGTGCGGGTCTTCTCGCCGCGGTCGCGGGTAATGCGCGTGATGGCCTGGACCTCGATCTCCATGGCGCGGGAGTCCTTCTCGACACCCTCGCGGCTGAAGACCTGGGCGCTCATGACCACACCCTGCACACCCGGGGGCACGCGGAGGGAGGTGTCCTTCACATCGCCGGCCTTCTCACCGAAGATGGCCCGGAGGAGCTTCTCTTCGGGGGAGAGCTGGGTCTCACCCTTGGGCGTGATCTTGCCGACGAGGATGTCGCCAGCCTTCACATAGGCGCCGATGCGGACGATGCCAGCCTCGTCGAGGTTGCGGAGGGCCTCCTCGCCGACGTTGGGGATGTCGCGGGTGATCTCTTCCTTGCCGAGCTTCGTGTCGCGGGCGGCGATCTCGAACTCTTCGACGTGGATGGAGGTGAAGTAGTCCTCCTTCACCAAGCGCTCGGACACCAGGATGGAGTCCTCGAAGTTGTAGCCCTGCCAGGGCATGAAGGCGACGACGGCGTTCTGGCCGAGGGCGAGCTCACCGAGTTCGGTGGCGGGGCCGTCGGCGATGATGTCGCCGGCTTCCACGCGGTCCCCGGGGCGAACCACCGGGCGCTGGTTCATGCAGGTGTTCTGGTTGGACCGCACGAACTTGGTGAGGTTGTAGATATCGACGTCGCCGCCGATCTCGTCGCCTTCTTCAACGGCGTCGGTCTTCACCACGATGCGCATGGCATCGACACTCTCGATGATACCGGCCCGCTTCGCAACGGCGGTCACACCGGAGTCCCGGGCGACCACGCGCTCCATGCCGGTGCCCACGAGGGGCGCCTCGGTGCGCACCAGGGGCACGGCCTGACGCTGCATATTCGAGCCCATGAGGGCGCGGTTTGCGTCGTCGTTCTCGAGGAAGGGGATCAGGGCGGCCGCCACCGACACCAGCTGGTTCGGACTCACGTCCATCAGCGTGATCTCGTTGCGGGGCACCAGGGCGAATTCACCGCGGCGCCGGGCGATCACGAGCTCGTCCACCAGCTGGTTGGTCTCGTCAAGATTCGCAGCGGCCTGCGCGATGACGTGCTCGGCCTCTTCCAGGGCTGACCAGTAACGGATGGCGTCGGTCACCTGCCCGTTTTCGACGATGCGGTAGGGCGACTCGATGAAGCCGTACTCGTTGACGCGCGCATAGGTCGAGAGCGACGCGATGAGGCCGATGTTCGGGCCTTCTGGCGTCTCGATCGGGCAGATACGGCCGTAGTGGGTGCGGTGCACGTCACGGACATCGAAGCCGGCGCGCTCGCGGGTCAGACCACCGGGCCCGAGCGCGGAGAGGCGCCGCTTGTGCGTGACCTCCGACAAGGGGTTGGTCTGGTCCATGAACTGAGAGAGCTGCGAGGAGCCGAAGAACTCCTTGATGACCGCGCTCACGGGCTTCGCGTTGATCAGGTCGTGGGGCATGAGCGACTCGATCTCCGAGAGGCTCATGCGCTCCTTGATCGCCTTCTCCATGCGAACCAGACCGATGCGGTACTGGTTCTCGAGAAGCTCGCCCACCGCGCGGACGCGACGGTTGCCGAGGTGATCGATATCGTCGATCTCACCCTTGTTGTTCTTGAGCCCGATCAGGTACTGCACAACGCGCAGGATGTCTTCGCGGGTGAGGGTGGTCTGCTCCAGCGGCAGGTCCAGGCCCAGCTTGAAGTTCACCTTCAGGCGACCGACCTTGCTGAGGTCGTAGCGCTCGGCGTTGAAGAACAAGTTCTCGAAGTGCTTGAGCGCGGCGTCGTAGGTGGGCGGATCGCCCGGACGCAGCCGGCGGTAGATCTCGACGACGGCCTCTTCGGTGTCGTTGATCTTGTCCACCAGAAGGGTGTCGCGGAGGAAGGACCCGACGATGACGTTGTCGATGTAGAGGGTCTCGATCTCGTTGATGCCCTTGCCACGCAGCATCTCGACGGAGTCTTCGGTCAGCTCCTCGTTGCAGGCGATGAGGACCTCACCGGTCTCGACATCGACCAGATCATAGGCGCTGACGCGACCGATGACGCTGTCGGGGGCGACCGGAATGATGCCGACGTTGACCTTCTGCTCCTTGCCTTCGACCTCGCGGATCTCCTCACGCAGCATGCCGAGCTTGAGCATCTTGCGCAGCGCGGGCTTCAGGAACTTCTTGCCGGCGCGGCAGAGGCGTCCACCCTCGGGATCGTAGACATCCACCGAGGCGGCCTGAATGCGAAGGAGATCCTCGGTGGTCTCCTTTTCGACGCTGCCATCGGCCTTGAAGAGGAACTTCTCGCGCTGGTAGAAGTGGTTGAGCAGCTCCTCGGTGTTGTAGCCCAGGGCGCGCAGCAGAACGGTGGCGGGGAGCTTGCGCCGACGGTCGATGCGGACGTAGAGGATGTCCTTGGTATCGAACTCGAAGTCGATCCAGGAGCCGCGATTCGGGATGATGCGGGCCGAAAAGATCGTCTTGCCCGAGGTGCCCGTCTTGCTCTTGCCGGCGTCGAAGAAGATGCCGGGGGAGCGGTGGAGCTGGCTGACAACCACCCGCTCGGTGCCGTTGACAATGAAGGTCCCGTTCTCGGTCATGAGCGGGATTTCACCGAAGTAGACCTCCTGCTCCTTGATGTTGGAGACGGTGCGGGTCTCGGTCTCGGTGTCGACATCCCAGACCACCAGGCGAACGGTGACCTTGAGCGGCGCAGAGAAGGTCATGCCGCGCTCGCGGCACTCGTCCACGTCGTACTTCGGGATCTCGAGGTCGTAGCCCACGAACTGCAGCGACGCGCGGTGGCTGAAGTCCTGGATGGGGAAGACGCTCTTGAAGACGGACTGCAGGCCGGTGCTGTCGCGCTCGGCCTGGGGCACGCCAGTCTGCAGGAACTTCTCGTAGCTCTCGCGCTGGATGGAGATGAGGTTGTGGGCCTCCATCGCCGGGAGCGTCTTGGCGAACGTACGGCGGAACCGGTAGTTGTTGGCCAACAGATCGGGCATCAGGGGCTCCTGGGCGCTTCCGGCCGCTGGGGGGCACGGGACCGGTGGGACGAGAGGCTGCCGGGTGCTTTCGAGGGACGCCACCAGGGCGTCGGGCAATAACCTGCCTCCGCAGTGCGCAAGGGGTGTCCCTGCGCGCTACGCCTGGCGACCATCGCGGCGGCCATCATTTGAACAATGGGCTCCGAAAACCGCGAGACAGAGTCAGCGCGGCAGGAACAACCTCCCCACGTACCCGAAGGTCAAAGGAGAGGCCGTGATGAACCCACGCCAATGCGTGAGTCCCGGGAACTTGGGGTCCGGCGGCCGATGTCGCCGAACCCCGAGGCGGAGGGGGCCGAAGCACCCCTCCCCTGCAAACTACTTGACGACGACCTCGGCACCAGCCTCGGCCAACGACTTCTTGATCTTCTCGGCCTCCTCCTTGGGGATGCCCTCCTTGATCTTGGCGTCGGGGCCGGCCGACTCGACCAGGGACTTCGCGTCCTTGAGGCCGAGCCCGGTGATCTCGCGGACCACCTTGATGACGTCGATCTTCTTCTCGCCGAAGCTGGAGAGGATCACGGTGAACTCGGTCTGCTCCTCGACGGGCTCGGCGGCAGCGCCACCGGCCATCGGGCCGCCCATCATGATCGGGGCGGAAGCCGAAACACCGAGCTCGCTCTCGAGGGTCTCGATGAGGGCCTTCACGTCGGCGAGGCGCAGGTTCTTGATGTAGTCGACGACCTGGTCCTGGGACACGGACATGGGAATCTCCTTTCGTCAGGGATTTCTGAATTTCTTGGGGAAATGGAGCGCACCCGCTGAAGGGCACGCGAGCGGAGTCAGAGCCGGGCTATTCAGCGCCCGACCCCTCCTCAAGCTTGGCTTCGTAGTTCTTCAGCAGGTACAGCAGGTCGCGCGCCGGCGCCTGCATGACAGAGAGGATCTGGCGGGGACCCTCTTGGATGGTGCGAAGCAGCGTGGAGAGGAGCTCCTCGCGGCTGGGCAGGTCGGCGACCTTCTGAACGGCGACGGCGTCGAGCGCCTGACCGTCGAAGTAGCCACCCCGAATCACCAGCTTCTCGGCCTTCGTGAGATCCTTGGTGGCCTCATGGACGGCCTTGGCGGCGGCGATGGGGTCTTCACCGGAGAGGATCCAGCCCGTCATGCCGGTCATGTACTTGGACATGCCCTCCATGTCGGTGCCTTCCACTGCCCGGCGACCGAGGGTGTTCTTCACCACCCGGTAGCCAACGCCCTGGGCCTCGAGATCCCGACGGAGGCGATTGACCTCGTCCACGGTGATCCCACGGTAGTCCGCAAGGACCACCAGCGGCGTGCTCTGGAGCTGCTCAGCGAGCTGCTCGACGTAATCGGCCTTGTTAGCGCGGTTCATCTCAGCTCCTACCGGCCTTCGGCCGCGCGCGTGGCGTCTTGGATGTCCACGCGGACCCCAGGGCCCATGGTGGACGAGAGTGCGACGCCACGGACGTAGTTGCCCTTGGCGCTCGACGGCTTCATCCGGAGGAGGGTGCCGAGCAGCGTGGAGATATTCGCCTCGATCTGGTCGGGTGCCATGGACACCTTGCCGACGGAGACGTGGATGATGCCTGCCTTCTCAACCCGGAAGTCAATCTTGCCGCGCTTCAGCTCGTTGACCGTCTCGGCCACCTGCTCCGGACCCACGACCGTTCCGATCTTGGGGTTCGGCATCAGGCCGCGGGGACCCAGCACCTTACCCAGACGTCCGACCTTGCCCATCATGTCGCGGGTAGCGACGGCCTTGTCGAAGTCCGTCCAGCCTTCGCTGAAGATCTTCTGGATGAGCTCATCGGAGCCGACAAAGTCAGCGCCGGCCTCTTCTGCCGCGCGGGCCGCTTCGCCCTGGGCGAAGACGAGCACGCGGACGGTCTTGCCGGTTCCGTGAGGGAGGCTCACCGCGCCACGGACCATCTGGTCGGCGTGACGGGGATTCACCCCGAGCTTGACTGCGATGTCGAAGCTCTCGTCGAATTTGGTCGTGGAGACCTCCTTCACGAGCGCGATCGCGTCGGTGAGGGTGTAACGCTGGTTCGGATCGATCTTGGCTCGAGCCGCCGCGTACCTCTTGCCTGCCTTGGGCATCTGAACTCCTCGGACCAGGGATCTGCCTGGGCCTGCAACGCCGGGGTGTGACGGGCCTTGGGCCCTTCCCCAATCGAAGCTGTGAGGGGGTGGTGAAAGAAGGGAGCCGATCAGTCAGCGATCGTGATTCCCATGGACCGAGCAGTACCCTCGAGGGTCTTTTCGGCAGCAGCGAGGCTCCGGGTGTTGAGGTCGGCCAGCTTGGTCTGGGCAACCTCGCGGAGCTGTGCCCGGGTCAGCGTCGCGACCTTGTTCTTGTTCGGCTCGGCGGAACCGGAGCCGGGCTTCTTGCCCAGCTTCAGCCCTGCCGCCTTCTTGAGCAGGACCGCCGCGGGGGGGGTCTTGAGCTCAAAAGAGAAGGTCCGATCAGAGAAGACCGTGATGATGGTCGGGATGGTGAGGGCGTCCGCAGCCTGGGCCTGGGTCCGGGCGTTGAACTCCTTGCAGAACATCGGAATGTTCACCCCGGCGGCGCCCAGGGCGGGACCGATCGGGGGTGCGGGGTTCGCCTTGCCTGCCGTGATCTGCAGCTTGATCTGGTTGACGACTTTCTTGGCCATTCCTGGACTCCTGCCGCGTACGGCAATCTGCGGGGCTCAGCTGAGCCGCTCGACCTGGGTGTAGTCGAGCTCCACCGAAGTTGGCCGACCGAAGATGCTAACCATCACGCGCAACTTCGCCCGCGTCTGGTTCACCTCTTCGACCTTGCCCTTCATGGTAGCGAAGGGACCGTCGATGATGCCGATCTCTTCTCCCCGCTCGAAATGTACGACCGGCTTCGGCTTGTCCTCATCCTCGGTCATCTGGCGCGTGATGCGCTTGACCTCGATCTCGGGGATCGGGGGAGGATTGCGACTGCCGCCGATGAAGCCGGTCACCTTGGGGGTGGTCGTGACGACGTGCCACGTCTCGTTGTCCACCATCATCTGGACGAACATGTACCCGGGGTAGACCTTCCGGGTGGTCGTCTTCTTCTGGCCGTCCTTGACCTCGACGACCTTTTCCGTGGGCACAAGGACCTCACCGAAGCGATCTTCGACGCCATACCGACGGATCGCATCCTCCAAGGCGAGCTTCGCCTTGTTTTCGTGGCCCGAGAAGGTGTGGACGACGTACCACTGCAACGACATGGCTGTGGTGCTCCTGATGAGGGTGCGCGAAGGTGCGCGAAGGATGGTGAGACGAAGGCGAGGAAGGCTCAGCCTTCGGTGTACAGCACCATCTCCGTCAGCTGCGCCCAGATGAAGTCGTAGCCGCCAAGCGCGCCTGCGACGACAACGGTGAACACGACCACCACGAGCGTCGACCGGAGGGTCTCCTGCTTGTCCGGCCAAGCCACCTTGCGAAGCTCGTCAATGACCTCGTTGGTGAAGGCCACCGCGGTCTGTTGACGGTTGAGCAAAGCAAAGCTGAGGGCCGCAACGACGATACCGGCGAAGGTGGTCGCGTTGAGGAGCCCGAAGATCTGCGGGTCGGCCACCTCCAGACGGGCCAGAAGCGGGATCGTCAGACCCTGGACCGACATCCCCAGGAGGATGGCGGCACCAACGAAGGTCAGGATGATGTACTTCTGGTTCTGCATGGCGGCCTGGTGCGCTGGGCACGCGCGGTCAAGCGCCGGGGTTAATACCCCAGCGCCTTGGAGACGGCAACCCGCGGATCGCGGGTCACGCGGAGGGGCACCATCGGCGACCCCCTCGCACGTCTACTCGTCGCGGTCCCGGAACCCGTCAAGGGCCCGGGATGCGATTCATCACTCGAGAATGTTGACGACGACGCCGGCGCCCACGGTTCGACCACCCTCACGGATGGCGAAGCGAAGCTCCTGCTCCATCGCGATGGGGGTGATCAGCTCGACCTCCATCTCGATGTTGTCGCCCGGCATCACCATCTCCGTGCCTTCCGGCAAGGTGATCGAGCCGGTCACATCCGTCGTCCGGAAGTAGAACTGCGGGCGATAGCCGTTGAAGAAGGGCTTGTGGCGACCACCCTCATCCTTCTTCAGGATGTAGGCCGAGCACTTGAACTTCCGGTGGGGCTTGATCGAGCCGGGCTTGGCCAGAACCTGACCCCGCTCCACCTCTTCACGCTTGATGCCGCGGAGCAGGATGCCGGCGTTGTCGCCAGCTTCGCCCCGGTCCAGCAGCTTCCGGAACATCTCAACGCCCGTCACCGTGCTCTTCTGCGTGTCCCGGATGCCCACGATCTCAATCGCGTCACCCACGTTGATCACGCCGCGCTCGATGCGACCCGTCGCCACCGTGCCACGACCGGTGATGGTGAAGATGTCTTCCACCGGCATCAGGAAGGGCTTGTCCACCGCACGCGCAGGCGTCGGGATGTAGGCGTCAACCGCCTCCATCAGCTTGACGATCGACGGCTTGCCAATCGGAGAGGTGTCGCCCTCGAGCGCCTTCAGCGCCGAGCCGCGAACCACCGGGCACTCGTCGTCGAACTCATAGGAGCCCAGAAGCTCACGGATCTCCATCTCCACGAGGTCCAGCAGCTCTTCGTCGTCGAGCTGGTCCACCTTGTTCATGAAGACCACGATCGCAGGAACGTTCACCTGGCGGGCCAGGAGCACGTGCTCGCGCGTCTGCGGCATCGGGCCGTCCGACGCAGACACCACGAGGATCGCCCCGTCCATCTGCGCCGCACCCGTGATCATATTCTTGATGTAGTCAGCGTGTCCCGGGCAGTCCACGTGCGCATAGTGACGGTTCTTCGTCTCGTATTCGACGTGCGACGTGTTGATCGTGATCCCACGCGCCTTCTCTTCGGGCGCCTTGTCGATCTGATCGTAGGCCATGAACTTGGCGCCACCCGACTCCGCCAGCGTCATCGTGATCGCTGCGGTCAGGGTCGTCTTGCCATGGTCCACGTGACCCACCGTACCGATGTTCACATGGGGCTTGGAGCGATCGAACTTAGCCTTGGCCATCAGAACCACCTCGGTGCTGTGCCCGTCGAAGCGGGAGGAGGGCGGGGACCGCGCCCCACGGAGGGGTGTGGCGTCGGGCCCGTCGGGGAGGTCCGACCGTGGGGTCGAGACCTGTTTTCAGGGAGTGGAGCCCATGACCGGACTTGAACCGGTGACCTCCTCCTTACCAAGGAGGTGCTCTACCACTGAGCTACATGGGCAAAAGGATGAAATGGAGCGGGAAACGGGGTTCGAACCCGCGACCCTCAGCTTGGAAGGCTGATGCTCTACCAACTGAGCTATTCCCGCGGGGCCCGTCCCCGCGGCGGGAGAGCCGCGGGGACGGGAGCTTCGGAAGATGGTGGGGAGTGGTGGGTTCGAACCACCGTAGGCAAACGCCGGCGGGTTTACAGCCCGCTCCCTTTGGCCACTCGGGCAACTCCCCAAAAACTGCGAAGCAGAAGACGAAAGACACCTGGCTGGAGCGGGGGCTCGCAGCGAGGGGGTCGATGAGATGAAAGAGAGCGAAGGGGTGGAGCTGGCGGCGGGACTCGAACCCGCGACCTGCGGTTTACAAAACCGCTGCTCTGCCAATTGAGCTACGCCAGCATGCCGGGACCCAGGGGTCCTGATCTGCGACGCGGCAGGCTAGCCCCTGCACCGTCAGAGCGCCGGCCACCTAAAGAGCTTCCACAGACCTGTCAACCCCGACCCGCGCGGATCACTTCGCCGGGGGGGCGAAGTCGGAATCCGATCCAGCGGCACCCAACTCCAGGCCCTCGATCAGGACCCCCTCCACCAGGGTCCCATCCTTGTAGACCGAGATCTGGCCGGGGATGACGAGGCCGTCGGCGCTGCTGCGGTAGGCGTCAAATACCCAGCGCACCTGCGCCCCACCCTCAAGCCAGGCGACCTCTTTGAGGCGGTGATCCTGGGCGTCAAAGGCGGCTTCGATCAAGCCGCCTGCCGGCTGGCTGATACCCGCGGGCAGCTCGGGCCGAAGCACCACCATGGGCGGCGCCCCGGTGGCACCGGCGGAGCGCAGATTGCGCCAAGCGAGCCCATTTTCGATGTCCGTGGGCAGGTCGAGCGCGAGGTTGAGGATCGTCCCGGGGGAGAAGCGTTCGAGGATCTCGGTGACCCGGTCGGCGTCGCGGCTGAGGACCTCCCCGGACTCGGTCAGGATCCATCCCCTGCCTTGGGCGTCGAGGCCCACGACGCTGGCCGATCCGCTGCCTTCTACGATCTCGACGGCCAAGCGCGCGGCGGCCCCGCTGCGGCGGTAGCTGTGGCGGGCCACGATCGCCTTGCCGGTCGCGGGGTCGGGAACGGTGCGGGTGAAGACGAAGGCGTAGCCATCGCTGGCGTCGAGCAGGGCACGCCCCCCGGGGAGCCCTCCGTGGGCCTTGCTGGCGGCCTTGAGGGTTGCTGCGGCGCTGCGATCTTTGCCCCGATCGCCCTCGGCTTGGGCCGCAGGAGGGGCGCTGGACGGCGGGCTGTCCCCCTTGCGGACCCGGGTGGTCTCGGGCACGGGGCTGGCGGCCACCACGGTCACCGGCGCGCGTTCGACGCCATCGATGGACCATGCCGCAGCCGGTTGGCCCTCCACCGCGAGGGCGCCCGCCACCCGGGGCAGGCGTTCGGCGTCGGGGATCGCCTCCATGGCGACGAAGTAGCGCCAGCCCTCGGCGCGCACGTAGCGGCGGATCACCCGAAGGGTCACGCCGGTGCGGTCGGCCAGGGAGAGGCTGCCCTCGGCCCGGCCCATCGCGGCCTCGGCGGCCTCGCGGGTGACCAGGGGGGGAGACTCGACGACGAAGTCGGCCCAGGCCGGCCGAGCGACCAGGGCGAGGAGGGCGATGCTGATCTGCAGGTGCAGGCGGGGCACGGTCGACTCCAAGCGGGGACGCGCGGGGCTCCGACTAATGGGGCGACGGGCCGGCGCCCACGGAGCCGGAGGGCGCGGGGCTGTCTTCCCTGGACTGCGCTTCAACCCAGGCCTGGACCACATCGGGGGGGATGCGCTCTCCTTCGGGGGTGCGGAGGTCGAGGTCGGCCAACTCAAGCACGTCCTGCTCGAATGGTTCCGGCATGAAACAGAGGATGAAGCAGAGCCCTGCGCTCGCGGCCACCAGGCGGGCTCGGGGGCTCGGGGCTTCCTCTCCTGGCACCGGCAGGCTGCGCCAGGCGCCCATCTTCCACAGCAGCAAGCCCCAGATCGCCCAGCCCAGCCACAGCAGCCCCGCCAGGCCGGCCACCACCAGGCCGAGCCGGCTGACCCGCCGGGCCCAGCGCGGGGCCAAGGCGTTGAAGATGTGGCCCCCGTCGAGCTGCCCGATGGGCAGCAGGTTCATCGCGGTCAAGAAGCAGCCGGCCCAGCCCGCAAGGGTCAGGGGGTGGATGCTGGCGTAGCGACCGGGGGCATGTCCGAGGATCAGGTGGCCCAGGACATCCATGAGCTTGGGGTTGGCCAGGATCATCACCACCTGGCTGCCGGGCCCGCCCACGGGGAAGCTCCGGTCGAGCACGCCGCCCAGCCAGCCAAAGCCCGGCTGAGCGGACAGGCCCCGCAGGCCCTCCACGCCTGCCGACAAGGCCCCATCGACCGCCACCAGCACATCGACGAGCAGGCCCTCGGGTGGGGCCACCACCGGCGGCGGCCAGGCGGTGACCACGGTGGGGCTCAGCACGTCCTGCGTGTGGGGCAGGCCCAGGGCCATGACCAGCACCGCCACCCCAAAGCCTGCAAGGGGCCCGGCCGCGCCCATCTCGAGCAGGGCCGTGCGGCTGCGGGGCAAGACCCGCAGGCGTATGATGGCGCCCAACGTGCCAAAGGCCAGGGGAAATGGGATGAAGTAGGGCAAGGACTGGTCCATGCCATGGCGGCGCGCCACCACATAGTGCCCGGACTCGTGGGCCAACAGGATGGCCATCAGACCGCCGGCGTAGAGGGCGCCATCCCGGGCCATCTGGGGATCGTCCAGGACCGAGCCCCCACCCCAGAACCAGCCATAGACCAGCCAGCTCGACACGCAGGTCGCAAGGAAGAGACCCACGGCGGTCGCCCACTCCCGCGGGGTGGGCGACCGTGGCCTGGGGTCCGGCCAACTCGGGGGTGGCACCGGCGGGGGCGAAGCGGACATGGCGACCAGGGCTCCAGGCACAACGGCTGCCCCCGAGCACGGGGCCGCCGGCGCCTATAGTTCGACGGCGCGCAAATAGCGCACCGTCCAACTACCACCAAATCGGCAGGGGCCTTGCCATCGCACCGCGCCCTGCGGCCCCCCCCACGGCGGCCCGCATGCGAAGAGGCCGGGCGTCAGGCACAAGCGCCGGAGGCGTCCATCGAATCGGGACCTCCGATTCGATGGACTACCGCGAAAGGGCCGGGCGCGTCTCGAGCACCCGCACGGCGATCTCGTAGGGACCCTCGTCCGCACCCGCGCCGACCACCACCACATAGGTGGAGCCACCGCGCAGCCAGATCTGCAAGAAGGCGTCTTCGCCCACGTCATCGGAGCGGCCACCCAGGTTGCGGGTGCGATCGAAGTAGGACGCGTCGTCCTGGTCGAGCTCATCGCGATCGATGATGGACTCGTTGACGTAGCTGGCCAGAGGCAGCTGGTTCTCGCCCGTGCTGGCCTTGGTCAGGGTGCACTGCATCACCTGGACCTGCTGCACGAAGCTGTCGGGGGTGGGCTCGTCGGCATCCAGCACCCCGTCGCGGTCCCAGTCCTCGGCGCAGGAGGTCTGCAGGACGCCGCCGACGAAGGCGCCGGGCAGCGGCACGCCGCAGGGATCGAAGCCCGAGCCACCCTCGGTATCGTTGGGGTTGACGCTGGTGGTGTCGCCCAGGGCCGAGGGGCTCAAGAAGACCTGCCAGAACAGGTGCTCCATGATGGAGGCCGGGTACTCGAAGGACTGGCTGGCCGAGGAGCAGCTGAGGTTGTTGGTGCCGGCGACCGTGGGGGTGGGCACGAGGTTGGCCGGCACCACCGCCACCCAGGGGTCCGCGGGGGCGATGTCGCCGTCGGCATTCCCATAGTGGCGGCTGAGCTCCACCACCACCTGGTACTCCTCGGCGGGCGAGAAGCCGGAGAGGTCGAGCTGCCAGCGATCCGTGTCGTAGATGTCGCCACTCTCGTATTGAGGGCCGGCGGTGTCGGCAGTGTCGGCGGTGGGGTTGCCCGCCTCGCCGGCGTCCACCACATAGGTCGCGCCCGGACTGCCGATGAGGCCGAGGCCGTAGATGGTCGCGCCCCCGCTGTCGAGCCGGGGCAGGTTGACCGTCGCGGCCGAGGTCGAGGAGTAGACGTTCTCGACCTGATAGTCGCGCTCGCCGGGGTCATTCCAGCGAATGACCGCGCCCGTGAAGTTGAAGTTGTTCCCGTCCACGACCACGTTGGCGGTGTCGAAGGGGATGTCCACCAGGCGCACCACCTGGGCGGCGTAGTTCTCCTTGACGTGGCCGAAGAAGGGCAGGCCCGTGGCCAGGGTGAAGTGGTCCGTGCCGCCGGCGAGCACCTGGCGGGCGGGCACCGGGGTGGGGGAGGCGGTGGTGCCGCCCTCCATATAGACATTCAGGCCGCGGATGTTGACGCCCTGCTGGTAGCCGTTCGCGCCGTAGTGTTCGCCCGCGGTGGGGTTCTCGGTGGGGGCCGACAGCACCGTTGCGGCCAGGTAGGGCGGGTAGGGCTCGCCCTCCATCGAGTCGGGATCGCCCTGCACCAGCGGGGCGCCCTCCACATTGAGCACGCCCGTGGTGAGCAGGGCCACCTGCCAGGCCACGACGAGGTCTTCGAAGGTGCGACCGGTGACGCTCTGAATGGACTCCATGCCCACATTGGTGGAGGTGAGGAGCTGCTGCAGCAGCGTGCCTTCGCTGGGGTCGGCCGGCTCCTGGTTGTCCACCAGCCAACGCAGGAAGAGGTACTGGGCGCCGTAGCGTTCGGTGGCGATGGCGCCGGCGTCTTCTTCGATGAGCAGCGGCGACAGGTGCGGGGCATCCAGGTAGTGCCACATATCGTCGTAGTTCACGGCGCCAAAGCCGGTGAGGTCGGCGGCCAGGGCCCCCAGGCCCTCGACCAGCCAGGCGTCATCGGGTTCGCCGCCGGCATCATCGGCCAGCACCTTGTTGTTGAAGGAGATCAGCCGGGTGTAGGCCCGGGCGATCTGCGCGGCGAGCTCCATCCCGGTGTAGGCGTCCAGCTCGACCCGGACCTCGTTGTTGAAGTAGCCATAGGGGTCCGGGGCGTGGACGAAGATGACCTCCTGTTCGTCGGAGAGCGGGTTCTCATCGATGTCGTAGTCGATGAGGTCCACCTCGGGGTCGGCATAGGAGCCCACCAGACTGCCCTGAAGCGTCTCGTCGTCGGTGCCCTGGGTCAGGCGGTTGAGCACCGGGGTGATCACGATGCTGACGCGACCGTCGCCGTTGACGTCGGAGACCGGGCCATAGGCGTCGGTCAGGGTGGGCACGATATTGGTGTCGACGATGTTGGCGATGACGGCGAGGTCGCAGTTGTCGAAGCCGAAGGCGTCGGCGTAGAACTCCGCATAGCCCTGGCTGGGGTCGTCGCAGTCGTTGTAGACGTTGAAGGGCATGAAGGTGTCGACCCAGATGGTCACCGAGTCGCCCACGGCCCAGAGCCTGCCGCGCACCGTCGTACCCGAGGTCTCGTCCTCGAGGTCGTTGCGGACGTGGAACTCCTGAATGGCGTCGCCGATGTCGGAGGCGTCAATGGGCGGCGGGGGCGCCAGCGGGGTGCGATCGGCGTCCAGGGCGCCGCTGCGGATCCGGTCCCGCAGGCGCGCGCGGAAGTCGCTCAGGTGGGCGGCGCGGCGCGTGGCCCCTGCCCTGCGCCGACGCGCGTCTTCGCCGTCGCTCTCTTCGTAGCGCAGGCGATAGCCCAGCTCGTCCTCGCCGGTATTGACCAGGACCATGTAGAATTCCTGGTCCCGGTTGCTGCCCGGATCGTCGGAGGTGTCGGTCAGATCGATGGATGCGACGCCCTCGTCGTCCTGGAAGTCCACGATGTCGCCGGGCGCCTCGAAGCTGGACGAGGCGCCATCATCGGACTGACCGCTGTCGCCGCTGTCGTCGTCGCCACCGTCGGTGGTGTCGCCGCCATCGGTGCCATCGCTGGAGGAGCCACCGCCTCCGCCGATGCCCAGCTGGCCTTCGTCGCGGGTACAGGAGCTGAGGGTCCCGAGAAGGAGCGTCAGAAGGACGGCGGTTCGAGTCGTCGTCATGCAAACCTCGCTGGCCGTGCCCGGCCGGTCACGCGCATCATACAGCCCGGGGAAGCCGACTTGCATCCCTTCCTCGCCCAAGCACCTCTTGGTAGACCGCTTCGAGCTCCACGGCGCGGGCCTCCCAGGTGCAGGCGGCCAGCACATGGGCCCGCGCGCGGGCGCCTTGTTCCACGCACCGACCGGGGTTGTCCAGCAGCCCGCGCAGGGCTTGGGCGAGGGCGGCAGGGTCGCGGTTGGGCACGACCACCTCCCCCGGCAGACCCTGGGCCGAGCCCCGGGCGATGGCCACGGGCAGACCCATGCCCAGGTAATTGAGCAGCTTGATCGGGTATCCTGAACAGGTGGCCCGGGGCAGCGCCGCAACGGTCGCCGCCCGCAGGTAGCGCCGCACCTCGGCGAAATTGGCGGTCTGGCGCAAGGCGAGCCGGGGCAGGCCGCAGCCGCGCCAGGGCTCCAAAGAGGCGGCGCTGACCATCAGCAGGCCCGCCTGGGGCACGGCCCGCATGGCCTCGACCAGCACGTCCAGATCCTGGTAGGCGTCCGGGTTTCCGGCGTAGACCACCCAGGGACCGGGAGGAAGATCTGCCGGGGGATCGAGGGGAAGATCGTCCGGGTCCACGCCAGGGGGCACATAGCTCACATATCGGCAGCCCAGGGCCTGGAGGGTGCCCACCGCGCCGGGGCTGATGGCCAGCGCGTGGTCCCCCAGCCGGGGCACGGTGCGGTCCAGCGCCCGGCCCAGCCGGCGGGCGAAGCCGCGGGCCAGACGCCCTCGAAAATAGGTGTGCAGCTCCTCGCCCATGGTGTTGTGGGCGTTGTAGACGATGGGCACGCCGGTGAAGAGCCGCGCCAGGGCCGCAGCCACCGGGGCCTCGTAGTTGTGGGCATGAACCAGGTCTGCGGGCTGGCGTAACAGGCGTGCGGCCAAGGCCAGATCCAGGATGGGCTTGATGAGATCGGGCCCTGCGCGCATATTGTCGTAGCCAGGCACCCGCGGGGTGCGCAGCAGCTCGTAGTCGGGGTCGGCCTCCCCCTCGCCGTGGCCATAGCAGGCGACCGTGACGCGGTGACCCCGCCGGGCCAGCGCCCGCGCCATGCCCCGCACATAGACCTGGCTGCCCTGGGGGCTGGGAAAAGGAAAGGCCGCGGCCTGTACGATGTGGAGCGGCTTCACCCTCGATGCCTCACAGGTAGCCGAGCTTCTCGAGGCGGCGGCGAATGGCGTCGGCCTCGGCGCCCGCCAGGATTCGGAAGCGGGGCAG
Source organism: Deltaproteobacteria bacterium (assembly GCA_018401435.1). Classification (GTDB taxonomy): domain Bacteria; phylum Myxococcota_A; class UBA796; order UBA796; family UBA2385; genus M30B51. The sequence continues at coordinate 562 of JAGYJW010000003.1, read as the reverse complement.
GCCGGCCAGGGCCGCAAAGTCAGGATCGACCTTCAAGCGCGCTTGCCGCTCGGGATCGAGCTGCACCGACCGGGCGAGGTGGTCCAGAATCCGGTCCAGCCAGGCGTCCACCTCGCAGGGATGCCGCTGCTGGCGCAGCAAGGACAGGGTGGCTGCGAGGTTGTAGTGGGCGAGGGCGTGTGAGTTGTCGGCCCCCAAGGCCGCCTCGAAGAGGGCCACCGCGGCGTCCAGGCGGTCGCTCCGGTAGCACCGAAAGCCAGCCGTATTCAGCTGGGCGGCGGTGGCCGTCCCGGGGCCCTTGGGGCTGAGCCAGGCCGCCACCGCATCGCTGCATTGGGCCTGGGTCTTCGGATCGGCGTCCCCGGGTCGGGGCTCGGCCGCCGGGGTCGCCGCCGGGGAAGCCGCGGGCGGGTCAGCTGCAAGGGTGGGTGTGGCCGGCGGTTGGGGGGCCGGGCCGGCGGGACCTCGGGGGCTGCGGGTCGGGGCATCACCACAGGCAAGGATCAGCAAGAATAGCGAAGGGGACTTCATTCCCGACGACGCCACGCCAGCGCCGCGAGGC
>JAGYJW010000029.1 GCA_018401435.1 Deltaproteobacteria bacterium | reverse complement strand
CGGCAGCACCGGGTCCGGGGGCACGACGGGGGGCGGCGACAGCAGCGACGGGGGCAGCACCGGAGGCAGCAGCACCGGCCCCTGACCCGCCCTACATGCGGTCGATGGCGCGCAGGCCGATGGTGTGCATGCCGTGGGCCAGCACCCGCGCGCTGGCCTCCACCAGGGCCAGGCGCGAAGCGGCCAGCTCGGGCTCGGCGTTGAGCACGGGGCTATTTCTGTAGAAACGATTGATGCAGCCCGCCAGGGCGTAGAGATAGTCGCAGAGCATATTGGGCCGCGAGGTGTGCAGGGCCAATGCAACCGCCTCGGGGTAGCGCGCGAGGTGCAGCGCGAGATCGCGCTCCTCGTCGTTTGTGATGGCCAGCTTGTCCACCGTGGGCGCTGTCACCTCCCCCTTGCGTTGGATGCTGCGCAAGCGCGCATAGCTATACATCAAGAAGGGGGCGGTGTTGCCATCCAGGGCCAGCATGCGGTCCAGCGAGAACTCCAGGTCGGAGTTGGGGTTCTGGCTGAGGTCGGCGTAGCGGATCGCGCCCACGCCCACGGCCTCGGCGATGTCGGCCCGCTCGTCTTCGGACAGCTCGGGCGCCTTCTCGTCCACCACGGCCCGGGCGCGTTCGGCGGCGGCGTCCATATAGTCCACCAGCCGGAAGGTCCCGCCCTTGCGGCTGGACATGGCGCCGCCGTCGAAATTCAGGGTGCCAAACCACACATGCTCCAAGGTGGGCAGGGTGGCGGGATCCTGGCCCTGGGCGGCCCGCAGGCGGGTCCAAGCGGCAAAGACCTGCTTGAAGTGAAGCTGCTGGCGCTTGTCGGTGACATAGAGGATGCGGGCCGGGTCCCAGGTGGACTGCCGGTAGTTCAGGGTGGCCAGGTCCGAGGTGCCATAGAGGAAGGCCCCATCCTGCTTGCGGATGACCAGGATGGTGTCCTTGAGCGCCTTCTCGGGGGGATCCGGGAAGTCGATGATGACCGCGCCGGCGTCCTGCCGGGCGGCCCCGCAGGCCAGGGCCGCATCCACCACGCCGGGCAGGGCGTCGTTGTAGAAGCTCTCGCCCAGGGTCACGTCGAAGCGCACATCCAGGCGCAGGTAGACCTGGTCGTATTCTTCGAGGCTGCGCTGCACGAATTCCTGCCACAAGGCGCGGTTGGTGGGGTCGCCGGCCTGCAGCTTGGCCGTCTCGGCGCGGGCCTCGGCCTCCATCGCCTCCCGCTCGACCGGATCCGCGGCCTTGGATTGGTCGCCGAATGCAACATAGAGCCGCTCCAGCTCGGCGACGGGGTCTTCGGCATAGGCCTCGGCGTCCTTCCAGCGGCGCCAGGCCACGATCAGCTTGCCGTATTGCGTGCCCCAGTCGCCGATGTGGTTGTCGGCCACCACGCGGTAGCCCACGGCCTCGTGCATGCGGTGCAGGGCGTTGCCGATCAGCGTGCTGCGGATGTGGCCCACATGCATGCGCTTGGCAATATTGGGGGAGGAGTAGTCGATGACCACGGTGCGGCCGGCGCCCACCTGGGGCAGGCCCAGGACCGGATCGGCGGCCTGGGCGGCCACATGGGCCGCCAGCCAGGTCTCGTCCAGGCGCATATTCAAGAAGCCGGGGCCGGCGACCTCTACCGCGCGCAGGGCGGGGTGGGCCGGCAGGTGGGCCACCAGGCCTTCGGCCGCCGCCCGCGGGCTGGTGCGCAGGGGCTTGGTCAGCCGAAAAGCCAGGTTGGACTGGTAGTCCCCGTGGGTGGGGTCATTGGTGGCCACGGCGGCTTCGGTCTGTTCCAGGAAGCTGGCGTCCTGGCCGGCGGCCTCCAACACCGCGCGGGCGGCGTGGCGGACGAGGTCGGTGAGCAGATCGGGGAGGGTCAGCATGGGTGCTCCGGCGCCGAAGGTCCCGCTTGCTAGCACCTCCGGCCCAAGGGGGCACGCCAGCAAGCGGGCTCAGCGCAAGGGGCGGCCAAAGGCGCTGGGGTTCTCGGCCTTGCGACGGGCCATCATCTCGTCGTGGATTCCGCGCAGCTCGGCGATCTTTTCGGGGCTGAGGTCCACCGTGGGCAGGCGCCAGGCCGCCAGGCCGGGCCCGGTCGCCACCGGCGCCCCCATCAAGCGGGAGACCTCGTCCACCAGGTGCTGGGGGATGCGCTCCCGCCCGGCCCGGTAGGTGACCACCAGCCAGCGAAAGCCGGCATCCTGCAGAATGGCGAAGTCATCGCGGTAATTGCCCGACAAGGTGGCCGTGTGGTCATTCTCGTAGATGGGCTGCAGATCGCTGACCAGGGGCAAGGCCGAGACAAAGAGGTGGCCGTCCCGGGCGAAGAACTCCACGCGCTCGATGGGCACGGCCTGGGTGCTCTTGCCATGGGCGATCTGGGTGCCCAGCGCGCTCCAGCGGTTCTCGTGATCCGCCCGCACCACCAGCGCCAGATCAAGCACAGCGCCCCCATCTTCGGCGCGAAGGGCCTCCAAGGAGCTGGCCTCGCGGGGGCGAAAGCGGTCCCAGGGCCAGGGGGTCTGGGCGCCGGCTTGCACCTCGGCCACCGCCAGCAGCGACATGCCCACCAGCACCAGGCGCCCCCGTCGCGACGCGCTGCGCGAGCCCAGGGCTGCCACCGCAGCGATGGCCGTCACCGTCATGGCCAGAAAGCGCACCGGGAAGTTCAAGGGCTCGGCGAGGTAGCCCAGCAGGCGGTTGAGCCAGAGCAGGGGCAGCCGCAGCCGGGTGCCCTGGACCAGCACCTCGTCGCCGCCGAAGACCAGCCAGGTGCCCAAGGCAAAGACCACGCCCGCCAGGCCCACCAGGGCCAGGGGCAGGCCCTTCTTGGGTTGGCGGATCAGGCCGAAGAGGGCGAGGCCCAAGGCCAGCAGCCCGAGGTAGCGCCCGCCGCCATAGGCCAGGTCTTCGCGGCTGGCCGGATCCCGACCGGGCGTGAGCAGCTGCAGGGGGTCCAGGCGCGCGCTGACCGGGTCGGTGGCGGGCTGGCCGTATTCGCCGAAGACATAGTCCCGCAGGCCCACCGGGGGGATGTCGCCCGAGGTGTAGGAGGCCGCAAAGGCCTGGGTCACCGGCCAGACCACCGCCACCGCCAGCCCCGCGGCCAGCCCGTAGAGCAGCAGCAGCTTGGGGGTCTGCTTGCCGGCCCACAGGGTGGAGAGCGCCCAGGTGGCCACCGACAGGGCCAGGAAGAAGCCCAGGTAGAAGCCAGACAACATCGCAAGGACCAAGCTGATGGACAGGCCCAGGAACCAGGGCCAGGCCAGGGTCTCTCGGGCCCGCACCAGGCAGCCCAGCCCCAGCGGCAACCACCAGAGGTGCAACAGCTCGCCGACGCCCACATGCACGAAGAAGGCCATCACCGACGAGCCCACCAGCAAGGTCGCCGCCACCAGCCCGCCGCTGCGGTTTCCGCTGAGCACCCGACCCAGCCAGGCGGCGCAGATGCCCGTCATCACCAGGTTTCCCAGCACCAGCAGGTTGGACAGGGCCACCACCGACAGGCCCGGCAGGAGCACCGCCACCAGCCCGTTCAGGGGCTCGATGGGGTAGAGGTCCATGCCGACGGGGTAGTTGATCAGGGTCGTGTGAAAGGGAAGCTGCCCGGCATCCCACACGCTGGCCCGCATCCACCACAAGGTCCACAGGTGCTTCATGCCGTCGGCGTGCAGATTTCCCAGAGCGCCGGCCGAGGGCTGGAAGGCCGCCGGCCAGGTGAGCACCACCGACAGCAGCAGCGACCAGGCGGCGGCCAGGCCATGGTCCAGCAAGGCCAGCGTCCGCTCGGAGCGAAGCCAGGTCGGGAGAGGCGGCGGGGTCATGGGGTCAGCAGAGGGCCGGAGCGCCGAGGGCCGAAGGTGCCCGAGCGCCTTAGCCCGGTGGGCCCATCTGCCACCTGCCGCGTGGGGCCTGCTGGCTTCGGTCGGGCAGATCGGGGGCTGCGGCACCGGGGTCAGCGGGGTGCAGGCCCGGGCGTGGCCCCAGGTCATCGTCGCTGAGATCGAGCCTGGCGCGCAGATCCTGGATGCGCGCGGGGCGGACGCGTGGGGGCGCGGACATATTCCGGGGGCGGCGGTCATCGACATCGACCTGCTGGATGCCGCCCTGGCTGAAGACGGCGAGACCCCGGACCCGGCGCGCCTGGCTGCCGCCCTGGGCGCCGCGGGAATCCGTCGAGACGCCCCGGTCACCCTCTATGGCAGCGGGGCCGAAGGCTGGGGCGATGACGGCGCCGCCTACTGGATCTTGCGCTACCTCGGCCACGACGCGGTGACCGTGCTGGATGGCGGATTCCTGGCCTGGATCTCGGGCGGGGGCACGCCCACCCGCGCCCGCGACGCACCGGCCCCCCAGGCCTTTTCGGTGGCGCTGCAGCCCGATCTGCTGGCGCGCACCGAGGACGTGGCCGCGCTTGCAGGGCCCCTGCTGGATGTGCGCAGCCCGGCGGAGTTTTCGGCCGGTCACATCCCCGGCGCCTTGTCCTGGCCCTGGGACCAGGCCTTGCGCCCCGAGGGCACCCTTCGCGATCCCGAAGCATTGGAGCGCGATCTCGCCGATCTGGGTCTGGATGGCAGCGCCCCGGTCACCGTCTACTGCGAGCGGGGGATCCGCGCGGGCCATGGCTTTCTGGTGCTCGAGGCCTTGGGGTGGTCGGGCAGCCGCAGCTATATTGGATCCATGACCCGCTGGCTGGACAGCGGCGGCCCGGTGGAGCGCTGAGGCCGGCGGCGCTACGGTGTCCCATGCTGCTCCTCCTCGCCTGGGTCGCGTGTACGCCCGCGCCGGATCCGGCCACCCAAGCGCGGTGGGCGGCGGTGCTGTCGGCCCCCCTGGCGGAAGGGCCCCTCGACCTGCAGCGCTTCTCCGATCGTGCCCACCGCCTGCCCGGCTACACGGTCACCCCGGTGCGCTACCTGCTTCGCCCTGGCTTTCCGGTGGCCGCCGCCCTCTACGAGCCCGATCGGCCCACCCAGGCGGGCGTGATTGTGGCCCAGGGGCATTTCGGGCAGGGCAAGAGCGCCCCCGAGGCCCAGGAGATCGCCCACCGGCTGGCGGCCCGCGGGGCCCGGGTGCTGAGCGTGGACACGCCGGGTGTCGAGGAATGGGAGGGCGTGCCCGGACACGATCTGCACTTCGAGGCGGGCGCCCACGCCCGGGCCTACCTGGCGGCGGGGGGAAGCAGCGCGATGGCCCTGCAGATCGCGATTCTGCGCCGGGGCCTGGATGTGTTGGAGGGCCTGGGCGCCCGGCGCTTCGGGGCGACGGGGGCCAGCGGCGGCGCGGTGCAGAGCGCCTACCTCCTCATCAGCGATCCGCGGCTGTCTACCGCGGTGATGGCCAGCTTCCCTCCCCTGCCCCGCGAGGCCCGGCCGGGTGGTTGCCCCTGCGACCAGCTTCCGGGCTGGCCAGGGCCCGATCCCGCCCTGCTGGGGCTGATGACGAAGCCCAGCCTGTGGTTGGCCGATGGCCACGACGATCGCCCGCCGGGGCTGCCCCGCAGCGCGCGTTTCGAGCGCCTGGAGTCGCCGCACTCCTATGACCGGGCGATGCAGGATCGCGCCTTGGACCACCTGGATGCCGCCCTGGGCCTGCGGGCCGTGCAGGGCGAGGACCGGGCGCCGCTGCTGGATCTCGCCACGCCGGGCCCCGATGGAGATCCCGACGCCATCTCCATTTTCGACCTGCCCTTGCAGCCGGGCCCAGGCTGGGCGCCGGCGGCAGCGGTGGGCTCGGGGCGGCTGGGGGTGGCCCTGACCTGCCAGGGCGCGGGGCCCACCTGGCTGCTGCTGGGGGGCGATGCGGCCGAGCGCGCGGCGGTGGTGGGCGCGGGCCTGCGGGCCTGCGACCTGGTGGTCACCGACGACGAGGTGGGGCTGGCCGAAGGCATCGGCACCGGGCACCCCTATGCCGGGCGGCTGGGCCTCGCGGTGCAAGAGGCCGCGCGGCTGCAAGCCGCGGTGGGGGCGGTGGCGAGCGGGGCCTGGGCGGTGCCGGCTGCGGCCAGCGGGCTGCCCTTTGGCGTTGTGCGCCCGCTGCGCCGCCCAGGGGATCGGCTGCCCGATCGGGACCCGGCCTGGGTGCATGTGCCGGGGATCTGGTGGGGAGGCATGGACGCGGTGCTGGCCAAGGCCCGCTTCGTGGTCGCCGACCCCGCCGCCCTGGCCCTCGCCCTGGCCCCGTCGCCTGCTCCCGCCGCACCTTGAGCCCAAGCCGGGACCGACGCTTGCAGATGCGCTATAGCGCTCGGCGATGTCGCACTCCACGCCTGCTCGCCCCTGCCTCCGGCTCCTCGCCCCCCTCCTGCTCGGGGGGCTGACCGGCTGCGCACACCGCATCGACAAGATCACCGTGAATCGGGTGGTGGCGCGGGCCATGACGGTGCCCGACGTCAACCAGGCCTGCGAGATCGGCGTGTCACTGCGCAGCCCCCTGGCCGCCGTCACCAAGGAGCAGCGCCCCCCGCGCCTCGCCCTGGTGATTGCCGAGGCCACCGCCGGCATGTGCGACGAGGCCAGCGCCTGGGATGTCGAGCTGGAGCTTGCTCGCGCCTTGGGGCAGAAGTCCGGCCTCGATCCCCTCGCCCGGGTCTCTCTGGCCCAGGACCTGCGCATCCAGGCCGATCGCCTGCATCGCCGGGCCGCCGCCCGCTATGCCCGCTCCTGGGAACAGGGCCTCGCCCACTTCGGGGCGGTGGGCCAGGGCGACTGCCCGCGGCTCAAGGCCCACGAAGAGCTGCCCTACCTGCTCACGCTGGTCTCCGGGATGCAGATGGTGCTGCACGACAGCGCCTCGGGCAGCAGCCTGAACCTGCCCAAAGAGACGATCCTCGATGTGGCCCGGGGTGCGGCCTGCGTGGACGACCAGACCTGGTGGCATGGCCCCAGCGCCTTGCAAGCGGCGGCTTGGGTCACCATTCCGGGTTCGGCCCCCGAGGGCGTGGACCCCTGGGCCCTGTTGAACGAGAGCGCCCGCCTGAGCGACGCCACCGGCGTGCGGGTGGCCCGGGGGCTGCAGGCCACCATCGGGGCCAATGCCGGCCGCGACGATGTGGTGCTGGAGGCCATCTCCGGCCATTCGGCAGCGCTGGCGGCCACGCCCACCACGCCCCGCTTCGCCCTCTTCGACGTCTATGCCGGCCAGCTCAGCCTCTTTCAATCCGACCTGATCTGGATGAAGGAAGAGGGGCACCGCACCGCGGTGTTTGGCCTGCTGCCGGGTGCCGAGGCGCCGGCGTCGGGGCCCGCCGGTCCCGACCCCTTCGCGGACGACCCCTTTGCCGTCGACCCCTTCGCCGCCGACCCCTCGGCGGGTGGCTCCCGCGGGCAGCGACGCCCCGCCGCCGCCTGCCCCGCCCGCACCGGGCCAGGAGTGATTCCGATGAAGTCTTCTCCCGCACTCAAGCTCGTGGGCGCCCTCGCCGCGCTCTTCTTCGCCCTTGCGTCCCCCGCCGCACAGGCCGAGACGCGCACCATCTGCGCCTATGACCCCGCCGGCAAGTCCGGGGACTTCTTCCGGCTGCTGAGCGAGTGGGCCCTGCAGGCCAGCACCTGGGGCGTGACCATCGACCTGAAGGCCTACACCGATGAAGAGACGGCGGCCAAGGACTACGAGGCCGGACAGTGCGACGGCGTCGTGGCCACCGGCGTGCGGCTGCAGCGTTTCAACAACTTCCCTTCTACCTTGGAAGGCATCGGCGCCCTGCCCGACTATGCGCTGCTCAAGCAGATGGTGAGCACCCTGGCCACCTCTGAGGGCGCCATGAAGCTGCTGCGCAAGGGCGAACACGAGACGGCGGGCTTCATCAGCGCGGGTGCGGTCTACCTCTTCGTGCGCGATCGCAACGTCGACACCGTGGCCGAGCTCGCCAGCAAGCGCATCGCCACCATGGACTATGACAAGGCCGCGCCCTTCATGGTCAACCGCATCGGCGCCATCGTGGTGCCCGCCGACCTGGGCAGCATCGGCCCCAAGTTCAACAATGGCGACGTGGACGTCTGCTATATGTCGGGCCCCGGCTATGGCCCCTTCGAACTCCACCGCGGCATCGGCACCAAGGGCGGCGTCATCCGCTTCCCCCTGGCCCAGGCCACCTTCCAGGTGCTGATTCGCGCCGACAAATTCCCGGCGGACTTCGCCGGCAAGTCCCGCAGCTACTGGTCGGCCAACTTCGACAAGGGGCTGACGGCCGTGAAGAAGGCCGAAGCGGCCATTCCCGCCAACCTGTGGATTGACGTGACCCCCGGCCAGAAGGCCGAGTGGGAAGAGCTCTTCTTGCAGACCCGCGTGGACCTGAAGGCCAAGGGCGCCTACCATGGCACCATGCTGTCCGTCATGAAGAAGCTCCGCTGCGCGAAGGAGAAGGCGCGGTCGGAGTGCGCCGAGAACCGCGAATAGGGCGCCCGCGCCCCTGAGGTCCATCCATGAGCCACGGCGGAGACTCCGGGCCCTTGCGCCGGCTGCTTGGGCCGGTCGCCTTTGCCGTTCTGGGGCTGCTTCTGCTCGCCCTCGCGGTGGGCGTCGCCCCCAATTTCGACACCCGACTCGTCGGCATCGGCGAGGATCTGTGGCCTGGCTATGCTGCGGAGCTGCGCCAGGACGCTGCACCGCCGGACTGCGATGTAGACGCGCTGGCCGCCCAGGTCGCCGATTGCCCGGCCGAAGATGCTGCAGCGCCGACCCCGGCGGGTGCAGAGGGTGACCCCTTTGGCGGCGAAGACCCCTTTGCCGACGGGGGCGCTGCGCCCGTTGAGGACCCCTTTGCCGGCGAGGACCCCTTTGCCGAGGCCGCGCCGGCTGGGGCCACGCAGAACTGCCCTGCCCAACGCGCGCTCTATGAGGTCTGCCAGACCCGGCATACGGCCTATGCCGAGGGCCAGGCCCGGCTGACGGGCAGCGTGCGGGCCTGGCGGGCCTTCGAGACGGCGATCAGCGACTTCGCCCGATTCGACTACTGGAAGCACCTGCTCAGCCTCGTGCTGCTGCTGGGCGCCTTTGCCACCACCATCCGCAGCCAGCACATCGCCCTTCGCGACGCCGAGAGCGTGCTGGAGCACCGCATCAGCCAGGGGCTTCAGCTGCTGGTGCACCTGGCCATGGTCTTTTCGGCCCTGGCCGACTTCCATGTGGGCCAGGATGGCAGCGCCGAGGTCGAGCACCCCACCCTGCCCTTGCTTTGGGTGGGTGGCTTCGGGCTGCTCGGGCTGGTCAACCTCTGGCATATCGCCCGTCCCCCCAAGGGTCTGGACAAGCCCTTCTCCTTTGTGCGCCTGCTGATGGTGGTGCCTCTCTACGTCTATATGGGCGTGTTGGGTGCCTTCTACTTTGTGGTCTTGGAAGGCCACAGCAGCGGCCAGGCCATCTATCTGCACAAATTCGTGCAGCATCCCAGCATCTATATTGGCATCGGCCTCTACATCTGGGCCGGCATGATGCTGAGCGAGACGCGGCTGTCGCAGCGGGTGGTGGGCCTGCTCACGCCGCTCAAGCTGCCGCCAGCCTTGCTGGCCTGGCTGCTGGTGGTGCTGGCCGCCCTGCCCACCGCCTATTCCGGCGCCTCGGGCATCTTCGTGATCGCGGCGGGCGCGGTGGTCTTTCGCGAGCTGCGCAAGGCGGGCGCGAGCCCCCGCATGGCCCTGTCGGCGACGGCCATGTCGGGCAGCCTGGGCGTGGTGCTGCGGCCCTGCCTGGTGGTGGTGCTGGTCGCCATCCTCAACAAGCAGGTGACCACCGACGAGCTCTTCTCGCGGGGGCTGCAGGTCTTCGCCCTGACCGCCGGGCTCTACCTGGTGGCCATGCTGCTGCGCAACAAGGACGGCTTCTCCATCGCGCCCATGGCAGAGGCGGTGCCCGCCATCGGGCGGGCGGGCAAGCGGGTGTTGCCCTACCTGCTGATCGCCGTGGCCGTGTTGGTCTTCCAGGCGGTTGTATTGGACCTGCGGGTCTCGGAGCACACCGCAGCCTTCATGCTGCCGGTCATCCTCATCGCCCTGGTCATCTTCGACACCCGCTTTGGCGGGGGCGGCGCCCAGGCCCGCATCGACGACGCCGACCGCATCACGCCCATCCCCGAGCAGGTGCTGCCTGCGCTCAAGCGGGCCACCAACGAGTCTGCAGGCCATATCGGCGCCCTGCTGATGCTGATGGCGGGCAGCGTGGGCCTGGGCGGCGTGGTGGAGCGGGCCGAGCTGATGAGCCTGGTGCCCCAGAACCTGGGCAGCCCCGTCGCAACCATGACCATCCTGCTGGTGGCCATGGTGCTGGTGGGCATGACCATGGACGCGCTGGGGGCCGTGGTGCTGGTCAGCGTGACCATCGCCCCGCTGGCCTATGCCAACGATATTGCGCCGGTACACTTCTGGATGATGGTGCTGGTGGCCTTTGAGCTGGGCTACCTGACTCCGCCGGTGGCCATCAACCACCTGCTGGCGCGGCAGGTGATCGGCAAAGAGGCCCGGGTGGAGGAGGTGCCGGTGGAGGGCGGCTGGTGGGCCCGCAACGAGCACCTGTGGCTGCCCATGGCCGTCATGGGCTCTGCCTTGATCATCGTGGCCTACCTGCCCCTGCTCTTCTGAGCGGGGCAGGCAGGGGCTCGGGCCTGCTCAGAGCGGGCTCTCCAGGTCGAACACCGCCTCGACCTGGATGGCGTCGATCTCTTCGGTGCTGAGGCACTCCCCCGGGCCCCCATGGGAGGCGCTTGTGTAGGGGCTGCTCGTGGGCGCGGAGCCGAGCCCGGTGGCGTCGTGGAAGAGCAGGCCGCTGGCCGCGAGCAAGCCCGTCGCCGGGTAGCCGTCCTGGCTCAGCCACCCCCCCTGGTCCAGGCGGGCCTGCAAGGCGTCCAGGTTGGCGCTGGTGCCCGTGATCAAGGCCTTGCTCATCAAGATGGGCTCCCCCAGCAGTCCCATGGGGCTGGTGGAGATGCCCGTGCCTTCGAGGCGCTGGGTGAGGGCCAGGGGGTGGAAGCCCATGGGGCTGGTGGAGATGCCGGTGCCGCTGAGGGCGATGAGGGGCGGAAGCTGGAAGCCCATGGGGCTGGTGGAGATGCCCGACCCATCCACGAAGCGGATGAGCTGGCCGGGCACGATGCCCATGGGGCTGGTGGAGATGCCGCTGCCGCCGAAGCTGACATTCAGGTCCTGGGTCTGGGCCAGCCCGGACAGCACGCCCGGGGTGAAGACCACGCCCATGGGGCTGGTGGAGATGCCCGTGCCGCCGCTCAGCACGGTGTAGGACTCGGCCAGCTCACCCATCTCGTCGTCTTTGCGGCGCTCCCAGCGAATGGCCAGGCTGGCTTGGGCGGTGTCGGGGTCGGCGTCCAAGGCAGCCACCAGGGCGTCGAGGCCCGGGGTGGCCATCAGCAGCCCGCCCGGGTGGGCGCTCATGCCGTCGCGAACGATGGCTTCGACGGTGAAGGCCCAGGCCAGCCCCGGGTCGGTGGCCTGGCCGCTGGCGGTGCGGGTCTCCACCTCGCTCAGGCGCACCTCGCACTGCCCGTCGTTATCCGTCTTGCAGTCGAAGTTGAGGGTCTGGCTGCCGGTCACCCGTCCCATCACGGTCATGTCGGAGAGGGGCATGCCGGCGTCGTCCACCAGGGTGAAGCGGGCTTGGGCTCGCTTCTTCTTGCCCGAGTCCCGCCACTCCACCCAGGGCATGACCGAGATGTGCGCGTCGCCTCGGCTTGCGACGCGGGCGCGGCCGCTGGCCTGGCTGTTGACCTCGTCGGCGGCGACGAGATCGACATAGCCCGCGCCCCAGCCATCTTCGAAGGGGTGACCTTCAAGGTCGTCATTGGCGGTGTACTGCAGCAGCCGGACACAGTCTGCGGCGGGCACACCCTGGGCAAGCAGGCGCAGCACGCTGCCCGTGACCAGGGCGGCGGCCTGGGAGGTGCCGGCGTAGAACCAGTAGCCCAGCTGGGTGGGATCCCCCGGCGCGATGGTCTCGGCCAGGATGCCGTCGTCAAAGCCGTCCCCGTCGCGGTCTTCGCCGGTGATGCCGCCGGGGGCGACCAGGTCCACCAGCCCGCCCAGGTTGCCATAGGGCGCCAGGCGCAAGTTCTTGAAGTCCGAATCTTCGCCCACCGAGCCGACCGCGATCACGCGGCGGCTGGCGGCGGGCCAGGTCACCTCGCGGGAGGCCCGGTTGCCCGAGGCCGCCACCATCACGATGCCCGCGTCGTGGGCCCGCTCGATGGCCTCGGCCAGCATGGGCGAGGGCACATAGCCTTCCCCAAAAGACAGGCTGAGGTTGATCACATCCACGCCCACATCCACGGCGTGGTGGATGCCCTCGACGAGGGCGAGCTCGGTGCCGGTATTCTGGGCGTTCAACACCTTGATGGGCACCAGGGTCACCCCGGGGGCCAGGCCGGCCAGGTCGCCTTCCCCTGCGATCAGGGTGGCGATGTGGGTGCCGTGCTGGTGGTCGTCATTGGCGTGGTTGTCGCCATTGACTACGTCGAGGGGGGCCAGGATGGTGCTGCGGGCCAGCGAGGGTGCCGCAACATAGCGCTGGTTGCCGTCCTGGTAGTCTTCGTAGGCCACGCCGGTGTCGAGGATGGCCACCTTCAAGGCGCTGAAGTCGGGGTCCGGGACCTTGACCCACTCGCTGGACTTGCGAGTCCACTTGGGGTGGTTGAGCCCTTTCAGGCTCCACTGTACCGAGCGCACCTTGGCCCGGTACTCGAAGACGGCGGCGTCGTCAGCCCGTACCTGGGCCTCGAAGGCCTTGGCGTGGGCCTCGATGGCGTCCCCCTGGGCGTATTCGAGGGCTGCGAGCGCATCCTCCATCGTCCCGCCGAGAATGCCGAGAGCGGTGAGCCGCGCGACCTCGGCCTCGGCGGCGCGCAGAGCGGCGTCCGCCTCATCGGCCTGGACCGCAAGCTCGTCGGCCGTGCGCTGAAGGTCGGCGGCGCTGGAGCCGCTGCCCCGGGTGATGGCGTTGGGCATCACCGCGGCTACCCGGTCGTCATCCCGCAGCTGCCCCGCGATCTCTTCGATGCTGAGGCCGGGGGGCAGGGAGAGGGCGCCATGGCCGCTGGCACCCACCGGCGTCAGCACCTCAAGGCCGTGACGCTCTGCGATCCCGGCCAGCGACTCGCCAGCGCGGGGTGCGACCACAAGCTGGTCCCGGCGGTAGCTCTCGGCCACCTGTGCGCGGTGGGCGGCCAGCGCTGCGCTCCGCTCTGGGGTCCATTCGCCGGCCTCCGCCTCGGCCCGGTCCGCGCCCGGCCCCGACGACAGCCCGCGCCCGCCGCCTTCGGCGTTGGGCGAGTCTACGGCGGGGCTGGGCGGGTTGCCCGGCTCTGTTCCGACCCACAAGGCCGCGGCCAACAGGCCGAAGCCGGTCATGCCCGTGAACAGATGGCTGCGCTTCATGGACATTTCCTGGGCGGGCTTCGCAAGGATGCGGCAGGGTTCCCGCCAAGCGGGCCATGCAGCGCGGATCGGAAGGGTCGCCCGCCGACATGAGCCCCGACCCCAGAAGCTCCGTGCACCCCCCTCTCTGGTGGCGCACGCCGACCCCGGCCCGGGCCGGTTTACAGGGAATTCACCTCGAAAATGCGCCCGCTGGGCACGTTCGGGTCAGTGGATAGACCCCGGCCCGGATCCTTCATGTCTCGCTTGAACCCGGCGATCAGCCTGCTCGCCCTCACCGCAGCCTGCGCCGCCCCGGTCGGGGACGCGGCCCCGGGGGCAGCGGGTCCGGCCGCCGACACCGGGGTGGGCGAGGCGGTGGATCCCTGGTCGGTCTGCTCCGAGAATGAAGGCGGAGTGCGGATCACCGCTGTAGAGGAGACCGCGGTCAGCACGGTGCTGCGGGTCAGCTGGACCTCGGCCGAGGCGGGGCTGGGCTGGTTGTCCTGGCGGGACCCCTCGGGTGCTGTGCACGCCACCGCCAGCCCCGGCGAGGGCACCGAGCACAGCGCCCTGGTGCGCGGCCTCCCCGCAGGGACCGACATCGACCTGGTCGCCTTGGTCGGCACCGCCACCGGCACCCGCTGCAGCCCCCTCACCCCGGCGACCATCGGTGACCTGGACAGCGCCTTGCCCGCGATCACCACGCCCATCGCGGGCGCGGGTGCGCTGGACGGCGGCTTCGTGATGATCCCGGTCCTCACCCTGGATGGGGTCTGGGCGGGGATCCTGGACGAGTCCGGCCAGCTGGTCTGGGCCTGGCGCTTCGAGCTCCCCGATGCAGCCTGGTCCAGCCCCATCTTCTCGGTTGAGCCCGATCCGGAAGGCCTGGGCATCTACCTGAACTACCAGGCCGATCGCGCCAATACCGATGGCGGCCTGATGCGGGTGGGCTGGGATGGCGAGGTGCTCAGCCACGCCGTGGTGGTGGGCGGTCACACCGACTTCGCCTTGCTGCCCGAGGGCGGCTTCGCCATGCTGGGCTGGGAGCTGCAGATGCACGCCGACCGGCGGGTGCTGGGGGACACCGTGATCGAGGTCTCCCCCGACGGGACCCAGCGGGTGCTCTGGCGGAGCTTCGCGCACTTCAGCTTTGACAGTTCCCAACACTTCCCCCACGGCTTTTTGCCGGGCGACCCCGAGGCCGAGGACTGGTCCCATGTCAACAGCCTGCGCTACGAGCCCGACCAGGACCTCTTCCTGGTGACGGCCAACCTGGATGACGCCGTCGTGGCCATCGACCGCCAGACCGGCCAGAGCCTGTGGAGCCTGGGCACCAAGGGGGGTGATTTCGCCTATGCCGACGGTCAGGCCCTCACCGAGAAGCCCCACAGCGCGGCCCTGGTGGGCGACGATGTCCTGGTCTTCAACCGCGGGGCCTACGACACGGGCGCGTCTTGCTCGCGGGCGACCCAGATCAGCCTGGATGCCGAGGCGGGCAGTGCGGGGCAGAGCTGGGGTTACCAGTCCGAGATCTGCCAGCGGGTGGCCTTTCTGGGCGACGCCCAGCGCCTGGCCAATGGCAACACCCTGGTGGTCTTCTCGAGCGCGGGCGTGGTGGAGGTCGCCAGCCCGGCGGGCGAGGCCATCTGGCGGGCCCAGACGGGGGTAGGCGCAGGCTTCGGCTTCGGGCAGGCTGTGCCCACCCTGGGACTGGTGGAGCGGTGGTGATCTCGGACTTGCGCTTCAAGAGCGGAATGCTGGTGCTGGCGCTGGGCTGTGGCGGCCCCAAGGGCGAGGGCGTCGCCGACGACACGGCGCTGCCCACCTGCACCCAGTGCAACATCACCAATGACGAGAGCTACACCTATGGCGCCGCGCTCTTTGCGGATGTGCTGCCGGTGGCCGCGGCGACCGATGTGCGGGTGTCCTGGGCGGGCCTGCAGCAGGACATCCACGGCCATGTGCGGGGCACGGACTTCGACATCGAAGACGCCCTGCTCATCGCCTTTCGCGACCTCAGCCCCACCGAGGTGCTCGACCTGTTGGCCACCGATCGGCTGACCCAGGCCCAGGTGGCGCTCTATGCCACCTGCACGCCCACCGACGACGCCTGCAACTTGTCGGACTTCAACGTCTTCGGCCGCACCTTCGAGCTGGAGACCTACTTCACCGAAGGCAGCGGCACCTGGCTGATCGTCATGCAGTCCAGCACCGAGGCCGGCGGCCACGCCTTCGTCTTCCTGGACCCCCAGAACCAGTCCAGCGCGGCCCAGGCCGACGTGGTGGACGAGACCAGCCGGATCGAGGTGGACGTGGACCTGGCCGGGCTGCCCCGCCTGCGGCCGGTGGCCGACCCCAGCACCACGATCTCCTGGGAAGCGGTCAGCCGCGACGGGCTGGGCATCCCCCTGGCCACCCACCAGCTCGACCGGCTCATCCTGGCCCGCTACCCGGGCCTCAGCGCCAGCGATCTGGAGGACCGGGTCTTCGATCTGGAGCGCATCGCCGACCCCTTGTGGGTGGCCGACGTCGCGGGGCGAAGCTCCATCACCCTGGGCGAGCTGGATCCCGAGGGCGCCTGGCCGGGGGCCGACGCCGAGGGACCCAGCCTGCTGGGCGTCTACTGCTCCTTGTGTTTGAATCCGGCACCCAAGATAGTGGCCATGCTCGCCTCTCCTTGAGTTGGGAGATCAGGTGTCCAGGGCCACGGTGGGTGGGGGCAAGGCGGGGCCGCCGTCCGCCAGGAAGGCCCGCAAGGCCAGGTAGAGCCCCAGGTCGGTCTGGAGCTGGTGGTGGCCCACGCCCCCGAAGCGCCGGGTGAGCACCCGGGGCGCACCATCGGCCCCGAGGGGGCCCTGGGCGCTCTGCAGGGGCACGATCCAATCGCCCATCAGGCCCGAGACGGGGTGGGCGGGATCGCGGTGGGCCGCCCCGGCAAAGAAGGCGTAGTCCACGCCCTGCAGGAGGGGGCCCGCGGAGGCGGGGTCGGTGTGGCGCAGCTCTTTGACCCCCTCGGAGCGGCCATCCAGGATCCGGCCGAGGATCTGGGTGGCCGGCAGATCCACCGCCCGCAGCAGGCGGGTGGCGTGGTGGCCCAGGCGGGCCAGCGGGGCCCCCCGGTGCGGCGAACCCAGACCCGCCAGCTTTCGCAGCCGCCGGGGCCACCGATAGCCGCAGGCCCCCGCAGCGTGGGTGGCGGCGCGGCAGACCAGGCCCCCCATGCTGTGGCCCACCAGGTCGATGCGCTCGATGGGCAGGGGCCAGGCCACGCTCAGCTGCTCCAGGGCCCGGGCCAGCCGCTCGCCATTGGCCTGGACGGACAGCCCGGTGTTGTAGCGCACAAAGATGGGCGTATAGCCGAGATCCTGGGCGAGGAGGCTGCCGAATGTCGCGTCGGGATCCCCCAGCCCCGCGCCCGCGCCAAAGGACCAGGAGGCCTCGTTGGTGCCCAGGCCATGCACCAATACAAGCAGCCGCGGGCGCAGGTCGGTCAGGTCGGCCAGGTCGGTGTCGGGGTCGATCCAGCGGCTGCCGATGCGCAGGCGCATGCCCTGGTCGAAGCCGATGCCCCGGCCTTCCAGGTGGTCGCCCACCGCCCCATTCAACAGGCCCACCAGCTGGTCGGCAGCGCCGGAGGCCGACCACAAGGCGCCTTCGGTCAAGGGGGGGGCCTCGGCGGGCGCTGGGGCCTGGGGTGCGAGGTCCAAGGCGGCGTCCGTGACCCGCTCCACCACGCGGTTCACCAGGCGGATGCTGCTCAGCACGCCCGAGGTGCCCGCCTGGCGCAGATCCTCCACCGTCTGGGTGGGTTGGGCCAGTGCCGGCACCTTCTTGAGGGCGCCCACCACCTGCCGGGCGGTGGCGTTGTGGCCCTCCTCCACCAGCAGGGTGGTCGCGTCCACCGCGTCGTGAATCAGGGCCTTCAGGGGACGCAGGCGGTACATCGGGCCTCCCGGGTGGGCTTCAATAGCGCTTTTCAACCGCCCTGGAGGGCCGACAGGCTGCCTTGGGGGCGCCCGTTGGCGTCTCGGGGGAGGGTGTAGAGCCAGCGCTCCAGCTTTGCCCGCGCGGCGGGCCACTCGGCGTCGGTCAGGGCAAACCAGGCCGTGTCGCGGTTGCGCCCCTTCACGATCAGGTGCTGCCGAAAGATGCCTTCAAAGCGGAAGCCCAGGCGCAGGGCCGCCGCCCGGGACGCGGTGTTGAGGGCGTCGCACTTCCATTCGAAGCGCCGCGCCTGGTGGTGCTCGAAGGCCTCGCGGGCGGCGAGATAGGCCACCTCGGTGTTGACCGTGCGGCCGCGGGCCTCGGCCACATACCAGATGTGGCCCAATTCCAGGCGGCGGTGGGCCGGGGCGTGGTTCATCAAGGCGGCCATGCCCAGCGGGCGATCGTCGGTGCGATCGGCCACCAGAAACCAGCGGGGGTCCGCGCTCTGCACGGTCTCTGCCATCCAGTCACCGAAGGCCGCGCGGTTGGCAAAGGGCCCATAGGCCATCCAGTTCCACATCGCGTCGTCGCCTGAAGAGGCGTCAAAGAGCCGATCGGCGTCGTCTTGGGGCCGGGGGGCCCGCAAGACCACATCCCGCCCGACAACCGACAGCGCGCGCAGGACGGCGGGCACCGACGCGGCGGCAACGGGGCTCCCCAGGGTGCAGAGGGCAGAGGACATCGGCGATCCCAGCGAGGCGTGCAGATGGTGGCTATCCTGACGGGACGCCTGGGTTAGCCCTGACCTGGTGGTCAACCCGTGGCCCCCTTCCACAGCAAGGACCCTTCATGTACCGCGCCGCGCTCCTTCTCCTGATCAGCTCCACGGCCTGTAACGACGAGGTCGACAAAGCGGATCCCCTGGACACGCCGGACGAGTCTGAAGAGCCGGTGGGCATCGCGGTGCTGGGCGCGGGCAGCCACAGCCTTGATTCGGTGGATCTGCAGGTGGTGGCCGGCCCCGAGACGGGTCTGGACCGGCCCATGGACCTGGGCTTCAACCCCCGCAGCACCGACCAGCTGTGGGTGGTGAACCAGGACAGCGAGAGCGTCACGATCTTCTGGGATGTGGCCACCGACAGCATGCGCTCTGAGGACTTCAACAGCTTTGGCAGCAACCACTTCCTGGCCCGGCCCGCCGCCATGGCCTGGTCGGACTTCGGAAACTGGGCCAGCGCCCAGGACACCGACGATCTCACCCAGGGAAATGAGACCCCCCGCGATTTCATGGGGCCCACCCTGTGGGACGACAACATGAACCGCTTCGACGCCGGCCACGGCAGCCACCTCGACATGCTGCACAACAGCCCGCTGGGGGGCGGCATGGCCTGGGAGGCCGACAACATCTACTGGCTATTTGATGGCTACCATGATTCCATCACCCGCTATGACTTTGCCGAGGACCACGGCTATGGCGGCACCGACCACCGGGACGGCGAGGTTCGTCGCTATGTCGAAGGGGAGGTCGCTCGCACCGAGTCCATCCCCAGCCACCTGGAGCTGGATCGCGAGTCGGGCCTGCTCTATATTGCAGACACGGTGAACAACCGCATCGCGGTGCTCGACACCCGCACCGGCGAAGAGGGCGACCGCATCCGGCCCAACTACGACGGGTCGGACCAACGCAAGATGGACGGGGCCGAGATCTGGACCCTGGTGGACGGGCCCAGCCAGTCCGACCCCGCCCTGGTGGCCCCCGCGGGCCTGGCCCTGCACGAGGGCGTGATCTATGTGGGCGACTACGAGACCGGGCTGATCCTCGCCTATGATCTCGACGGCGTGCTGATTGACTGGCTGGACACCGGCCGGGGCGCCGCAGCCCTGGGCGGCATCGACTTCGGTCCCGATGGCGCCCTGACCTTCACCGATGTCGCCACCCACGAGATCCTGCAGATTCGTCCGCTGTAGGCTGTAGGGCTGCGGCGGTGTCGGGGCTCAGGGCGCGTCGGGTCGGCCATATTCTTCCTGCAGAAAGCCCTCGACCGCCCGCTCCCAGGCCAGGGGGCGGGCCTCGGCGCCGGGCTGGTGGCCCAATCCATCGATCTCGGCATAGCGCCCCCGGGCGGCGGCTTGTGCGATGGCCTGACCCGCCTCGGGCGGGGCCCGCCAGTCGTCGGCGCCTTGCAGCACCAGCAGGGGCACCCGCAGGTCGGCGGCGTCTTCGCTGGGCACCAGATCCCAGCCGGGAACCCCCTGGTCCACCCAGGCCCAGAAGAGCAGCAGGTCCACGGCCGGGGTGGCGGGCATGCCCAGGTGGCGGCTGCGGGCCGCGATGGCCTGGCGCAGGCTGCCAAAGGTGGCCTCGACGATGGCGGCGTCGGCCTGGGCCTCGCCCCGCGCCAGGGCCCGCAGCACCGCCGCGCCGCCCTGAGAGTAGCCATAAAGCACCACCGGGCCAGTGGACCGGCCCTTGGCCTGGGCCGCAAAGGCCGCGACATCCAGGCTCTCCTTCCAGCCCAGGGTGGTGCGATCTCCGCCCGACCCGTCCGTGCCCCGGGGGGACATCAGGCTCACCCGCCAGCCCCGGGCATGCAGGCGCACCGCGGCCTCCAGCAGGGCGTCCCGCGCGGCGAGGTAGCCCGGCACCAGCACGATCTCACCCCGAGCGCCCTCTCTTGGGATCACCCAGCCTTCCAGGCTAAGCCCATCGGCGGTCTGCACGGTCTCGGTGCGGAAGCTCAGCCCCACATCCAGGGGGCTGCGCTGGGCCCTGGGGCGGGCCAGGGTGGGCCCCCGCAGCGCCAGACCCAGGCGATCCATCCAACTCAAGCTCTCCAGTTGAATCGGCGCGTCCCCCACCGGGTGGTAGGTCGTCAGGGCCCGGGCCTGCTGCCGCGCGAGCAGGTTGAGGCCGCCAAAGAGCAGCGCTGCCCCAGATGCCAGGCCCCAGGCCCAGCCGCGTCGGGCCATCAGGGGCTCCCGGCGGGCTTCTTGGGCTTGCTGATCTTGCCCATGTGGACCTGCCAGCGCGTGCCGGTATAGGCCACCGCCGGGTCGGGGCTGCCTTCGGGCAGGGCCGCGAGGGTAGCGGCGCGGGCGTTCAGGCGCAGCTGCTGCTGGGGCAGGGCGGGGCCGTTTCGGATGGCCTCGGGCAGCGCCGGATCCAGGCCCGCCCCCTCATACCATTGGTACATGGCGGACAATCCATGGTGCACATAGTCCACGCGCACCTTGGTCTCGTTCATGCTGTATCGAATGCCGCCATCCACCTGCGCCGCCCGGGGGAAGGCATAGGTGGAGAGGTCATCATATTGCATCTGCAGGCCGAAGCGCACGGTCTCGCGGGTGGCCAACTCAAAGAAGGGAGCATCGGCGGGGCGGGCCTTCAGGGCGAGCTGGTAGGCGGCCGCCGTGCCCTCTGCATAACAGAAGGCCTGCATGGCCGGCAGCTCGTGGGGCAGCTTGTAGTAGCCGCCCACATAGTCGGGCCAGGGGCTGCGCTCGCCCGTCCACTCGTAGGCTTCAATCATCCAGCGGGCGATCTCCAGCCCGAAGTCGGCCACCGCCGCATCCCCGGTGCGCTGGTAATAGGCGTTGGCCGCCATCACCGTCCAGGGGCCGAACTGGACCAGGTCCAGCCGGGTCTGGTCGTCATAGCTGTGGGCCGGCCAGGGGGCGTCCCAGTCGGCCTTGGCGGCGCGGCTGCGGAACCAGGGCGTGTAATAGGCCCAATACTTGTCGAGGCCGGTCATCCACTGGTCGTCCTGAAGGTAGTCTGCCAGCGTGATCAGGGCGAGGGCGGCCTCTCCGGGGACGATGTCGTTGGTCTGGCCATAGTAGGCGTGGCCCTTGGGCACATGGTAGCCGCGGAAGCTGCCGTCGCTCTCTTGCATGAACTGGACGAAGCGACCCATCTCGACCAGCTGGGCATCCCACTGGGTGTCGTTGGTGGCCCGGGCCAGGGCGATGATGCCCAGCATATTCACGACCACGGTGCCCAACTTCTGGTTGTCATTGAAGCTGTAGTAGGCCATCTGTCGGCCAGGGGCGCCCGGTGCAGACTCGTGGACGAGGTAGCGCTCGGTAAAGGCGAGGGCCCGGCGGGCGCCCTCCAGCAGGTCGCTTCGCTCGGGGGCCAGGGTCCAGGCCTGCACGAGGTTCCAGGTGCCCAGCGTGTGTCGCACCAGGTTGTATTCGTCGGAGTAGCGGTTGTCCGAAGGCCAGAACTTGTAGACGATCTGTCCCTTGGCATCCATATTGCGCAGATACCAGTCGCCGGCATGCACAATCGCCTGGCGCACGGCCTCGCGGCTCACCGCCTCGGTGGGGATGGCCGGCACGCCCCGGTAGAGAAAGACCAGGCCCTGATCCTTGAGATCCGCGTAGTGGATGGTGCGCAGCAGCTGCAGCCAGGCCGCCGGGTCGCGCCAGGGGCGGGTCTCGGACATGCGGCCTTGTTTTGCCGTGTGGCGCAGGAACTGGTCGAGGGATGTGATGGAGCGCGTATAGGCGACGGCGCCGGGCAGGGCCCCCCGCTCCTTGCGGTTGGCGGTCATCATGTAGAAGCCGTCGATGCCGGGCTCCCACAGATCGCCCAGCAGCTTCTCGTCTCGGGGCTCGACATAGGCCCGCTCCACCACCCGCTGCAGCTCCAGGTCGAGATCGGCGATGTGGGCATTCAGCGGGGGGAGTCCGTCCAGCTCCACGTTGCGGCGGTGATCCGTCTCCAGATCATCCACCAGCTCTTCGAGGGCGCCTTGCAGGGTCCCATCCTGCGCATAGGCGACACTGAGCTCGCGCCCCCCCCCGCGCAGGGTGGCGATCAAGGTCCAATGTCCGATCTGGCTGTCCACATCCGGGAAGCTGGCCCGGGGCCCGCCGGCCAGGCGGTGGCGCAGATAGGCGATGGAGGTGGCGGCCACATTGGGAGGGAAGCTCACCGGCTCGTCGAGGATCTTGTAGTAGAGCAGCCCATCGCCGATCCGGAAGAGGGTGAAGCGCTCCAGCGAGTCGTGGTTGTAGAGACGGCTGAGCACCGTCTTGCCGCGGTCCAGGCTGGGTGCGGCGCGACTCTGCAAAATCAAGGACTTTACACCCTGCGCCTGGAGGGCCGTGGCCAGGGCAGCCTCGTCGCTGCCCAGGAAGAGCGCCCCGGTATCGCCCTCCAACGACAGCGGGCGGGCGGTCACTTCGGCGGGAAGCTCGCGCAGCAGGCCCGGACGGTCGGCCAGCGCGGTGCCGCCCAGCTTGGTCAGCTCGGCGGCGCCCTCGGTGCTGAGGTCCACCGCGCCCAGCCGGTCCAGGGCCCGCTGCAGCCGGGTGGCATCGTCGGGACCGTTGACCACCACGCCGTCCGACACGAAGGTGGGGTGGTTGGGCTGCTGGCAGGACTGCAGCAGGCTGCAGGGCAGCCAGGCGGCGAGGAGCAGGGTCGGGATGCGGCCGCGCATGCGGGCTCCTGGGGGGTCGCGCGGGGGCAGCGGGCCCGAATGCGCGGGGCCGCCTCAGCCTATGTCAAGCCGCCGGGCCCTGCACCCGTTGGGCGGGGATAGGAGGCAGCGGTGCGCCCCGAACTCCCCGCATTGTCGTCCCCTCGCCTGCTCGTCGGCCTGCGCCTGCTGGCCCTCGCCCTGGTGCTGGGCCTGACCGGCATGGGCAGCTTGCGGGCCTGGCAGACCGCGGCCCAGGTTGCGCCGCTGCGGGCTGCGGACGCCTTGCCGGTCTACCTCGCGAGCGCCGCGGTGCGCGACGGCGAGGATCCCACCCAACAAGCCGGATTGCAGGCGGCTTATGACCGCAGAGGCATGACCGTGCGGGCGGCCACCTTCTCCAATCTCTACCCAGCATCGGCGGGGGTGCTGTTGTTGCCCCTGTCCGGGGGCAGCTGGGAGGCCTTCGTGCCCCTGTGGCGGGGGCTGCTGCTGCTGGGCGCCTTGATGGCGGGCGCGGGGGGCGGATTCTCGGCGGTTCGGGGCAAGAATGCGCCCCTGGCGGCGGCCTTGGGGGCCTGGATCGCGGTGGTGGCCTTTCCGGTCACCATCGAGTGCATGTCACTGGGCCAGGCCAACCTGCTGGTGGGGGGGCTGCTGGGCCTGTCCATGGCCGCCCTTCAGCCGCGGGCGGCCGGGCATCGCGGGCGGCGCGGCGGTGCTGGGGGCCGGGCTCAAGCTGGTGCCGGGCATCGTGGTCTGGACCCTGCTCGCGGGTCGGCGCTGGAAGGGCCTGGCGGTCACGGCGGTCGCTGGCCTCGCCCTGACGGCCCTCACCGTGGCCTATGTGCCCTTGGACCGGGTGGTCTCGGGCGTGCTGGGCACCCTGCGTTTTCAGGGGGCCATCGCGCCGGGCTGGCTGGATTTGCCCGAGACCCCGGTGTGGTTGCGCGCCATCGGCGACTTCCGCCACAACCCGGCCATGCTGGTCACCCTGGCCTTCATGGGGCTGGTGGCCTTCGGCGTGGCGGGGGAGGCCCGGGGGGCCGAGGGGCAGCGGCGCTTCATGGCGCTGGCGGGCACGGTGGCCCTGGCCACGGCCTGGCTGGGTGCCGACGCCGCGGGCTTTCACGTGCTCTATGCGCCGCTCACCCTGCCGGCGGTCTGCTGGGTGGCCCTCTGGCCGCTGGACGAGGAGGCCCCGGCCTGGTCCCTGCCCTTCGCCCTGGTGGGCGCCTTGCCCGCGCTGGTGCTGGCGGCGGGCCTGCCCGGGGTGCCCGACGAGGCCGCCCTGGTGCTGGCGGCCTGGTCACCTGGGCGGCGGTGGCCCTGCGCCTGCTGGTGAGCACCCCCCTCGCCGGTGCCCGGCTGGGCGGTGGTGGGGGTGGCCCTGGGCTTTGGCGTCGCCCATGTCGAGCACCTGTCCGGTGGCCCCCGAGGGCCGGACCCCGCGGCGATCGAGGGGGGCAATGTCGCGGGCCTCGGGCTCCCCGAAGGCGTGGGCCACGGCGGCCCGCAGCCCGGTGGGGGCACCTTGGATGGCGCGGCCCGGCCGCCGGGCACCTTGGACCCCGAGGTCACCGCGGCGCTGCCCCGGTCGGCGCCGGTGGCCGGCAGCGGCAGCTCCGGCGTGCTCATGGAGGTGCTGCTGCAGCCCGATGCCGCCAGCAAGCTCACCAGCCACCTCGTGCAGTCCCCCCGGCGCTGGGCCAGGGTGGACCATCCCATCGCCGGCTGGTTGGCCTCGGCCGCCCCCGTTCCGCCCGCCGCCCTGGTGCCCTATGGGCCGCTGGTGCGTTGGCTGGCTTGGGAGCAGGTGGCCTTGGACAGCCTGCCCGATACGGGCCCTCAACGGGCCCAATGGAACCGCACCTGGGCGGCGCTGGGCGACAACTGAAGCGCGGTCTCGCTCAGTCGGCAAAGACCGCGGCAAAGATCACGCCGCCGGCATCGTCGATGGGCTGCATGAAGAGCCAGCGTGCCTGCATGCGGGCGGCCGCGAGCAGCGTCACTTCGTTGGCGGCGTCCCAGGTGGCGGCAAAGCTATCCCAACCGAAGAGACGCTCTGAAAAGAGCGGGCTGGCCGCACGCCAGGTGAAGCGCCCCCAGCGGGGTTCAAAGGTGGCCAGCACCTGGCAAGGGGCGCGCCGGGTCTCGGTGGGCGGCGGGCCCTCGTCCGGATCTCCCCCAAAATACAGGAAGAGCTGGCGATCTTCCTTGATCTCCCAGGCGGCCCAGGTGGGGGCCACCTTGCTGCTGCGGGCGTGCAGCTCGGCCATGGCGGGCTCCCACTGGGCGATGAGCGCGCGGGTCTCGGGCTCTTCGAGGGGGTGGCCGGGCTTGGGGGGCGGCGGCAGGTCTTCCAGGCTGGCCTTTTCGGCGTCTTCGTCAAAGACCGCCATGACGGTGGCCTGGCCCCGGGCGTCCCGCACATAGCCCACAGCGCCCTGCTCCCAGCGGGGGCCCGTGGCCATGTTGGCGTGCAGGCGGGTCAAGGCGCGCTCCAGCTCGGCGCGGGCCTTGCCCGTCGGGTCCGGTGGCGGGGGACCTCCGCCCCAGCCCAGCGGGATGGCGTCCACCGCGCTCACCCGCACCCGTGCGCCCCGTGCTGCGAAGTGCACCAGGAAGCGGCGCACGCCATAGGGGCCCGACAAGGTGTCCAATGCGCGGTCCACCCCCGCGGCCCGCAGGTAGCGGGCGTGCTCCTTGGACACGGCTTCGGGGTCGCGGCCCCGGGCCTGGCGTTCGAACCAGCTCATCTCAGCCCTCGTCAGACCCCGCGAGGTTATCCCGGACGGGCCCAAGGAGGGCAGTCCAGGGGGAGGACCGATGGCAGCGCCCTTCAAGGATCAGATCACGGCAGAGACCCTGAGACCGGTGGCCCACGCCATCGCGGCGGTGCGGCCGGGCTTCGATCCGCAGGGCTGGCTGGACGAGGCCACCCTGGGCTTTGCGGCCTTGGGGCTCAAGGACCGGGTGAGCCAGGCCGCCGACCGCTTGCGCCCGCGCCTGGACCCCGACCTGCCGCGGGCCCTGGATGAGCTGGTGGCGGCCCTGCCTCCTCCTATGGAGGGAACAACCGGCTTTCATCCTGCCTTTCCGTGGTGGGTCCTCTGCTCGGTGGTGGAGCGCCATGGCCTGGCTGCCCCGGGCCCCTCCCTGGCGGCCCTCAAGCAGATGACCTCGCGCTGGTCGGCGGAATTCGCCGTGCGGCCCTTTCTGGCCGAGGATCCGGTGGGCACCCTGGCCACCCTGACCGGCTGGCTGCAGGATCCCGACGTGCATGTGCGCCGCTGGATCTCCGAGGGCACCCGCCCCCGCCTGCCCTGGGGTCAGCAGCTGCCCGCCTTTGTGGCCGACCCGCAGCTCACCGCGCCCATCCTGGACGCCTTGCGAAAGGACCCCGAGCCCTATGTGCGGCGCTCGGTGGCCAACCACCTGGGCGATGTCGCCAAGGACCATGTGGACTGGGCGGTGGCGCGGGCGACCCGCTGGATGCAGGAGGACCCCTCGCCCGAGACCGCCTGGGTGCTGCGCCACGGCTTGCGCCACCCCGTCAAGCAGGGCCACGCCGGCGCCCTGGCCTTGTTGGGCTTTGTGGAGGCCCCCATCACCGTGCGCGCCTTTGAGGTCAGCCCGGCGATCGCGCTGGGGCAGTCCCTGGAGATCTCCGCCGAGATCGCCTGCGATGCACCCATGATGGTCGATCTGGTCCTGCGCGCCCGGCGTGCGGACGGCAGTCTGGGCCGCAAGGTCTTCAAGTGGACGACGGTGCAGCCCGACGGCAGCGGCGCATGGTCCGGCCGCAAGCGGCTGCCGCTCCGGGCGGTGAGCACCCGGCGCCACCACGCCGGCAGCCAGGTCCTGGCCCTGCAGGTCAACGGGCAGATCCTGGAAGAACAAGCCTTTGACCTCAGTATTCCAGATGAATCACCATGATCGCCCTGCGGCCGGTGCGCTTTGAAGACGCGCTGCCCATGCAGGCCCTGGCCCGGCGCCTGATCCAGGACGGGCGCGGCATGGTGCAGACGCTGGCCGACCTGGATGACCGCCCCGCCGCGGTGGAGGCCGACATGCGGTCCTGGCTGGCCCATCCCAGCAGCGACCGGCTGCGGCTGGTGGGCATGGCCCCCGATGGCCGCATGGCGGCAGAGGGCAGCATCAAGCGGCTGGGGCCCAGCCTGCTGCGCCATGTCGCCCTGCTGGCCCTGGGCATCGACCCCGCCTTTCAGGGGCAGGGCCTGGGCCGGCGCATGATGCAGGGCCTGCTGGACTGGGCGACGGACCCGCCAGCCGCCCCCGATGGCAGCCGCCTGCCGGTCGGGCGGGTGGAGCTCTATGTACGGGCCGACAATGAACGCGCCATCGGCCTCTACCGCAGCTTTGGCTTTGTGGAGGAGGGGCGGCGACGGCGCTTCGTCCGGCTGGTAGATGGGCGATATATCGATGATTTGGTGCTGGCCCTGCACCTCCCCGCTTGAGGCGCCTTGCCCGACAGCGCAGGCGGCCGCCGCCCGAGCCGGCGCACATTGCGGCTGGGGCGCTGGGGGTCTACCTTGCCTTTGGGCGTCGGGCCCGACACGGAGTCCCCATGCGCCTCTCTGCACCCATTCCCCTGCTGCTGCTGCCGGCGCTGCTGCTGGCCTGTGGCGACAAGGACGACGATACCGGCGGCGGCGATGTCGGCTGCACCACCGAGGCCCGGGTGAGCGTCTTGGTCACTGTCGAAAGCGAAGGCGGCCTGCTGCCCGAGGATCTGGCCGTCACCTGGAGCACGCCGGACAGCGATCTGAACCCCTGCGAGCCCTGGCCAGCCTCCCCCGAATTTGCCTGCGGCTTCGAGCAGGCCGGCCCCATCACCGTGACGGCCACCGGGCGCTACCACCGCACGGCCTCCCAGACGGTGACGGTGCAGGCCGACGCCTGCCATGTGCAGACGCAAGCCCTCACCCTGATCCTCGAGCCCGTTGACTGCACCGATGTGGAGATCCCCGCTGTGACGCTCTCCGTGCTGGCGGCGGATGGGTCGCTGGTGCCCGAGGCCGTGGGCTACTTCGTGCCCAGCGACGAGGACTGGGACAGCCCTGGGGTCTGCGAAGACGGCCTGGATGGCTTCATGAGCTGCGCCTCCGAACTGGTCGGGGATCTGGATGTCTGGGTGCAAGCGCCGGGCTTTCAGACCTGGACCGAGCAGATCCAGGTCCTGCACGACGGCTGCCACCCCGTCACCGAACACCGGGACGTGGCGCTGGTCCCGGGCTGAGCCAGGCAAAGAGCCACCGGGGCAGCGGAATCACCGGGATGCGCGCCCCCGCGGGCCGCTCCGGGGACACAAAGCGGGCCACCCCGGGGATGTCCTCGCGGCGGCGGTAGGGTGAGATCCAAGGTTGTTCCTTGCGAATCTGGACCTCTTGCATCTGCTCCCAGGAGGGGTCCTCGGCCCCGGCATCCCAGGTCCACAAGGAGTAGGGGCCGGCCTCCTGCAGCTTCTGGCTGCCCGGCATGGCCCGCACCCAGCCCGTCACCCGGCCGCCCCCCTGCCGGGCGTCGATGAGGGCGTGGGTGGCCGCCCCCAGGCCCCGGTCCAGCTCCTTGCTGTCCAGCGACCCATCGTAGGTATAGGCCACCCGCCGATTCGACACCATGGGCGACAGGTCCCGGGCCACCGCGGGCACCGCATCCTCGGGCAGGGCCAGGGCCATGGGCCAGGCCGGGTGCACCCAGGCCGGATTCTGCGGGAGCAGGGTCAGGCGGAGGTTCTGGTCGAGGGCCTGGGCTCGGAACCGGCTGCCGATCAGCAGGAGCAGGGCCACCGCGAGCGCCACCGGCAGCAGCCTGCCCACCCGGCCCAGGCGGGCATGCCCCGCCAGGCGCAGCAAGCGCCCGCCACCTTCGGCCGCCGCCGCCAGCAGCACCGCGACGGCCGGCGCGAGGTGGTGGCTGTGGCCCTGCCAGCTCCGGTCGATGGCGTTGCCTTGGGGCATGGCCAGGTGAAAGAGCACCAGCCCCGCGGCCGGCAGGGCCAGCTGGGGCGCGCCCAGGGCCAGCAGACCCAGGGGCACCAGCAGCCAGCCATAGAAGCTGCCCATCCAGGGCCAGCCGTCCAGGTGCACCCGGCCATCGGGGCCGCCCAGCTGCTGGATGACGCTCACCAGCGGGGTCTTGTATTGGGTGCCCGTGCTGGGAAAGAAGGTCTCCACCCCCCCCACATAGGCGCCCACGATCAAGGCGGTGACCCCGATGTTGAGGGCCCAGCGCTTCCAACGCACCCGCGTAGCCGCGGCGCTTGCCGGGCTGGCCCAAGGGATGGTCAGCACCGCGAGAATGAGCACCACAGGTACGGTCTCTTCGCGGGGAAGCAGGCCGGCCACCACCCCCAGGGGCAGCCAGGCCCACCGGTCGGCCTGCCAGGCCCAGACCGCAAAGACCAGGCAAGGCAGGGCCAGGACCAGGTCCTGGTAGTCTTGCAGGGCCAGGGCCAGCACAGGGGGGCTGAAGAGGTAGAGGGCCGCGCCCAGGGGCACCCCAAGCTCCGATCCGGCAGCGCGACGGGCGATCAAGGCGGCGGGGATGGCCCCCAGCATCACCAGCAGGATCTGCACCCGGGCCAGGCCATAGACGGTGGGGTCCAGCCGGTAGAGGGCCGCGACCGGAAAGAGGGCCGGCGCGCGATGCCCCGACCAGGTCCAGGAGTCGTCATAGCCCTGGTGCACCGTCTGCACGAAGTCGCCGTCCATGGCGAGGTTGTGCACGATCTGGTGGTAGACGGCGAAGGCATAGGGCTCCACCACCTGCATGGCCGCGATGCGGGCGACCGAGGTGCTGGCGGCCGTGCTCCACCACAGCAGGCCCATCAAGCCCACCAGGGCCCAGGCCAGCAGCGGGAGGGCACGGCGGGACATGGGCGGCAGTCTACTCCCTCGGCGGCTGGCCTTCAGGCGGCCAGCGCGGCCACCCCGATCAGCAGCACGAAGAGCAGGAGCAGGACCAGCACGCCCCAGGCCAGGGCCGAGGTCCCGGGCCGCATCTCGGGCGTGGCGGCCCGCACCTCGGCATAGGCCGGGCTGAGCACCTCCTTGCCTTTCTCGCTCCACAGCAGGTAGAGCAGGTAGCCGCCGATCAGGGTGCCGATGCCCAGGCTGAAGAGGGACAAGCCCGCCAACAAGGTGGCGGGCACCCGGGCCTTTCGCTGCAAACGCCGCAAGGCCAGCCCCGTCCA
This sequence comes from Deltaproteobacteria bacterium, assembly GCA_018401435.1. Classification (GTDB taxonomy): domain Bacteria; phylum Myxococcota_A; class UBA796; order UBA796; family UBA2385; genus M30B51. The sequence goes on along the minus strand of JAGYJW010000029.1, from coordinate 61,293 downwards.
CAGCTGCCCGCCGCTGAGCAGGGCGTAGACGAAGCCCAGGCCACCCAGGACCGCGGCCTCGCCCACTCCCGCAGCCGGCCCCTCCACCAGCAGGGCCAGTCCGGCGACGGCGGTGCCCCCCAGGCCCAGCAGCCCGCCCAGGATGAAGAGGGAGCCAAAGGACCGCAGCGAGGCCTCGTGGCGGATCAAGCGGGCGCGCGTCTCTTGGGCCATTACCGGCCGGCAGGCGCGCGATGTCGATCTCCGCCAGTGGCGGGGCATAGGGGTCGCTCATGGCTGCTCCTGCCGCTGGGGCCAGGACGGGGAGCATCGAGGGGTGGCGGCACCAGCCCCGGCCCCTTCAGCCCCACATGGTGCAGGTAGAACTGCGGGCCCTCGGGCCCCGGCGCGCTGCCCCCGCCATAGAGCCCATCCCCCAGCAGGGCCAGGCCCACCGATGCCGCGTGAACGCGCACCTGGTGCATGACGCCGCTGCGCATCTCCGCCGACCACAGGCCCAGCCCGCCCTCCAGCGGACCCAGGTAGCGCAGGCGCGTCTCGGCCTCCATCCATTGGCCCCGGTGGGGGGTGTCCTTGCCGCGCTCAAAGGTCATTCTACGCTTTTGTCGACGATCATGGGCCAGTCGATGCTGCACCGTATGTTGGGTCCAGGGCACCTGTCGCGCGGTCACGAACTGGTAGCGCTTGCGCAGCTTCTTCTGGGCGAAGAGCCCGCGCAGGGTGTCCAGATCGCCGGGGCTGCGGGCTGCCAGCACCTGCCCCGAGGTGGACACATCCAGGCGGTGCGCGATGCCGCCCGCGAAGCCCTCGGGCCAGTCGGGCCGGTCCTGGCTGGGGTGGGCCGCCAGCAGGCGGGCCAGCAGGCAGTCTCCCCCGGGGTCGCCATGGGGGGGAAAGACGGAGAGGCCCGCGGGCTTCTCCAAGGCCAACCAGGGGTCCTGGCGCCAATAGACCGGATCGGGGTGCATGCCGCCCGAACTATCGCGCGGGCCCCCCGCCGGGTGGGCAGGTCGGCCCCTGCGTGCCATATTCGCCCGCCCGCCTGCGACACGCGCCCATGCACGCCAGCGACCTGACCCTCCCCCCCGACAAGCACCCCACCCTGGACACCCAGGCCTGCCGCGAGCCGGTGCGCCCCTTCTTCGGCCTGCCCTGGCAGCGCTGGCTGCTGTGGCGCGCGGCCTCCGTGCTCATGTTGGCCCTCGACAGCCTGTGGTTCCGCATCCAGGCCCGGGGCACCGAGCACCTGCCCAAGGACGGCCCCCTCTTCGTCCTGGCCAACCACACGGCCACCTTCGACCCGGCCTGGCTGGGCTGGGCCATGAAGCGCCCCATGCACTATATGGCCGCGACGTCCGTGCTTCGGATTCCTGTCGCCGGGCGCCTTCTCGTCGGATTGGGCGCATTTGGCAAAAAGAAATTCGTCAAGGACCGGCAGGCCCTGCTCAAGATGATGGAGCTGTACAAGGCCGGGCAGGCCGTGGTCATCTTCCCCGAGGGCATGCGCACCTGGAATGGCGAGCCCGGCGAGCCCCTGCCCGGCATGGGCAGCCTGATTCGCAAGCTGGGTGCGCGGGTGGTCTATGTACGCATTGAAACTGCATTTCTCGCGCAGCCCCGCTGGGCCACCTACCCCCGCCGGGTGCCGGTGGAGGTCAGCTACGAGGGCCCCTACACCTATGGCAAGGACTGGTCGCCGGTCGAGATCGAGGCCGATATCGCCAAGCGCATCCGGGTCACCCCCCGCATGCCCACCCAGGGCCACTGCACCGGGCGGCGCATGGCCTGGGGCCTGCCCAGCTACTTGTGGGCCTGCCCGGTCTGCTTTGCCGACGAGGGGCTGCGGCCCCTGGCCAGCGACGGCAACCAGCTGAGCTGCCGCGCCTGTGGGGCCACCTGGCGCCTGGACCTCCAGAGCCGGCTGCACGGCCAGAATGGCGCCCCCGACTTCACCCTGCCCCAGGCCGCCGCCCGGCTGGTGGCGCTGGTGGGGGCCCCGCCAGTGGTGGACCGGGCCCGCTTCGATCGCGAGGGTCTGTTGTTGGAGGCCCGCAACGCCCGGGTCCTGCACGAGGAGGAGGAGGTGCGCGAGGAGGTGGTGGTGGCCGCCGGCTGCTTGCGCCTGCACGCCGCGCGCCTGGAGATGACCGGCGCCGATGCCGCCCCCCTCTGGACCGTGGCCCTCACCGATGTGACCGCGGTCAGCGTCGAGGTGGCCAACCAGATCTTTCTGCGGGTGGGCACGCAGCTCTTCCGCCTGGACCTGGCCGGTCAGAGCAACTGCAAGTGGGGCTCGATCATCCGCGCCTGGGTCAGCATCGCCAAGGGGGCCGATCCTGCATCCGTCACGCTTCCGCCCCCGTAAACGAGGGCACAGACTTCATTCTCGGCGACGCATCCCCACCAGGCCAAGCAGGCTGAGGGCCACCGCGAGCCCACGGGCGCGTCGTCGGGCCGGCTGGCGCCCGGATCGCCGTCCAGTAGGGCGTCTTCGGCGCTCTCGGGGGCGGTGGCCAGGGCCGGGAGGGCGGCCAGCAGCAGGGCGAGCAAGGGCGACATGGGGGCTCCACAGGAGGGCATGCCAGGGGTACAGCCGCTCCGGCCCACCCGCAAGGGGCCCAGGTCAGGGATAGGTCGGGCCCGCATGTCCCAAGGCCCGCTGCCCCACTCCGATCCGCCGCTGCGCCACGTCGCCCTGGCGGGGGGCGCCCTGGCCTATGCCGACGAAGGCGCGGGCCCGGTCTTGCTGGCCCTGCACGGCATGCCGGGCAGCCACCGGGACTTTCGCTACCTGGCCCCCGGGCTCAGCCAGGGCCTGCGCCTGCTGCGGGTGGATCTGCCGGGCTTCGGCCAGAGCCCCGCCGCCCTGGCGCCGTCGGACAAACAGGCCATCAATGGGGTGCTGCTGCGTCTTCTCGACGCGTTGGGGATCGAGAGGGTGCGCCTGTTGGGCCACTCCTTTGGCGGCGGGCATGCGCTATCCCTTGCGGCGGCGGCGCCCGATCGCGTGGCCGGCCTGGTGCTGCTGGCCTCGATTGGCGCGCGGCCCCACGCGGCCTTCCGGCGCCTGCCCTCCCCCCGCCGGATCTCGGGGGCCCTGGACAGCCCGGCGCTCTCGGCCCTGGTCCGGCCGCTGCCGCCTGGCCTTTACCGCCGCGGGCTTCCGCCGGGTCAGCGACGCCGATATTCGGCGTTGCATGGCCGTGCTCGCCGCCTGGGACTGGGAGTCGGCCGCCGCGGACATCGCCGCCGTGTCCTGCCCCACCCTGGTCGCGGGCTGCCTGGACGATACCCTGGTCGAGCCCGCCATCCTCGACGCTTTGTCCGCCGCCTTGCCGCCGGGGCCCCGCCTGCGCCTGGCCACTGGGGGGCATGGGCTGATCAAGGGGCAGGCTCCCCTGCTGGTTCGCGCCATTCTGGAGAGCCTGCCGTCGATGCGATAGCCTGTGCTCCAGCCCCGGAGGCCCGATGTCCGCCCAGGAAGCCACCCCCCCTGCAGAGACCGCCCCTGCCGGCGCCAGCCCCGAGGCCCTGCGTGCGGCCTTTGACCGCCTGAAGGCCGCCTACCGCAAGGACGGCCCCATCCCCTACAAGGAGCGCATGCGGCTGCTCAAGGCGCTCAAGGGCGCGATCCTCAGCCGCAAAGAGGCGCTCTGCGCTGCCTTGAACAGCGACTTCGGCAACCGCGCCCGCGCAGAGACGCTGCTGGCCGAGGTCTTCATGGTGGTGGAGAGCATTCGCCACACCCGGGCCCACCTGCAGGACTGGGTGGAAGACGAAGAGCGCGAGATCTCCTGGCACCTGCAGCCCGCCAAGGGCCGGGTGATCTACCAGCCCCTGGGCGTGGTGGGCATCATCGCTCCCTGGAACTACCCCTTCCAGCTGGCCTTTCTGCCCATCATCGCGGCGGTGTCGGCGGGCAACCGGGTGCTGCTCAAGCCCTCGGAGTACACGCCGGCCACCAACGCCATCACCCGACAGGTGCTGGCCGAGGTCTTCAGCCCCGACGTGGCGGACCTGGTGGAGGGCGGCCCCGAGCTGGGCGCCGCCTTCTCGGGCCTGCCCTTCGACCACCTGCTCTTCACGGGCTCCACCAAGGTGGGCCGCATCGTGATGGAGGCCGCCGCCCGCAACCTCACGCCGGTCACCCTGGAGCTGGGCGGCAAGAGCCCGGCCATCGTGCACGGCTCCTACAGCCTGGCCAAGGCGGCGGCGCGCATCGCCTGGGGCAAGACCTACAATGCCGGTCAAACCTGCATTGCGCCCGACTATGTGCTGGTGCCCTCCGGCCAGGAGTCCGCCTTTGCCGACGCGGCCGAGGCCTGGATCCGCAAGGCCTTCCCCACCCTGCTGCAGAATCAGGACTACACGTCCATCATTCACCCGGGCCACCACAAGCGGCTGCTGGGGCTGATTGAGGACGCGCGGGCCAAGGGAGCCACCATCCGCGAGGTCAACCCCGCCGGCGAGAGCTTCTCCTTGGGCTCGGGCAAGCTGGCGCCCACGCTGGTCCTGGGCGCCACCGAGGACATGGACATCCTCAGCGAGGAGATCTTCGGACCGGTGCTGCCCGTGCTCGGCGTGCCGGATCTGGACGCCGCCATCGCCTATGTCAACGACCGCCCGCGCCCCCTGGCCCTCTACTACTTCGATCACAGCAACAAGCGGCAGAACCAGGTGCTCAACAGCACCGTGTCGGGCGGCGCCTGTGTCAACGATGTGCTGCTGCACAACACCCAAGAGGAGCTGCCCTTTGGCGGGGTCGGGCCCAGCGGCGTGGGCGCCTACCATGGCCGCACCGGCTTCCTGACCTTCAGCCACGCCAAGAGCGTCTTCCTGCAGTCGCGCCTGGCCGGAAATGCGCTGCTGGACCCGCCTTATGGCGGCCTGATCGAGAATGTGTCCAAGCTCTTCGTCGGCCGCTGAGGTGCCCGACGACTCGGCCGCCCGGCCCCGGCTCTACCGGGCCATCCGGGGTCAGCTCGGCAGCATCCGCAAGATCTACATGCGCAGCAACGGCATCGTGCGCCGGGGCGACTTCGCGGCCTACCCCGAGACGGTGCTGCTGCTCAATGGCTTCTTCCAGACCCGCAACGTCTGGGAGGTGATGGAAGACCGGCTGCGCCACGACGGCTTCGGGGTGCTCAGCTTCGACCTGGGCGGGGTGCTCTGGCGCTACCAGATCCGCAGCATCGTGGACTCGGCCGAGATGATCGCCGAGAAGGTCGAGCGCATCTGCGAACGCTACGGCATGGACCGCTTCCACATCGTGGGTCACAGCATGGGCGGCCTGCTGGCCCGGCACTACATCCAGCACCTGGGTGGAGACCGGCGGGTGAAGTCTCTCATCACCCTGGGCACCCCCCACCGGGGCACGCCCACGGCCCTGGTGGGCCTGTCGGTCACGGCGGGCGGCATGTTTGGGGGCAGCGCCAGCCAGATGATCCCTGGCTCGGGCTTTCTGCGGCAGCTCAATGCCCGCACCTTTCCCGCGAGCATCCCCCTGGTGAGCGTCTACAGCAAGGCCGACCTGGTCTGCCCCTGGTGGTGCTCGGTGCTCAAGCCGCGGCCGGGTGAGTCCAGCATGCGCAACCACATCGTGCCCGGCGTCGGCCACACCGACCTCACGGTCAACGGCACGGTCTACCGCCTGGTGCGGGAGGAGCTGAAGGCCGCCTCGGCCCTGTGGCAGGAGCGCCAGGGCGGCCTGGCCCCTGGGGCCGAGAGCGTGGCCCCCAAGCCCGGGTCCGCTTGAAAGGCGGTCTGAAGCGCCCTATTCGGGGGCGTCGCCCTGGGTGGGCTCAGACCCGGGCGCCGGCGTGGCCGGGGCCGCGTCATCGTCCAGGCAGCACCGGAAGCTGAGGGTGGCGTCGGCATAGCCGATGCTCTCGTCCACCGCGAAGGCGCAGCGGCTGCCGCGGCCATTGTTGGCCCGCAGGCCGCCCTTGACCACGCGCCGGTTGCCCTTCTGGCCCGACACGCTGCCCGTCCATTCGCGGGGGCCGCCGCTCATGCCCATCACACCATAGCCGCTGACGCAGCTCTCGGCGTCACCGAGGTTGTAGGTGGCCTCGATGCCGCGGCCGCACATCTCCTCGTCGTAGCTGTCGCCATAGGAGTAGATCCAGTTGGCGGGGCCCTTGCAGGCCTTCTCCCACTCCTGTTCGGTGCACAGGCGCTTGCCCAGCTCGCGGCAGGCGTTGTCGGCCTCGGTCCAGGAGGCCTTGGCCACCGGGCGAACGGGCTTGCCGTCCTTGTCTTGCAGGCGGTTGGGGAATTCGAAGCGATCGATGTAGAAGCCGCCCACTGTGACCTCGGTGGCGATGGGTTCGCTGCGCGAGGCCACCCGGGTGACGTCTTCCTGGTTCAGGCGCCCCATCACGAAGGGCCCGTTGGGGATGTAGAGCATCTCGGGGTGGGCTTCGGTCTTGGTGCGCAGCTCTTCGTCGGTGGGGGTCTGGGTGCGGGCAGCGACGGCGCGACGCAGCTGGTCGTCGGCGATGCGCATATCCTCGACCGGGTCGGGGGTCTCGCGGGTCTCGAGGTAGGCGCCGGCCAGGCCCAGCACCGCGAGCCCCGCGCCGACGGCGATGGCGATTCTCTTGATGTTGGGCCCTGTGCGCACATCCTCCATCTCCCCCGAGAAGGAGCGCTGGATGTCGTTGATCATGTCCCGGGCGCTGGGGTAGCGGTCCTCGGGGTTGGCGCCGAGGGCCAGCTCGACCACATCGTCGATGTGTTCGGGCAGGTCGCCGCGCAGCTGGGTGGGCGACAGGTAGGTGCCCCGCGGGGGCTGCCCCACCAGCAGCTCATAGAGCATCACGCCGACGGAGTAGATGTCGGCCGAGGGGGAGCCTGCCTGGTCGAAGCCGCCCATCTCGGGTGCGAGGTAGCGGGCCTCGCTGCGGTTGATGTAGGTCTGGGCGAAGACCTGGGGCCGGATCATCTCGGCCAGGCCGCCATCGGTGACCTTGACCGTGCGGACGATATTCTTGCCGCCGGGGCCGGTGCGCCGGGACTGGACCAGCACATTCTCGGGCTTGAGGTTGCGGTGGACGACCTCGGCGTCGTGCAGGCCGGCCACGGCGTCCAGGACGTTGGTGGCGATCTGGCATGCTTCTTGCAGGGTAAAGCTGCGCTGCTCAGCCTGGTACTCGTCGATCAGCTGCCGGAGATTCTGGCTCTCGAAGTATTCTTCGGTGAAGTAGGCGGCGCCTTCGTGGTAGCCGACCTCTTCGAGCTTGATCAGCCCGGCCTGGTCGATGGCGCGAATGCGCGCAAAGGCGGACTCGTAGCGCTCGCGATCGGGGGCGTCGTCCACCATTCCGGCCCGCAGGACCTTCAGGCAGATGGGCTTCCCCGTCGAGATGTGGCGCGCCAGGTAGGTCGCCCCCACCAGGCCAGAGCCCAGCTCGCGCTCGATCTCATAGCGTCGCGAGATGACGTCACCGCGCGAGAAGTGGTGCTGCTTTGAATCCGCCACGTGTCTCTTCCACCTGTCGGGGGGGCCGCGCTGCCCCGGGGCCGGGCGCGACTGTTCACGCCGGCCTCATCGGGCCGATCCTGCGAGCGCTGGAGCCTATCACGGTTGGAACTCTGCGGGCATGCCCCCTGGGGTCCCGCGCCCTCAGCTTCGACCGGGGCCCTTGCCCCCCCCACCTCGGCTGCCCACGAAGAAGCGCAAGATGGCCAGACCGCGCCGGCGCCACTCGCGGGGGTGGATGCGGGCGGCAAAGAGATAATGGGCGAAGAGACCCCACAACGACAGGATGGACAGCAGCATCAGCCCGCCTCCGATGAGGCTGAGCACGCCGACTGTCCAGGGGGGCCCGGCATAGGGCGCCAGCAGCACGGCGCCGGCGAGGCCCAGGCCCGAGGCGCAGGTGGCGATGGCCACGCGAACGCCCGCGTGGCGGATCTCCTCGCGCAGCTGGGCGGCGTCGGGGTCCACGGTGCGCAGGCTGAGGTTGCCGCGCTCCAGGTCCACCATCAGCTGGTTCATGCCCACCGGCAGGTCGCGCAGGGCCAGCTGGGCGTGCTGCAGCAGGCGAAAGGCGTCGGCCGAGACGCGCTGGGGCGAGAAGCGCGACACCGCGAGCTTCTGGGCGAAGGGCGCGACCTCGGCCACGATGTCGAGGTCGGGGGTGAGCTGCCGGGCGATGCCGTCCAGGATGGAGGCCGTGCGCGCCAGCACTGCGTATTCGGGCACCAGCCGGATGCGGAAGCGGCTGGCCACGCCGATGAACTCCAGCAGGCTGGCCCTGTCCCCCAGCTCTTCGAGGGTGGCCCCATGGTATTTGGTCATCAGGCGCTCGATCTCGCGGCGGAAGCCCTTGAGATCCACCCGGCCGTCGGTGGCGCCGGCCTGGTAGAGGGTCAAGGCCACGCTCTCGCTGTCTTGCTGCACCAGGCCGATGAAGAGCGAGACGATCACATCCTGCATCTCCGCGCTCAGTGCCCCGGTCAGCCCGAAGTCCAGAAAGCCCAGGCGCCCATCCTCCAGGATGAGCACATTGCCGGGGTGGGGATCCCCGTGAAAGAAGCCGTGCTCGAAGACCTGCTGGTAGGTGGCGTCGATGAGGATGCGCAGGGCCCGGGCGGCGGCTTCGGGCTCGTCCTTGAGCTGTCCGATGCGGCGCCCATCCAGCATCTCCATCACCAGCACCCGGCGGGTGGACAGCTCGGCGTGCACCTCGGGAGCGGTGATCTGCCGGCTCTTCTCGAAGTTCCGGCGAAAGCGCGTCAAGGCGCGGGCCTCTTGCAAGAAGTCCAGCTCCTGCACGATGGCGGCCTCGAATTCCCGGACGATGCCCACCGGCGTGTACAGGCCGGGGATGGTCACGCGGCCGGTGAGCAGGTGGGCCAGGGAATAGAGGATGTGCAGGTCGCTCTGGATGCGGGCTTCGATGCCCGGGCGCTGGATCTTGACCGCCACCACCTGTCCATCGGGCAGCACGGCCCGGTGCACCTGGGCGATGGAGGCGCAGGCGATGGGTTGGGGGTCGAACTCGGCGAAGCGCTCGACGATGGGGGCGCCCAACTCCAGGGCCAGCGCCTCGGCCACCGCGTCGAAATCCGAGGGGGGGACGCGATCCTGCAAGGCCTCCAGCTCGGCGATGATGTCGGCGGGCACGATGTCGGGGCGCACGCTGAGCACCTGGCCCAGCTTGACGAAGGTGGGGCCCAGCTCGCCCAGGGCCAGCCGGATGCGGCGGGCCAGGGGCAGGCTGGTCTCTTCGGGGTCGCCATCGGCCTCCAGCCCGGCCTGGCGCAGCAGGTGACCAAAGCCGTGGCGCACCAGCACCGCGGTGATCTCCCGCAGGCGTCCGAGGTCGCGGATGTTGATGTGGGGCATGGCGGGTCCAGGGCTCTGGGTCGGGATTGGCGGCCCTCGACGGGAGGGGTGGCCAGCCCTGCGGTCACAGGCTAATCCGCGAGTCCATCTGTTGAGGGCGCCCCCCATGGACAGTCTCTTTCACGCGATGACGGACCCTCTGTACCTGGTGCTCCTGTTCTTCGTCTGCTTCGGCATGGTGTGCGCCCTCGCCACCTTCGGCTTCATGATGCCGGTGGTGGCCAATGTGATCGGTGGCGTCTTCACCACCATCATGGGCGAGCAGGTGATGGCCAAGGCGCAGGGCAAGGAGAGCGGCACCGTGACGCCGCCCATCCTCGACCGGGACTTCAAGGACCCGGCCGAGGCGCGCTGATCGGTTGGGGCCGCGCGCCCCGCTCCTGCCGGCCGCGCGCTCCCGTCTGCGGCCCGAGCTGACCGCGGCCGCGCTGTGTCTGCTCCTGCAGCTGCCTTTGCACGCGGGCTGGCTGCTCGATCCGGCCACCACGACGCTGGCCAACCCCTTTCATGGGGTGCATGGCTGGGCGGGTGATGTCATCGGCGGGGCCCTCTGGCAGGGCCACTGGCCCGATCCCACGACCCAGGCCGGCTTTCCGGTGCAACACCGGGCCCGCTATGTGGCCTGGGCGGTGATGGCGGTGGGCCCTGCTGCCGCCGCTGCTGTCGCCGCTCTGGTGGTCAACCTCAGCGCCTTGCTGGGGCCGGCGCTGGGGGCGGTTGCGATGATCCGCCTGCTGCGCCGCCTGGAACCCGATGCCACACCCATGGGATTGTGGGCGGCCGGGCTGCTCTTTGGCCTTGCGCCCGTCAGCCTGGGGGCGGCCGCATCGGGGCAGATCGAGAATGCCCAGAGCTGGGTGCTGCCCCTGCTGCTGCTGTCCCTGGTGCAGGCCGGCGAGCGGCCCTGGCGCCTCTTGGGGGTGCTTCCGCTGTGGGCCCTGGGCGCCTTGACCAGCCCCTATCTGGGCATGCTCGCGGGCTTTCTGGCGCCCTGGGTGGCCTGGCGCGTGGGCCTTCGGCGGAGCCTGCCGGGCCTGGCCCTGGCGGTGGGAGGGCTGCTGCTGGCCCAGGCCTGGCTGCGCCCGGGGGACTTCGATGCCGCATCGGACCTCTTTCGGCCCAATTTCGGGTCCGAGGGCTGGCCCGATCTGTGGTCCACTCCCTCGCCCATCGCCGATCTCGACAGCCTGTTTCTGGGCCAGATGGATGTGCAGGTGCGCACCTTCGTGGTGCACCAGCCCTATGTGGGCCTCATCCTGCTGCTGGGGGCCCTGGCCTGGGGGCGGGGTCGGCGGGCCTGGCTCTTTCCGCTGTTGCTGGGCTTGATCCTGGCGATGGGTCCGGTGTTGGCCTGGCAGGGGGCCCCCGTCCTGGTGGCGGGTCGCCCCCTGGCCTTGCCGGCCCTCGCCTTGCGTTGGATGGACTTCCCCCTCGCGCGGGGGGGCCAATATTACCGCTGCGCCCTGTTGGCCGTCTTTGGCCTGGCGGGCATGCTCTGCCGGGCGCGGCCGGGGGGGCCGCTGCTGGCCATCGGATTGCTGGGCTCGGTGGATGCCCTGCGCGCCTTGGCCGGGGCTGGCCTGCCCTGGCCGGTGACCCCCCTGCCGGTCGAGGCCTGGGCCCAATGGCAGGCCGATCCCGCCCCAGGTGCCGTGCTGCACCTGCCCTTTTTCAGCGAGCACCTGCAGCCCAACCACCCGATCCGGCTGGCGGGCCACACCGTGCATGGCCGCGCCTTGTCGGACCTGCCCCGGGCCTCTGCCCAGCCGCCGGCCCACCCGCTGTTGCAGCGGCTCAACCTCTGCACCAAGAAGGGCGAGGGCTGCGCCTTGCCGGCCCTATCAGAGCTGGATGCAGTCGGTTTTGCCTTTGTGGTGCTGGATCTCGCCGAGACGCCCGAGCGGGCCAGCCTCGCCCTGCGCCTGGAGCAGACCTGGGGGCCGCCCACGGACTCCGCCGCCGGCCTGGCCTGGTGGCGCGTCCCGGGGGCGCGCTGATGGACCGCCGCGCCGTGGGCGTGGAGCTGGGCCTGGCCTGCCTGGTGGGCGGCCTGTGCGCCCTGCTGGTGGCCGGGCCCGCCTTGCCGAAGCTGTGGACCGCGCTGCCGGGCGTGGCGCAAGACGATGGCCTGCACGCCGTCTACCTGCACCACCAGGTGCATGCCGCGGTGGCCGCGGGCCGCTTCGACCTGTCGGATCCCGCGACCTTCTGGCCCACCGGCGCCCCTCTGGCCCGCATGAACGGGGGCAATATCCTGGAGATGCTGCTCTCTGGAATATTTAGGTTTATCCTTCCTTTTCCGGCATGGTTGAGCCTGTCGGCCCTGGCCTGGATCCCGCTGAACCTGCTGGCCTCTCAGCCCCTGGGCTGGGCCCTTTGGGGGCGGCGGCTTCCGGCGCTGGCGGCGGGGGCGGCCTGGGCCCTGTCCCCTGCCCTGCTCGCGCAGATCAGCAGCTTGCGGTTGACCCAGGTGGCCCTGGTCGGCTTGCCCCTGGCGGTGCTGGGCCTGCTGCGGCTGAGCGAGACGGGGGGGCGCAAGGCCGCGGCGCTGACCGGCGCGGGCCTGGCCTTGTTGGGGCTGGGCTACTGGTTCTACGCTGCCATGCTGCTGGCCTGCCTGCCCCTCTTCCTGCTGCATGCCCGCCGGCGGCGGCCACCCCTGGCGCTGCTGAAGGAGCTGGCCCTGGCCGGTGGGCTGGCCCTGCTACTGGTGAGCCCGGCCCTGGGGCCCCAGGTGCTGGCACTTGCCGCGGGGGCCTGGATGCCGGCGGCGCCCTTGACGGCCGAACACAGCTCCCCGCTCTTCCAGGACGCGCTGCAGCTCTCGCTGTCCCAGCCGCCGGGCCTGCGCGGCTGGCTGCCCCTCGTGCTGCTGCTGGCAGCACCCCTCAGCCTGCGCCTGGGCCAACGCCGCGGCCTGTGGCTGGGCTGCGCCCTGCTCTGCACCACCTTTGCGCTGGGGCCTGCCCAGGACCTGCTGGGCTACCGGTGGCTGCTGCCCTACTACCCGCTCTGGCGCTGGTTTCCCGGTGTGGACCGCATGAGCCACCCCGACCGCTGGCTGGGCATTGGCGGCCTCTTCTGGGTGATCTTCGCCGCCGATGGCCTCGCCCGCATTCGCCCCCGCCTGACGGTGCTCTTGCCGGCGGGCGTGCTCGCGCAGCAGCTGGTGGTGGGCCAGCTCCCCCTCTCCACCTGGGCCTTCCCGGTGCCGGCGGTGTGGCAGGCCGTGGCCGACCTGCCGCCGCCATCGGGCCCAGAGGCGATCGTCGTGCTGCCCCTGATGCGAGCCCCCAACAGCGTCGCCTGGGCCCACCTGCATGGCCGCCCCCTGCTGGGCGCCATGGTCGAGAACCAGCCCTGGTTCATCCCTCCTGCCCAGCGGGCCTTCCTGGATGCCAGCCCCTTGGTGCACGACCTGTGGGCGCTCAGCCAGGGTGGACGGACGCCCCCCGCCTTGTGGCAGGCCGATCTGGACCGGCTGGCAGAGGCGGGCTTCGCGTGGATCCTGCTGGATCGCCGGTCCTGGCGGCGCAATCCGCCCTCGGCCGCCTACGACCCCGAGCCCATGCTGTCGGCCGCCTGGGGGCGACCGGTCTGGACCGGGCCCGATGGGGCGCTGTGGCGACTGCCGGCCACCGGCCAGCCCGGCCCGGCCCCTGAGCGGGGTCCCCTGGTCTTCGACGGGCCCCGGCCCACCCTGAGCGGGGCATCCGCGCATCCTCTGCACCCAGACGAGCGTCGGGCGCCGAAGGCAGAGCCCGCGGCGCCCGACGAGGTGTCCCGAAGGACGCCTGCTTACTCGGCGGTGAAGCAGGCAGCGGCCTCGGCCACGGCGGCCAGGTAGCCTTCGGGGGTGCTGCAGTCGCCGCCTTCGAGGGCGTCGGTGGCGCAGTTGTAGTCGGCCTTCGCGTACTCGGCGGCAGCGTCGGTGTCACAGACACCGTCGGCGTCGACGGTGAAGCCGGTGTCGCCGCCAGCGGCCTCGGAGGCGCAGGTGCCGAGAGCGGCCACGTAGTCCTCGCAAGCAGCCTTGGAGCTGCAAGCGGTGGCGAGGACGAGGCTGGCGAGAACGGCGAAGCGGTTGAAGGTCATGTTGGTCTCCATCCATGAACGGCCCGGAAATGGGCAGGGGGCTTCGGAAGGCAGAGGTTCCTTCCGGGAACGGCGCACCATTAACCCTTGACGCCCGGCAATGGGAAGACCCGGGGCGAAAAAATCCATGGGTGGACTCGGTGCGCCGACGGATTGCCCCCCGCTTCGCCGACGCCTATGCTGCCCTTGCTGCTTCCCTGGAGCCCCCGATGTCCCACGAGCCTCACCTGCACATCACCACCGTTGACGCCGGACAGGCCGACGTGCACTGCGATCTTCCATCGGGGCGCCAGATCTCGATCCGGACCGATGCCGAGCGCGAGGAGCTGGTGCTGGTGGGCCGCGATGGCGCGGTGGAGCTGCAGGTGATCCTCACGGATGAGGGCCCGGTGCTGCGCATGCCCGTGGCGCGCATCAGCCTGCGCGGGGCCGATCAGCTGGACCTGTCCGCCCGCCAGGTGCGGATTCGCGCCACCGAAGACATGCAGCTTGAGGCCGGCGGTCGCATCGATCTGCGCTCCGAGGCCGATACGGCGATCACCGCCGAGGGCGATGTGCGCGTGGTCGGCGCGGTCATCCACCTCAACTGATCCGCACCCCTGTCCCGCCGTCCACCGATTGGACGGACCCGAGGCCCCCATGCCCGCAGCTGCCCGCGTCGGCGACATGATGAAGCAGGATGCGCCGCACTGCCACGCGCCCATCCACCCGCCGGCCCCCGTGCCCACGCCCGCGCCGCATCCCGCCTTGCCCCTGGCCATCATCGGCCCTGGGGCCGCCACGGTGCTGATCGGCAATATGCCGGCGGCCATCCTCAACGACAACTCGGCCCCCTGCGCGCTGCCCAGCTGTGTGCCCAATGGGCCCGGTCAGATCGCCATGGGTTCGACCACGGTGATGATCACCAACAAGCCGGCGGCCCGGGTCAACGATCTGACCAAGCACACCTCCTGTGTGGCGCCCATCCCCTCGCCGGTGGGCAAGATCCTGCCGCCGGGCTGCCCCACCGTCATCATCAACGGCTGAGCCGGCGTGCGCATCGGTCACCTCGAGGCCTTCGGGCCGGTCTGTCCCGCCTGTCGCTTGCGGGGCGATGGCGAGCAGAGCATCGTGCTGGAGGCAATCTACGCCGAGCGCGACGGCCATGTGTTGCAAGGCATGTTGCGTTGCCCCAATCTGGCCTGCCAGCGCGAATTTCCCATCTTGGACGGCATCCCCCTGCTGCTGGCGCAGATTCGCGACCAGATCTCGGGGCAGGTGCTGGGCCTGATGATGCGCGAGGATCTGCACCCCGACCTCGAGAGCCTGGTGGGCGACTGCTGCGGCCCCGGGTCGGAATTCGACACGGTGCGCCGCCACCTCAGCCACTACGCGGTGGATCACTGGGGCGAATATGACCCCGATCCCTGGGAGGGGTCGGGGGCGATCGCACGCCTGGGCGCCCTGGCCTACGACCTGGCCCCCCCCCTTCCGGGCGGGCTGGCCATCGACCTGGGCTGCTCGGTGGGGCGCAACAGCTTCGAGCTGGCCGCAGCCACGGGCGGCCTGGTGGTGGGCCTGGACCTCAACCTGTCCATGCTGCGGCTGGCGGGTCAGGTGCTGCGCTCCGGCCGGGTGAGCTACCCGCGCCGCCGGGTGGGTGTGGCCTTTGATCGCCGTGATCACGCGGTGCCGGTGCCCCAGGCCGAGCAGGTCGACTTCTGGGCCTGCGACGCGGCGGCCCTGCCCTTCCGCGACGGCGGCTTGCAGACGATCACCAGCTTCAACCTGATCGACTGCCTGCCCGACCCCTTCGCCCACCTGCAGTCCCTGGGGCGGGTGCTGGCCCCCGAGGGCCTGACCCTGCTGGCCACGCCCTATGACTGGGCGCCCAGCGCCACGACCATCCAGGGCTGGATCGGTGGACACAGCCAGCGGGGGGAGGATCGGGGCGATCCGGTCGAGCGCATGCGCCGCCTGCTGCAGCCCGAAGTGACCGGCCTGCGCCTGCAAGCCGAGCGCCCGCGGGTGCCCTGGGAGGTGCGCAGCTACAGCCGCTCCCGCACCCTCTACGAGGCCCACCTGCTCGCCGCCCGGGCCTGCGCCCCTGACGCGCCCGCCCCCTGATCCGCACCCGGGCGCGCAGGGTTAGCCTGGGGCGATGCACCTGGTTCCCGGCACGGCGGTCGATCGCTACCTGGTCGAGGATCTCCTCGGCCGCGGGGGCATGGCCACGGTCTGGCGGGTGCGGCACCGCCTGTTGGGGGTGCGCCGGGCCCTCAAGATCCTGCACCGGGGCGACTTGCAGGCCCAACAGCGCCTGCTGACCGAGGGCAAGGTACAGGCGCTGCTCGATCACGAAGGCCTGCTGCCTGTTCTCGACGTGTTGGACGTGGGTGGGCGCCCCGGGCTGATCCTGCCCCTGGTGGACGGGCCCAGCCTGCATGGGCTGCTGGGTGCGCACCGGCCCAGCCGCGCCGAGAGCATCGCCCTGATGCGCGCCCTGGTGGATGCCGTGGCCCACGCCCACGCCCAGGGCCTGGTGCACCGGGACCTCAAGCCCGGCAATGTGCTCCTCGACCTGTCGCGGGACCGGCTGACCCCCCGAATCGCCGACTTCGGGCTGGTCAAGGCCGACGAGGCCGGCGAGGCCGACACCCTGGACGGGGTGGCGGTGGGCACCCCCGGCTATGCCGCGCCCGAGCAGCTTCAAGACGCGGCCCAGGTGGACGCCCGCGCCGACCTCTACGCCCTGGGCGTGCTGTGGGTGGAGCTGCGCACCGGCCGCAGGCCCTTTGCCGGCGCGTCCATCCCCGAGCTGCGCCGGGCCTGGCGGGCGGCCCCGCGGCTGGATGGCCCTGGACGGCGAAGATCGCGCCCTGGCCGAGTCCCGCTGGCCACCCACCGACGGGCGCCTGCCCTCGGCCCGGGCCCTGGCCGAGCGCTGGCGGCCTCCCCGGCGACTCCGACGCCCTGGGCCCCCAGGGCGATCTCTACCGGGCGGCCTGGCGCCTGCGCTCGATGGGATCGCCCGAAAATTCGCCCCCGGTGGGCAAGCTGGACGTGCCCCCCACCCTGGCGCCCGAGACCGGCTCCTCGTCCACCCTGGATGTCGAGCTGCCGCGGCACAACCTGCCGCCACGGCGCGATCGCTTCTTTGGACGAGACGCCGACCTGGCTGCGGTGGCCGCCCACTTCGACGAGGGCGCCCGCCTGGTCACCCTGCTGGGCATGGGCGGCACGGGCAAGACCCGCCTGTCGGTGGAGCTGGCCCGGTCCCGGGCGGGGGCCTGGCCCGGGGGCGCCTGGTTCTGCGATCTGGCCGAGGCCCGGGATGCCGACGCCCTGCGCCGGGCGGTCGCGCGGGCCCTGGATGTGCCCCTCGGCGAGACGCGCCCGGCAAGCTGGGTGCCGCCCTGGTGGGCCGGGGCCGGGCCCTCTTCGTGCTCGACAACTTCGAGCAGGTGGTGGGCGCCGCCCAGGAGACGGTTGGCGCCTGGCTCAACGACGCGCCCCAGGCCTGCTTCCTGGTGACCAGCCGCGAACCCCTGCGCCTGCGCGGCGAGCGCCAGCATCCCCTGCGTCCCCTCGACATCGAGCCTGGAGTGGCCCTTTTCATTGATCAGACGAGGCCGCCGGCGCCGGTCCAGCCCGCCGATGCCGCCGACATCCAGGCCCTGGCTGCTCTGGACAAGGCTGCCCCTGGGCATCGGAGCTGGCCACGGCGGGCCCCGCCTGCTGGCCCCGCCCAGCTGCTGGCGCGCTGGGGCAGCTTTCATGGCCTGGCCAGCCGCTCGGCCGAGCTGCCGGCCCGGCACCGCACCCTGCACGCCACCATCCAGTGGAGCTGGGAGCTGCTGGCCCCTTGGGAGCGCGCGGCCCTCGCCCAGATCAGCGTATTCGAAGGCGGCTTCTCCATCGAGGCGGCCGAGGCGGTCATCGATCTGTCGCCCTGGCCCGCGGCCCCCCTGGTCGAGGAGGCCCTGGCCGAGCTGGTGGACAAGAGCCTGGTGCGGGTGGGCAAGGGGCCGCGCACCGGCTCCTCCCGCTTCGGGCTGCTGGTGGCCGTGCAGGCCTTTGCCGCCGAGCAGCTGGGGGAGGATCGTGCAGCCTGCGAGCTCCGTCATGGCGCCTTCTTCGCCCGCTTTGGGCATGCCGACGCCCTGGAGGTCCTGCACCACCACGGGGCCGGAGCCCGGCGGGCGGTGCTCTGGGAGGAGCAAGACAACCTGGTGGCGGCCGCGCGCCGCGCCATGGCGCGGGGGGATGCAAAGCAGGCGGTGCCCGCCGCCCTGGCCGCAGCCCGGGTCTTTGACCTCGTGGGCCCGCTCAAGGCCGCCATCGACCTGCTGGGGGGCCTGCGGGCCACCTTGCCCCTGCTGCCGCGGGATCGCGCCGAGATCCTCTCCCAAGAGGGAGACTTCCGGTCCTTCAACGCCGAGGATGGCCCGGCCGCCAGCGCGCTGGCCGACGCCTTGGCCCTCTTTGTCGAGGTGGGCGATCGCCGGGGCGAGGCCCGGGTGCTCGCCCAGCTGGCCAACCACGAGCTGCGCTGGGGGCGCTGGGCCGATGGCGAGGCCCACCATGGCCAGGCCATTGAGTTGGCCAAGCGCATTGGCGACCGGCGGGCCCAAGGCATGGCCCTCTCCAATCTTGGGGTGTTGCGCTACTGGCAGGGTCGATACGACGAATCGGAGCGATTCTACCTGGAAGCCTTGGAATTGCACCGCGAGATGGGCGACCGGCGCTTTGAAGCCATCGTCCTCCTCAACCTGGGCAACCTGGACGGCGATCGCGGGCGCGTCGCGTCAAGCCGGGCTCACCTGGTCACGGCCCTGGCCTTGCATGGGGAGGTGGGCAACCGCCTGGCCGAGGGGGTCACCCTGGGCGCCTTGGGCAGCTTGGATTTGCTGCAAGGCCGCTTCAATGACGCGACCCGCCGGCTCACCGCGGCCGAGGCCCGGCACCGCGAGACCGGCAACCAGCGCAGCGAGGCGGTGGTCCTGGGCCGCCGGGCCGAGCTGGCCCTGGCCCTGGGGGACACGGCGGAGGCCCGGCGTCTCGGCCTGCTGGCCCTCGACCTGCACCGCCGCACCCGCAACAAGCCCTGGGAGGGGCACCAGCTGGGTCGCCTGGGCGAGATCGAGCTGGAGGAGGGCTTTGACGACGAGGCCGCCCGCCTGCTCCAACAGGCGGTGGACCTGCTGCGGTCGGTGGGCTTCCGGCAGGAGGCCGTCTTCCTGGCCCGGCTGGGTCGCCTGCAGGCCCAGCGCAGCCAGCTGCCCGAGGCCCGGGCCCGCATCGACGAGGCCCTGGCGCTGGTTCGCGAGCAGGACGACAAGGCCAGCGCGGTCGAGGTGCTGCTGGAGCAGGTGGAGATCGAGCTGATGGCCCGCAACCGCGCCGGCGCCGAGGCCGCCCTGATGTCTGCCCAGGCCCTGGTGCGGGACTTCGACCTGCGGCCCGAGGCGCGCCTGGCCCAACGCATCAGCGCGTTGGCCCGGCGTTTCTGAAGGCCTCCGCCCTCAGATCGCCCTGTCCCAGACCGCCTGGAAGCCGCCCGAGTTGTAGGTGGACAGCAGGTTGCTGCAACTGTTGCCCCACTTGGGGTGGTGCTCGAAGTGGGCCTGGTCCCAGCCGGTGTCGCCCATCCACCGGGTGAAGCCGGCGGCCTTGCCCGCCCGGCCCAGGGCGGCCCAGTGGCTGGACGGCGCCCCCCAGGACGGGCCGCTGTGGCTGCGATCCCAGAAGACGATGTCCACCGCCAGCCCATAGTTGTGCCAGGATCCGCCCCCGCGCACATAGGTGACGACGCTGCCGGGGGCGGTGCGCCCCTGGGCATAGAGGCTGTTCTGCCGCTCCATCGTGCGGTGGCCTTCGAAGAGGTAGGGCGCGTAGCCCTGGGCCTGCATGGACTCGATGGTGCGCACCGCCAGGGCCTTGACCGTGGGGTTCAGGTTGCTCTGGTTGAGGATATTCTTGGGATCGGCGTCGTCCACATCGTAGTTGGCGTTGCCGGTGGGGGGGGCGCTCGTTCCGGTGCTGCTGCTGCCCCCGCCGCCCGAAGACAAGGTGTAGCGGCTGGCCGACCCACTGTTGAGTCGGGCCGTGGCCAGCCCCACGATGCCGTCGGCGGTGAGCCCGTTGGCCTGCTGAAAGGCGCGTACATTGCGTGCAGTGACGGGACCGAACTCACCGTCCAGCCCCAGGCTCCCGCCATGCTGGTTGAGCAGGCGCTGCAGCGCCTTCACCAGCACGCCCTCGTCGCCTTCCCGCAGCGCGGGGCGCCCCGTGAGGGCGGCGTTGGATTGGGCGCCGCTGCCGGAGTTGGCCGGGCGGTTGCTGTGGTTGCGGGCGGCGGCTTCGAGGGCGGCCCAGGTGCGGGGGCCCACCACCCCGTCCGCAGACAGGCGCTGGTCGGCCTGGAAGGCCAGCACCGAGCGCTGGGTCAGGGGCCCGAAGACCCCAGGGCCGGTCGCGGCCTGGGTGGCGGTCATATAGCCGGTCTGCACCAGCGCAGGCTCTGCAGGCGCTGGACCGCAGCGCTGTCGCCGCGCTGGACCCTGGGCGCTGCTGCCGCCTCGCGCCCGTGGTCTCGCCGCTCGGGGCCGGCGTGGCGCAGGCGGCGACCGCGTTGTGGGAGCCGTGCGGGTGCGGGGCCCCACGACGCCGTCGCGCCTCAGGTTGTTGGCGGCTTGGAAGCGCACCACCGCCGCGTGGGTCATGGGGCCGAAGGTCCCCGGACCCGTGGCCTTCTGGGCCGCCGTCATGTAGCCCAGGCGCACCAGCTGGTCCTGCACGCTGGCGACCGCGGTGCCCCGGTCGCCCTGGCGCAGGCTGCTGCCGTCGCTGCGGCGCCGCACGGGCTGGCCGCCTCGGGCATGGCCCAGGGCCACGTGGGCCAGCTCGTGGGCCAGGGTGCGCAAGCCCGCCTGGCTATTGGGGGAGTATGCCTCGGAACGAAGGTAGACCGCGCCTTCTCGCGCGAAGCCCTCAGCACCCAGCGCGCTGGCCTCCTGGTCGGCCGCCCCACCCACCACCACGGGCACCCGCGCGGCGTCAAAGCCGGCCACGGCGTCGAGAAGGCGGCGATCAGGGCGGTGGGCACGGGGCCGCTGGCCTCGGGTGCGCCGCTGCCATCCTGGTTGGGCGCCTGCTGGTTGGTGCCCATCCAGGCCCAGGGCGGCCTCCGCCAGGCGGTCGGCGGCGGCCTCTTCGAGATCCCCGTCGCGCCGACCTCAGCGCAGTTTGCAATCCTTCATCGCTGCACGGAAGCCGTTGCCGCCGCCCTGGGGCCGACCGGGCTGCCGCCCCGGGGAGGGAGCAGCGGTGGGCTCGGCCGTCTGGCGGGGGGCGTGCTGTTGCATGCGGACCTCAATCAAGGCGGGACCCTGACAGCGTAGACCAGCAACGCCCCCTTTGCGATTGCAAGCAGCTTTCGGCCGCCCGAGCGGCTTGACGGTGGGCCCTGGCGGTGTTCCCCTGGGACCATGCACCCTCCCCGCCTTCCGCTGCTGTTCTGCCTTCCCCTCCTCGCCCTGGTCGCCGCGTGCGGCGGCTCCGACGAGGTGGTCGATACCGCCTATGTCGCAGGCGAGACCGAGCCCAGCTACGATCCCCTGTCGCCGGGGGATGGCTGCGACGCCCTGGTGCCCAGCTATTGCGCCTTCCCCTTCCCTTCGGACTTCTGGACGGTGGCGGACGCCAGCAGCCCCACCGGGCGGCGCCTGGCCTTCACCCGCGCGGCCATGCCCAGCGCCAACACCGATCCCAGCCCCTTCAACCGGGCGGACGGCTTCTCGCCCAGCCCGCCCATTCTCGCCCACCTGCCCGGGGCCACCACCACCGGCCTGGCCGATCCCCTGCACATCGGCGACTCGCTGTTGGCGGCCTCGCCCACGGTGATCCTCGATCTCGACACCGGGGAGCGCGTGCCCCACTGGGCCGAGCTGGACGCCAACACCCCCGACGCTGCATTGCAGGCCTTCATGATGCGGCCGGTGGTCGGCCTGCGGCCCGGGGGCCGCTACGGGGTGGCGATCCGCCATGTGGTGGACGCCGAGGGCCAGGCCCTGGCCCCCTCCCCTGCTTTCGCGGCCTTGCGCGATGGCCTCTTCTTCGACGATGCCAGCGTCGACGCCCGTCGCGGCGACTATGCGCGGCTCTTCGACCAGCTCGAGACCGCCGGGGTGGACCGGTCGGATCTGCAGCTGGCCTGGACCTTCACCGTGGCCAGCACCCAAGACACCACCGCAGACATGGTGCGGGTGCGGGATCTGGCCCGTGACTGGTCGTCCACAGAATCGCTTGGGTTTCGCATCGACCGGCTGGATGCGGACCCCGAGGCCTTCCCCGGCTTCGCCTTCCGGGTGGAAGGCGTCGTGACGGTGCCCCTCTTCCTGGAAGGCGCCCGTGCCGGCAGCCTGTTGCATCGGGGCAGCGACGGCTTGCCCGCGCAGAATGGCACCGCCGAATACCCCTTCTGGCTGCTGATTCCCAGCTCCGCCGCGGAGGCGCCTGCCGGCGTGCTGCAGTATGGCCATGGCATGCTGGGTTCGGGGCAGGAGGTGCTCTGGAATGACGAGGTGCAGGCCTTTGCGGCCGAGGCCAACCTCGCCCTGCTGGGCATGGACTGGACGGGCTTCTCCCACAACGACACGGTAGTGGTCATCGGCACCCTCGCCAGCGGGCAGCTCCACAACTTCCAGGCCATCCCCGATGGCTTGCACCAGGCCATGGCCAACTTCATCGTGGGCTTGCGCACCACTGTGGGCCCCCTCAACCAGGATCCCTCTCTGCAGATTGGGGGCCACGCCCCCCTCGACCCCAGCCGCCTCTACTTCTATGGCGGCAGCCAGGGCGGCATCTACGGGGCCACCTATATGACCCTCACCCCCGACATTCCCCGCGGAGTGCTGGGGGTCCCCGGGCAGGCCTACTCGTTGATGCTGGAACGCAGCGTCAACTTTGAAGAGTACCAGGCCGTGTTGCGGCCCAACTTTCCGGGCGGGCTGGATCTGCCCCTGCTCATCGGCCTGGTGCAGCTGCTCTGGGATCGGGCCGAACCCTCGGGATATACGCGCTACCTGCACGACCCCCTGCCCGGCAGCCAGTCTCGCGACGTGCTGATGCTCGCCGCCATCGGCGATCACCAGGTCACCACCCTGGCGGCCCACCTGATGGCGCGCACCATCGGCGACGCGGTGCAGCTGGGCGCAGCCAACCGCGAGATCTGGGGCCTCGAGACGGTGAGCGGCGCCCACACCGGGTCGGCCCTGGTTGAGGTGGACTTTGGCGAGACCACCGAGCCCATCGAGAATGTCCCGGCGACCGAGGGCCGGGATCCCCACGGTCGGGTGGGCGAGTCCTTGCCCCTCTTCCAGACCTCGCTGGAATTCCTCGAGACGGGCAGCACGCAGAATTACTGTGATGGCCCCTGCGACCCGGAATGACCCGCTCCTTGCCGCTGCTTCTGTTGGGTCTCGCCTGTTCTGACCCACCTCCGCGCATCACGGGCCTGGACCCCGTCACGGGGCCCTCGGGCACGGCGCTGGTGGTCAAGGGGGTGGGTCTGGGCGCTGGCGCGTCGGCGGCCCTGGGCGGGCGCCCCCTGGTGGATGTCGTGGCCGTGGACGCCGAGACCCTGCGGGGCGTGGTGCCCGAGGGCTTGCCCCCGGGCCCGGCGGCGCTGGTGGTGACCGATGGGCGGGGCACGCGGGCAGAGGAGGCCTTCTTCTTCACGGTTGCGGCGCCGGCGGCCGAGATCGCCGACCCCTGTGCCAGCGATCTGCAGCTCTTTGCCCGGGTCAACGCGGCGGGGGACGCCGTCGAGATCGATCTTCGCCAGGCCGGCAAGCCCCTGGAGAACCTGCGCCTGCCGGTGAGCGGCCTGGTGCAGGTGCAGGTGGAGGATCAGCCGGCGGCTGCCGGAGGCTGCTCCAGCATCTGGGTGGTGGGCCAGGATGGGCGCCGCCACCTCTACGACGCCGACCCTGCGGTGGCCCTGGAGGGCCTGGCCGAGCAGCTCGGCGCAGCGGCTGGGCAAGCCGCTTGGTGCGGGCGGCGGCCCCTGATCGCGCCGAAGACGGGATAGGTCGGACACTTTATGTCCGATTATTGGGCTGGCCACTCCTCACAGCCTGACGATATGTTCAGGTCATGTCCGACCGTGCCGCCGCTGTCGCCCTCCTGCGCTCGCACCTGGCCCGCGTGGCCCCGGTGCGGGCGGCGCCCCTGGTGCGTCTGCCCGTTGGCAATGCGCTGCTGGACGGGGTGATTGATGGGTGGCCCCGGCCGGGGCTCTCCGAGATCTGCGGGCCGGCGGGCAGCGGGCGCATCGATCTGCTGCTGCCGGCCATGCAGGCCCTCACCCTCAGCGAACAGCGCGTGGCCATCGTCGATCCCGTCGGCTGGTTGAACCCACCGGGCCTGCGCGGGGTGCTCCTCGACCAGCTGGTGATGGTGCGGCCGGGGGCCACCCGGGCCCCCTGGGCGGCCGAACAGCTCTTGCGCTGCGGGGTCTTCCCCCTGGTGATCCTCCTCGACCCGGGGCCCCTGGCCCGGGCGGGGCGGCGCCTGCAACATGCGGCGGAACAGGGCGACGCCGGCCTCTGCGTGCTCTCGGAGTCGCTCGACCCCTCCTTGCCTGCGGCCTTGCGCCTGGAGCTGCTCGCGGGGGGGCGGCTGCGGGTGCGCAAGGGGGCGCCGCGCCACGCGGGTCGCGAGCTTCGTTGGCGGGATGGCCCGGCCCCCCCCTCACCCATCTCGTCGGGGCCGCCCGCCTTGCGCCCGCTTTGAAGGTGCCGATCCGGCGAATTGAAATTCGAAGGTCATGAACTGAATAGGCAAGGCGCCCACGCGTATTGTCCCGCGACCTCCCCCCGGACCCAAGACGCCCATGTACACACGCACCGCCCTCCCTGCCTCCCTGATCGCCCTCTTCGCCCTGGCCTGCTCCGGTGGCAGCGGCGTCGCTGACAGTGCAGACACGGGGGATAGCGCCTGCACCCCAGATGGCACCGGCACCCTGCAGCTCGACCTCAGCGCGCCCGCCCTGCCCGACCCCATCAGCCTGCTCCAGAAGAACGAGGCGGTGGTCTATGGTCCCGATGGGGTCGAGGTGGGCCGCAGCGACGAGAGCATCACCCTCACGGACCTGCCCGGCGGCCAATACACGGTGGTCATCCTGCGGGCCGAAGAGGACGGCGCCGGGCTCACCGGGGCGGCCTGGGGCGCGCCTTCGCAGACTGTCTATGAGGTCTGCGTCGGCAATGACACCGTGACCACCGTGGCCGCTGCCTGGGAGCTGCACCCCGGCGCCGGGCGCCTCTGGGCCAGCAGCGGCGAGAGCCTGGTGGCCTTCCAGGCCGACCAGGTGGCCGCAGGCGGCGAACAGGCCGCCGATATCCGCATGGATGTGGCCTATATCAACGACTTCCGCGGCTTCGCCTTCGACCGCATGGGCAATCTGTGGGCCGCGGCCTCGCCCACCTATGGCTCGCGCCTGCTGTGGTTCAGCCCCGACCAGCAGACCGGCGTGGGCGAGGTCGAGCCCGCAGGCGAGCTGAGCGCCCCCATCTTCGATGACTTCGCCCCCATCTCGGACCTGGTTTTTGACGACACGGGGGCCTTGTGGGTGGCCGTGCGCAAGACCGACGGCAGCTTCTCGGGCCTCGCCGGCTGGGAGCACGGCGCCGTGGAGCATGCCATCGCCACGGGCGGCGCCCTGGTGGTCGAGCCCGATCAGATGCGGCCGGTGGACGGGCTGATGGGCAAGGTGGACCTGGAAGTGGACAGCCGCGGCTCCATCTGGATCACCGACTACGACGCCGACCGCCTGGTGCGCATCGATGATCCCCGCGATGGCGCGACCGCGCCGGATCTCAGCCTGCGGGTCTCTCGGGCCGGCGAAACTCCCATCGCGTGCACCGCACCGGAGAATGTGTCCTTTCGCGACGATGGCGCCATGGACGTGCTCTTCTGGTCTTCGGGCGAGATGGCCCGCATCCCGGCCGCCGACCTGCGCGGCAGCGGCGACGTGGACCTTATGATCGCCGGCACGGACGTGCTGGACGTGCTGGACCTGCCCCGGGGCATGGTGGTGGATGGCGCGGGCAACACGATTCTGGGCAACTACAGCGGCTCGGGCGCCGGAGAGCTGCTGCAGTGGACCCCGGGCAGCACCCCCCGCCCTGTGCTCAGCAGCCTCGACATGGTCGACCCCGCTGACCTGGTGCTCAACCCCGCCGCACGCTGAGGCCCATCGGCAGGCGCGCCCTTTCGGCTGCCGCCTCCCGCGGGTAATATGGGCTCCTCGCTCCGGAGGGGCCCATGCGCCGCGTTCTCATTGCCATCTCATCGACCCTGCTGCTGCCCCTCGCCGCCTGTCGGACGGGGGACAAGGGCGCTGCAGACGGGGCGGCGACCGATAGCGCCGCCCTCACCCTGGACGCCGATGGCGACGGCTTTGCGGGGGAGGAGGACTGCGACGACGACGACGCCAGCGTGAGCCCCGGCGCCACCGAGGTCTGCGACGGCATCGACAACGACTGCGACGGCGAGGTGGACGAGGGCGTGACCGACCCCTTCTATGCCGACGAAGATGGCGATGGCTACGGCGATCCCGACGCGGTCACCGAGGCCTGCGCCCCCCCGGCGGGCAGCGTGGCCACCGGCACCGACTGCGACGACGGCGACGACCGCGTGCACCCGGCAGCCTCGGAGCGTTGCGACGGCGTGGACAACAACTGCGACGGAGAGATCGACGAGGAGGTCACCGAGACCTGGTGGGCCGACGCCGATGGCGACGGCTGGGGCGACCCCGCCGCCCCCACCGCCGATTGCGATCCCCCCGACGGCTTTGTGGACAACGACGGCGACTGCGATGACACCCAGGCGGCCACCGCCCCCGACCTGGACGAGGTCTGTGACGGCATCGACAACGACTGCGATGGGGACGTGGACGAGCCCGACGCGCTGGGCGCGGGCACCTGGTATCTGGACGGGGACGGCGATGGTTATGGCGACCCGGCCACGGCCCAGGTGGCCTGCGATGCCCCGGCCCACCACGTCAGCGACGACAGCGATTGTGCAGACACGGACCCCGCCATCAACCCCGGCGCCCAAGAGGTCTGCAACGGCGTGGACGACGACTGCGACCGCAGCATCGACGACGCCGATCCCAATGTGGACGCGAGCACGGGGGGCACCTGGTATGCGGATGCCGATGCGGACGGCTATGGCAGCCTCGCCCGCCCCGTGTCTGCGTGTCTGCAGCCATCGGGCAGCAGCGCCGACGCCACCGACTGCGACGACGCATCGGCGGCGGTGAACCCCGGCGCCCAGGAGATCTGCAACAGCATCGACGACGACTGCGACGCCCTGGTGGACGGTGCCGACAGCAGCGTGGATGTCAGCACCGGCGGCACCTGGTATGCCGACGGCGACGGCGATGGCTATGGTGCAGCGGGCAGCCCCATTCAAGCCTGCAGCCAGCCCTCGGGGGCCGTGGCCAGCAGCACGGACTGCGATGACGCATCGGCGGCGGTGAACCCCGGCGCCCAGGAGATCTGCAACAATATCGACGACGACTGCGACGCCCTGGTGGATGGGGCCGACAGCAGCGTGGATGTCAGCACCGGCGGCACCTGGTACACGGACTTCGATGCGGATGGATTCGGCGACGCGGGCTCCATCCAGCGGGCCTGCAGCCAACCCACGGGAAGCGTCAGCGATGCGACCGATTGCGACGACGGCCTGAGCAGCGTCTACCCGGGGGCGCCCGAAACCTGCAACGCAGTGGACGATGACTGTGACGGCACTGTGGACGAGTCCAGCGCCGTGGACGCCCGCACCTGGTATGCCGACGCCGACGGCGACAGCTACGGCGACCCGAGCAATACCCAGCGAGCCTGCAACCGACCCTCCGGCACGGTGAGCAACGCCCAGGACTGCGATGACAGCGACAGCGCCATCAACCCGGCGGGGGTGGAGGTCTGCGACGGGGCCGACAACGACTGCGACGGGGTCACCGATCCCGACCTGGTGGACATCGACTTCAACAGCACGGCCTCGGTCGCGGGGCTGCGCATCAACGGCGCGGCCAGCCACTCGGCCAGCAATGGCTATCTGCGCCTGACGCCGGTCTCCTCAGCGGTGGCGGGCACCGCCTGGATCACCACCCCCGTCGCGTCCACGGCCTGGGTGGCCAGCTTCGACTTCCGCACCGGCGGCGGCAGCGGGGCCGACGGCCTGGCCTTTGCCTGGCTGGACCCCAGCACCGCCATCACCGCGGTGGGCTCGGGTGGCGGCGGCCTCGGCGTCTACACCCTCACCGGCTATGCCGTCGAGATCGACACCTACCAGAACGGTGGCTGGGACAGCGATGGCAACCATGTCGCGGTGACCCGTACCGCCACCTTCACCAACTACGCCGCCACCTCCAGCGTGCCCATTTTTGAAGACACGGGCTGGCACTCGGCCGAGATCTTCTTCGACAGCGGCGACGTGGACGTCTATGTGGACGGCACCTTGCGCCTGAGTACCACCATCAGCGGCTACAGCTACAGCACCGCCCTGATGGGCTTTGGCGCCGGCACGGGCTCCTTGACCAACTACCACGACGTGGACAACCTGGTCATCGGCTGCAACTGAAGCCGCTCAGGGCGCCGGTATCTCCCAACGGTAGGCGCCCGCCACCTCCTCTGGTGGGCCCAGCAGCGCGCTGACCGCGTCGATGTGAATGGACTTGTCGCGTGGATCCTGGAGCAGATCGGGGTGCAGGATCACCCAGCGAAAGCCCTGCTCGGACAGCTCGGCCACGGCGACATCCAGGTCGGCCTCGGGATCATAGCCCTCGACATAGCCGCCCCCGCGCCGGCTGAGCAGGGCCCAGGACTTGAGCGCGGCATTGCGCGAGGGCAGCCCCATGGCGCTGACCTTGTTGCCATAGGGGATGGGCAGGCCGTGCAGGCGCTGCCAGAGCAGGTAGGCGTTGGTGCGGTTGCCCGTGCCGGCGTCGGCGGGCAGATCGATGACCGCCCCGGCGGTGGGCAATTGCTGGCTGACCGCGGGCAGCGCGCCGGGGCTGGTGGCCAGGGGCCAGCTGGCCGGGGCCAGCAGCAGGTGCTCCGCCACCACGAGGGGGCCAGCAGCAGCCCCAGGCGCCCCACCGCCCGGTCGGCCAGCCCGGCCAGGGCCACCACCGCCAGCACGGCGAAGCGCATGGGGTGGTCCAAGGACACCGGCGCGTGCTCCAGCACCCAGGCCAGGGGCAGCCGGTAGTAGCCGCCGCCAGGGCTGCGGCCCAGTCCCCGTCCAGCCACAAGAAGGGGCCGAGACAGGCCACGGCGCCGCCGATCACGGGCAGCAGCAGCGGCCATCCCGAGGGCTTGCGTCGCAGGCTGAGGGCGGAGAGGGCGAGCAGGCTGAGCCCCAGGTAGGGGGTGCGCCGCCAGGCCACCGACCATTCATCGCCCTCAAAGGGGCGGCTCCAGAAGTCGCCCGGATGAAAGAGGGCCCAGGGGTCGGTTGCATTGGATCGCAGCACCGCTGGGTTGTGCCCGCCCCAATGCAATGGCCGGTTGACGAAGCTGTCCGGGCTGGTCATCGCGGCTTGCAGCGCCAGCAGGTGGGGAGAGAGCACCAGGAGGCACAAGGCCGCCGCGAGCAGCAGGCGCAGCAGGCGATCCCGGCCGTCGCCGCGCCGGTCTGCCCCATCAGGGTGAGGGTGCCCACCAGCGCGCTGCCGCCGACAGCCCGTGGTAGGGCGTGGCCACCCCCGCCAGGCCCACCCACAGGCCGGCCCAGCGCGACCGCCGGGCTGCCCGCTGCGCCGGCAGGGCCACGGGCCCCAGCCAGCAGGCCTCGCTCACCCCATTCCAAAGTTCGCCTTGAAGCAGCGGTGTGGTGGCCAGTGCCGCGCCGGCCACATAGCCGCGCCCCCCCAGGCTGCGGCCCCACACAAAGCCCCCAGACCCGCCAGGGCCACCTGCAGGAAGAGCTGGCTGTTGAGGCCCACCACCGGCCCGAAGAGGAGCTGGGCGGGCAGGCTCAGCAGGGGCGCCCAGGGGGTCCGATACCAGAGCACCCGGCGCTCGGGAAAGGCCGCCCCGTCTACCTCCCAGGGCAGATCCCCCCCGGCGAGGGTCTGGGCGAACCAGGAGGCGCCCCAGGCGTGGGACCAGGAATCCAGGCTGGGGTGGCCGATCAGGGCCGCAGCCGGCGACCGCCAGTGGGGCCAGAGCAGCAGGGCCGCGCAGCAGAGGCCCAGGACGAGGCCAGGGCCGAGGGTGCGGAGGGTGCGGGGCAGGGCAGCGAGCAGGGCGGTCACCGGGCAGGCCGCTGATCCTACCGCCCGGGGCCGCAGGTGGTAGCGTCTGGCCCTCCCCCTCGCCCCACCGGGTGCACCCGCCATGACCGCCTCGTCGGCAGCCTGCTGCTGTTCCTTGCCTTTGCTTCTGGACCGGCCGAGGCCGGCGCCCGCCGAGACGCCCGCAAGGCCGCTGCCGCCGCCGCCCGGCAGGCGCAGAAGGGCGCCCCGGTCGATCCCAAGCTGCTGACGGACTTCACCGCCTACACCACCCGGCCGCGCGAGTGGCGCATCGGCCCCTTCGACCTGCAATATGGGCTGCTCGACAACCTGTCGGTGGGCCTCAACCCGCTGGCCTTCGTGGTGGCCCCCAACATCGGCGGCAAGGTCACGGCCATTCAGACCCGGCGGGTGGATGTCGCCTTCAAAGCAACCTATTACCAGTTCAACCTCGATCGGCTGGATGCGGAGGGCGTCACCGGGCGCTTCGCGGCGGCCCCCCTGGCCTGGACGGCCTCGTGGATGATCAACGAGCACTTCGGTTTGCATGGGGGCAGCAGCCACTGGCTGGTCAAGCTGGATGGCGGCTTGAGCGGCAAGGAGATCAGCGAGGGGCTGGCCGCCCTGCTGGGGACCGATATCTCCGGGGATCTCGGCGCCAGCGAGAGTGGCCTCTATGGGGCCTCCAACCTCGCGCTTCACCAGCTCAACCTGGCCTTTGACTGGCGGCCCACGCGTCGGGGCAGCCTCATCCTGGAGTCCAATAGCTACCTGCTGGTGACCGGGGTGCTGTCTGCGGGCGCCCAGACGGTGGATGAGGCCAACGACAGCGAGGTGAGCGTGGGGGCCTCCGTCCGGTTGAGCCAGGGGCTCAAGACCGTGCCCAACGCCACCAGCCTGGCCTGGCAGTGGTCCTGGCCGCGCTTTCACCTGCGGGTGGGCATCCCCCTGAATCCCACGAACCCCTTCAGCTATACCCAGGCCTTCACCTTGTATTGGGTGTTGGGTGGCAAGGACAAGGGTTGATGCGACCTGTCTGCATGACCTTGATTTGGGTTGCCCTGGCCGGGTCTGCCGCCGCAGCCCCTCCGCCCGAGGGCTTCGGCTCCGCCCGCCTGATCTCGGGCAGCCCCGACTTCCAGAGCTGCATCCAGGGCGACGGGGACTGCCAGGCCAATTTCTACCGCTTCCTGGGCAATTCCATGCTGGAGCAGGGCTTTGCGATGCAGCACCAGCCCCTGCTCACCAGCCCGCTCTCCGGCGATCGCGCCGGCTTCTTGGTGGGGGGCGATCTGGCCACCTTCCCCTTTGCGCCACCACGGGAAAACCTGAGCGGAAAGCAGGAAAATACCAGCTTCTCACCGGTCTTTCCCCAGCTGGTGGCCGGCTGGCGCAGCGCGGGAGACGATCGTGGCCAGAGCGCGGTGGGCCTGAGCCTCTTGCCGCCCGTGCCCGTGCAGGGGGCCAGCGCCCTGTCGCTGTCGGTGGATGGCGGCCACGCCTGGGGGGGGCCCGAGGCGCTTCGCTTCGGGGTGGAGGGGGGCTTGAGCTTCGTGCGGGCGCTGGCCCCCATCGTCGCCACCACCGACCAGCTCGAAAACCGCGACCAGTTCGACAACCCCGACAATCTTGACCCCGTGGTCTTCGCCCGGGTCTGTGGGCCGGATGTGGCCGATGGGGCCGGCGGCTGCATCGACCGCTTCCGCCTGTTCAACCTGGAGCTGCGGGCCGGACTCAGCCTGCCGCTGGGGGCCTTCCGCCCCTTCGCCAAGCTGGGGCTGACCCTGGTGAACGAGCGCCTGGACGTCAAGTACGACGCGACGGCCTGGGGGGTCACCGCGCTGCAGCCCGCCCTGCATGGCGGCTGCACCTGGGCCCCCGGCGCCCACCTCCGGCTGGCCCTGGGGGGCTCCTTGGGCCTGCTGCAAGGCAACCAGAGCGAGGATCACCGCGCCGGCCTGCTGGGCAAGCTGGTGGGGGCCGCCGGCTGGGCCTTCTGAGGGTGCAGGGACCAGAATCCACCCCGACCGTGGAGGGTGGGCGCCGGGTGCGGTAGGCTGCGCCCCCGACGGAGGCTGCATGCGTTTCTACACCGCCCTCATCGCCCTCACCCTGCTGGGCTGCAGAGGCGACGACAAGTCCGCCCAGGATCAGACCGGTGACAGCCCGGGGGTCGAGGCGGCCCCCTTCGGCGACTGCGATCCCCTCTCGCCCGAGGCCTGCGGCTACCCCTTCCCCAGCACCTTCTACATGGTGGAGGACAGCAGCACCCCCACGGGCTGGCGGGTGAACCTGGGCGAGACCACGCTGCCGGCCAATACCCGCGGGGTGCACGCCTCCCCTGCCCTGTGGAATGAGCGCGACGGCTGGACCATCGCCGGTCCGATCATGGCCCACCTGCCCACCGTGACGGTGGCGGGCGTGGCCGGCTTTGACGACATCGGCGCCAGCCTGGAAGACGACTCCCCCACCCTGATCGTGGACCTGGACACCGGCGAGCGGGTGGCCCACTGGGTCGAGCGGGACGTGCGGCTGGAAGACAGCGAGAATTCCGTGCTGATGCTGCGTCCGGCCCAGCCCCTGGCATTCGGACACCGCTATGTCGTGGGCCTGCGCAACCTGGTGGACGCCACCGGCGCGGCGGTTCCCGCCCCCGAGGCCTATGTGGCCCTGCGGGATGGTGGCGCCACCGACGACAGCGACATCGAAGGCCGCCGGGCGCTCTACGCCGATGTGATCTTCCCCGCCTTGCAGGCCCAGGGCTGGGATCCCGCCGACACGCAGCTGTCTTGGGACTTCGTGACCGGCAGCCGGGAGGGCATCACCGGCCAGGCCGTGGCCGCGCGGGATCGCGCCCTGGACGCCGTCTCGGGGGGCATCGACTACCGCATCGACAGCATAGAGGTCGCCCCCGACGAGCACACGGCCTTCCGGGTCTTCGGCAGCTTCACGGCCCCTCTCTTCACCGACAAAGACGGCCCCGGCGCCTTGCTCACCCGGGACGAGGACAACCTGCCCTTCCAGAATGGCACGACCGAGGTGCCCTTCACCGTGATCGTGCCCAATAGCCTGGTGCAGGAGCGGCGCGCGGGCACCCTGGTGCAATACGGGCACGGCCTGCTGGGCGGCCAGGGCGAGGTCGAGGGCGGCTACCTGGCCGAGATGGCCGACCGCTATGGCTGGGTGCTCTTCGCGGTGGATTGGACGGGCATGAAGTCCCAGGACGCGCCCATGATCGCGGTCCTCGTCCAGAACGATATCGGCAATATATCAGCGGTACCCGAGCGCAGCATCCAGGGCTTCGTCGAGTTCCAGGTGGCGACCCGGCTGATGATGACCGAGCTGGTGGAAGACCCGGCCCTTGTGTTGGAAGCCACCGACTCCGAGGCTGCGGCCCCCCTCATCGACCCCACCGAGGTCTTCTACTATGGCAATTCCCAGGGCGGCATCCTGGGCGCCTGCTTCGTGGCGCTGTCCAAGGATGTGCAGCGGGGCGTGCTGGGCGTGGTGGGGGGCCCCTACTCGCTGCTGCTCACCCGCAGCTCCGACTTCGACACCTTCCTCACCATCTTCAACCTGAATTGGCCGGACCCCAAGGACATCTCCTTGTGGCTGGCCCTGGTGCAGACGGTCTGGGATAGCGCAGAGCCCGCTGGTTATGTCGATTCGACGGCGGCCAACCCGCTGCCCGATACGCCAGCCAAAGATGTCCTGATGCAGGTGGCCATCGGCGACAAGCAGGTGACGCCCTTGGGTGCCCAGTGGATGGCGCGGGCCTACGGCGCCCCGCTGATCGGCAGCCCCGCCCGCCCGGTCTGGGGCCTGGAGACCGTCGCCAGCGGCCACGCCGGCTCGGCCCTGGTCGAGTACGACTATGGCATCGAGGTGCCCGACCTCAACGTGCCGCCCGAAACGCCGGATCCCCACGAGTGGCCCCGCCGCGAGTTCAGCGGCCAGGAGCAGATCAACGCCTTCTTCGAGACCGGCACCGTGGTCGACTTCTGTGCGGGCGTCTGTGGCGACCCCAGCCGCGGGGCGGGCCGTTAGGGCCCCGGTGGCCCGTTGAGGCCCCCGCGCCCCCAGTCCACTCCCACAACCGCCCAGGCGCTGAGGGCGGGCCCGTCCTGCCGCGGGATCCAGGGCGCCCAGCCCAGGTCCAGGTCCACATAGAGCCGGTTGGGTTGGATGTGGTTGCGCCAGGCAAAGCCCACCGCCCGCACATCGGGCAGGCCGGGGCCTTGCGCCCACAACAGATCGGTCAGGGCCTCCACCCGCCAGGGGCCGACATCCAGGCTGGGCCCCAGGCGCGCCGCCGCGTAGTCCTCCACCCACCACTCGGCCCAGGCCGCCCCCGCCAAGGGGATGACATAGGGGTTCAGGCCGCCGCTTCGGCTGAGGCTGACGCGGTCCTGCCCCTGGGCGAGTCCGCCTGACAACGCCAGGCGGGGGGCCAGGTGCCAGCCTTCGGGCCGCAGGCTGAGGCGGGCGTGAAGATGGGGCTGAAGGGGGGCGACGGAGCCAGGCGCCAGATCCGCCCCCCCCTGGAGCGTGGCGTGGGCCGAAGGCGTCCACCAGCCCACGAAGAGCTGCGTGAGGGCCCGCAGCTGGTCATCGGGCACCGGCACCGTGGTGGCCGCGAGGGGAGCGAAATGCCACAGGCGGAGGTGGGCCTGGGCACCGGCATAGAGCCCCCTGGGCAGGTAGCGCACGACCCCGGCCTCGGGGCCCACATAGAAGGCGCCCATCGCGAGATTGGGCGCGGGCGCTCCATTCTCCCAGGGTGAAATCATCAGGCCCGCGGCGCCGGCCTCGCCCCGCAGGGCCAGCCAGGCCCGGCCGCGGTCGCCCTCGGGCGCAAAGCGCAGGTCCAGGGTGTCGGTGAGCAGCTGGGCCGACCAGGCGCCGCTGCGCAGGCCGAGATCGACCACCCCGTGCGAGTCTGCATTGAACTCGCCGCCGGCCATCGTGCGCCACTCCAGGGCAGCGGCCGGGCGCAGGGCGAGGATGGGGAGCAGGGCGAGCAGGGGCGACATGCCTCAGCGCATCCGGGAGCCGGGCTCCACCAGGTTGACCAGGTTCCCCTCGGGATCCTGCACCGTCATCAGGCGGCCCGATGGGGTCGTGCGCAGCTCGAAGACCCGGGCGCCCACACTGCGCAGGTGGCTGCGCACGGCGTCCAGATCCCCCACCTCAAGCTCCAGGTAGAGGCCCTGGCCCTCCTTGCGTTGGAAGCCGGCCACCCGCCCACCATCCAGCAGCACCAGGCGGGTGCCGCCCAGGTCCAGCACCGCGTGGCCCCGGGTCTGGCCCGTCAGCCGGATGCCCAGGCCCTCGGTGTAGAAGCGGCGCGTCGCGGCGTAGTCCACGCAGGGCAGGGTCACGCCCCGCAGGCGGGTGGGCCCGCCCAAGGATCGCTGCAGATCGTCGGCCGTCACGCGGGTGCGGCCCCAGTGGGTGCGGGTGCTCAGGCAGGCTCCGTTCTGGGGCCGCATCCTAGCACAGGTGGGGGCCGGGGCCCTCCGAAGGCGGCCGCATGGCCGAAGGCCACCGCCTGGGCCAGCAGCGCCGCGTCCATGCCCGGCAGGGTGGCGGCGCGCCGGTGCTCCTCCCTGGCGTCCACGGCCGACAGCAGCGTGTTGTCGGTGTTGATGCAGGCCCGCACCCCCAGGCGCAGCCAGCGCGGCAGAGGATGGTGGTATATCGACGGTATAGCGCCGACATGAACATTGGAGCTGATGCAGGCCTCGATGGTCACCCCCTCTTTCAGCACCAGGTCGAGGATCTCGGGGTCTTGCAGCAGGGTGGTTCCGTGGCCGATGCGTTGGGCACGCAGCCGGCGGATGGCCACGCCGATCTCGGCGGGAGGGCGGCCCTCCGCAGCGTGCACGGTGCGCCCCAGGCCCAGGGCTTCGGCCCGCCGAAAGGCGCCTTCAAAGGGGCCCATGGGGTCGCGGTCCCCTGGAAGGGGCCCACCCGCCAGGTCCAGGCCCACCACCCCGGGTCGCCCGCGGGCCAGCTCCACCAGGGCGCCGGCCACCGCCGGATCTTCTCCCTAGAGCGCGCAGAGCACCAGGCCGGCGCGCCCGTCGATGCCCGCCAGGGCGGCGTCCACGATGGCAGCCAGGGGCGCACCCCGGTGAAGCTGAGGGGCAAAGCGGATTTCCAGGCAGCTCACCCCCTCGGCGGCGGCATCTTCGCAGATCTCGGCGGCCACCCGCTCTACGGCGCCGGGCTGCTGCAGCAGGGCCAGGGTGCGGGCGAAGCAGGCCAGGGCGGCGTCCAGGCCCATGCCGGGCACGAAGCGCAGGTCGCCGGGGTCGGGCTCGCCCAGGGACCGGGCCAGCGCTGCGGCGGTATCGGGGCGCAGCGACCCGTCCAGGTGCCGGTGCAGATCGCAGAGGCCCGGCACGGTCAGGGTCCGGCTTGGGGCAGCACCAGCCCCAGATGGCCGCCATCGACCGTCGCCCGGCCGCGGGCCTCCTCTCCTCCTTCGGAATTCACCACCACGTCCACGTCGGTATGGGTGCCGTCCATGGGGTAGGAGAAGTGGCCGTCGGGGCCGACGGTGTGCTCCTGAAGCAGCAGGCCGTCGCGGCTGAGGATGCGCAGGCGCAGGGCCCCACGCCCGCCGGCCACCGAACCCTCCAGCTTCCAGGGGCCGCCAGCGACCTGGGCGGGGCTGCCCTGCCCTGGCGCCGCTACCTGGGTGGCAGTGGACGCGAAGAGCTGGGCCTGGGGGGAGCGTCCGGGGCTGTTCCTGGCCCCCATTTCCAGGCCCACATCGCTGAGCATGCCCGGGTCGAAGGGGGCCTCCACCCCCAGCAGCCGCTTGTCGGGCCAGCCGGCTTCGAGAAGCCCCGCCGCCGCCGCCTTCCCCAGCAGCCGGTGGCCTCGGGCAGAGGGGTGCATCTCGTCGATAAAGAGCCCCTCGACCCCATTCTCCTTGGCATCGGCCTGCAAGGCGCGCAGGGCGCTGATCACGGGCTGGCCATGGTGGTCCGCCACCTGCCGCTGGGCGTCGAAGTAGGGGTCCCACCCTGCTGTCCCGCGAAAGCGCTCTTGCACCAGCCCGTCATTGGTGGGGGCGATGAAGGCCGCTCCGGCGCCGTATTCGGCGGCCTCGTGTACCAGCCGGTCGAGGTTGGCGGCATAGCGATCCAGGGGCACCCGGCGGGTGCCGGCCTCGGGCCAGGTGCTGTCGCGGGTCCAGGTCACCAGCCGGGCGGACTCGGCGCCTTTGACCCGGTCGATGCCCGCCGCCAGCAGCCGGTAGAAGGCCGAGTGACGCAGCGGGTGGTCCCGGTAGAAGGCCGCGGTTCGCAGGAGGTCCGCGTCGCGGAAGCCATCGACATTGTTGTCGGACCACAGGTTGCCGATCAGCAGCAGGGTGGGCTGCAAGGCCCAGCCGGTCTCGGCCATCAGCAGCAGGCTCTGTTCGGTGGAGTAGCCGGGCACCGCGGCGTTCACGACGTCCACGTCCACCCCCGCTGCGCGCAGCTCCCCCTCCAGTCGGGCCGGCAGGGTCGCGTCGTCGGCCACCCCATGGCCAAAGAAGGTGCTGTCGCCCAGCACGATGATGCGCTCCCGCCCGTCGGGACGCGGCAGCTCGGGCAGGGGGCCGCGCAGGCCCTCCTCATTCATCCAGGCCGTGGCCCCGGCGTTGTCCCGGGTGCCGGTGCCCATGCCCCACAGGCGGGTGGGGTGGCCCACCATGATGACGGAGTTGGGCTCCTCACCGCGCCAGGTGGGGGCGTCCAGCGCGAGGCTGCGGGCGGCCAGCTCGGCTACCCCCGCTGCAAGGAGGAAGATCAGCGCGCTGGCGGCGATCCGGAAGGCGAGCGACGGTGCCCGCCCCCTCCGGCGCCGCCGGCTCATGGGGCCTCGGGCGGGGGAGGCTCCAGGCCGAAGGCCCCGGAACGCGCTCCGGTGACGCCATCGGGCCCCTCGATGCGCCAGCCATTGCCCGTGCCGCTGCGGCTGCACCGCAGGGCTCGGGGCTCGACCGTGCCGCGGGTCGTGCCAATCAGGATCAGCCCCGTGCTGGCGGATAGCTCGGCCCGCAGGCCGGGCAGGGTCTCCGTCGCGGCATCGCCCACCAGCACCACCGCCACCGGCGCGCCGGCCTTCTCTTCCAAAGCATCGGCCATATCAGCGATCTCGGCCACATCCAGGGTGCTGGACCGGTAGACGGGGCCCCCAAAGACCGGCCCGAGTTCGATGCCCTCGGTGGTAGCCAGGACCACCTTGCGATGGCGGGCCACCCGGGCCAACAAGGCCCAGGCGAAGGCGTCGAAGTCTTCTGGATCGGCGCGCCAGGTCGAGCTTCCCGCGCTCAAGGAGGGGGTCAGGGGGCCCAGCAGCCCGGGTTCGGGCTGCGGGGGGGGCAGCTCGTCCTCGCCCCTGCGCCGGTTCACGAACCAGAGCCAGCCCACGCCCACCAGGGCCAGGATGCCCACCCCCAGCCCGATGAAGAGCTGGGCGTCGCCGATGCCGCCGCCGGTCTCGGTCGCGGGTCCGCTGGCGTTGGGAGGGCCCGGGTTGCCCAAGGGCGGGCCGTTGGCCTGCGGGCCGGCCACCGGCGGTGTCTCTGCGGTCGGGCCCTCGACCGGGGGGCCGTCCACCGGGGGCAGGCCCTCCAGGGCTTCGCCGGTCTGCACCACGCCGGGGACAGGCTGGCCCTCTTCGCCGGGTGGCGCGCCCTCGGGCGGAGGCCCCAGGCCGCCCTCGGCCGAGGCCGCCTTGGCGGTGAGCGTGCCGCCGGAGAGGTTGAGGTCGAGATCGCGGGGGGCGGTGGTATCGGTCCAGGTGACCATGCCCCCGTCAATCTCCTCTCCGTCGGTCAGGAGGTAGACCTGGACCGTGTCTCCGCCGATCTCGACCGTGGCCGACCACATGCCGTCGTCGGCGGTGACGTCTGGCGACCGGCCATCGTCCTTGAGGGCGACCTCGGCTTCGGCGCCGCCGTCGCCGACCAGGCGAACCTTCACGGGGTTGTCGAGGTCGCCACTCGTGCTCTGCAGTCGCACGACCATGCGACGGGCCTGGGCTTGGGCCTCAACCGGCGTTGCGACCAGCCAGCCCAGGGCGAGGAGGCCGGGCAGACGGCTCAGTGGGGACGAGGGCATGCAGTTGCTCGGGGTGAACGGTCCGGAGATTGGAAGGGTAACACGCCCCCCCACGCCTCAGGGCAGCGCCCGGTGCAGCGGGCCGGCCAGGCAGCCCAGGGCCCCTGCAGCCTTGATGTATTCGCCGACCTCGACGGTCTCGCAAGCGATGCCCCAGGCCTCCAGGCGGCCCTGGGTGCGCGGGTTGCCGGCGGGCATGAGCACCTGCCCCGGAGCCAGGGTGAGCAGGTTCGCCGCCCGGCCGCGCACCGTCTCTTCATCGACCGGCAGGTCCAGGGCCAACACGCCGTGGGCCGCCAGGGCGGCGTGAATGGAGGGGGTGGCGCGCAGGGTCAGCGCTCGGCCCTCATCGACGAAGATCAGCGCCCCCAGCAGGTGCTGGCTGGTTGCCGGCACCTCCACCGGGACGGCCTGGACCGACTGGTCGGCGAGAATGCGCGACAGGCGATCAAAGGCGAGCTGGTTTGTGCGGCGGCCCACCCCCACCAGCACCGTCTGCGCATTCAGCCACAAGGCGTCGGCCCCTTCAAAGCAGGCCTGGCCGCCCATTGTTGCCAGGATGGGCACGCCGCGCGCCTGCCAGGGCCGCGGCCGCAAACCGCACCTCGCCGGCTCTGCTGCTGGCCGCCATGCGCGCCACCACCGCGCCTTCGGGGGTCATGAAGAAGAGGTCCCGGGCGAAGATCAGGTTGGGCAGCCCGGTTTCGGGGGCTTCGATCCAGGTGGTCTGGACCCCGCGGGCGGCCAAGGCGCGGGCGATGGCCTGGGCCTGGGCGGTGAGGGTGGGCAGGTGCGGACGCTCGTCCATCAGCCAGCGCTGCGGATCTTCGGCGAAATCCAGCCCCGGCCCCGGGCGGGTCAACAGCACCTCGCGCAGGGGGGCGACCTCGGAACTCAGACCGCAGGCGGCCTCACAGGCCGGCGGCCAGCTCTTCGGCCTGGCCCGCCACCCGCGGCGACCAGCCCGGGCCCAGCAGGGTGCTTGGCAGCGGCGCGCTCATGTCCAGGTCTCCGGGTTGGCATCGTAGCCCAGCTCCGCCATCAGCCCGAGGTTCTGCGGGTCGGTGAGCACCTCTTCGAGCAGGGTGGCCCGGGCGAACCAGCGGCGGTGCCGGGGCTGGCGGGTGGCCATCACCGCCGGAAAGGCGGCCGACAGGGTGGCCTCGGCCCCGGGTAGAGGGGCGCCTGCAGCCAGGGCAGCAGCCCCACCACGGCAGGGCGCGGGTCGGCCGTGAAATGCTCGAAATAGCACTGCGACGTTGTTCCGGTGGCATGCCCCGCGCCGTCTCGAGCAGGGCCTGGTGGGCCGAGCGCCACTGAAAGGCGCAGACCGCTTGCAGGGGGGCCTGCCGCAGCGCCGTCCAGCCCGGGGGCAGGTCGAATTTCCACCAGTCCCGCCCCTCGGCCCGCTGGTCGCTATAGCCGGCGATGGCGAGGGCGCCGGCCACCCGGTGGGCGTGAAAGCCGCGGTGGCGCCAGCCATCAAAGAGGCCGTTCACGCTGGCCGCCACGTTGCGGCGCAGGTGCAGCAGGTCCACGCGGGTGTGGGGCAGGACGGACCGAAACCAGGGCATTCGGTAGGCGTTGCCTGGGGTCTTGATGATCAGGGGGCGGCCCCGAAGGCTGGTCCGGGTGGCCCGCCGCCAGGGCGCGATGGCCACAAAGGGCGGCTCCTCCAGCAGGACCGGGGGCAGCCGACGGGCGGGGTCGATTCCGGGAAGCTGGCTGAAGACGAGCTTCTGGTCGAGATCGTAGAGGGTGGGGTCGATGCTCTTGTGGGCCGGCATCAGCGCCTTGAGCAGGGCGACGAAGGCCGCGGCCGCGGCGGGCCCCAAGGCGGCTTCGGCGCCACCGGCCTGGACGAGGGCGCCCTCCACCTCGGCCAGCTCAAAGCGCTCTTCGGGCCACTGAAGGCTCAGCCGGCAGGCCAGGTCCAAGGCGTAGGCGCGCTCGGCCGCGGCGTCCACCGGACCCTGCCAGGGCTGGCCACACCCTGGAGCCAGCGCCTCAAAGAGCCCCGCCGGCAGCCCGTCTTGGGCGTCCGGGCCTCGCCCCGGGGCTCCAGCCCCCGGGGGCCCAGCCCATAGAGGCGCAAGAAGGGGTTGGATTCGGCGCGCAGGTGCACGGCGTCCACGGTGCGGCGCAGGACCTCCGAGAAGATGCTCGACCCCCCGCGGCTGCTGGACCCGATGAGCACCAGCCGCTCCAGGTCATCGGTGAGAACGAAGTCTGGCGGCTCGATCCCGGCCTCTGCACGCAGGGCGGCGATGCGGGCTTGCACCGCTCTCTGCACACTGGTCTGGAGGGTGGCAGCGTCGGTGGTCATGCGCCCTGGCGAGGATCGGGGGGGTCCCGACGCAGCTCCCAGGCGATGCGCCGCATCAACAAGGCCCGCGCCCAGCGCGCGCGAACATTCCGGTCCCGCCGCAAGGACCGGGCCTCGACCCGCAGCCAGTCCATGCGCCCCGAAATCCCCTGCTGAAGGCGCTCCAGGGGGCCGGGCAGGGGCTGCGGGGCCCGGGAGGGCGTGTAGCCCAAGGCGTCCATGCAGTCGGCGGCGAGGGCCTCGACCAGCCCGATCTCGCGATCGGTCAGGCGGCCGCGCCACCGGCCCACCCCATCTGCGCTCACCGGCTTGCCGGTATTGGCCCAGGACTCGGACAAGGCGGCCGAGCGCTTTGCCTCGGCGCGCTGGTGAAAGGCCAGCATGCCGGGGTGCATCTCCTCCCCCAAGAAGGCGCAGATTCGGCGGATCTGTTCGTTGGGATCCTGCACCAGCGCTTCATAGTGGACGCGCAGCACCGCGTCGGGCCAGGCGCGCTCCAGGTCCAGGGCGAGGGCCTGCTGCTGGGCCCACAGGGCCGCGGTGTGGGCCGGGTGAAAGGGCGAGAAGACCGAGTCCCGCGACGACACCGCCACATCCCGGGGGTCGCGCACCAACCACAGCAGCCGGGCGCCGGGAAAGGCCTGCAGCACCCGGGCGCCGTGGTGCACCATGAAGGTGCTCTTGTTGCCCCAGCGGGCCTTGCCCGACAACAGCCGCGCCGCCTCGTAGAGCCCCACGAAGACGCCAAAGAGGTCGGGGCTGGGGGCCAGGGCCGCCACCGAGGCGGGGTCGGGGACGGGGTCCCAGCGGTGGATGTGCCCGTCCACCAGGCGCAGCACATCGGTCACCAGCCGCCCAAAGGGCCCCGGCTTGGACAGATCGCCGTAAAGGGGCTCCAGCGGTGCAAAGAAGTGCATCACATGGGGCGGGTGGGGCACGAAGAGCCGCGGGTGGGCGTCCAGGATGAGCCGCAGCAGGTTCGACCCCGAGCGCTCGGTGCCGATGATGAACAAGGGGTCCGTCGTCACGATGTCGCCTGCTCCGGGGATCGGCCCGCGGGGGTCTCCCTGCGCTATCCTGTCGCAATGGCAGGATCCCTCAAGGTCGACCGCAGGGGTCTTCGCACGGAGTCGGGATGAAGACGGAGCGGCTGCTCGGCCTCGCAGGCATGGCGCTGGGCGTGGGCTTTCTGTCCTATGGGGTCTACCTGCTGGACGCTCCTGAGGGGGGGGAGGCCCTGCGGGACGGCCGGGACGGGCGCCCCTTGCCCCCTGCGCCGGGCGACGGCGGCCCCACGGACGAGGGCCAGCGCATCGCCGTCGGGGACGCCGGGGATCGGCCGCCGGTGGCGCCGGGCTCGGGCACCTTCAGCAACCCCGCACCGGTGGCCAGCGCCTCTGCCTCCGACGCCGCCCTCTGCCCCGACTGCGACATCGTCATCATCACCCTCTGCTCGATGCGCCGGGACCACATCGGCGCCTATGGCGGGGTCACCGGCTTGACCCCCCGGCTGGACGCCCTGGCCGCCGAGTCGGTGCGCTTCGACAACGCCTGGTCGGCCTCGAATTTCACCCTCGCCGGGCTCACCGCCCTGTTGACCGGGCGTTTCGGCAGCAGCACCGGGGTCACCGGCTGGGACAAGGGCCTGGTGGCCGACGTCCCCACCTTGCCCGAGATCCTGGGCTTCTATGGTTACCGCACCGGGGCCTTCACCATCGACGCACCCAGCGGCTTTCGTCCAGACTATGGATTGGACCGCGGTTTTCAGTATATGGAGATCATTCCGCCGCCCCGGGACACCCCCGATGGGCGCCTGCGGGAGGGCAAGCCCGGCCCCGGCGGAGAGAGCGCGCGGCCGGCGGCGGCCTGGGTTTCCCAGCAGGACGAGGGCGGGCCCATCCTGGCCATGTTTCATTCCCGAACGGCCCACTTTCCCTTCGTGATCGATCCCGATGCGAGGGATCCGACGGGCGTGACCCAGGCCCTGTTCCGGGCCGGCTCGGACGCCGAGGACAGCACCCAGCCCATGCCCGGCACCGCGGGGGGCACCGCCCAGAAGGGCGTGGTGGCCATGCGCCGGGACCCGCTGCAGGAGCTGACCATCGAGAAGGGTGACGCTGGAATCGCCGTGTGGAAGGCCGAGTATGCAAAGGCGGTGGCGCGCACCGACGTGGATGTGGGCGTGCTCTTGGACGCGGTTGTGGCCCGGGGCAACTGGGACCGCACCATCGTGCTGGTGGTCGCCGACCACGGCGAGTCCCTGGGGGATCACGGCGAGATCCTTCATGGCGACGCCTACTGGGACAGCGTCACCCACATCCCCATGCTGATGCGGGTGCCCGGGCTGAAGGGCCGCGCCGTATCGGGGCTGGTCAGCCAGGTGGACATCGCCCCCACCCTGCTGGAGCTGGTCGGCGCGGTGACGCCGGCGGGCATCGACGGGGCGTCCATGGTGCCGCTTGCGACGGGCAAGGCCGACGAGATCCGCGCCATGACCTTGATTGAAGGCGGGGTGACCCTGCAGCAGGGGCCCACGCCGCGGGGGGCGGTCATCGCGCCACCCTGGGCCCTGGTGCGCCAGGATCGCGGCTGCGGCGGACAGGACGGGCCCCGCGCCCCGGGCGAGCCCGGCGAGTGCCTCTACAACCTCGAGACGGACCCCGCCCAGGACCACAATGTCCTGGCGGAGAACCGGGCCGAGCGTGACCGCCTGGTGGCCGCCTGGGATGCCTTCCGGGCCGCCCGGGCCACCGATGGGCAGACCCTGAACCTCGACCCCTCCATGGTCGATGCCCTTCAGCGCACCGGCTACGACTTCCGGGTGGAAGCCGGCCCGTGAGCCCCGCCGCCGGCGCAGATCCTCGGCGCGGCGCGGCGGCGGCCTCCGGGCCGCGCGCCCGGCTGCCCTCGCGCCAGACCCTGCTGGCCCTGCTGCTCTTCGTCCTGGCCGGCCTGGGCTTTGGGGCCGCCCTGGCA
The DNA here is from genome assembly GCA_018401435.1 of Deltaproteobacteria bacterium. Lineage (GTDB taxonomy): Bacteria > Myxococcota_A > UBA796 > UBA796 > UBA2385 > M30B51. Next base: position 17,128 of record JAGYJW010000029.1, on the reverse strand, counting down.
CCCTGGGCCCTGGCCACCCTCGCCCAGCCCACCGCGGTGGACGAGGGCCGATGGACGGTGCTGGTGCCGGGCATGGACGAGCAGGTGATGAGCCCCAACCTGGGCCGGGGCAGCCAGATCGCTGCCGGGCGGCTCACCCTGGTGCCCCACAGCTTTGGCCGGGCCGATCGTCTGCTGCCGCGGGATCCCCGGCCGCTGTCCCGCCTCGAGATCGACCTGGACCCCCGCAGCGGGCCCCTGGTCGTCAACCTGGTGCCGCCGGCGGGTGCGGGGGCCGGCATCCTCAACCTCAAGCTGCGCCCGGGGGCCTGGTCCGACCCCAGCGGCAAGCCGGTTGAGATCCCCAAAGATGAAGCCGCTGTGCTTCTTTTCGAGGGGGGGAGGGTTCTTGCAGAGACGCCGGCCGGGCCGGTCGCCCTGGCCACCCAGCCCGCGGGCAGCGTCGAGCTGTCGGCCCATGCCGGGCCGGCCTTTCTGCGCCGCTTTCGCGCCCTGGACACCCAAGGCGAGCTGGTCCTCGAAGAGGACTGGTCCCGGGCCCCCCTGCCGGACTCCGGGCGCCTGAAGTCTGCCCTGGGGGGCGGGCTGCTGGGCCTGCTGGTGGGCGCGGTGGCCTTGGGTGCGCGGCGGCGGGACCTCGGCCTGCTGCTGGGCCTCGGCCTGCTGCTGCCGGCCCTGCTGACCCTGCTGCTGCCCCACGCCCTGTGGCTCAACCTGGTGGAGCGCCTCTTCCTGGTGCGGACCAGCACCTGGGAGCTGGCGGAGGGGGTCTTCGCCGTCGCCCTGCTGCCGCTGCTGGGGGCGGCCCTGCTGCGCAGCGGCCTCTTTGCCGTGGGCCCGCCCCAGCGCGGCGAGCTGCCCTGGCCGGCCTGGCTGGGCGCGGCGGTGGTGGTGACGGCGGCCGGGGCACGGGGCCTCGACGGACCGGTGCTCCTGGCCTTGCCCCTGGGGGTGGCCTTTCTCTGCTTGCCGCTCCGCCTCAGTCAGGCGGCAGAACTGTCGCGGAATGCGCTGCTGGTGCGCGATCTGCCCACCTTCGCCGCCATCGCGCTGCTGGGCTGGGCCCAGGGCCTGCTGCCGGCCCTGTTGTGGCGCCTGCTGCTGATCCTGGGCCTGGTGCCAGCCCTGGTGGACAAGGCGCCCCGGGCCGGCACGGACCTGCTCTTCTTGACCTTGCTGCTGCTGCCCGTCTCGGCCGAGCTGGCGGTGCGCAGCAGCTACCTGGAGCGCGGCTGGTCGGTGGAGCACCTGTCGGGGGCCGAGCTGGGCGCAGGAGAGGACGCCACGGGGGTCGCCCCCTACTGGTCCGCCGGCTGCGGCGAAGATCGGCGGGAGATCTGGTGGTTTGGCGGCTCCTCGGCCGGCGGCGCCTACCAGCTGGGTGGCGAGCCCGAGGCCTTCTTCCCCGGCCAGGTGCACGCCGCCCTGTGCGCCCGGGGCCTGGGCGTCGAGACGGTGAACTACGCCAATGGCGGACGGGACAGCTTCACCTTCAGCCGCGCCATCGACGCGCTGCTGGCTGAGGGCAGCCCGGACCTGGTGGTCGTCTATGTAGGCGTCAACGACATCCTCACCGAAAACTCCAGCAAGACCCGCAAGCAGCGCGAGGCCGCGCGCGCCGCCCGCACCGCCGACAGCAGCCGCTGGCGGGCCTGGCCGCCCGCTCCCGCCTGATCTCGGGCCTGTCCCTGCTGGCCCGCCCGGTCACCACCGACACCGCCGGCTTCGTGCCCGCCGTCCCCGTCGCCGATGCCGAGGAGAACCTGCGCCTGATCATCGAAAAGGTGCGGGCTGCGGGTGGGACGGTCTTGCTGCTACCCGAGCTGACCCGGCCCACGCCGCGGGATCCCATGGCAGAATACCGGCGCATGGAGGCCGCGGTGGGCACCGCAGCGCCAGGGGCCGCCTGGCTGGATGTGGTAGAGGCCATGGCAGAGGTCGACCCGGAGGCCGTCTTCGTGGACCGCAACCACCTCAGCCGCACCGGACACGCCGAGCTGGCGGGCCGCATCACGCCGCAGGTGCTGCAGCTGCTCGCCCCGGCAGCCGAAGGCGGCCCCTGATGGGCGCCGGACGCCAGCTCTGGATTCGCCTGACGGGCAGCATCGCCTGGCGCTTCCCCCGTGAGCGCCACCGCCTGCTCTCGGCCTTCTCGCGCACCGAACAAGGCAGCTCCTTGGATATGTTGGCTGCGGTGGCGGGTACGCAACGCCGCGACCTCCGCCGCAAATACTTCCGTCACGCCTTGGACGAGTGGCGCCACTCCGTGCTCTTTCGGCGCCGGGCCAATGCCCAGGGTGTGTTGGATGCAACCGAAGCCGGGCGGGACGAGGCCGGGCTGCTGGTGGAGCATGGCATCGTGGGCGGGCGCACCCTCTTCGAGCGGCTGGGCGAGGAGGACTTCCTGGCCTTCGTCTTTGTCGCCGAGGCCGACGCCGTCGAACAATTCGACGTCTACCGCCGCCACGACATGCCCGACCCCGGCACCAACCTCGCCCTGGATGACATCCTCAAGGACGAGGCCTTCCACGTCAGCTATAGCCGACAGGAGCTGCTGCGCCTGGCCGGGGCCAGCCGCCCCGAGGGCCTCGCGTCGGTGCGCAAGGCCCGCTGGAACCGCGTGAAGGAGGGCTGGCTGCGCCTGTCCCGCGACATCGGCACCGTGATGGGCGGCCTGTGGCTGCTCATCGCCTATGTGCTGGTGGTGGGCCCTTTCCGCCTGATCGCCCGCCTCGAAAGCGGCGGCTGGCAGGTCGCTCCGGTGGATGGGCGCAGCGCCCTGGACCGGGCCCGCAGCGAGGCCTGAGTGAGCACCTTCATCCTGGGCATCTCCGCCCTCTACCACGACGCCGCGGCGGTCCTGCTCCAGGACGGCGTGGTGGTGGCCGCCGCCCAGGAGGAGCGCTTCACCCGCATCAAGCACGACGCCTCCTTGCCCGTGCGGTCGGTGGCCTGGTGCCTCGACCAGGCGGGTATCGGCATCGAAGACGTGGACTGGCTGGTCTTCTACGAGAAGCCCCTGCGCAAGTTCGAGCGCATCCTCAGCACGGCCGTCGCCACCTTCCCCCGGTCCTGGCGGGCCTTTCCGCGCCAGATGCACAGCTGGCTGGGCGACAAGCTCTGGCTGCGCACCCGCCTGGTGCAGACCTTTGGGGTCAAGGCCGACCGGCTGCTCTTCTCCGAGCACCACCTCAGCCATGCCGCGAGCGCCTTCCTGGCCTCGCCCCACCGCAAGGCGGCGGTGCTGGTGGCCGATGGGGTGGGCGAGTGGGCCACCACCTCCTTGTGGGAGGGCAGCAACGCCGCGCCCTTTCTGCGCCCCTTGGGCGAGGTGCGCTGGCCCCACAGCCTGGGCCTGGTCTATTCGGCGGTCACCGCGCACCTTGGCTTTGCCGTGAACGAGGGTGAATACAAGGTGATGGGCATGGCGGCCTATGGGCGCCCCATCCACCGCGCGGCCTTTGACCGCCTCGCCCGCCTGGAATCCGATGGCGGCTTCAGCCTGGATCTGGACTACTTCTCCTGGCATTGGCACCCCAGCAAGAGCGCGACGCCCAAGCTGGAGGCCCTGCTGGGGCCGCCCCGCGCGCCCGGCGCGCCCTTCTGGCCTCGGGCCCGGCCGGGGGATGCCAGCGAGGCCGTGATCGCCGAGAGCCAGCGCCACGCCGACATCGCCGCGAGCTGCCAGGCCTGGCTGGAGGACGCGCTGCTGCATATGGCCGCCCACGCCAAGGCGCAGACAGGGGCCGACGCCTTGTGCCTGGCCGGCGGGGTGGCCCTGAATGCCGTGGCCAACCACCGGCTTGCATTGGATGGGCCCTTTGAACAGCTCTGGGTGCAGCCGGCCGCAGGCGATGCCGGTGGGGCCCTGGGCGCGGCCTTGTGGGTCTGGCACGGGGTCCTGGGCAATCCGCGGCTGGGCGGCTCCTTCGCGGTGGACCTGGGGCCCGCGATCGCCCGGGGGCCAACGGTGGACCTGCTCGGGGACCTGGGCTTCAGTTGGACCGAGGTGGACGCCGACGCCCCGGACCGGGCCACCGCGGATCTGCTTGCGGGGCGGGTCATCGGCTGGGTGGAGGGGCGCGCCGAATGGGGCCCCCGGGCGCTCGGCCACCGCAGCATCCTGGCGGATCCGCGCGGTGCAGAGACGGCGGAGCGGGTCAACACCCGCATCAAGTTCCGCGAGCCCTTTCGGCCCTTTGCCCCTTCGGTCACGGGGGCCGGCCTGGGCCGCTTTCGGCCGGCCCCCGCCGAGGCTGCGCTCTGCGCCCATATGCTCACCGCGGTCCCCACCGACGGCAGCCTGGCCGAAGACGCTCCCGCCGTGGTGCACATCGACGGCAGCGCCCGCCTGCAGTCCGTGTCGGCAGCAGAGCACCCCGCCTTTGCCGCCCTGCTGGAGCGCTTTGGACAGGCCACCGGCCTGCCCATGCTGCTGAACACCTCCTTCAACCTCAAGGGCGAGCCCCCGGTCTGCACGGCGGTGGACGCCCTGGCCACCTTCACCCGCAGCGGCCTCGACCTGCTCTACCTCGACGGGCTGCGCATCGAGCGGCCCCCCAGCCACCTCTACCCCCCCCTGAAGGCCCCATGAGCAGCGCGCCTCCCCCGCCCAGAGAAGCCGACAGGACGATGCAATCCCGGGTGGACGCCTGGCTGATGCGCCTGGGCACCGCGGGCCAGCTGCTGGGCATGTTGTCCCGGGGCGGGCGCTGGTGGATGGTGCCCCTCACCGCGGTGCTGCTGCTGCTGGGCATCGTGCTGGTGGCCATCCAGAGCGTGCAATATGTCGCACCCTTCATCTACCTGGTCTTCTGAGGACCGCCGGAGGCCACGCTGAAGAGACGCAGCCCCCGCGGTCCCCGACCGGGACGCAACCTGGCCTTTGGCCTGGTGGTGTCCGCGCTGCTGCTCGTCGTGATGGAGCTTGGGCTGCGCATCTTCGGCGTTCGGCCCGCCTATCGTCCCGAGGCCCTGGGCCAGTGGCGCATGCAGGCCAACCTGCAGGACCAGGCCATGCGCGGGCCCCGAGACGGCCACAGCTTCCGTCTCAGCACCAATCCAGATGGTTTGCGCACAAAGCTGCCCAAGGCCCGCACCGAAGGCATCCCGCGGGTGGCCTTGCTGGGGGATTCGACGGTCTTTGGCTGGGGAGTGGACGACGGGCAGACGGTCGCCGATGGGGTGGCCGAGGGCCTGCCGGGGGTGGAGGTGCTCAACGCTGGCCAGCCCGGCTACAGCACGACCCAGGCCGCCTGGCTGATGGGCGAGGTGGTGGCGGGCTATGCACCCGATATCGCCGTCTTCTTCATCCCGATGCACGACCACAACCAGGTGCTGGTCTCGGACCGCGAGCTGCTGCTGGGCGGCGCGGGCCCGGTGGCCCGCCTCCGGGTGCTGCTGGCCCGCCACCTCTCGCTCTACCAGGCCCTGCGGCAGCTCGTCTTTCCTGCCACGGACCGCCCCTTCCTGATGCCCGACCAGGCCAATGGCGAGCCCCGGGTGGACCGGGTGTCCGATGCCGAGCGCAGCCTGGCCCTGGCCGAAGCCGCCGCCGCCCTGGCCCCCAGCGGCGGCCGGGTGACGGTGGGTTGGCTGCCCTTTCAAGCCGATCTGATGGGCCAGGGTCAGGGCGATCGGCCCAGCGCCGCCTGGGTGCGGGGCCTGGGGGCGCAACTCCCGCTGCCCGTGGTGGATGTGCGCGCCTGCTGCCAGGGCGAGGATCTTGTATTGGCCGATGATCCCGGCCATCTGTCCGCCGCGGGCAACCGGGCGGCGGGGCTGGCCATCGCGGACCTGTTGCGTGCCAACCTGCCTGCCTCGGCGACCCGAGCGCCCTGAAGCCCGGCGCACTGCAGCGCGCTGGCTTGGTTTGGGTCCGGGGCCCCTCTCGGATCCCACCGGCTTCGCGAGCTTCGCCATGCCTGCTGCTCCCCCGGCCCTCCGCCTGCTGTGGCGCCCTGGCTCCACCGTGGCCGGGCGAAGCCCCGGCGCGGGCCAGGTCTGGGGCAGCTGGACGGTCAGCGCCATGACCGACAACAGCGGAGGCAGCATCAGCCTGAGCCCCCAGCCCATCCCCATCTGGTGCCCCAGCCTCTAAAGCCGCCGGAGCCGCCATGGCCGACGAGAGCGCGACGGCGCGCCTGCGCCCCCAAGCTGGCCCGTGCATGCTGCGCCTGCGCATCGGCGATGGCGTGGTGGCGGACTGGACGGTGAAGATCCGCAGAGAGGGCGCAGTCATCGCCACCTTTCATGGAATCACCTCCGATGGCGATCCCCCGGAGATCGAGGTGCCGTCCCCGGCCATCGGGGCGCGGGTGGAGTGGCTGGTGGTGCTCTTTGGCGCGGCCTGGATGTGGCGGCTGTCCCGGGGCCGGGGCCCGGGTCCCCTGCCCCGGCGGCTGGAGCGCCTGCCTTCGGCCGGCCTGCTGGGGGAGGGCACCCCCCCGCTGTCCGAGGGCCTGACGGTGTGGCAGTGCCGCCCCGAGGACGCTGCCGCCGCGGTCGGTCCCCTGCTTGCCCGCCTGGCCCGGGGCCACCGGGTCCTGCTCGCGGCATCCGAGCGCACCCCCATCCCGGCGGTGGCGGGGGGGCCGGTCTACCGGGTGCATGGGGCCCGCCCCAGAGAGCTGGGCGACCTGGCGGCCCGCCTGGCCGAGGCCCCAGGCCTGCCCGTCACCGTGCTGATGCTCGGACAGGGGCGCGACGGCGCCGATCTGCGCGCCAGCGAGGCGGCGCTGCCCGTGGGCATCGGCGGCGTCGTGTTGTTGGCCGAGACGGCCCGAACGGCCCTGCCCACCGCGTTTCTGACCCGCACGGAGGGGGGCTGGCGCCTGGAGACGGATCAGCGCGTCTTGAGCCTTGTAGAGCGGGATGGCACCTTTCACCCGGCCTGAGTCGCGACGGCCGACCGGGTCGGGCTACAATGCAGGGATGCTGCTCTGGTCTTGGCTGATGGCCTGCACGCCCGCACCCGCCCCCGAAGGCGCCGCGGAGGACTCCGCCGCGGCCGGGGGCAGCCCCGTCACCGACGGATTCGAGCTGGAGCCCGTCTCGGCCTGTGAGGATCCGCTCCCCTCCCCCATCTACGAAGAGGTCGGCGAGGCCTGGAACCTGCTGGCCGAGGTGCCGCTGGACCAGCGCTATGGCCACCAGGACGGCGCGGGCCTCGCCGCCGCCGACATCGACGGCGACGGCTTGACCGACCTGCTCCTCACCCGGATGCCCGGCGAGATGCACCTGATGCTGCGCCGCGGCGACCGCTTCGAAGCGCAGGCCGTGCCGATGCCTTCGGGCAATGGCGCCTTGTGGCTGGATGTCGACCAGGATGGGCGCCTGGACCTGCTCATCGGCGGGCCCATGGCCTTCATGCTGCGGGCAGATGGGGGGGGCAACTACCGCTTCGAGCCCTTCCCCGATCTGGACGGGACCGGGGGCGGGGTCGTGCCAGTGTCGGTGGTGCACGACATGAGCCCCGGCGACTTCGATCTCGACGGCCGGATCGAGCTGTTCATGGCCCGCACCGCCGACATCCACGACGAGGGCGAGGTGCAGAACGACCGGGTGGTGCATGTCGATCCCGACGGCTTCCGGGTCGAGCCCGACGCCGTCCCCGAGGCCGTCGGCCTGCGCCACGGCTATGACGCGACCAGCTTCGACGCAGACGGCGACGGCGACATCGACGTCTACCTGGCCAACGACCTGGGCATGAACTTCGGCGGCAGCACCCTGCTGCGAAACGAGGGTGGGCGCTTCGTGGACGCCACCGACGACTGCTTCTGCTCCAGCCCCATCGCCGCCAAGGGCGTGGACGTGGCCGACTTCGACGGAGACGGCCAGCCCGATCTCTTCTTGTCGGGCAGCCCGCTGAACACCCTCTTTGGTCGGGATCCCAGCGGGGGCTGGGTGGACGTGAGCGCCACCAGCGGCGCCCAGGTCGGATCAGAGGGGGTGACCGGCTGGGGCGGCATCTTCATCGACTACGACAACGACGGTCAGCGCGACCTGCTGGCGGCCCAGGGCGATCGCTGGAACGAGGGCGACTCCTGGCGGGCGGTGGACGTGCCCCTGCTGGTGCTGCGCCAGGACGAGGGCCAGTTCACCGATGTCAGCCAGGAGATCGGCCTGACGGCGCTCGGATCCTTCCGCGCCACCATCGCCCTGGACTTCAACGCGGATGGGGTGGAGGACCTGCTCATCTCCCAGGTCGAGGATCGGCCGCTCCTCTACCTCTCGCAAGGCTGCACGGATCAGGCCTGGGTGGAGGTGGACGCCCCGGTGGGCAGCGCGGTGCGCGTCACCGCGGGCGACACGGTGCAGACGGACTGGGTGACCCAGGACAGCGGCTTCATCGCGACCACCCTGCCCCGGGTGCACCTGGGCCTGGGCGAAAACGAGGTCATCGACGAGATCCGCATCACCCTGCCCGGGGGCGAGGAGCGGGTGGCCACCGGCCCCATCGCGGCCCGGCGGCGGGTGCGCCTGCTGCCCTAAGGCCCGGTGCTTCCGCCGGGATCGCCGCCGGGATCGCCACCGGGGTCGCCGCCCGGCAGCTCTTCGGGGCCCAGCTCGGGGATGACCCGGACCTGGGCGCTGGCGGTGCGTCCCCCCTCGTCGCTGACCTCCATGCCCATGATGGCGGGCAGGTAGAGGAAGTCCGCGTTGTCGTCGGGACCGGCGACAAAGCCCAGGTAGCCGTAGAGGCCGAAATAGGACCAGGCGCAGTCGCCCTCGGGAAAGAGCTGGAGCCGGTAGGTCTGGTCGGAGACATAGCTGAGGTCGGCTTCGCGCTGCACCGTGAAGCGCACCGTGGCGATGCCGCTCATGTCTTGGGTACGCAGGCTGCCCAGGACGTGCTGGCCGCCCTGGGGGCCGTTGATCACCTCGATGCCGTCGCCGTCGGACAGGGTGACGAAGCTGGTCTCGCCGGTGCCCAGGTCGAGCTGCGGGTTGGTGTAGCTGCAGCCCTGCTCGGCGTCGCCGCTGTCGCCGTCGGCGGTCTTCGTGCCGGGGGCGGCCGGGCCCTTGGCCGAGCAGGACAGGGCGCAGAGGCAGGCGAAGGGGAGGATCCGGGATCGGGCGCGGTTCATGGACTCAGTCTAGCCCGACGGGCTGCGGGTTGAAGTCCAGCGCGGCGCGTTGGCCCAAGCGAACCTCGATGGCCTGGTTCAGCCCCTCCATGGCGCTGGCCACCATCAGGATGGTGGCGAGCTGGTTCTCCAGGAGGCTGTCGCTCTGGCCTCCCCGCACCCGCTCCGCCGCCCAGAGGCCGCCAATGTCCATATGGCCTTCCGTGGCATCGCGAGGATCCACCTTCAAGGCGGCAAAATCCAGGGCCTCCCAGGTGCTGCCCAGCAGGGCGGCCCCCTCGCCGGGGGTCGAGAAGGGGCCCAGCTTGCGACCCAGGAAGAAGCGCGCCTCGCCCAGGGCCCGGCGGCGATCCTCGGGCAGGCTGCGCACCAGGGCCGCGCAGGCCTCAAAGAGCTCCACCACCCGGTCGAAGCGGGCCCCGTGGGGGTCGATGCCCTCCTCCACCTTGGCCCGGGCCTGCTCCAGGCGCGCTGCCAGGGGGGCCAGCTCGGCCTCCGTGGGGGGCGCGGGGCGGGCGTAGAGGCCGAGCAGCTCGGCGTAGATGGGGTTGAGGAGCGCCGCTTCGCGCGCGCCCAGGGTCTCGGTCTCGGCCCGGGCTTCGGCTTGCAGGCGCTGGTTGAGGGCGACCAGGTCCTGAAGCGCGAGCAGCTCTTCGCGGCTGGGATCCAGGCTCGCCAGCCAGGCCAGCATCCGGGCCCGGTCGCCGCTGGCCTGCGCGCCTTCGCCGTACTCACCCGCATAGAGGTGCTGGTAGAGTGCCTCACCGGCGGGGCCCGGCGCCGGCGGAGGCCGGGCGGCCCGGTCCAGTGGCGGCGCCGGCGGCGGCATCGCCTCTTCCGAAGCACAGGCGCAGAGCATGATGAGGACGAATCGCAGCGGAAGCCCCCTGGCCCCGGCACCGACCAGGGCGAGGCTGCGATGGTAGCACGGCCGCCCGCGACCTTGCGGACGCACGCGCTGGCTGTGGCCGTGCACGGGCTGCTGGCCCTGGCCTGCCTGGGGCCGGTGCTGGCCGATCCCTGCCACCGCGCGGTGGGACACCCCGGCAACGACGTCTGGAACCACGTCTGGGGCTTCTGGTTCGTCTTCTCGTCCCTCTCGGAGGGGACCCTGCCCCTGCACACGGAGCTGCTGGCCTGGCCCCAGGGCGGCAGCCTCTGGTTCATCGACAGCTTCAACGCGGTGCTCACCGCGCCAATCCAGGCCCTCTTCGGGCCGGTCGCGGCCCTCAACGCCGCGGTGGGCTTGAACCTCGCCCTCTGCGGCCTGGGCGCCCACGCCCTGGCGCTGCGGGTGAGCGGCTCCCGGGCCGGCGCCCTCTTCGCGGGCCTCTGCTACCAGTCGGCCCCCCACCTGCTGGGACAGGCCACCAATGGCATCACCGAGACCCTGGCCGCCGGCTGGTTGCCCCTGGCCCTGTTGGGGCTGCTGTGGGCCAAGGAGGAGCCGTCGCTGCGCCGGGCCGCCGTGGCGGGTCTGCTCTTCGGCCTGAACGCAGTCGCGAACTGGTATTATGGGCTATTTGCCGGGATCGTGCTGCTGGGGCTCATTGTGCGCGAGCTGCTGGCGAGCCTGGGCCGGCCGCGGCCCTGGGCCCTGCTGCGCGCCTGGGGGCTCCCGCTCGGCCTGGGGGCGGCGGTGACGGGGCTGGTCGTGGCGGGTCCCTTCGGCCTCTTCCTGCGATCCATGTCGGCGCCCGACGCCATCGTCACCCGTGACCCCGAGTTCGTGAAGCGCACCCTCATCGAGCACAACATGACCGATGTGCTCGCCCTGCTGGTGCCGGGCCGCTTCTACTCGCCGGATCTCAAGGCGGCCTTCGACGAGGACCTCATTGTCGTGGTCTACCTGGGCTACTCGCTGCTCCTGCCCGCGGGCCTGGCCCTCTTCGGGGCCCTGCGCCGAAAGGCGGAGCCCTGGGCAGCCCTGGTGTGCGCCTTCGTGCTGCTGTGCCTGGGCCCCTACCTCTACCTGGGCGGCGCCTACCGCAGCGTGGAGGGCAGCCTGGTCGCCCTGCCCTTCTTGTGGCTCTTCGAGGCCATCCCGCTCTTTGGCCGGATCTCGCATGCCTACCGCTTTGCGGTGGGCGCGACCCTGGGCCTGTCGGTGATGGCGGCCCTGGCCATCGCGGCGATGGGGGCCCGGCCCGGTGCCCGGCTGGCCGTGGGGGCCCTGTGCCTGGCCCGGCTGGTGGAGTCGATGGCCCTCTCGCCGGCGGTGATGCCCCTGCCCTGGTCCGAGGTGGTGGAGCGCCCGGTGCTCGCGGGGATGCGCTCCGGCGCGGTGCTGGACCTGCCCATCACCCTGCCCGTCCTGTCGCGCGCCCGCTTCATCGTGGACCAGGTGACCCACGGTCGGCCCGTGCCCTTCGGCCTCAACGACCCCCTGCCCACCTGGCTGGCCACCAACCGCTACACCCGCTTTTTGGTGGTGCTGGAGCGCAGCCGGGTGGCGCTGCTGCCCCCGCAGCTGCCCTGGCTGGACCTGGTGGCGGGCCGCGCCGAGGCGGTGGACCTGGGCTTGCGCTACATCGTGGTGCACAAGGACTTCTACGCGCCGGCAGAGGCCCGCAAGATCAGCGCATTTCTGGACCAGACGGCGCGCCCGGTACACGACGACGCGGCCATGCGGATCTACGTGCTGGACGGGGCGGGCGGCGCGGATTCGGACTCGCCCTGAACGCGCCAGGGTGGACCGATCACATCGAGGCAGGTCATCCAGGGCGATCGGGGCGCGTCGGGGCCGACCAGCACCAGCAGCAGGGTGCCGGGTGGCAGGGCGCGCTCCAATTCGGCCACCGGGTCTCCGGCCACCCCGCCCGGGTCGACGATGGCCTGCTCGCCCACCAGGACCAGGGCCAGCTCGGGCCCCTGGCGTTCGGCGAGGACCCGCAGGCTCTGCGCCAGGTCCTCCACCCGCGGCCGGCTGGCGCGGTAGACGCTGGCGCCAGGGGTGGGCGCCAGAGAGAGATAGGGATGAGACAGAGGCCGGATCCGGGCAGCGAAGTTGACAGCCCCCGGCCAGCACCGTGGGTCCACCGGGCAGCAGCGGTGGGAAGGCAGTCGCTCCAGGGCCGGAAGATCGCCATTTCGCCTGGTCTTTTCGGCTGGCGACCACCAGCCCCCGGCGACCGCGGCCGCCATCAGCCTAAAGAGCACCTGGAGGCGGGGCCGCTCGATCCGGGGCGCGTGCCGGGTCGCCTGATAAGAGGGGAACGGTGGGGGCAAGCTCGTCGGGAGGGGGCACGGCGGGCGCGCCCGCGCCTTCGATCCTCCACCGGGAGTAGACCCTCCGGGGCGCAGGGGGCACGGACTCGACCTTGACCTCGGGCGCCAGCACCGCGCTGAACGCGCCAAAGGGCCGAGGCTCCAAGCGGCCCGCCGCCACGTCCACCACCACCTCGGCCACCGCGTCGTCGGGCAGGGTGACCTGGCCCAGGGCGCTCTGGCTGCCGCCAGCGCCGTAGAGGGATGCGGTCAACGCCCTCCCTGGGGCCAGCCCCGCGCACCCCAGGCGACCGTCGTTGCGCTCGACATCGGGAAAGCGCCCGTCATCGCCGCAGCTGAGCTGGACGGAGCCCGCTTCGCCCTGCAGCCGGATGACCGGCGCGCCCGAGTCGGAGAAGCCCTCCACCCGCAGCACCACGATCTGGCCGGGCCCGGCCGCGATGGCGCCGGGGACCTCGGGGTTCAGCTCGGACTCGGTGGACAAGGACCAGGCGCCGGACTCCCGTCGAATGGAGAGCGCGCGCGCGGGCCCCTCCCAGCGAGCCTCGCCCACCTCGGTCAGCTTGCCGTCCACCAGCAGGCCGATCTGGCCCTGCTCCGGGCGCTGGGCGACCGGACCACAGGTCCACCGGCCGTCGATGGCGGCGTCTGCACCTACCGCGGCGTCGTTGCAGTCGGCGACGTTGACCTGGTCGCCGTTGCGGATCAGCACCTGCACCGCGCGGGCCGCGTCCAGGCCCCCGACGGTGGGGCTGAGGGGGGCGGCGTGGGCGGCGGTGACGAGGGCGAGGGCCAGCAGCATGGCCAGAGCTTGCACCGTCAGGACCGAGAGGGCAACCGGGCGCGTCCCCGGGCCGCCCAGCGGTGGGCCAGGGCGAAGAGGCGCCAGCGCGCCGCAAAGGTGGGCGCTTCGCACCGGCCAGCCTACCGAGAGGGGGTCCAGCCGGGCCAGGCTCCGCCTCGGGGTCGCCCAGGGCGTAATGGCCTCGACCGACGCCAGGGCGCGGGCCGTCGGCGCCGTGGCGGCTTCCCCCCCTGAGAAGCGCTCACCGTCGCGGTAGGGGCCGGTCGCATTGGCAAAGACGATGGGGACGCCCGCGGCGGCGGCAGCCGAGAGGGTGGCGCGGTGGGGCCCGCGCCGTCCATCCAGGGGCCCAGCAGGCGCCGGCGCAGCCCCGCAGCCGCCGCTTGCGCCCGCCATGGTCATCCAGGCCGCCGATGATGACGACCAGGTCCACCCGCCCGGCAAAGGCCTCCCAGAGCCCCGGCTGAACCACGTCGGCGCACAGGGCGAGTCCGACCCGGCCCAAGGCGCAGCGCAGGACGCCCGGGGCCTTCCCCGCGCGCCAGTGGGGCGCCTCGAGGAAGGTGGGGAAGCGCTTGCGGTAGCGGCCGACGACGCCTTCGGGGGCGACGAGAAGCAGCTCGCTGGCGTCGTCTCCACCGATACCCATGGCGATGTGGGCCCCGCTGCGGCGGGGTCACCGCAGCGCCCAGGCCTCGGCCCGCGCCCGCATCGAAACCGCAGCCCCGGCAGGTAGCCGGGCAGTGGACCGGGCAGCACCACCAGCGCCGCCCCCGACGCGCGCGCCAAGGCAGCATCGGCCCAAGCCAGCCGTTGCTCCCGACTCCCCGGTCCCCCGGGCAGCTGGGCCGCCACCAGGCGCCGCGATCCTGCAGCAGAAAAGGGGCCCATGGTGCTGCATCCCGTCGGTGGAAGAGGGTGCAGGGCCGCCAGGCTTCGCGCCCAGGTGCGTGCCCGTCGTGGCCCCACAGGCGGCCCATTTGAAACCGGTACCAGGGGACGTGCTATGCCTGAACTGCACTCCATGACAAAGACTTGACGATCCGTGACAGCGAAAAACCGTTGGCGAAGGGCCTCCACCGGCGATGCTGGCCTCCGCCGCCAGGCTGTGGTGGCCCAGCCTCTCACAAGCCGCTGGCCTTTCTGCTGCTCGCCCCCAGCCTGCTGGGTGACCTGCTCGCCCGCTTGCTGCTGGCCCTTCCCTACCCCCACGGCGTGGTGAAGTGGGCGCTGGAGAGCAGCCAGGGCCTGCTGCTTCGGCAGAGGGAGCTGCCCCTCTATGTCCTGGCCGGCGCCGCGCTGCCGGTCCTGCTGGGCTTCCTGCGAGGGCGCTGGTGGACGCTGGCGGCCCTGGGCGCCATCTGGCTGGGGAGCCTGCCGCCGCCGACCTATGGCCCCCGCCCATGGCGCTGGTGCTGGGGCTCATCAGTCGTCGCCGGGCTGCCGCCCGCGGGACCTCGCGGGCCAGGGCCGGGCAAAGGGCTGCTGGTGGTCGGGTCCCCGGCAGCAGCCTGCTCTTTCCGGGCCTGGTGGCGGCGGCGCTGGGCAGCCTGCGTCGCCCCTTGCTGCACCGGGGCCTGATGGCGCTGGCCGGGGGCCTGCTGGGCTTCCTGGCCCTCTGGACGGATTGCCTGGCCCACTACGACGCCGTGCGGGCGGGCATGGAGCGCTGGCCCGACCGCTTGCTGGATTCGCGCATCCGCGTCCTGGCCCACAGCCAGCCCGGCGTGCGCGCAGACTGGCATGGCGTCGAGATCGTGGGCAGCACCGCCATTGTGGTGGCCGAGACCACCACGCGGCTGATCGCCTATGACCTGGACGGAAAGAACGAGCCTGCGGTCTTCGATCTCGCCGATCGTTGGGGCCCGGACAGCAGCGCGCCGCTGGATTCAGAGACCGATCCCGTCTCGGGGCTCACCTGGGTGATCGAAGGCGGACACAGCCTGCTGGAGCTTCGATTCGATGGCCGGGGCTGGCGCCGGCTTCGGGCTGTGCAGCTTCCCAGCGAGTTCAGCTACGCCTACCTCACCCGAGATGGCGATCGGTCCTTGATGGCGGTGGCGGTGCAGACCGCCGGGCCCACGCCGCGCAAGGTGCTGATGGCGAAGCTGCCGGAGCTGCACCCGATTCGCGACATCGTGCTGAGCGCGGCGGACTACCAGCCGGGCGCCGGCCCCGTGGCCCACGTCGCTCCGCCCGGTGGCCCCAGCGCCGCGGTGCCCCTGGATGGACAGCAGCTGGTGGATGGCGATCCCAACCTGCTCTGGGGCCTGCCCATGCCCCGAGAGATGGCCTGGATCCCCACCCTTCAGCGCCTGGTGCTGTCGCCGGATTTTGGCAGCCAGCTCTGGCTGGCCGATCTGGGCAGCGGAAAGGCGGTGCCTTGGATCAGCACCCCCACCCTGGACGGCAAGATGCGCTGGTCGGCCGCTCTGGACCGGCTGGTGGTGGCCCTGCCCAACCGCCTGGAGCTGTGGGTGATCGACCCCCACACCGGCGCCTTGGATTGGAGAATCCCCACCCAACCCGGGGTGCGCTCCTTGGCCATCGACGACGAGAACGGGCTGGTGGTGACCGCATCGGTGCTGACCGGCCAGATCTGGGTGCAAGATATCCGCACAGGTGAGCTGCACCGCCGCATGGGCACGGTGATGCCCATGGTGCGGGAACTCGCCCTGTCGCCCGAGCGGGGCGAGGGCGTGTTGAGCACCTGGGTGGCCACCTACGCCTTCCGATACCGAGACCCATGACCTCGCGATACCGCCGATTCGCCCGCCTGGGCCTCGACTCTGCGCGGGTCTATTCCTGGCTGCAGCGCGGGGTTGGATCCACCGCCTTGTGGGAGCGCTTCGTGGCCGAATGGCTGCGGCCCTCTCCCGGCATGCGCATCCTCGACCTGGGATGCGGTCCAGCCGACATCCTGGCTTTCCTGCCGAAAGATGTCGAATACACGGGCATCGACACCCACCGCCCCTATATCGAGAATGCCCGCGCCCGCTTCGGGGACCGCGGCCGATTCGTCTGTTCAGGGGTGCGGGACCAGGCCCTGGGTGCCGACGGGCCCTATGACCGCGTGTTGATGCTCGGCCTGCTGCACCACCTCGACGCCCAGCAGGCCAGGACCCTGCTGGGCGAGGTGGCACGCCTGGGGGCAGGTGGGCAGCTGCTCAGCCTGGATGGCTGTGAGCAGCCGGGGGCACCCTGGTCAGAGCGGGCCTTCTATGCCGTGGATCGCGGCCCCTATGTGCGCTCCCAGGAGGGCTATACCGCGCTGGTGCAAGGGCTCGGGCCGGTCCGGGGGCAGCTCTGGCGCGGGGTGCTCCGGGTGCCCTACACCTACCTCTGCCTGGACGTGCGGCTGCCCGCCGCCCCGGGCATCAGCCCTCGATGAGGGCGTCGAGGGGATCTTCGGTGGGCACCCAGTCCCCCGGATCCACCCCACCCAACTTGAGCAGGGTCGCGCCCAGGCCGACACAACCCAAGGGCGCGCCTTCGGCCGCGACCCCGCCCCCTTGCAGGTCCATGGGCGCGCCGCGGAAGGCCTCGTCGTAGCCGCCATAGGCGCGGCCGCCCCGCACCCCCGGACCCCACAGCATCAGCGATGCATAGGGCCAGTGGTCTTTGCCGTTGTTGGCGTTGAGGGCCGGGCTGCGCCCCATCTCGCTCATCACCACCACCACCGTCTCGTCGGCGAGGCTGCCGCCACTGCGGCCCGGCGCATCGGCCAGGGCCTCGGTGAGCAGCCGCAATCCAAGGAAGGTCTCCTCCCACAGGTTGTTCTGGTAGAGCTCGTTTTCGGAGTGGCTATCCCACAGGGCGGGGTGGCCGATGCTGACGCAGCGGCTGAGTCCGGCGCCCAGCAGCTCTGCCGCCAGCAGGCAGTCGTCGGGGAAGGCGCCGGTGCTGTCCCAGGACAGGGCTGAGGAGGCTTGCCGCAGGGCTGCCACCCGGTCGCCCGCGGTGCCATGGCCCGCCAGCAGGGCCTGGTGGCGGAGGTGGGTGGCCC
>JAGYJW010000028.1 GCA_018401435.1 Deltaproteobacteria bacterium | reverse complement strand
AGCGGCCGCCTGCTGCGCCTGCCCCCGCCCGATGGTCGGGTCCGCCTGCGCGCCCTGGCCGAAAACCCGCTCAGCGTCAGCGCTCAGCACGAGATCCGCGAGACCCTGCGCGCCGTCGGCTTGTCGGCCACCTGCACCGACCGCAGCCTGGAGGCCAGCGGCACCATCGAGGCCAGGGACCTCGCCGACCTCAGCGCCGTCGCCGCCGCCATCGAGGCCCTGGATCGCGCGAACCCGGGCCTGCGCTGGAGCGTGCGCGATGGCCTCTCCGCCATTCGCCAGGCGGGCCGGCGCTGGACCGTGTCCGCCACCCAGGGTGCCGTGGCCCGTGCCGCCGGCTGGTTCGAAGAGTCCTTGCCTGCCCCCTCCGAGCGCCCTCCCCTCACGCCCCTCGCCGGCATGGAGGCCGGCTTCGTGCCCCTGCCGGTATCGGTCGTGCGCCACGTCAAGGGCCGGGAGCAGGTGCGCATCGCGGTGGACCCGCGCCGGGCCGGCGATCCCAACGAGACCACCGGGGAGGTGCCCGGAACGCCTGCCCCGCAGCTTGTGAATGAAGACGAGGACCTCATCTTGGACGAGGTGGAGGAGCTGGTGGCCGAACATCGGGTCGCCCTGCGGCGCGCCCTGGACAGCCTGGCGACCTGATGCTGGCAGCGTGGGGCGCCTGCGGGTAGCGTGCCGCTATGCGCGCCCACCTGTTGCTGCTCTCGCTCCTCGCCGTCGCCTCCCCGCCTGCCCTCGCGGCCGGGCAGGCGGGGGTTGACTGGCGTCCCTTCGACCGCGGCGACCTGGCCTGGGTCCAGTCCGGATCGACCTCGGGCACCGGAGCGGCGGAGGGCGACGGCTTCTTGCAGCCAGCCCTGACCGCCTGGGCCGGCCCAACCGCGGGGCGCAGCAGCTTTTTATTCAGTTTGGGGCTGGCTTTTCAGCGCACACTGTCCTGGACCGGCACCGTCGATGACAAGGAGCAGACCCTGTCGCGGCGCATGGTGGGGGCCCTGCGACCCGGCTTCGACTGGCGCTACCACCTGCGCAATCCCGAGCCCATGCGCGCCGTGCCCTGGCTGGGCCTGGGCACCTACGGCGTCGTACCTTTCGTGCGCTACCAGGACGCGTCCTTTTCGGAGGCCGAGCAGGCGGCCTGGGACGAGACGGCGCTGGAGGATCGGGCCCGCATTGCGGCCTTCGGCTTTCGCGCCGGCGCCGGCATCGAGGTGCAGCTCGACTCGGGCCTGACCCTGGGAGCCAGGCACCATTTCGTCCTGCACCGCGCCCAGTCCGTGGACGAAGACACCTACACGGCCACGGTCAGCCTGCGGGGAGACACCGCCCTGCAGGTCGGCTTCCGCTTCTGATTGCTTTCGCCTTGGATGGGCAGCAGGACGGGATCCTTGCGCCCTGGGGCCGCGCGCATGGGCTTGCCTGCCCGAAGCACTGAGGATAGCCGGGCCGCCTCTAACGGTCGGTTCGCAGGCATCTGCGATTCGGTCGCCTCGCCGGCCGGGCGCGCTGCTGCACTCGTCCGGTGTCTTCCGAGGAATCTACGGAGACCCCGTGGAGATCGTTCCCAATCCCACGCTTGTCGCGATCCAGATGGCCCCCTTCTTGGTGGTCCTGGGCGCGCTTTACTTCATCATCTTCAAGCCCATGCTCGACTATCTCGAGGCCCGCGAGCGGGTCATCGAGGCGGGTCGCTCAGAGGCGCGCAAGCTCGAAGAGCAGCTTGAAGGCCGCATCGCGGACTACGACGCTCGTCTGGCTGCTGCCCGTGCCCAGGTGACCGAGCTTCATACGCGCCTGCGGGCTGAAGCCCAGGCGAGCGCTGACCACCGGCTGCACGAGGCCCGCGCCGCCGCCGACGCCCAGGTTGCCGCAGCCGTGGCCAGCATCGCTGTCGAACGCGAGGCTGCCCGCGCAAACCTTGAGGCCACCGCCCGCGCGCTGGCCTCGGATATCTCCGCTCGGGTGCTGGGCCGCACCGTGGCGGTGGGGTGATGGCCATGAACCGCTCTGCCGGTAGCGCCGCCCTTCTGGCCGCGTTGCCCCTGTGTCTCCTGTCCTTGCCGGCCTTCGCAGCAGGCGGCGGTGGGGCCGACGCCCACGGGATCCCCTGGGCCGCAATCGGGCAGCACGCCTTCAATCTCGTCGTGCTCCTCGCCGTGCTCGGCTTCGTGCTGCGCAAGGTCATCCCCGACGCCTTGAACGCCCGCAAGACCGGCGTGGCCAAGGAGCTCGCGGACTCTGCGCAGGCCCGCGCCAGCGCCCAGGCCCGCTATGACGCCCTGTCCGCCAAGCTCGACGGCTTCGAACAAGAGCTGGCGGCCATGCGCGCCGAAGCCGAGCTGGAAGCCGGTCGCGAGCGGGACACCATCCTGGCCCGCGCCGATGCCGACGCCCGCTCGGTGTCGGCCAACGCGCAGCGCGCCATCGTCGCCGAGACCCGGCGCGCCCGCGAGACCCTCCGGGCCGACGCCGCCCGCCTCGCAGTCGAGATCGCTGCCGAGCAGCTCCGGTCCAGCATCGGTGCCCGGGACGACGCCAGCCTGACGGGCGACTTCATCGACAGCATCGCCCAGGCCTCGGCCCGGGCCCCCGGAGTGGACCATGGCTGACGGCAACGTTTCCCGCCGCTACGCCCGCGCCCTCGTCGGGCTGGCCGAAGAGGGCCAGGTGGTCGATCGCATCGGCTCCGAGCTCGACGCCTTTGCGACCTTGCTCGACCAGGACCAGGGCGTGCTGCGCAACGTGCTCGGCAATCCCGGCGTGACCGGCGCCGAACGCCGCGCCGTGCTCGAGGCCGTGCTCGGTCGCCTCAACCAGCACGCCCACACCCGCAACTTCTTGCGCCTGCTGATGGACAACGGTCGCTTCGGGTTGTTGCCCGACATCCGACAGGTCTACCAGTCCATGGCCGACGATCTGGCCAATCGGGTGCGCGCCACCGTGCAGTCCGCCCGGCCCCTGGACGCCACCACCGCCAAGCGCGTCTCCCAGTCGCTCAACGCAGCCACCGGCAAGCAGGTGCTCATCGACTTCCAGGTCGATGCAGCCTTGATCGGCGGGCTGGTTGCCCGGGTGGGCGACAAGGTCTTTGACGCCAGCGTCCGGGCCCGCCTGGCCAGCATGCAGAAGGCCCTCACGGACGGCGACATCGACCTGGTCGGCGGCAGCGCCGAGGCCTGACCGCCCCTCATCCTCTCTTCTTTTCGTACCCAGACCATCACCGGCCTCCGAAGCCGCGCACCGCGCAACTCGGAGGGCCTGCACCGCCTTCAGGAGCCCTGCCATGAGCATCCAGGCTGCAGAGATCAGCGAGATCCTCAAGTCCCAGATCAAGAACTACGAGTCCCGCGTCCAGGTCTCCGAGACCGGCACGGTGCTCAGCGTGGGCGACGGCATCGCCCGCCTCTACGGCCTTGAAAACGCCATGGCGGGCGAGCTGCTGGAGTTCCCGGGCGGCCTGGTGGGCATGGTGCTCAACCTCGAAGAGGACAACGTCGGCGCCGCCATCTTCGGCAATGACATGGGCATCAAGGAAGGCGACGAGGTCCGGCGCACCAACACCATCGTGCAGGTGCCGGTCGGCCCCGGCCTGATGGGCCGCGTGGTGGACGCCCTGGGCAACCCGGTGGACGGCAAGGGCCCCATCGTGTCCATCGGCAACCGCCCCATCGAGATCAAGGCCCCGGGCATCGTCGAGCGCAAGTCGGTGCATGAGCCCATGCAGACCGGGCTCAAGGCCATCGACTCCATGGTGCCGATCGGCCGGGGTCAGCGCGAGCTCATCATCGGCGACCGCCAGACCGGCAAGACCGCCGTGGCCGTGGACGCCATCATCAACCAGAAGGTCTTCAAGGACGATCCCAAGCGCAAGATGCATTGCGTCTATGTGGCGATCGGCCAGAAGCAGTCCACTGTGGCCCAGGTGGTGCGCAAGCTCGAAGAGAGCGGCGCCATGGAGTACACCTGCGTCGTCATCGCCGGCGCTTCGGCCCCGGCTCCGATGCAGTTCCTGGCCCCCTACACCGGGGTGACCATCGGCGAGTATTTCCGCGACAACGGCATGCACGCCCTCTGCATCTACGACGACCTGACCAAGCAGGCCTCGGCCTACCGCCAGCTCTCGCTGCTGCTGCGCCGCCCCCCGGGTCGCGAGGCCTACCCCGGCGACGTGTTCTACATCCACAGCCGGCTGCTCGAGCGCGCCGCCAAGATGTCGGATCGCGAAGGCGCGGGCAGCTTGACCGCCCTGCCCATCATCGAGACGCAGGCTGGTGACGTGTCGGCCTATGTGCCCACCAACGTCATCTCCATCACCGACGGCCAGATCTTCCTGGAATCCAACCTGTTCAACCAGGGCATCCGGCCGGCGATCAACGTCGGCATCTCGGTGTCCCGGGTGGGTGGTTCGGCCCAGATCAAGGCCATGAAGGAGGTCGCGGGCACCCTGCGCCTGGCGCTGGCGCAGTACCGCGAGCTGGAGGCCTTCGCCCAGTTCGCCTCGGACCTCGACGCCAGCACCCGCCAGCAGCTCACCCGCGGTGCGCGCCTGGTCGAGATCCTCAAGCAGGGCCAGTATGCCCCGCTGACGGTCGAGATGCAGATCGTGCACGTGCTGGCCGGCCAGTCGGGCACCTGTGACGACGTCGCCATCCCCAATGTGGTGGCCTATATCCAGGACCTGACCACCCACTTCCAGGGCAACCACGGGGCCCTGCTGCAAGAGATCGTCAGCGCCGGCACGCTCAAGAAGAACGACCTGCAGGCGCGGATTGTCAAGGAAATCAAGGACTTCCGCGCCACTTGGAAGCCCCGCGCCTGAACCCTGCGCTCCCTTGCCTCTGCCGGGCGGGCCCTCCCTGCCCGGCATGACCAGGACACACGATGGCAACGCTCCGCGACATCCGCGACCGCATCGGGTCGGTCAAGAACACCCGCAAGATCACGCGGGCCATGAAGCTCGTGGCGGGCGCCAAGCTCGCTCGGGCCACCCAGGCTGCCATGGCCGCCAAGCCCTACCAGACCACCCTAAACCGGGTGCTGGCCCGGGTGGTCGAGGCCGCCGGGGATGTCGAGCACCCCCTGCTGGCTCAGCCCGACAACACCGACGATGTGCTCATTGTTGTGATGTCGGCCGACCGCGGTCTCTGCGGCAACTTCAACGGCATCATCAACCGGGCAGTGGCCGAAAAGATCACCGAGCTTCAGGCCGCTGGCAAGAAGGTCAAGGTGGTCTCTTATGGCAAGAAGGTGCGCGACTACCTCAAGGCCCGCGGTGTGACGGGCATCGAATCCCGGATCGACATCGACCCCTCGGCCTACCCCGACGTGGCCGACGAGCTGGCCGAACGCCTGGTGGATGACCTCAAGAATGACCGCTTCAGCCAGTGCCTGCTGGCCTGGAATGAGTACAAGTCGGTCATGGTGCAGGAGCCCCGCTTCGCCCAGATGCTGCCCATGCAGATCAACGCGGGCGGCGGTGGCGATTCGGCCGATGCAGGCGCTTCCAACGAGTATATCTACGAGCCCGATGGCGCGGAGATCCTCGGTCGCCTGCTGCCGATGGCCCTGCGGGGCCGCATCCTCCAGGCCTTCCTGGAGACCCAGGCCGGGGAGCAGGCCAAGCGCATGACGGCCATGGACGCTGCGACGCGCAACGCCTCCGAGCTGATCGATCGGCTCACCTTGGACTACAACCGCGCCCGCCAGGCTGCGATCACCAAGGAGCTCATCGAGATCGTCAGCGGGGCCGAAGCCCTCTGACGCGCGATGCGCGCCTTCCTCTCTCTGTCCTCCCTTCTGTTCAATCCTCTCGCCGCCGACGGCTGACGCACGACCCGATCGTCGATCAGCCCACAGGAGCCACCATGAGCGCCATCTACGGCAAGGTCACCCAGGTCATGGGCCCCGTCGTGGACGTCGAGTTCCCCGCGGGCCGACTCCCCAACATCCTCTCCGCCTTGAAGGCCACCAACGCCTTCATCAACGACAAAGAGGAGAACCTCACCCTCGAGGTCGCGCTGCACCTGGGTGAAAACACCGTGCGGGCCATCTCGATGGACCTGACCGACGGCCTCGCCCGCGGCATCAAGGTGCGCGACACCGGCGCCCCCATCGCCATGCCGGTGGGCCCCAAGGTGCTCGGCCGCATCATGAACGTCACCGGCGACCCCGTGGACGATCTCGGCCCCATCGGCGCCGACACCCGGATGCCCATCCACCGGCAGCCCCCGCTCTTCACCGACCAGTCCACCCAGGTGGAGATGTTCGAGACGGGCATCAAGGTCATCGACCTGCTCGCCCCCTACGCCCGAGGCGGCAAGATCGGCCTCTTCGGCGGCGCCGGCGTGGGCAAGACGGTGCTCATCATGGAGCTCATCAACAACGTCGGTTTGAGCCACGGTGGTTTCTCCGTGCTCTGCGGCGTCGGCGAGCGCACCCGCGAGGGCAACGACCTCTGGTGGGAGATGATGGAGGCCGGGGTCATCAAGACCGAGAAGGACGAGCACGGTCACATCAAGATGCGCGAAGACGGGCTGCCCGCCATCCTCACCGAAGGCAGCAAGGTGGCCCTGGTCTATGGCCAGATGAACGAGCCCCCCGGCGCCCGCGCCCGGGTCGCCCTGTCCGGCCTGACCATTGCCGAGTACTTCCGAGATGAGTCCGGCCAGGACGTCATGCTCTTCGTGGACAACATCTTCCGCTTCACCCAGGCGGGCTCGGAAGTGTCGGCCCTCCTCGGCCGCATCCCCTCCGCCGTGGGCTACCAGCCCACCCTGGGTACCGAGATGGGCGCCCTTCAGGAGCGCATCACCACCACGAACAAGGGCTCCATCACCTCGGTGCAGGCCGTCTATGTGCCCGCCGACGACCTGACGGACCCCGCCCCGGCCACCACCTTTGCCCACCTGGACGCCACCACGGTGCTCAGCCGGGCCATTGCGGCCAAGGGCATCTACCCGGCGGTGGACCCCCTGGACTCCTCCAGCCGCATCCTCGAGCCCCTGGTCGTCGGCCAGGAGCACTACGATGTGGCCCGGAACGTCCAGCAGGTGCTGCAGAAGTACAAGGACCTGCAGGACATCATCGCGATCCTCGGCATGGACGAGCTGTCTGACGAAGACAAGCTCGCCGTGGCCCGCGCCCGCAAGATCGAGAAGTTCCTCAGCCAGCCCTTCTTCGTCGCCGAGCAGTTCACCGGCATGAAGGGCAAGTACGTCAAGAAGGAGGACACCGTCCGCTCTTTCAAGGCGCTGCTGGAAGGCAAGTACGACGATCTGCCCGAGCAGGCCTTCTACCTCAAGGGTTCGATCGACGAGGTCGTCGAGGCTGCCCGCGAGATGGCCAAGGAGGGCTGAGCCATGCCCCTCACCGTCGAGATCGTGACCCCCGCCAAGGTCGCTTGGATGGGCGAAGTCGCCGAGCTGCAGGCCCCCGGTGTGCTGGGTGAGTTCGGCGTCCTGCCGGGCCACGCCAGCATGCTGTCGGTCACCCGCGCGGGCGTGGTCGCCCTTCATGGCGCCAAGGACGGCGCGTCCCGCCTCGTGGTGGGGCCCGGCTTCGCCGAGGTGGGGCCTGACCGGGTCACCCTGCTGGTGGACTCGTGCGTGGCTGCCGCGTCGGTGGACAAGGCCGCTGCGGCAGAGGCCCTGGCTGCGGCAGAGGCTCGGCAGGCCGCCGCGGCCCCCGGCTCTGCGGACTGGGACAAGGCCAGCCGCGACGTCGAGCTCGCGCGCGCCCGAACCGAGGCCTGATGAAGGGGGGCACGATTGTTGGCTGAAGCCCCCACACCGAACAACCGTTAGGCGGCGGGATGCTTGAACCGGGCGCCCCGGATCTGCAGCTTGTCGGCCGCTTCAGCGGTGCGGGCCAACCCGCGCCCGGGTGGGTGTTGGATGCGGTCGAGCGCTGGTTCCGGGTCCGCCATGGCCTGCTGCTCTCCCAGCTGACCCGCGACAGAGCGGCCAGCGGCACAGAAGGCCTCGCCTTCAAGCTGCACCCCAACGATGGCGGGGTGCGCTTCCAGGTCTCGCCGGAGCTGCAGGTCAGGGTGGAGGCCGACACCTTCTCGGTTGGGCCTGGCTTCGCGGTCTACCTGGGACGCAGCCTGCGCCGCCTCGGGGTGGAGCTGTCCCTTGCCTGGGACGAGGCGCCGCTGATCGATCCCCGCGCCGCCAGCGAGCGTGCCCAGCAGCGCCTGCTGGAGGATGCCCGCCGGGTGGTGGATCAGCTCGCCGTGGACGAGCGCTTCCCCCACCTGCTCCTGCCCGGCTGCCACCGCTTCCAGCACAACAGCCTGGTCGCAACGCCGTTGGGTCCGCGGGGCATGGCCTGGCTGGCCGGGGCCGCCGTGGGCTCGCTGCGCCTGGACGAGGCCTTCCCCTGGGCGACGCCGGGCCTGGGTCCGCGGGTGTCGCTGGGACGGGCGCTGACCTTGATGTGGACCCAGGTGCGCTGGCGCGAGCCCCAGGACGAGGCCGAGCGGGCCCTGCTCATAGAGGTGGATCGCCTGCTCGCCGAAGCCCACGATGGCGAACCCAATCTGGATCTGCCCTGGTCGGAGTGGGCCGAGCTGCAGAGCCTGGGCGATCTGCGCACCGAGCACTCCGAGGTGGTCCACCGCCGTGGAGAGACCTCCACCTCCTGGCCGCCCATTGGTTACCGCCGCCGCCCCGTGGACGTGCGCCTGCCGCAAGATTGGTGGCTGCGGGTGCCCGGTTCGATGGGCGAAATATGGGCGCCCGACGGCAGCTATGCTGCCTGGGAAGGTACACGAAGACTTGATCTTCGCATTGTCGAGGGAGCCGCGCCCCAGCTTGCCGCAGGCATCTCTGCGGGCCCCGCCATCACCCAGCTGGTGCACCGCGGCGATGGGGTGGTGGGCGCGGCCCAGCTGCTCGACGCGCACCCCTCGGATGGCGGGCTGCGCCTGGTGGGGCGGGTCACCGGACCGGCGAGCACCGCGCTGATCACGGCGAGCTTTCAGTCCGCCGCCGACCGCTCCTGGGCCGAGTCCGCCTGGCGCTCCTTGCACCTCGAACCCCGCCGCGGGCGGGTCGCGGCTGTCGGCTAGAAGTCGTCAAAATGCCTCCTTCAGGGCTTTACGACCCGGGGTTGCAACCAGTAGATGGCCGCGGTTGAGGGTCGCCCCTCGCCTGCATCGGAGTCCCCTCGTGGTCGCATTCTTCAAGAAGACCAGCCAGGCCGCCTGGTTCAACAACTTCGTGACCGCGGTCATCGTCCTCGCGGGCATCGTGGTGGGCATCGAGACCTACCCCTCCGCGGTGGACGCCTTCGGCGGCCCCCTTCACATCATCAACGAGCTGATCCTCTGGATCTTCGTGGCAGAGGTGGTGGTCAAGATGGGCGCCGAGGGCAGCCGGCCCTGGCGCTACTTCGCCGACCCGTGGAATATCTTCGACTTCGCCATCGTGGCCGTCTGCTTCATGCCGGTGGACGCCAGCTATGTGGCCGTGCTGCGGCTGGCGCGGCTGCTGCGGGTGCTCAAGCTGGTGCGGGCCCTGCCCCGCCTGCAGATCCTCGTGTCTGCGCTGCTCAAGAGCATCCCCAGCATGGGCTATGTCGCCTTGCTGCTGGGCCTGCTCTTCTATGTCTATTCGGTGGCGGCGGTCTTCCTGTTTGGGGCCAACGACCCCATCCACTTCCGCAGCCTGCCCCTCGGCATGCTCAGCCTCTTCCGCGTCGTGACCGGTGAAGACTGGACCGACGTCATGTACATCCAGATGTATGGCTGCGCGAACTACGGCTATGGCGGCAACGAGGCCCTGTGCACCCAGAGCACGGCCTACCCGGTCTTTGGTGCGCTCTTCTTCGTGTCCTTCATGCTGCTGGGTGCGATGGTCATCTTGAACCTCTTCATCGGCGTCATCATGGGCGGTATGGACGAGGCCAAGCGCGAGAACGAGCAGATGGAGCGCGCCTCCCGCCGCGAGGCCATGGGCGGGTCGCCGGCCTCCGACGACGCCGGCAAGCTGGTCGAAAAGCTGGATGCCCTGCAGGAGGACATCCAGGCCCTGGCCGCCCGCCTCAAGAAGCAGGAGGGCGAACGCCGCCTGCTCGAAGCCCGGCTGGCTGAACGCGAGAAGGTAGAGGTCAAGCCCTAAAAGGGCAGGCGGTAGCCCTGAACGCCCCAGGGTGAGGACCCCACGACGAAGTCTTCGGTCCACACCCAGCGGTCCACCTCGGTGAGCCGCCAGGCCAGCTTGCCCGCGCCATCAATGCCCACCAGGCCGACGGGTGTGACCAGCACGCTCATCAGCCGACCGTTGATCAGCCGCGAGATGGGCAGCCCGAGGTCGACCACCCGCTCGCCCTGGTCGCTGCGGGCGCCCACCCGGCCCTCGCCGACGATGCGCCAGGGCCCCCGGTTGGTCTCGGGGCGGGGCGGCAGCGCGTCGGGAATGGGCAGCAGCTGTTCATCGGGGGACAGGGCCTCCATCCATTCGATGCTGTGGTCTTCGAGGGCCACCCGCGCGGGCTGCCCCCCCGCGACCACTTCGAAGCGCCCATCGCTGCGCCCCTGCAGGCGGCTGACCGGGCCCAGCAGGGGCGTGCGCTCCTTGCGAATGGCGTTGGGCGGGCCCCGCACCAGGTCCCACCCCGCTCCGGCCACCCAGGAGCCGTCCACATCGATCAGGAGGGGGCCGCCGGGTCCGGGAGACACCGACCAGCTCGGCGTCAGTTCGGGCGCCTGGGCGAGGTCGTGGAGGGGGTCATCCGCCGCGAGGCGCGCGATGTCCAGGCGGGCCATGCGTGCGGAGACAGCCCCTTGGCGCACCCCCAGCAGGCTGCCTCCGCTCTTCACATAGAGCACCTTGGAGGGGTCGTCGCCGGCGGGCTCGGGACCGATATCGCCGGGATCGGCCACCCGCACATTGTCGGCGCAGCTGGCGCCCAGCCGGTCGGCCTCGGCCAATGCGCGGCGCAACCAGCGGCCCACTGCGGCGTCTTCGGGCGCCAGGATCAGGCGGCCCTCGCAGGCCGGGGCGAAGGGTCCCGAAACCCAGGGGCCCAGGTCCATGGCGGGGTCGGGCTCCCGCAAGATGGTCATGAAGCCGCGCCCCGGGTCGAGGTCCCGGGCCACCTGGATGGCCTTCTCCCGTCGGGTGGTGAAGGCGCTGGCATGGCCGCTGGCGGTGGGCCGTTGGGCCTCGATGCCGGCGCAGGTCGGGGGTCCCAGGCGGGCCAGGGTCTCGGTGTCGCCGTCCATCATCGCGCGGGAGAGCCGGGCCGCGCGCTCGATCTCGGCCTCGGCACGCACGGGGTCGGGCAGGTGGGGCGGGGTCTCGCAGAGCCGCCGGGCCTCGCGCACCCGCCACCGCTCCAGCGGGCTGCGCTGGGGGTCGTCCTCCAGCCCCACGGGGCAGCCGGTGGCCAGGTCCACGGCCATCAGGGGGCCGTCTGCGGCGTCCACCTGCAGGCGCCCATTGTGCAGGCTGAGCCCCACCGCCGGGCTCGCGGGCAGGGGGATGCTTCGGGCGGCGCCGGGCTGGTTGGGCAGGATGTCCAGGCGGTCCGGCCAGAGCAGCGCCTGGGCACCTTTGACCGGCAAGATGGCCAGGGGCGCGCCGGGCAGCCGCTGGTCGGGAAAGGCGCTGCCGTCGGTGGACACCCGTCGCAGCTCGGTCTCGACGCAGAGGCCGGTGCGGACGGTCGACCAGGCGGTGAGCACGTCGCCGCTGAGGTGCAGGCCGGCCGCGGTCCCAGGCAGGCTGCCCAGCTTTCGCAAGGTGCCGGATCCCGCCCACAGCTCTCCGTCGTGGGTGACCACCGCCACGTCGCCATTGGCAGCCGTGACGCTCATGGCCGCATCCTGGGCCACCTTGCGGGGCTTGACGGCGCTCAGGTCGGCGGCCAGCAAGGTGGCCAGCAGGGCGGATGGGAGCAGGGTCGCAGGGTGCAAGGGGGTCCTCGGCTGTCCCATCTTGATCGGTCTGGGCCGATCGCGCCAGAAATCGGGGGGCGGACCCTCGACCCGGCCCGGTCGGGGCCTACACTCGTTGGATGCAGGAACCCACCCCCGCGGCCGCTCCGTCCCTCCCCCCGCAGATCGCGGTGCGCTTCGACCTGCCGGTTCAAGGCATGACCTGCGCCTCTTGCGCCTCCCGCTTGCAGCGGGTGCTCGAGCGGGTGGAGGGGGTGGACACCGCGACGGTCAACTACGCGACTGGGCTGGCCACCCTGGCGGTGCGTCCGGGCAAGGTGGGCCGAGAGGCCCTGACCGAGGCGGTCGAGCACGCCGGCTTCGTGGTGCCCGAAGGCGTCGCCACCGACGACCCGGCCGCCCTGTCCGAGGCCCACGCCGCGGCCCAGGAGCGGGACCGCCAGGGGCTGCGGGGCGACCTGGTGCTTGCCACGGTCTTCACCGTCCCCGTCTTCATTCTCGGCATGTTCTTCATGCATTGGCACCCGGGCCACTGGATCAGCCTCGTGCTGTCGGCGGTGGTGGTGGTCGGGGCGGGGAGGCGCTTCTTTGAAGACGCCTGGCAGGTCGCCCGGTCGGGCTCCACCAATATGAACACGCTGGTCGCGATTGGCGTGGCGGCGGCCTGGTTGATGTCTGCGGTGACCACGGTGGCGCCCGACTGGCTGCCCGGCGGTGGGGTCTACTTCGAGTCGGCGGCGGTGGTGGTCACCCTGGTCCTGCTCGGTCGGTGGCTGGAGAGCCGGGCCAAGGGCGAGGCTGGCGCCGCAGTGCGCTCCTTGCTCTCCTTGGCGCCCCCCAGGGCAGAGGTGCTGCGGGGCGGCAAGGAGGTCGAGGTGGACGCGGCCGATGTGCGCATCGGCGACCTGGTGCTGGCCCGCCCGGGCGCGAGAATCGCTGCCGATGGCATCATTGAAGATGGGCGCTCTGCCCTCGATCTCAGCCTGCTCACCGGTGAGTCCGTGCCCGTGATGGTGGGGCCGGGCCAGGCCATCACCGCTGGCGCCGTGAATGGGGCCGGGGTGCTGCGCTTTCGGGCCACCGCCACGGGTCGGGACACGGTGCTGGCCCATATCGCGCGGCAGGTGCACGAGGCCCAGGCCGGTCGGCCGCCCATTCAGCGGCTGGTGGATCAGGTCGCAGCGGTCTTTACGCCGGTGGTGCTGGTGCTCTCGGTCCTCACCTTTGGCCTGTGGATGGCGCTGGGCCCCTCGTTGGCCGACGCGGTCCTGGCGGCGGTGTCGGTGCTGGTGATCGCCTGCCCCTGTGCCCTGGGGCTGGCCACGCCCACAGCCATCCTGGTGGGTACGGGTCGGGCCGGCCAGCGCGGCATCCTCTTCCGGGACGCCAGCGCCCTGGAGCGCCTGCACGCCGTCGACATCGTGGCCGTGGACAAGACGGGCACGCTGACCGAGGGCAACTTCCGGCTGACCGAGCTGATCCCCGCCCAAGGGGTCGATGCCGACGGGCTGCTGGCCACCCTCGCCGCGCTGGAGGCCGACAGCGAGCACCCGCTGGCCCGCGCCCTGGTCAAGGCGGGCGCTGGGCTGCAACGCCCCGTGGTCACCCACCTCGAAATTATCCCGGGAATGGGCCTCACCGGCACCGTCTCGGGCGCGGCCTGGCTGGTGGGGAACCGCCGGCTGCTGGAGGGGATCGCGCTGGACGAGACCCAGGTGGCCCAGTTGGAGGATCAAGGCGCCACCGTCATTCTGGCGGCGCGCGACGGGGTCTTTCAAGGAGCGGCCGCCCTGGCGGATCCGGTGCGGCCCGAAGCCGCCGAAGCCGTCGCCGCGCTGCGGGCCCGCGGCGTCGAGCTGCGCATGCTCACCGGCGACAGCGAGCGCGTGGCCCGGGCCGTCGCCGCCCGGCTGGCCATCCGCCACTACGATGCCGAGGTGTTGCCCGGCGACAAGTCCCGCCATGTGGCGGCCTTGCGAAAGGCGCGCGGGGCCGTGGTGGCCATGGTGGGCGACGGCATCAACGACGCGCCCGCCCTTGCGGCGGCCGATGTGGGCATCGCGATGGGAGGGGGCTCCGCCGCCGCGATCGAAGCGGCCCCGGTCACGCTGGTGGGCTCGGATCTGCGCCGCATCCCCGAGGCCATCGCCCTGTCTCGGGCCACCTTGCGGACCATCCGTCAGAACCTCGGCTGGGCCTTCATCTACAACCTGCTGGCCATCCCCGTGGCGGCGGGCGTGCTCTACCCGACCTTCGGCATCCGCCTGTCGCCCATGATCGCCGGCGCCGCGATGGCGCTGAGCAGCGTGAGCGTGGTGGCCAACAGCTTGCGCTTGCGGCGGGCCAGGCTCTGATCCCCGATCGGGGGGGGAAGCATCCGGTCAAAATGTGACCGTATCGACTGGATTGGGGGTGAACCTGCGCCGGTCGGATTAGGGATTCAAGACCTGAGAGGATCCCGATGCCCCGCCGTCTCGCCTTCATCCCCCTGCTCCTTGCCGGCTGTCAGTCCGAAGACAGCCTGGGCCTGGGCACGGGCGGCGGGTCCAACCCCTCGGGCACCGGCACCTCCCCCAACTGCCCCGCGGGCATGTTCGAGCTGGCCGATGATGCCGGCCTGTCGGCATCTTTGGGGGAGACACGCGCCAGCGCCTTCGACAGCTACCCCGGCACCGTCATCCCCCAATACGATGTGCAGCTGGACGGCACCTGCATGGGGCTGATCCCCTTGCCCGGCACCCTGGGGGGCGCCTGGATGCGGGACGGCCTCAACATCGGACAGGTCGAGGCCCTGGACGCCCTCCTGCCCGACTATGGGCGCCGGCTCTGTACCGTATCCGAGCTGCTGGCTGCGGCCGCGGGGCCCGACAACCTGCGCTTCCCCTTTGGCGACGAGTACCGGCAGGCCGTCTGCGACGGCGAGGCCTTCAGCCCCTCACCCCAGGGCGCCTATCCCGAATGCGTCAGCGCCACGGGCGGTCGTGACTTCCTGGTGCGTTCCTCCTGGGCCGTGCTCGACGAGGCTGCCCACGACGCCATGGCCCCCACCCGCGACGGCGCGGGCTTCCCCGGCGACGGGCTCTACGCCGTCTACGGCGGCACCGCCCAGCGCGACACCTTCTTCTCTCCCGACAACTTCGGGATCCACTTCTACGGACCGGACGACTATAGCGAGGACAACCCCGCTTATGTCACAGATGACCTGCGCGTCTGCGCCGGCCTCGGCCCTCTCGACAGCGAGACCGAAGCCGCTTGGACCGCCTGGGTCGCGGCGCTGGCGGATGCCGGCCGCTATGCGCCGATTCTGGGTTCCGGCCTCTGACCCCTCGAAGACGACGACGACACTGGAGCACATATGACCGTCAACAAGGCCATCCTGGTCGGCAACCTGGGCCAGGATCCCGAGGTTCGCACCACCGCTGGAGGCACCCCCGTGGCCAGCCTCCGTCTCGCCACCACCGACCGCCGCAAAGACCGCGACGGCAACTGGACCGACCACACCGAGTGGCACACGGTGACCGTCTTTGGCCGTCAGGCTGAGAATGTCGGCAAGTTCTGTCGCAAGGGCAAGCAACTCTACATCGAGGGCCGCATCCAGACCCGCAAGTGGCAGGACAAGGACAACAACACCCGGTACAGCACCGAGATCGTCGCCGATGATGTCCGCTTCCTCAGCGGCGGCGGGCGGGATGAGGGCGGCGGCGGCGGCGGCGGCGGCTACAGCGGCGGCGGCGGCGGCGGCGGCGGCGGCGGCGGCGGCTACAGCGGCGGCGGCGGTGGCGGCGGTCGGGGCAACAGCCCGGCGCCGGCCAGCAGCGGCGCCGACGACGGCGACATGCCCTATACCGACGACGACATCCCCTTCTAGGTCGGTGAAGCCTCTGCCCCAGCGCCCGGATCCCGCCCGCGCGGCTGCCGAATTCGATCGGTGGGCCCTCGCGGGGCGGGCCGAGCGCATGGCCGATGGCCACCTGCCCGGCACCCAGGCCGCCATCCAGGACTGGCTCCTGGATGGCGACAGCGCGGTGCTGGACGTGGGCTGCGGCAATGGCTGGGCCCTGCGCCTGTTGATCGAGCGCGGGGCCGGCTGGGGCATGGGGGTCGACGTGTCGGCCGAGATGGTGAGCCGGGCGCGCGCCTTTGCAGCGGGCGACGCCCGCCAGCGCTTCGAGGTGGCGGAAGCCTCATCGCTCCCCCTCGAAGATGGGGTACTCACGCATATTCTCAGCGTGGAAAGCCTCTACTATCAGCCCGATCCGGCCGCCTCTCTGGCCGAGTGGGCGCGGGTCGCAGCACCCGGCGCGCGCCTGGGCCTGATGATCGACCTCTACCTGGAGAACCCGGGCAGCCACGCCTGGGTGTCCGCCCTGGATGTGGACGTGCACCTGCTGTCCACCGCCGGCCTGGTGGCCATGGCGCGGGCCGCCGGCTGGCGCCAGGTCCAGGCCCGGCAGGTGGTGGATCCCCGGCCCCTCACGGCCCCTGACGCGCACAAAGCCAGCCCCTTCTGGCCCAGCTACGCCGACTACCTGCGCTACCGCGAGGCAGGCAGCCTGGTTGTGGTGGCCACCCGCTGAGGGCCGCAGCCGGCCTTCAGCCGGCGACCGCCTCGGGGAAGGCCCGCTCCACCAGCCGCAGGCGCGGGTCTCCGGGCCGAAGCTCCTGGCGCAGCAGCCCGGCCAGCCGGTCTACCCCTGGCAGCCCGTCGTTGCGGGCGCGCAAGGCGGACAGGTAGCGGTCCTCCCAGGCGGGCTCCTGCACATGCTGGCCCAGCTCGCGCAGCAGCGCCGCAACCCGCTCGGGCTGGGCGCGGTCTTCAAGGTAGAGGCTGGCCAGCATTCGGGCGCCCTGCACATCAAAGGGCTGGTTGCCGCACTTGCCCGGGCTGGAGCAGGTGTGGGCCAGGCTGCCCTCCAGCGCCTGCGTGGCGCCCCCGCGGTTGCCCAGGGCCACCCGCACCCGGGCGAGCAGCCGGTAGAGGCCCTGGTCCTTGGGGGCCTCCTTCAGCAGGGTCAGGGCGGCGGTCTCGGCCTCGGTCAGCTTGCCGGTGGCCTCCAGCAGGCTCACCCGCACGCCCTTCAGGCCCAGCTCCTTGTCGCCGCTGGCGATCTGGCGGTCGATGAGGGCGAGGGCCTCGTCTCCACGTCCCAGCCCGGACAGCACCTGGGCCAGGGTGATGGCGGTGTGGCCATTGCCGATGCGCTGGTGCCCGATCTGATCGCCAAAGGTGAGCAGGTCGCTGGCCGCCTGGGGCAGCAGGTTGACCTGCAAGGCGGCCCGGGCGCGCTCGTAGCGGGCGACGGGATCCTTCGCGACGAAGGGCCCCATGGACTGCACCACGGCGGCGGCGTCCCCCTCTTCGATCATCATCACCAGGCGCGCGAAGTCGGGGCCGAGCCTGGCGAGGCGCTCGCGCAGATCATCGGGCCAGCCTTCCAGCAGCAAGGCGTAGCGCAGGCGCGGATCATCAGGGGGCAAAGCCCACAGCGGGTCGGTGCCTTCGGGCAGGGTGGGCTCTGCGGCCTGTGCGGCGGCTTCGGCCTCTTGTTCGGCCCGTCGCTCCCGGGCCACGGCTCGAATCTCCCGCAGCTGCGAGGCGGTGGCCCCAAAGCTGCCGGCCAGCTGCAGGTGCTCGTTGCCCCCGTCGAAGTCTCCCGCCCGGAAGCGGGCCGTGGCCTCCTCCAGATTGATGACAACAAGCCCCTGGCGGGCCTTCTCTGCCAGGAAGGCCGCGTCTGGGTGGTCCAGATCATCCAGCTCGGCGCGGGCCTCGTTGAACTCCCCATCGGCCAGGTATTGGCGGGCCTTGGCCAGGCGCTGCTCCGGCGACCGTCCCAGCAGCTTCGCGAACCATCCCATCAGCCCTCCTCGAAGTCCGACTCATCGCTTGCGTCCAGACCGCCGTCGTCGGCCGCCTCATCCAGCTCCTCGTCTTCGTCGAAGCGCCCGTAGCGGCGGAATTCTTCGAGGAAGCTGAGGCTGTGTGGCTCTACCTTGTCCACATAAAGGGTCCCGTCCAGGTGGTCGCACTCGTGCTGGGCGACGACTGCGGGAAATCCGCGGAGGTGAAGGTGCAGCTCGTCGCCGTTCTCGTCGAATGCATGAACTTCGACCGCGGCTGGCCGTCGCACGCGCCCCCGCAGCCCCGGCACCGACAAGCAGCCCTCCCAGGTCTCGGCGAGGTCGTCGGTCAGGGGGGTCAGCACCGGGTTGACCCAGACCTGCAGCGGGCCGCCTCCCAAGGACAGGACGACGATGCGCAGGGAGATGTGGACCTGCGGCGCCGCGAGCCCTGCCCCGTCGTAGTCTGTGCAGGTCTCGATGAGATCCGCGATGACGCGCTGCACCTCGGCCGAGCCGATGGCGTGGGGGGGGACGGGGTCCGCGACGCGGCGGAGGATGGGGTGCCCGAGGCGGGCGACTTTGAGGATGGCCATGACCACCGCTAACCCGGGCTCTGGCAGCCGAGCCTGTCCCTTGCGTTGCAGGGGTGCACCGGGTAGCAGGTCGGCCCTGCTCAACGCACCCATGGGCGACCCGGAGGCCTTCGATGCCCGATCCCACCAACATCTGGCATGACAACACGACCGGCAAAGTGGTCGTCAGCGGCCAGGAGGTCTCCTTCTACGTCGACAAGGAGTGCATCCTCTGCTCGGTCTGTTCGGACGCCGCGCCGAACAACTTCCGCATGAGCGACGACGAGGATCACGACATCTGCTACAAGCAGCCCGAAAACGACGAGGAGCTGGCCCAGTGCCGCGAGGCCATGGAGAACTGCCCCGTCGAGGCCATCGGTGACGACGGCGATGGCGCTGCCGGCAGCGGCGGCTGAGGCTGCCGCGCCCCGTCCTCAGGGGCGTTGGTCCTTGGCGGGGCGGTCCAGCCCGTCCGAACCGATGACCTCACCGAAAGCGGCCTGCTGGACAGCGTTGATGTCCACGCGGGCCGCTCTGGTGAGGGCGATGAGGGCCGCGTCCTCCCCCAGGTCGGGGTCCAGATCCACCTTGCGGTCCAGGGCGGTCGTGCCCCCCTCCGCCTTCATGCCCAGCCGCAGCTCGCCCAGGCGCATGCTGCCATAGTGGCTGCGCACCCAGACCGCGTCCCCCACCCAGATGGGTGCGTAGCGCTCCCGGTGTAGGTTGGTGTCGATCACCACGTCCACCAGGCCGGCCTCGGCGTGGGCACGGGCGGCCTCTGGTGCGCCGAAAGCGAGCAGCACCACCAGGTCGTGGTTGGCCCGCAGGCCCTCCAGCACCCCGTGCGCGTCGCCTTCGGGCTGTCCCACCTGGTAGCCGGGGGTGGGCAGGAAGGTCAGGCCTTGGGCGGTGATGCCGGTGACCGCCACCCGACGTCCGCCCAGGTCCTTGCTGATATGGCTTTGGATGCCGGGGCCCACCACATTGGCGCTCACCAGGGGCAGATCGGGCAGGGCGCCCAGGGATACCAGCCCAGCCACGTCGTTGTAGCCGACGTTGAGGGCGTCCACGCCCAGCTGCTGCAGGCCCTGCACCATCCAGCCGTTGAGCACGGGCACATCTGCCCGGGCGGATCCATCCAGGTCCATCGCGTCTTCAAGCCAGTAGCCGCCGTTCACGACCAGGCTGGGCAGCGCGGGTTCGGCCTGGCGCGCAGCATCCACATAGCGGGCGAAGCGGGCGACCCCGCCTCGTGGCCGGTGGGGGCAGCCGCAGGGTTCCAGGCTGCCCTTCTCTTCGCCGCCATAGAAGATCACGAGGTCGGCGGGAGCGTCGGTGGCCACGCGGCTTTCGGCGGGGCCCGACACGGCGAGCTCGCTGGCCAGACCGGCCTCGGCGGGCATGCGGCGCTCGGCGGCGGCGATGGCGGCGGGCTCGGCGGCCGGCTGCGGCCACAGCCGATCAGCAGCAGCAGGGCGAGGGTGCGGAGGGCAGGCAACGGGACTCCCAGGCTGGGGTGGGCCTATCGCGGCGCCAGACCGCCGGGCGGCAGCTCGAGGCCGGCGTGGCGCCAGGCCAACCAGCGCAGGGGCCGGGCGATGGCGGCGGCGTGGGCCGCCTGAAAGCGTGTGGGATCCTGCTGGGCCAGCACCTCCAACCGGCCCCGCGGCCGGCCGTTGACCTCGATGACATGAAGCTCCCCGTCTTCATCCACGACGAGGTCTACCCCCAGCTCGATGGCCGCCTCGGACCCCAGCGCGGCGTCAAAGGCCGCACCCACCCGCAGCGCCAAGGTCGCCAGGGCGCGCCGCTGTGGGAGGCTCAGGCGGTCCTGGGCCGGGCCCACCTCGGCCCCCCGGGCGGCGTTGACCACTGGATCGGTCTTGCTGCATCGCAGCACGGCCTCGCAGAGCATCCATCCCGCCGCCGGCTCTCGCTGGATGAGGGCCCGAATGCACCAGCCGACCCAGCCCCGGGGGGGCGGCACCGCCCGCTGCAGCAGCGCGGGGTCGGTGGCCCCAGGCACCACCCCCGGAAGCTGCGCGGGCAGGGGGTCGCCGGGCCGCGCCACCGACACCCCCACGCCCAAGGCGCCAAAACGGGGCTTGAGGAAGCCCGCCCCCCAGTCCGCCAGGGCCGGGCCGAAGTCCGCCACCTCGCTGAGCACCGTCGGCAGGCGCAGACCCTGCCCCTCCAGAAGCCGCTGGCAGCTTAGCTTGTCCCGGCATGCGGCCATCACCGATGGGTGGTTGTGCAGGGGGATGGGGCCCAGCTCTGCCTGTATGGCCACCATCTGCCCTGCCCGGGCCTGGCTTGGAAAGCGGTGAAAGACCGCGGCTACGGGCAGATCGACGGCCTCCATCCAGCCGCCGGGGCGGGGCCGGAGGCCGGTCAGCCGTCCTCCGCGCATGCGATCACCAAAGACCACCGCGATGCCCTGGTCCTCCAAGGCCAAGGCGGCCTGCCCCATGGGCCGCTGTTCGGGCGGCGGAGGCAGCGGCCCGGGGTCGATGGGCACCAGCACGCCGATGGCGGGGGGGCCGGGCATCAGGCTCGGGCCCCCTGGGCGCAGTTCCGGTCAACAAATGTCCGGGTTGACGCCTTCCATCAGCTTGACCTGCGCCTTGATCCCCTCCCAGTCCTTGCCCTCCAGCGCGTCCAAGAAGGCGAAGATGACGACGGTGAAGATGGGCGCCTGTGCATTGGTGGCGGCATTGCGGCTCTGGCCCGCAGCCGCGCCCGCCCCGGTGCGCGCAGCCGCGCCCGGAACGCGGTCGCCCAGCAGGGTGAGGCCGAGGCCGAGCGGCTGCTGCACCGGGCCGGCTACCGGGTGGTGGATCGCCAGGCGGCCTTCACCAGCACCCTGTGGGTGGATGGCGAAGCGGTGGGATTCGGTCTGCGCCTGGACCTTGTGGTGGAGCGGGGGGGCCGCCGCTTCGTGGCCGAGGTCAAGACCGGCAGCCGGGCGCCCGATCCCTGCTTTCCCGCCACCCGCCGCCAGCTCCGGGAATATGCCGCCCTCTTCCCGGATCATGGGCTGTTGTTGGTGGATATGGACGCGGGGCAGGTGGTGGACGTCGCCTTCGATTGAACGGGGCTCATGGGCCCTCCGGCGCGCACTCGGGAAAGGCGATGGCGGGTCCGAAGCGCAGCTGGTCCAAGGCGTCGATGGTGGCGGCCGGGGGCGGCGGCGGCGACCCGACCGGCGCCCGGCCGCCGGGCAGCTCTGGGATGCGTCGGCCGCCCGGCGCAGGGCTTGGGTCCGGCGCCGTCGCCTCGGGTGTCGGGTCGGCCACGCGCTGGGGGCGAGCTGGCGCGACGATGGGCTTGGGGGCGAGATTCTGGGGGAGGATCAGCACCGGCGGCAGCGCGGCCTCCGGCAGGGGGCA
Organism: Deltaproteobacteria bacterium; assembly: GCA_018401435.1. Classification (GTDB taxonomy): domain Bacteria; phylum Myxococcota_A; class UBA796; order UBA796; family UBA2385; genus M30B51. The sequence goes on along the minus strand of JAGYJW010000028.1, from coordinate 69,638 downwards.
GACCCCCATGCGGCTTGCGGCGCCGCTGCCGCTTCCGGCTGCGCCCAGGTCCACCCGGTGCTGAATGTCGGGGGGAGCGGGCGCGCCGCCGCCCGGGGCGCCGCTCTGGAGAGAGGAGGTGGCTGGGGTCTGCGCGGCGTCGGACCCAGGGCCCGGCGAGGGCCCGGCGAATCCACGCCGCCTGCAGGAGCGGCCGGCCCAGCCTGGGGCGCGGCGGCCGGCGGGCCTCCCCCAGCACCCGGCACCAGGCGCAGGCGGCGCGGCCCGTCGGCAGCGGAGGAGGCGGATCCACCCGCCGAGGCCTGTCGCGCGGCCCGGTGGGCGGCGGCGGCCTCCAGGCTGGACAGGCGCACCGATCCGCCCAACCCCAGGTCGGCCGGGCTGGGACCCAGACGAAGGGGCCGCACGGCGGTCTGACCCTGCGCCCGCGGCCTCACCTCGGCCCTTGGCGGCGCCGTCGCCTCCGTTTCGCCCCCGGCGGTCGGCGGCGGCTCTGCCCCGCAGGTCTCCACCTGCTCGGGAGGAGGCGCAGACCAGGGCGGGTCATCGGGCCCCAGCTCGACCGCGCCATCCGGCCCGAGAATGCGCACCTCGCCTTCATCTACGCGGATCTCCACCTGGCCGGACTGGCGGCGCAGCGAGACCTGGCCCGACGCGATCTCGACGCGATGGGGCCCCAGCTCCACGCTCACCGGGGAGCCCGGCTCGGCGACCACCTCGACCCGTCCCTCGTGCAGCACCAGCCGCGCCGGCAGCAGGTCGCCGGCCTCCAGGGTCAGCTCTCCCTGGCCCACCAGGTCCACCCCATCCCCGGCATGGTGCACGGTGCGCAGATCCAGGCGGGTGCGCGTCCCGGGGGACAGGGCCCGGCTGTCGCGAGAGAGGGGCACCGCCAGCGCGACCGCCAGGCTGAGGCCCAGCAGGCCCAAGGCCAAGCGGCGGCCGCGCCGCGCCCGCGCCACCGCGCGATCCCGCTCCAGTCGGCTGCGCCGGAGCGGTGGGCTGTCTCCTCCGGCTGGCCAGGGGCCTTCGGCCTCCAGCCCTTCGACCAGGCGTCGCAGGGTCCAGGCGTCCGCCGCCGTCGCCTCGGCCAGGCGCGGCAGGCCCCCCGCGCCGCCGGCAGCAGCTGGCGCCGCCGCTCGAAAGGTGGGCTCCGTGGCCTCCTGGGCCCAGGCCGGCAAGGGCGTCATCGGCGGGTCCCCGGGGGCAGCGGGATGATCCGCGCGGCGCGGTCCTCCCCTTCGCCCTGCAGCAGGCCCAAGGCATCAAGCAGGGCGGCCAGCTGGGGCTGGGCCTCCAGGCGCCGGGCCAGCAGCAGCTCGGCGCTGCAACGCAGCAAGACCGCCACCTCGTCGGTCGACCGGCCCTCCAGCTCGGTGAGCACCACCACGGCGCGAAGATCGCGGGGCAACGTGGACAAGGCCTGCTGCACCGTGGCTCGGCGGCGCAGGTGCAGGGCCTCGGCCGCTCCGCTGGGCCGTCGGAGGGGGCTGCGGGTCGCTGGCCACCAGCGCCCCCACCAGGCCCGCCAGCGGGCGTGACGAAGCTCCACCTGAAGCTGCCAGAAGATGAAGGCCAGCAGCGGCACCTCGCCGTCGAAGCGCCGCAGCCGGCGCATCACGCGGCGAAAGGTGGCGCGGCTGATGGCTTCGGGGTCCTGTCCGACCTCGCCCAGGCGGATGGCCCAGGCCAGCACCACCGGCGCATAGGCCTGGTGGAAGTCCCGCAGCACCTCGGGCCCACCATGGCGCAGGGCCTCCGCTTCGGCGCGGGGGCTGCGGTGGGTGGGGGCATGGCCGCTGTCTTGCCGCATGGGTCAGCTTCCCCCGAAATGGCGTCGGCCACAAGCCGGGGCTGCCCGTCAGCTGGGCGTGGCCCGCAGGACATAGTCCTCGCCAAACCGAATGCCGCGGCGGGTCTCGTCCAGGGCCAGGCAGCGCGCCTGCAGGGCGTCGATATGCGCCGCGAGGCGGTCGGCCAGGGCCCGATCGGCCAGCAGGGGCAGCTTGCGCCGGCAGACATCGAGCTGGCCGACGATGAAGCGCTCCCGGTAGACAATGGGGATGCTGAGCGCATCTTCGACGCGGTAGCCCGAGGATTCCAGGGAGCGGATCACCCAGTCCAGGGGGTATTCGCGGTAGCAGCGGTGCCCGGCCAGCAGGATGCAGGCGTCCCGCAGACGCGCGATCTCGAGGATGGCGTCGCCGCCGGGGGTCTCGGCCCTTTCGGGGTAGGGGGCGAGGCCCACCACATAGAGGTCCCCGCCCACCAGCGGGCGCAGGCGCGCAAAGAGCCGGTCCTGGAAGTAGGGGGCGAAGCCCTCCACCGCCCCCAGCAGATAATCGGCCAGCACCACATCGTAGCGCTCGCCGGCCAGCAGCTGCGGGTCGGTCCAGTTGCCCGTGACCACGCGGTCCTCCGGGCGCATGGCTGCCGCGTGGCGGCTGCGCAGGGCGCGCTCTCGGGCGGGATCACCGGTGATGGCGGTCCAGCGGCGGGTGGGCAGGCCCATCACCCAGGACAAGGAGTGGTCGCCGGTGCCCGCGTCCAAGACGGCGCCCCAGGGGCGGTCGCCTTGCATGCGCACGATGCTGTCGAAGAGGGCGTCAGACATGGCGCGCTCCTATCCAGCCCGGTGGCATTGCGCGTTAGGGCGCAGCGGTGCCGGACCTCGCGCCCCTCCCCCGCCGCCTGCTGATCCTCGCCTGCGCGGTGCTCTACCTGGCATCGGCGGGCCGGGCGCTTCGGGCCGTGACCGGCGTGCGCCATGGCCGGGACTTCGCCACCTACTACTACGCGACCCAGGTGGCGCTGGACGGAGGAGATCCCTATGACAAGCGCGCCCTGGCCGCCCGGGCCCGGGACGATGGCAGCCGCGGAACCGTACACCCCTACTTCTATCCGCCACCCTTCTTGTTGAGCATGTTGTGGGTGGCCCCGTTCTCGTTGCATGGGGCCACGGTCGCCTGGTTCTTCTTCAACCAGGGTCTGCTGGCGGCCACGCTGCTCACCTTGCGGCGCTGGCTGGGGGCGCCCTGGCTGCTGCTGGGGGTCGTGGCAGCCCTCTATACGCCGGTGGTGGACAACCTCAAGATGGGCCAGGCCAACCTGCTGGTCGGGCTGCTCGCGGTGCTTGGCTTGTGGCGGGGCTCGGGGCTGCTGGTGGGGGCGGCGGCCATGTCCAAGATGGCGCCGGCCCTCTACCTGTTGCATTGGGGCCCGCCGGCAGCTGCGTCCGGTGGCGGGGGCGGTGCTGGCTGCCTTGGGGCTCACGGTCTTGTCTTTGCCGCTGGTGGGCGCAGACCTGCAGCTCGCTTCTACACCGAGGCGTCCTGCCGGGCTTTGCCAGCGGCGACTACAACGGGCTCACCGTGCCCATCAACCTGCCGGCCAACCACAGCATCAGCGATCTCTTCAACCAGGCCTGGCCCGGCCCCGATGACCACCACCTGTCGGTCGCCGCTGCCCGGGCTGCCAAGGTCGTGGCCTTGGCTTTGCTGGGCGGCCTGGTCTTCGTGTCGGCGCGGGCGCGGGACCCCCTCGCCCAAACCAACGCCTTGGGCGCGTTCACCGTGTGATGGTGGTGACGCCGGTCCACCTATGAGCATCACCTCGCGACGATGATCCTGCCCCTGGTGGCGGGCGGCGTGGCCCCTGGTCCGGGGGCGGCTGGGGCGGGGCTGGTGGGGGATCTGGGGCCTGGGCTTCTTCCTGGGGGCTGGCCCCTCTACCTGCTGCGGGATGTGCAGCGAGCCCTGCCGGCCCTGCATTGGCTTCTGCAAGAGAGCAAGCTGGTGGGGATCATTCTGAGCGCGATGGTCTGTGTGGCTGCCGCCCTATTTGCAGAGAAGCCCCGCTGGGGCGGCCAAGGGCTGAATCGCCGGCCTGGGCGCTGCGGGCATGCGCCCTGCACCCAGCACAAGGCGGCCCGTGAAGCCGGGAGACCCCGGGTCGCCGGCGGGGGCGTGAGCGTGGGCCGCGTGAGGGTCGGGGCTTGCCAGGGTTCAGCCCTGCTCGCGGCGGCGCAAGCCCAGCCCCCAGCAGCCCCAGCAGCAGCAGGACGGGTCCGGCGCCAGGGCCCTGGCCGGGCGCGCTGCTGCACAGACAGCCCACACCGCTGCCCTTGAGCTGGGGCGGGTCGGCGCAGACATTGGCCGCTCCCGGCGTGCCCCAGTTGCGTTCGCCGTCGGCACCATCATAGCTTGGGCCGGTGAAGGGCGCGGCGCACCAGTTGTCCCAGTCGTCGTTGGCGCTGGCGCCATCGGGGCCGACGCTGCCGGGCCGAAGGGCCAGGGAGTGGCCTTCGAGCACCTGCTGGACGGGGATGCTGAAGCTGGCGCCATCGATGGCCACCCCTTCGCAGACCAGGTCCAGGCGGCTGGCCACATCGGACTTCAGGTAGAGGGAGCGGAAGATGTAGGCGGCGTCGTCACAGCGGGTGCGCGCCTCGTCGGCGCTGCCCAGGTCGGTGCCCGTGTCGGCGAAGGGTCCGTCCTCGTCGCTGCGGGTGCCCAGGCAATCGGACTTGCTGAAGACCGCGTAGCCACCGGCCGGCACGCTGAAGCGGTGGCTGTCGTCGCTCAAGAAGTAGCGGTAGCGGGGCTCATAGGCGGCCTCGGAGGCCGTGTCCCCCGCCACCGCATCGGACTGTACCAGCTCGCACCACTGCAGCTCGACGTCGGTTGCCCCCGGATTGTAGACCTCGAACCAGTCCGGGGTCGCGCCGATGCCATCGGCGGTCAGCTCGCTGACGACCAGCCCGCCCGCCGCCGGCCAGGCATAGCTGGCGCACACCGTCTCTGCGGCTGGCGTGCCGGTGATCCGGTAGGTGGTGGTATCGGTAGTTTTTGCAGAGTCGAAGGTGTAGTTGCCGTCCCGGGGGGCCACGCACCAGGCGTCGGGGCTGTCGTTGGCGGCGGGGTCCCAGCTCTCTGGACGAAGCTGCGCCGAGCAGCCCCTCTCGGGGCAGCGCTGGTTGATGAAGTCCTCGTCCACCTGCACGGCATCCAAGACGTTGCCATCGCAGCTGATGGAGAGGGTGGTGATGTCCCCGCTGCTGCCGATATAGAGGCCGCTAGCGTCCACGGCGGGGATGGTGCCGGCGAGATCGAGGGTGCTCAGGCCACCCTGGGACAGCACCAGCCAGGGCGCGGCCTGGGACAGCTCGGTGCCGGCGGGCAGGACGATGCCGCGGCTGCTGCTTTCGCCCACATCCGTCACCTGGCAGCCGGCGAGGCTGCACGTCCCCGACAGCGACGGCGATGCGTGCAGCTCCAGCCAGCTGTCGGTGCTGCTTTGCGGGCGGCTGCCCACCTCGGTGATCACCAGGTCCCCTGCGGCGCAGGTGGGGGGGGGCACCGGGCAGTCGTTGCCCTCACCCGGACTGCCCAGCAGCGCCTTGCCATCGTAGGAGTAGTGGGCCGTGCCCGAGGGCGCGCCGGTGATGCACCAGCTGTCCAGGTCGTCGTTGGCGGCGGCCGAGGACGGGTTGAGGTCGTGTTGGGCGGAGCACCGACCCTCTGCATCGTCGAGGGGGCAATCCTCCTTGAAGTCGGCATCCCAGGAGAAGCCCACCGCATCCACCACCGTGATGGCGGCGTCTGCAGGATCACAGGGCAGGGCGGGGTCGGTGGGGCTGCCGCAAGCGATGCACAGGCTGCCGCGCACGCTGTCGGTGACGCTGATGCCGGGCACGGCGATATCTACTGGGGCCGTGCAGGTCAGTCGCTCGGGTTCGGCCCATGCGACACAATCCAAGGGCGCGCTGTCGTCGTCCTTGCAGGAGTCGGTGTCTCGGCCGATGATCGCGGGGTTTGCTGCGGTCTGGCCGGCGGACAGGCTGAAGCCGTCCAGCTCGGCCAAGCGGGAGGTCTCGCCTTGCCAGGCGATATAGCAGCCGTCGAGTTCGACGGGGGCACCTGCCGCATTGCCCACCTCGAACCACTCGCAGTAGCTGGGGCTGGCCCGCGGGTGGATCTCGGTGAAGACCACATCGCCCACGGCGGGGGGAGCGGCCTGGGCAGCGAGCAGGAGCGCGAAGCTGAGGGTGAGAGGGGTCATCGGAAGCGCGCCTCCACCGTGGCCAGAATGAGCGCCTCGGGCTTTTTCTTGGCGGCCGAGAGCGCGGTGTCGGTGTCCACGGTCACCCCACAGGCGGCCTCGAGGTCGGGCCGGCCCACCAGCTTGCAGGCATCGGCCCACTCCGCTGGCAGGTCCACCAGGTCAAAGAGGAGGCCGCCCCGCAGGGTCGCGGACCAGGTCTTGTTGATCTTTTGTTGGGCCTGCAGGTAGCCGTCGGTGAAGCGGTCGCCCTTGCTGCCATGCACATCATCGTCCCAGTAGCGCCAGCGCACCGTCAAGGTGGTGCTGTCGGTGGGTTTGACCCGCACCTTGGCCCAGCTTGCGGTGCCAATCTGGAAGCCCGGCTCGCAGATCTCGCCCCCTTGGGGGTAGACCAGCCCGGCGTCTTCGTAGACCCGCCGGTAGAACAGCTCCAGCTGGGTGGCCGGAATCAGCGAGAAGCGGGTCTGCAGGGCCCAGTAGTTTCGCGACCCTGCCCCATCGACAATGTTGGTGTCGTCGGTGATCACGGTGACGTCTTCGTCAAAGTCCCCCGCGTCGGCAAACTGGTCGGCGTAGTCCCCGCCATAGATGCGGGTGCGCCCGTTGTTGGCCAGGTCGCGGTTGCGGTGGTCGGCCATTGCGGCCAGCATCAGCCACTTCTGGGGATCCAGCTGCACCCGGCCGAAGACCTCGAGGTTGGCGCGGTCGGTGCTGAGGTTCTTCCAGGCGTCCACCATCCAGCGGGTCTTGAAGATCTTGGTCGGCTTGATCTCGGTGCGCAACCGAAGGCCCTGCTCGTCGCGGTCGCGGAAGCCCCGGTAGACGTCGGCGGCGGCGATGCCGCGGGCGTGGGGGTTGTCATAGGTCGTATCGAAATGCCGCGCCGAAAGCTCGATCTCGGCGGGCCCGTCGTCATAGAGCGCCATCAGCTGGACGGCGTTGCCCCCCGACAGGCTGCGTGCATACTCGCCCGTGAAGTCGAATCCGCCGACGCTGTGGCCCGCATAGGCCCCAAAGGCGCCGAACTGGTTGTCGTCGGCCACCCGCTGCCGCACATACCACTCCTCGTTGTCGGGGGTGCCGTCCAGGGCGGTCTTGTCGTAGAAGCCCATCCAGCCGGTCAGCCCGAAGCGGGTGCTGCCCCGCGCGCTCAGCTCGGTGTTGAGGCCCACCAGGTTCTCGCGGTAGGCGTTGGGTATGGTGATGTAGGCGGCCTTGTAGCCGTCAATGAAGACACGGGGGGAGCTGAGGTCGGGCGAGTCGGGATCGAAGGCTTCATCGCCAGTGACGGCCATATGGTACTGGTAGACGTCCGGGGTTCGTGAAGACACGAAGGCCGTCGATTCCAGCAGCAGGCTGCCCAGGGGCACATCCTCCACCCGACCCGATACGCCGACCAGGGCCTGGCGCAGGCGGAAGTCGCCGTCTTCGATGTCGGTGTTCACCGCCATGTCGGGGTACCAGCCCTGGGGCCGGGTGCGGTTGGTGCTGTCAAAGGTGATGCCCAGGCCGAAGCCGGCGGTGTAGTGCCCGGCGATGGCCGAGTAGCGCCCCCGCTCGACCGATCCCCACAGGCGCCCCAGCTGCAGGGCCGGGTAGCCCCAATCCGCGTAGATGGCCTGGTCGGCGGGGCTATAGGCCGCCCGCACCACCGCCTCTCGTTGCAGGCCGACAAAGCCCGCTTCGAAGCCCCAGGGGTGCTCTACCCGGGTGGCCACATAGCTCTGGGGCAACCTGCCATAGCCCAGCTCCTCGGTGCTGTTGGAGCTGGTCTGCGAGGCTGAGAACGTGCTTCGATCCTGGATGAAGTAGGAGCCGCGCATCTTCAGGTTGGTGCGCAGATCCTCCAGGCGAGGCTTGTCGGGGCGGGGCTCGGCATAGGCAAAGAGCCGGGCCTGTGCGACGATCTCGTCGGTGACCCCGGGCACCCGGGCCAGGTCGGCCTGAGAGGCAAAGGGGCCGTTGGCCCTGCGGTCGTCGACGATGGCGCCGGCCAGCTTCAAGGACACGCCGGGCAGGTCATAGACCTGGTTCTTGTTGGCCCGGTTCAGATCCACCGGGTTGCTGAGCAGCTCCAGCAGGGTCTCGAAGTCGTCGGGATCCAGCACGCCGTCCTCGATCAACAGGCGCAGATCGTCCTCGGTGTCGGCGAGGATCGGGATCGGGTAGACCCGCGCCTCTGCCGAACGGGGCGCCAGCGCCAGCCCGACCAGCAGCCCCAGGCCCATCCAGGCCCTGTCATTGCCCATTGCAGCTCCACAGCCCGTCAAAGGCGTCGGCATATTGCACCGCCAGCGTCGGATCCGACAGGACGAGCAGGTTCTCGAGGTTCCGCAGCGTGGCGGATTCGGTGAAGTTGTAGGAGCCGGTCACCACGGTTCGCCGGTCCACCACGGCGAATTTGTGGTGCATGATGCCGCCGTCTTCGCCGCCGCGGCGGCAGACCGGGATGCCCTCGCTCTCCAGATCGGCCAGCAGATCGGCCTGGCCGATGGCGCCGCCGCCTTCGCTGGCGGGGGGGTAGCTCTGGCCGGCATCGGCGATCACCCGCACCTTGACGCCCCGCAGCTTCGCCACTACCAGCATGTCGGCGATGGGCGGGTAGTTGAAGGTGTAGATCGCGAGGTCGATGCGCTCTTCGGCCGCCTCCAATTCCCCCTGAAGCAGGGGGATGGGGTCGTCTGCGGGCGTGAAGACCACAGTGGTGGAGGCGCATCCCGGCCCGGACAGCGCCGCGGCGGCCAGGCCGCCAAGCAGGCGGGAGGTCGAGGTGTGAGGGCGGGACACAGGGGCTCCAGTCGGCGCGCTCCTCCACCTAGCCACTCCGCGTCGCCGCTGTCCACGACCCGGGCGCGGAAGGTCGTATCTGACCGCCGTCACGCCAACGCCACCGAGGCCGGGCATGCTGCGCGGACCACCTTGGAGGCTCCATGGGCCCACGCGCCCCCTGGCCGCGCCGCGTCCTCGTGCTGGGGCCCACCCTCGCCCTGCTCGCCCTGCGCCGTCCGGCCCAGGCCCTGGAGCTGCTGGACGCCCGCCCCGAGGCCGGCTTCGACCAGGTGGCCGTGGATGTGGGCGGCTTCGTCCAGCCCCGCGCCTTGCGCATCCCCGAAGACCCCGTGGCCGGCGCGACGGGCGAGGTGGGCTTTCAGGTGGCCCGCGCGCGGCTGGAGATCGATGCGACCCTGACCACCCTGCGGGGCGGCGCGCCCCAGGTCGATCGCTGGGGCGATGCCGCCTATGGCCGGGGATGGGGCATCCACCCCAAGATGAGCACGGAGCTGGTGCCCGAGGCCCTGCTCGCCGACGTCTTCCTCGACCTCTGGTTGCGCCCCTGGCTGCAGCTGCGGGCGGGCCAGTTCAAGGCCCCGGTCAGCCGCACCTGGCTGGTATCGGATCGCCAGACGCTCTTTCCCGAACGCGCCGCCTTGCAGCGCCTGGAGCCCGGGCGCGAGATGGGCGCCATGCTCTTTGGTTTCTTGCCCGAGCATCGCCTGGAGTGGGCCCTGGCCTCTTTCAATGGCGAGGGCGCCAACCGCCTGGGCAATGTCAACCGCAAGATGTTGTGGGTGGGGCGGATCTCGGTCAGCCCCTTGGGGGGGCCCGGCGCAGACAGCGAGCTGCTGCCTTCTGCGATGGATGCTACCTTCTCCCTTGGTTATGCCGCGCACCTCAACGTGGTGGGGCCCGAGGGCCAGGAGCTGGGCACCCTGGGCCACAACGCCGAGCTGATGGGCCATTGGCGCGGCCTGACCCTGCAGGCCGAGTGGTTGCACCAGTTCAACGACTGGCAGGACCCCAGCATCGCCGACTTCACCGCCCGCAGCGCCTATATACAGGCGGGCTACTTCATCCCCAAGCTGGGCGATCACCTCGCGCTGCTGGCCCGTTTCGAGGATATGGACGCATTCGCGCCGATCACCGCGACCCTGCCGCTGTCGGGTCCCACCGATCCCAGCCAGGGCCAGCGGATCTGGGAGGGCGGTCTGGGGCTCTATGCGGGTCAGCCCTGGTTCCAATCCGCCCACGATCTGCGCCTGCAGCTTGTCTTTGGCCATATTCAGGAAAGGGAAGGCCAGCCCGTGGCCAATGACCGGGTCGCCCTGGCCGGCCACTTCACCTTCTGATCCACCCTGCTGATCCACCCTGCTGATCCACCCTGGAGCCGATCATGGGCCCCGGCCGGACTGCTTTCATCCCCTGCCTGAATGGCGGCCCCGCGCTCGTCCTGCTGTTGGCAGCGGGCTGCATCGACTTCTACCCCGAAGACACGGGCGGCCCGTCGGTGCATCCCCAGACCACCGCCTGCCAGACCGAGATCTGGGTGCCCACCGGCAACCTGCCGGGGCAGCCCCTGCCGGCCACCCCCCATCAAGCCAGCCTGGGGGCCGCGCCCACGCCCTATTCCGTGCACCTGGGCATCCCCGAACGCGACCTGTCCCGCAGCGTGTCGATGGTGTGGAATACCGACACGGCCACGCTCTCGTCCCTGGTCGAGTTCGGGCCTGCCGACGGCTTTCCCGACAATGCCGAGCAGGTTGAGGGCGCGAGCTTCCTCTATGGGGGCGGCGTGGTGGGCGAGGGTCCCAACCGCGTGCACGAGGTGCGCCTGTGCGAGCGCCTGACGCCCGGCACCACCTACAGCTACCGGGTGGGCGGACAGGGCGCCTGGTCGCCGATCTACAGCTTCACCACGCCGGGCGCCCCGGGCAGCTTCAGCAGCTTCCGGGTGGCCATGGCCGGCGATAGCCGCGGGGCCTATGCCACCTGGGCCAGCCTGCTCGCGGCCATGGACAGCCACCAGCCCGACCTCATCCTCTTCTCGGGCGATATGGTCGAGCTGGGCGTCAACCAGGAGGAGTGGGACCGCTGGTTCGAGGCCACGGGGGACATCCTGGCGCGGCGCATCCTGGTGCCCGCCCACGGCAACCACGAATTCCTGGCCCAGCACTACTTCGCGCTGTGGTCCCTGCCCGAGCCCGAAGAGTACTTCGCGGTGGACTGGGGGGACGCCCTGATCCTGGCCCTCAACGACACGGTGCGGGATTCCAACAGCATCTCCACCACCCAGGCGCAGTTTCTGGAGCGCGAGCTGGCCGCGAGCGCAGCGCCCACGCGGATCGCCCTGCATCACCAGCCGGCCTACTCCACCTGCACCACCCACGGCTCGGATCTGGACCTGAGGCTGGACTGGTCGCCGATCTTTGAGAACAACGGCGTGGACTTCGTTCTGGCTGGGCACAACCACATCTACGAGCGCAGCGTGCCCATCGCCAACGGGCGCCAGGTCGAGCCGGGACAAGGCACGGTCTACCTGGTCTCTGGCGGAGCAGGCGCGCCGCTCTACACCAATGTCGAGGGCGAGTGGTTCGGCGCGGTGGCCAGCCCCCAAGAGCACTACATCATCGCCGATTTTGGCCCGGATAGCATCGAGTTCGTGGTGCGCGGCCTGTCCGGCGAGGTCATCGACCGCTTCAGCCTGCCTCGCTGAAGCGCCCTTCATCCTTTCCCAATGGGCTCCAGCGGCTTATCCGGCGCGCGCTGGAGGTCGCATGAAGCTCGGCATCGTACGGGAGGTCCGGGGCGGAGAGCGCCGGGTCGCAGCCACGCCGGACACGGTGGGCAAGCTCAAGAAGCTCGGCTTCTTGGTGCTGGTGCAGGCTGGCGCAGGCGAAGAGGCGCGCCTGGACGACGCCCTCTACGTCAGCGCAGGGGCAGAGATCCTGCCGGACGCCGACGCGGTCTGGGCGGCCGCCGACATCCTCATCAAGGTCAACGCGCCCGACCTGCTACCGGACGGGGCCCACGAGGCCGACAAGGCGCGGGCGGGCCAGCTGTTGATCTCCATGGTGCAGCCGGCCCAGAACGGCGAGCTGATCGAGCGCCTGGCCGCCCGCGGCTGCAGCCTGATCGCCTTGGACCAGATCCCCCGCATCAGCCGCGCCCAGAAGATGGACGTGCTCAGCAGCATGGCCAATATCGCCGGCTACCGGGCGGTGATCGAGGCCGCCAACCACTTCGGCGGCTTCTTTGGCGGACAGATCACCGCGGCGGGGCGCACCCGCCCGGCCCAGGTGCTGGTGATCGGCGCCGGCGTGGCGGGCCTCGCGGCCATCGCCGCCGCCCGATCCTTGGGGGCCCAGGTGCGCGCCTTTGACGTGCGCCCGGCCGCAAAAGAGCAGGTCGAGAGCCTGGGCGCCCGCTTCCTGGAGCTGGACTTCGAAGAGGAGGAGCAGGCCGAGACCGCCGGCGGCTACGCCAAGCAGATGTCCAAGGCCTTCATCGACGCCGAGATGGCCCTCTTCGCCGCCCAGGCCAAGGAGGTGGACATCATCGTGACCACCGCCCTGATCCCCGGGAAGCGCGCCCCCACCCTCATCACGAAAGAAATGGTCGATAGCATGCGGCCAGGCTCCATTGTGGTGGACCTCGCTGCTGAACAGGGCGGCAACTGCGGCTACACCCAGCCCGACCAGGCGGTGGAGGTCAACGGCGTCACCGTCATCGGCTACACCGACCTCACCAGCCGCCTGGCCACCCACGCCAGCCAGTTCTTCGGCACGAACCTGCTGCACCTGCTCAGCGACATGGGCGGGGCCGACTCCTTCCAGATCGACCTGAGCGACGAGGTCGTGCAGCAGAGCCTCGTCCTGCATGAGGGCCGGGTCACCTGGCCCCCGCCGCCCGACCCCAGCAAGGCCGTGGCGCCGCCGCCCACCGCCCAATCCGCGCGGCCCGATGCCAAGGCCCTGCCCCAGGCGGGCGTGCCCGGGGCCGTGACCGCCGCCGGCGCCCAGGCCGAGAAGAAGCCCGGCAGCACCCGCGGGCTGGTGGCCCTGGGTGTGGCCGCCCTCTTCGGGGTGATCGGGCTCTTCGCCCCGGCCGAGTTCATCCAACACTTCACCGTCTTTGTCCTGGCCTGCTTCGTGGGCTGGCAGGTGGTCTGGAATGTCACCCCGGCCCTGCACACCCCGCTGATGAGCGTGACCAACGCCATCTCGGGCATCATCGTCGTGGGCGGGCTGCTGCAGGCCGCCAGCGGGCGCCTGGACCTGGGCGCCATCCTGGGTGGCATCGCCATCCTGGTCGCCACCATCAACATCGCGGGTGGCTTCCGGGTCACCCACCGCATGCTGCAGATGTTCCGCCGCGAAGGCCCGGCGAAGAGCAACGGGAGGGGCCACCATGCCCGCTGAAGCCTTGTTTTCAGACCTGCGGGGCGTCGCGACGGTGGCCTATCTGGGCGCCGCGGTGCTCTTCATCCTCAGCCTGGGTGGCCTGTCCAACCAGGAGACCGCGCGGCGGGGCAACCTCTACGGCGTGATCGGCATGGTCATCGCGGTGGTGGCCACCGCAGTCCTCGCCCACATCATGAAGTGGAATGCCACCGCCTGGGGCCTGGTCGCGGGCACCGTGGCCGTTGGCGCCACCATCGGCAGCACCCTGGCCAAGCGCGTGGCCATGACCGCCATGCCCGAGCTGGTGGCCCTGCTGCACAGCTTCGTGGGTCTGGCCGCCGTCCTGGTGGGCATGTCCAGCCTGCTGGGCACCGACCACCCCACCGGCACCGGCGCCCTGGTCGTGCACTCGCTGGAGATCTGGCTGGGCGTGGCCATCGGCGCGGTCACCTTCACCGGGTCCATCGTGGCCTGGGCCAAACTCAAGGGCACCTTGTCGGGCAAGCCCCTGCTCCTGCCGGGCCGCCACCTGCTGAATGCGCTGCTGGTCCTCACCCTGGTGGGGGCGGCCGTGCCCTTTGTGCAAGATGCGCTGGGCCACGCAAGCCCGGGGCCGGGCCTCGCCTTCTGGCTGCTGGTGGGCAATTCCGTGGTGGCCGGCCTGTTGGGCGTGCACCTGGTCGCCGGCATTGGCGGTGCGGATATGCCCGTCGTGGTGTCCCTGCTCAACAGCTACTCGGGCTGGGCGGCGGCGGCCGCTGGCTTCATGCTGGGCAACGACCTGCTGATCGTGACGGGCGCCCTGGTGGGCAGCTCCGGGGCCATCCTCAGCTACATCATGTGCGCGGCCATGAACCGCAGCATCTGGAATGTGGTCTTTGGGGGCTTTGGGGCCAACGCCGGCGCGGCCCCGCCATCGGGTGAGGCCGCCGAGCAGGGCGAGGTCCAGTCGGCGACGCCCGAAGAGGTGGCCGAGCTGGCCAAGGACGCCCGCTCCATCGTGATCGTGCCCGGCTACGGCATGGCCGTGGGTCGGGCCCAGCACCTGGTCAACGACTTCTCCGCCCAGATGCGCGCCAGGGGCGTCAACGTCCGCTACGCCATCCACCCGGTCGCCGGCCGCTTGCCCGGCCACATGAATGTGCTGCTGGCCGAGGCCGGCGTGCCCTATGACATCGTCCTGGAGATGGACGAGATCAACGGCGATCTGCCCGAGACGGACCTCGTCCTGGTCATTGGCGCCAACGACATCGTCAACCCCGGCGCCGAGACGGACACCAGCAGCGCCATCTACGGCATGCCCGTGTTGCAGGTGTGGAAGTCCAAGCACGTGGTGGTCTTCAAGCGCGGCATGAGCGCGGGCTATGCCGGCGTGGAAAACCCCCTGTTCTTCCACAACAACACGCTGATGTGCTTCGGCGACGCCAAAGCCAGCATGGAGGGCATCGTCGCGGCGCTGCGGGGCTGAGGCCCCCCCGCCGGTGTGCCATGGCTGTGCCACGGGCTCCGATTGGGGCCTGGGGTTATTTGCGGCGGGGTTGCGCTTAAAGAATAGCTAAGGTATTGGTGATGACAGCCGATAACGAAGCGGACGATGCGCTCGTTGAGCCACTCTCTGCGGCCGACGCACAGGCGCTCATTCGGACCATCGCCAATGGCCGGGAGGGTGACTGAAGCTCTGTCAGCTACTCCAGCCCACACATGAACTTGCGCCGCGGGCAACGGGATCTCACCATTTCGGACGTCCGGAATGTGCTGCTGAGGGGGTGGGTTGACCCAGCGGGGCACGCCTTCGAACGCGGCACGCACCGCTACCAGGTCCACACCAACAAGATGGTGGTGGTGGTGCTTTTCCGCTCATCGCGGAGCTTGAAGGTCGTGACGGCCTGGAGGAAGGACAAATGAAGTGCTCCGAATGCGGCACCGAGATGAGCCCACCGGTCACGGGGTCCGCGCCCTACCCCTGTGGCATCCCGGTCATCCTCGACGGTGTCACCATCCACGCCTGCCCCAGCTGCGGCGAGAAAGAGGTCGAGGTGCCCGGTCTGGCCAGTCTGCATGACGCTTTGGCGCGGGTGGTGGCCCAGAAGCCCGGCCGCCTGAATGGCGATGAGATCCGCTTCTTGCGCAAGCACCTGGGCTGGAGCGGCAAGGACTTCGCCCGCCACTTCGATATCAGCCCGCAGCAGGTGTCCTACTGGGAGAACGACAAGCGGCCGATGGGCAAGAACGCCGAGAAGCTCCTGCGAATGCGCGCCCTGCTCCCCGTCGGTGAGGGCGACTACTCGAGTCCGGAGGAATCGGCGGGCGCGCTGGGCGCAGACGAGCTGCGCAGCCTCATCCAACGGGCGGTCGCGGTCCTCGACCAGCCTGTCTCGTCCGAGATGCCGCGGCCCCGCCGCCCGGTGGAAAACCGGGTCAGCTTTCACGAATCGCGGTGGATGCCTTCCGGGCCGGTCGGTGGCGCAGGCGGCGCGCTGGTGCCCTGCTAGGATTGGCCTTCGCACATTGCGCCCGCCGCAGCCTGCAGCGGACCCCTTCGACCGCCTGGCGGGGCTATGGGTGCCCCCTTCAGCCCCGACCGCGCCGAGGACCTCCCCCAGTGCCCGCCCAGAGCCTCCCCACCGCGATTCCCTGCCCGCCCATGCCCCCCAGCGCAGCTTGGCGCTGCGGCCGCATGATGGCGCTGCGGGGCTGAGCCATGGCCGCCTGCCCCAGCTACCTCACCCTCGCCGTGGCCGACCTGGGCCTGTCCACCGCCTTCTACACCCGCTTTCTGGGTGCAGAGCCCACCCGGCAGGGGGCGGACCACTGCTTCTTTGCCCTGGACGCCCTCGTGCTCGCGCTCTATTCGCGGCCCGCGATGGCGGCGGAGATCGGCCGGGCGCTGGGGCCCGCGGGCGCGGTGGCCCTGTCCTGGAACCTGCCCTCCTTGCCGGAGCTGGAGCGGCAGCTGGAGCTGGCGCGGGCGGCCGGCGCGGCCTTGCTGCGGCCCCTGCACGCCAAGCCCTGGGGGGCGATGGCGGCATGGATCGCCGACCCCGAGGGCCACCCCTGGGAGCTGGTCTTCAACCCGCGCTAATCGCAGGTGATCGCGAAGGTGGCGGTGGGCGACTCCGTGCCGTCGGAATGCACGGTGATGGCGGCGCTCAGGCTGCCGTCGGCGTCGGTGTCCAGGCGCTCCTCGGTGCCGTCGGCGCGGCGAATCGTGCGCAGGCCGCCCTGGTCATCCCAGGTCCACTCCTCTGCGAAGATGAAGCCAGCGCCTTCATCTTCATCGAGTCCATCCGGGCCGGGCGCCGTCGTGGGGCTGCGGGCCACCGAAAGCGGCGGGGTGGGCTGCCGTCGTCGGCCACCAGCCCCTGCACCCGGTCGCCCGCGGTGCAGGTCAGCAGGCTGCCCGGTCGGCCGTCGTCGGCGGCGCGGTCATAGGCCACCAGGCAGCCCTCCTCCCAGGTCCACAGCAGGCGCTGGGCGGGCCCGCCTGCCGCGAATTCCAGGGTGGCCTCCAGCCGGCGCCCCGCCGCGTCGTGGCGGAAGGTGGAGGCAGCCTCCAGGACCCAGCCCGCCGCGCCGTCGGGGACCCAGCGCTGCTCGCCCTCCGGCAGCCCGTCCTCGCCCCAGAGCAGCCGATCCTCGAAGAGGGGGCGGCGGTCCTCGCCCTCCAGGGCCGTGAGGGTGACCGACGTGAAGCGCCCCCGGTCGAAGCGCTGGAGGATCTCGAGGGTGGCCTGGGTCTCGACCACAGCGGTGACCTCGGGGACGACGGAGAGGGCGAAGCCGGGCATCAGGGCGTGGGTGAGGTCCCGGTCGGCCCAGACCAGCCGGGCCAGGGCGCCGCTGGGGCAGCCGCCGGCCTCCCCATCGCCGCCAGGATCCCCTGTGTCGGCCTCCGCTGGGGCGCCGCTGTCGCTGTGGCCGGGCGGCGCGGGGGCCTCTGGTGATTCCGCACAGGCCACCGGGATGAGGCTGAGCAGGGGGGCGAACAGGACGGTGCGGTGCGGGCGGGACATGGGGCGAGGATGCCACGGAGCGGCAGGGGCCACAGCCCGATAGGGGCAAGGCGCCTGCTTTGGGATGACGATGCGCTTCTTCCCCCTGCTCCTGGTTGCCTGCGACCCCACCCCCTCGCCCGAGGGCCCGCCTGCGGCGGAATCGACGGTGCGGCCCGATATCTTGCTGGTGACCATCGACACCCTGCGCGCGGATCGCGTGGGCGCCTATGGCGACCCCCTCGCGCGCACGCCGGTGCTGGATGGGCTGGCGGCCCAGGGTGTGCTCTTCACCGAGGCCCACAGCGTCACCCCCCTCACCTTGCCCAGCCACGCCAGCCTGCTGACCGGCCTCTACCCCCTGCACCACGGCCTGCGAGACAATGGGGGCTTCCGGCTGGCAGAGGGGGTGCCCACCCTGGCCGAGGCCCTCGCTGCCGGGGGCTACGCCACGGGCGGCTTCGTGAGCGCCTATGTCTTGGATGGGGCCTGGGGCCTGGACCGCGGATTCGACGAATACCGCGATCCATTTCACCCCCAGGATCTCGCTGCTGCGCCCGTTTTCGGTGAGGTGTCCCTACCGGGCGCCGAGGTGGTCAACGCCGCCCTGGCCTGGTGGAAGGCGCCGGCACACGGCGACCGGCCCCGCTTCGCTTGGGTGCATCTCTATGAACCCCACACCCCCTGGCAGGAGCACCCGGGCTGGACGGGCGACCCCTACCGGGGCGAGGTGGCCTATGCCGACAGCCTGCTTCAGCGGCTGGTGGACGCCACCGATGAGGGGGATCTGGTGGTGGTGACCTCGGATCATGGCGAGTCGCTGTGGGACCATGGCGAGCGCGAGCATGGGGTGCTGTTGGGGCGCTCGGTCACCCGGGTGCCGTGGATTCTGCGGCCCCCTGCCGGCCTGCCCTTGTGCGTCTGCGGCGGCGGTCGCGCCCCGGCCTGGGGGGCCAGCGCGACCCAGCGGCCCGCCGGCGTGGATGCCGCGCTGGTGCTCGATCCCGTCCCCGACGCCCCAAAGGCCAGGTCGGTTCTGCGCATGCCGGTGAGCGGCGTCGATCTGGCGCCAACCCTGGCGGACTACGCCGGTGTCGCCTTGCCCGGGGTCGATGGCCGCAGCCTGCGCCCCCTGGTGGAGGGGCAGGCCCTGAGCCCGGTGCCCGTTTATGCAGAGACGTGGTTCCCCGCCTTCCACCATGGCTGGGCGGCCTTGCAGATGGCGCAGGACGAGACGATTCGCTTGGAACAAGGCGCATTCCTGACTGAGTCTGCATGGACCGAGGACCCCGCGGGGCGCGGCAGCCCGCGTGGCGGCCGCCACGGTGCCGGCCTTGGGGCGGCGGTGCAGCGGTGGCGCGGGCAGGCCGATCCGCGGCCGGGCCCGCTCTCGGGCGACCAGGCGGCCGCTTTGGAGGCCTTGGGCTACCTGTCGGTGGTGGTGGCTGCGGGGCCGGACGCGCCGGATCCCCGCGACCAGGTGGGCCTGCTGGCCGAGCTTCACGGGGCCGAGGCCCTGCCGCCGGAGCGCGCCATCCCCGCGCTCCTGGCCCTGGTGCGCGCCCACCCCCAGATGGCCGACGCGCGCATCTCCTTGGCGCTGAAGCGGGCCGAGATGGGGGACCTGGCCGGCGCCTTGGCCGACAACCTGACCCTGCTCGAACAGCAGCCCGAACACAGCACGGCCCTGGGCAACGCCGCCACCCTGGCCCGGGGCCTGCAGCAGCCCGAGCTGACCCTCAAGCTGGCGGAGCGCTTGCGCCGCATCAACCCGCAGGACCCCCGCGGCTATCGGCTGGCCGCCGCGGTCTATGTGGACCGGAACGACGCCGTCCAGGTGCTGGAGATCACCCGCGCCGGCGTCGCCATCGCCCCCGATGACCCCAACCTCCTCTATCTGCTGGGCCTCGCCGAGATCGAGAGTGGCGACCCCCTGGCCGGCGTGCAACGCATGCAAGAGGCCCGCAAGGCGGGCACCCAGGCTACGGATCTGGACCTCTGGATTGGTGCCGGCTACCAGCGGGGGGGCCAGATCGACGAGGCCAGGAAGGCCTATGACGCCGCGGTCCGCAGCATGCCCGGCGACCCGCGCCCCTGGGCCATGGCCGGCTGGATGCTCTACAAGGCGGATCGCTGCGCAGACGCGCGCCCCTACCTGATCAACGTGGCGCGTCGCGGCGCGCGGGCCGACCCCAAGGTGCAAGAGGCGCTGCAGGCCTGCAGCGGACGCTGAGCCCGCCCCGCCCCCAGCCTCTGGGGCCGCCATGAAGGAGAGGGGCGCGGCAGCCGCAGCCACCGCGCCCCCAAGAGGCCAGCGCCAAGAGCGAGGGACTCACCAGGAGTCGCCGCCGCCGAAGCCAAGCCGCCGCCGCCACCGCGACCACCGCCGCCGCGACCACCGCCGCCGCCGCCGTAGCCACCGCCACCGCGACCACCGCCGCCGCCGCCGTAGCCACCGCCGCCGCCGCCGCGACCACCGCCGCCGCCGCCATAACCGCCGCCGCCGCCGCCGGTAGCCACCGCCGCCGCCGCCGCGACCACCGCCGCCGCCGCCATAGCCGCCGCGACTGCCGCCGCCGCCACCGCGACCACCGCCGCCGCCGCCGCCGCGCCGCCGGCGCGCTCCTGGGCCTCGTTGACGCGAATGGTGCGGCCGTCGAGCTCAGCGCCGTTCATGGCGTCGATGGCCTCGTCGGCCGAGGAGTCGTCGGCGAACTCGACGAAGCCGAAGCCCCGGGAGCGACCGGTCTCGCGGTCGGTGATGACGCGGGCGTAGGTGACCTCGCCGTACTTGCCGAAAGATTCGGACAGCGTCTCATCAGTGGTAGCCCAGGCGAGTCCGCCCACGAACAGCTTCTTGCTCATGCTCTTCTCGATCTTCAAAGGGCCGCGCCCCAGGGAACTCTCGTCTTGGTTGGGCGGCCCGTAGTCCTGACAGGCTGAAGGCGCCTGTCCTGCCATGCGGCCGGGATGGCCACGTCGAAGCGCTCCTGAAGATGCCGCCCGGGCACCCGCCGAATCGCCCCTCTACTTTATTGAAAGGCTTTGGACAGCGCCAGGGGCAGCGGGCCTTTTCGATCTAGCCGCCGGGGCCGGGCCCGGGTAGACGACGGCGTGTCCCCGCCCTCTGCCCTCTCCACCCTCGCCCGCGAGGTCGTGCGCCTCGCCTTTCCGGCCATCGTGGCTGGTCTGGCGGGCACCCTGGTCTTCTTCACCGATCGGCTGATGTTGGGTCGATTCAGCGCCGACGCCCTGGGCTCGATGCAGGTGAGCGGGCCGGTGTTGTGGTCGGTGCACTCGGTTTTTGGGGCCTTCGCGGCGGGCACGCTGGCCGTGGTGGGGCGCGCATCGGGCGCCGGCCAGACCGATCGGGCAGAGCGCACCACCGCAGCGACCCTGCTCTTTGCCCTGGGCATCGGCGTGATCACCGCGGTCCTGGGCTTTGTCACCCGGGATCCGATCGCGGCGCTGATGACGGGCAGCGGCCCGGAGACGGCGGTGCTGCGCGAGCATGCCTCGATCTACATGGGCATCGTCTATCCGCTGCTGCCCTTTGTCTTCGTGGCGGCGTCGGGCACGGTGGCCCTTCAGGCCGCCGGCGACACCCAGACGCCCATGCGCATCGGCATCCTCACGGGGCTGATCAACCTGGGGGTGTCGGGCTTTCTGCTCTTTGGCTGGTGGGGGGCGCCCCGGATGGGCATCGCGGGTGCGGCCATCGGCACCGCCGCGGCCTTCACGGCGCAGGCGCTGCTGACGGTGTGGGCCCTGGGCAATTCTTCGGGGCGGCGCCTGCCCCTGGCCGAGGCCTGGGCGGGCTTTCGGGCCTTGATGCGGCCGGTGCTGCGCATCGCGGGACCGGCCTTTGGCGAAAAGCTCATCTTCCATGTGGGTTTTCTGGTCTTCGCCAGCATCGTGGGGCGCCTGGGGGCGGTGGCCACGGCGGCCAACCAGAGCTTGATCGCCATCGAGAGCCTGGGCTTCATCGCGGCGGCCGGCTTTGGGGTGGCCTCTTCGTCCTTGGTGGCGCGCAAGCTGGGGGCGCAAGACCCCGCCGCTGCGGCCACCTGCGGCTGGCTGAGCGTGGGGCTGGGCGCGGTGTCCCTCAGCCTGGTCTCTGTGATCTTCCTGGTCTTTGCCGAGGAGCTGGTGACCCTGTTCACCCCTGATGCAGAGGTGGTGGCGCTAGGGGCCCGCTGCTTGCGGGTGGCGGCCATCGCCCAGCCGCTGATGGCCATCTCGGACTCGCTGGCCGGCGCCTTGCGGGGGGCCGGCGACACCCGCAGCCCCATGGTGGTGGCGCTGGTGGGGCCGGTCGTGGTGCGCCTGGCCGCCTGCTGGTGGCTGACGGTCGAGCTGGACATGGGCCTGCTCGGCATCTGGATCGGCACCACCCTGGACTGGGCGGTGCGGGGCCTCGCCCTGGGCGTGGTCTTTGCCCGGGGGCGCTGGATGCACCTGCCCGTCATCGACGATTGACGGTCAGAGCGCCCCGGAGCGGGCCTTGAGCACGGCGCATCGGCCGGAGAAGGGTGGGTCCAGGCTGTCGCAGTCTGCGGGCAGCAGGTCTGCCGCGGCGCGCACCAGGCCGGCGTCCAACATGGCGCCGACAAACCACAGCCGGTCGTCGAGGGGGGCGGCGGGCAGGCGGCTGAGGGCTTCGCCGCGGCCCCAGTCGGCCTGGGCGGCGGCTACCCGCAGGCCCAGGGCGAGCACCGCGCGCAGCACCGGATCATCGGCCTTGGAGACCGCGGCCAGCTCTTCGGGAAGGCGCCCGAGCACCCGGGCGGCGGCCGCGCTGTCCTGGGCGTTGAGGTGCAGCAGGGCGTGGTTGTAGCGTGCGCCGGGCCGCAGCTGGCCGACGTCCCTGAGGCGCGCCAGCGCGGCGTCTGCGCCCTGCCGATCTCGCCCGTCCACCGCGCATCCATGCAGCAGCAGCGCGACCGCGTCGGCTTCTTCGGGCGCCGCGCCCGCCAGCGCCCGGCCGGCCTGGGTGGTGCAGCCCGCGACATCGCCCTCCTTGCGCAGCACCGCGGCGAGGTTCAGGTGGTCGCGCCAGTGGGGCGAGGCCGCCAAGGCCGCGCGGCGTTCCGGGCCCAGCCCGGCGGGATCGCTGGCCGCCAGCCCGCCGGCGACAGACAGCAGGGCAGAATCGTTGGGAAAGCGCTCCATGCCTTCATTCACGCGGCTCCATGCCAGCGCCGGGTCGCCCTGCTTGAGGGCCAGGCGGGCGCCGATGGCGAAGAGCGCGGGGTGGGCCGGCAGCCCCGAGATGGCGGCCCAGCGGGTCTGTGCGCCGGGCAGATCGCCGGCGTCGAGGTGCAGCTCCACCAGGGCAGCCGCACCTTCTGCGACCGTGTTCTGCAGGCGCACGGCGTCGCTCTGGCGCAGGATGCCGCTGGTGGCGCCGCTGCGGTGCACATCCACCCAGCTCCCCGACATCAGCAGGGCCTCGAGGTCGGCCTCTGCCCCGGCGCGGTCGCCTTGGGCGCGCCGCAGCCTCGCCCGCATGGCCCGGGCGTCCGCCCGCTGGGGCCAACCGGCCAGCACCCGGTCCAGCAAGGCCGAGGCCTGGCGCAGATCGCCGGCCTGTTCCCGGTCGAGGGCCTGTGCGACCAGCACCACCGGGTCCATGCCCAGGCGCGCGGCGAGGGCGCCCACCTGGTCGCTGGATTCGTTCGCCCGGCTGAGGGCGCCGGCCACCAGGTCCGGGGTGCCGGCGCGGCGGCAGGCCTCCAGGCGGTCGGCGGCGACGGCCTTGCCCCGCTCCTGACTGAGCTGCACTTCGAAGCAGGCCACCACCGGGTCGGGCAGGTCCTGTCGCGCGCGGTCCAGGGACACCTGGGCCAGCTCGAGATCGCCCGTGCGCAGCAGCACCTGCTGCAGGGCTGCCTGGCCGTCGATGGAACCGGGGTCCACCGCCACCGCCCGCAGCGCGGCCTCGCGCGCCCGGGGCAGATCCTGGGCGGCAAAGGCCGCGGCCGACAAGGAGGACCAGACCTCGGGCTGATCGGGAGCAGCCACCGTGGCCGCCTGCAAGGTCACCACCGCCTCCTCCACCCGACCCTGGCGGAGCTGGGCGACCCCAAGGCCCTGTCGGCACATGCCGCAGTCGGGGCTGCCCTCCAGCAGGCGACGAAAGGTGGCCTCGGCGTCTTCGAGGCGCTGGGTGCCCAGGGCCACGACGCCCTCGCTATAGGCGGCGAGGTCGGCGCTGGCGGGCAGCCAGGCCGCGTGGGCGAGGCCCGGCGCCAGCAGGATCAGGCTGAGGGTGAAGGCGCGCATGGCAAGCATCGACCTCGCGCTATCCCGTTGGTTCCGCCGCGTGTCGAGGGGACCGCCCGGTCGCCCCGCGTGCCGGGAGGGATAGACTGGGCCTCCCCCGCAGCGGCAGGCCCCTTGTCCCACAACCACAGCCACAGCCACGACTCCGCGGATCACCGCGGCGTGCTGGGTTGGGTGCTCGCGCTCAACGTCGTGCTGCTGGTGGCCGAGCTGATCGTGGGCTGGTCCACGGGCTCCCTGGCGGTGCTGTCCGACGCCGGCCACATGCTGGGCGATGTGGGCGCCCTGTTGATCGCCCTGGGTGCCGCCTGGCTGGCCCGCCGCCCGGCCCGCCCCGACCAGACCTTTGGCATGCGCCGGGCCGAGGTCCTGGGCGCGCTCATCAACGGCGGCACCATGGTGGTGGTGGTGCTGCTCATCCTGATTGAGGCGGTGGAACGCCTGGTTCATGGCAGCCCCGAGGTTCCGGGCTGGCCGGTGCTGGTCATCGGCGTGATCGGCCTGGCGGTGAACCTGGGCAGCGCCTGGGCCCTCTACCGCTCGGACAAGGAGGACCTCAACATCCGCGGCGCCCTCATTCACATGATGGGGGACGCGCTCGGATCGGTGGCCGCCATCGTGGCGGCGGGCTTCTTGCTGGCGGGCATCCACAAGGCCGACGCGGTCGCCAGCCTGCTGGTCGCGGTCATCGTCACCTGGAGCACCCTGCGCCTGCTGAGCGCGACGCTGCGGGTGCTGCTGCAATTCGCGCCACCGGGGCTGTCGGTGCAGGCGGTGCGCGCGGCTCTGCTGAGCCTTGAAGATGTGGCCGAGGTGCACGCCCTGCACATCTGGTCCCTGGATGGCCGCCAGACCGTGCTGTCGGCCCACCTTGTGGCCCGCAGCCCCGAATTCGCCACCCGCCTGACCGACCAGGCGGCTGCCATGCTCAAGGCCCGATTCGACATTCGACATTGCACCGTGCAGGTCGAGACGGACCGGCCCTGTGGTGCGCCGGACCTGGGCATGCAGGCCCCCGCCGCCGCGCCCGAGCCGGAGCCCGAAGCCGGGCACGGCCATGACCACGGGCACGGCCACGGCCACGGTTGAGCCCCCGCTGAGCCCCCGCGCGGGCTGCTGCACCGGGGGCCGGGTGAGCCGCGCGCCGAAGCCTGCGCCTGACCGGGGCTTTTTCCTGCCTGTGAAACACTTGACAGGTCAATAGCCTAAGTCGGATCTACGCGAAGAATATGATCGAGGTCGGCCTCGGTAGGCCCGCCGTGGAACGTCGAAAGCGAGGAATTCCGGCTGGACGCGGATCATCCTTGATGCAAAGCTCTGCTCTACTCTTGCCACGTCAAGACCCGAGAAGAGCCCATGCCCAAGCCCGCCCTCGCCGGATCGCCGGTCCAGCTCCCCTTGCCGCCGGAGGCCGGGCTTCGCCGTGCGCCCCCACCCGAGGCCACCCCCTTCATCAAGTGGGCCGGTGGCAAGCGCCGCCTGGTGCCCGAGCTGCTGCGGCGTGGACCGGACCGCTTCCAGCGTTTTCACGAGCCCTTCTCGGGCGGCGCCGCCCTCTTCTTCGGCCTGGCCGCCCGGCGCGAGGCCCGGGGCCTGGTCGCCGATCCCGACCAGCCTTGGGCCCACCTCTCCGATACCAACGCCCGGCTGGTGCGCACCTATCGGGCTGTGCGCGACGATGTGGAGGGCCTCATTCAGCGCCTTCGCGACTACAGCGAGGCCCATGGCCCCGAGCACTACTACGAGGTGCGCCAGCTCCCCGTCGATGCCTTCGAGCACGACGCCGACGTCGGTGCCTGGTTCATCTACCTGAACAAGACGGGCTTCAATGGGCTGTATCGGGTGAACCGCAAGGGCGACTTCAACGTGCCTGTGGGTCGCTACAAGAACCCCCGCATCTGCGACGAGGACAACCTGCGGGCCTGCAGCCGGGTGCTGGGGGGCGCGGCCATCCACCACGAAGGCTTTGACGCCGTGCTCGACCGCGCGCTGCCGGGTGACCTGGTCTATTTCGACCCGCCCTATGTGCCGGTGAGCGAGACGGCCTCCTTCACGGCCTACACCCAGGGCGGCTTTGACCTGTCGGACCAGGAGCGGCTGCGGGATGTGGCGGCGGCGCTCAAGGACAAGGGCGTGAGCGTGCTGCTGTCCAACAGCGACACCCCGCCGGTGAGATCGCTCTACCGACGGGGCTTCACTTCGGGTCAGGTCATGATGACGCGGGCGATCAACTCCAAGGCGACCGCCCGCGGCTCTGTTGCAGAGCTGATCATCTCCTGAGGTCAGGGGCTCAGAGCCCCGAGCCGAAGAAGAGGTAGACCGCGCCGGCGTCGGTGCCCGCGGTGTCGTTGAGCTGGGCGCTGACCAGGATGTCGGCCAGGCCGTCGCCGTCCACATCGCCCGCGCCATGGCCCCGCAGCCGGTCCTCGGCCCCCGCGGCGCCGATGCGGCTGGCCGCGGCCGAGGACAGGTTCTGGGTGCCGCTCATGGGGCCGCGCACCAGGTAGACCGCGCCGGCATTGGCCGCTCCGGCGTCGCTATAGCCGGAGCCGATCAGCACGTCGTCGAAGCCGTCGCCGTCCACGTCGCCGGGCCCGTGCACCGAGTCGCCGGTGAAGTCCCGCTCGTACTCGCCCAGCAGCTTGGCATCGGCGGTGCTCAGGCTGGACGAGCCAGCGGTGGGCGGACCGTAGATGACATAGGCGGCGCCTGCATAGGTCGCCGAGTCGCTGTCGAACTTCGCCCCGATGACCATGTCGGCGTAGCCGTCGTTGTTCACGTCGCCAGCGGTGGTGGCGCTGACGCCCCAGCCGATCATGGCGCCTGCGTGTTCACCGGTGAAGCGCGCGTCGGCGGCGGCCAGGCTCATATCGCTGGTGATGGGCCCCAGGACCACATAGGCGGCGCCCGCGTCGGTTCCGCCCACATCGTTGGAGCGGGAGGCGATGAGCAGATCGTTGATGCCGTCGCCATCGACGTCGCCGGCACCCCAGTTGGAGGCGCCGGCCTCGTCGAAGAAGGTCTCGCCCGTGATGACGGCGTCCGCGGCGCTGGCGCTGATGTCAACGGTCATGGGGCCATGGAAGATGTAGGCAGCGCCGGCCAGCGGGCCGCCCGCGCTGCTGTACATCGCGCCCACCATGAAGTCGTCGTAGGCGTCGCCGTTGACATCCCCCACCCAGGCGACCTCGCAGAAGGAGTCGCTGGCGGCGGCCCCTCGGATCTCCACATCGGCCGAGCCCATGTCGAAGTTGCCCACGATGGGGCCATAGACCAGGTAGCTGGCGCCCGCGTCGGCGCCGCCGGCGTCATCGCCGATGACACCGATGAGAACGTCGTCGTAGCCGTCGTTGTTGACATCCCCCACCCCGGCCACGCCGCGGCCGGCCTGGTCACCGGAGGACTCGCCCGTCATCTTGGCGTCGGCGGTGCTGAGGCTGTGGTTGCCGCTGACCGGGCCCAACACCACATAGGCCGCGCCCACCTGGCTGCCGCCGGAGCCATGGCGCAGGGCGCTGATGATCAGGTCGCCATAGCCGTCGCCGTTGACGTCGCCGGCACCGTCGATGCCGGGGTCGCCCTGGCCTGCGCGGTCGCCCGCTGCCTCGCCGGTGAAGCGCGCGTCGGCGTTGGCCACCGTGAAGTGCTGCCAGATGCCGTCGCCTACGGGGCTGGCGTCGCAGTTGTTGTCGACGCCGTCGTTGGCCACCTCGGTGGCGCTGGTATTGATGGTGCCGACCAGGTCGTTGCAGTCGGTGCCGCCATAGGCGTCGCTGTCGAAGCCGTCGCCGTCCTGGTCGAAGTCGCTGTTGCCGGCGCAGTCGGCGTCCACGCCGTCATACCAGGCGTCGATGGCGCCGGGGTAGACCCCCGCGGCCACGTCGTCGCAGTCGCTGCCGCCGTGGGCCAGGGCGGTGTAGCCGTCGCCATCCTGGTCGAAGTCGCTGCCCCCGCTGCAGTCCTGGTCGATGCCGTCGTACCAGATCTCGGTGGCTCCCGGGTTGAAGGCGACATTGGTGTCGTCGCAGTCGGTGCCGCCATAGGCGCTGCTGTCAAAGCCGTCGCCGTCCTGGTCGAAGTCGCTGTTGAGGTCGCAGTCCTGGTCGATGCCGTCGTACCAGACCTCGACCGCGCCGGGGTTGACGGTGGGGTCGGTGTCGTCGCAGTCGCCGCCGCCACAGGCCATGGCCACCCAGGAGTCGCCGTCGTCATCGACCTGGTCCACGACGGTGTCGCAGTCGTTGTCGATGCCGTCACAGATCTCGGTGGCGCCGGGGTAGGCCGATGCGCTAGCGTCGTTGCAGTCGGTATTGTCCAGGGTGTAGCCGCTGGGCGCGCTGCAGGCGGCGCTGGTGCTGCCCGGGTTGCCGAAGCCGTCGGCGTCGAGGTCGCGGTAGTAGGTGGTGGTCACCCCCTCGTCCACGCCGCCGGCGCAGTTGTTGTCCAGGCCGTCGCAGACCTCGGAAGCACCCGGATTCACCGACGCGTTGCTGTCGTCGCAATCGGTGGCGTTGGGTGCAAAGCCCGGGGGTGGGTTGCAGCTGGGGAAGACGCCCGAGGGGTGCCCATAGTTGTCGGCGTCATTGTCGATATACCAGATGCCCTGGACGTTGTCGTCTACAGTGCCGTTGCAGTCGTTGTCCAGGCCGTCGCAACGTTCGCCCGCACCTGGGAAGACGAAGGCGTTGGCGTCGTTGCAGTCGCCCTCGTTTTCGGTCCAGCCGTCCCCGTCGTTGTCCACAGTGAGGGCCCCGGCGGAGCCCCCGCTGACGTTGATGTTGGCGTCGGGATTCTCGGAGTCGCCGCCCTTGCAGGCCATGAGGGCGAGGCCGATCACCAGGGATGGAATGCGCATGTAGACCTCCTGAGGCTTCACCGTCTGCAACGGCAGGGCCGCGAGGATCTTGAGCTTTGATGACGCGGTGAAATCTCCCTAAAGCCGGCTGCAGATGCACCGTTACGCGGGCAGACCCGGGGGGATCCCTGGCCGCCCTGCGCCCCGCCGCGGTGGATATGGCGCCAGTTTTCACGTGGCCGCCACGGCGATCGGCCCCCAGACAGGTGACGATGCCTCCTTCCTGGAGGATGCATGTACCGACTTCCCCTGTCCCTCTCCCGCGGGCTCAGCCTCGCCCTCCTCATCAGCGTGGCCGGCTGCTTCGGCAAGACGGACGAGGGTGACGATGACGGCGACGACGGCGGCTCCAATACCAGCGTCGAGATTTGCGACGACGGCGTGGACAACGACGGCGACGGCTATGCCGACGCCCTGGACGACGACTGCGCTGGTGGTAGCGACGGGGGCGACGGGGGCGACGGGGGCGACGGCGGCGACGGGGGCGACGGCGGCGACGGCGGCGGCAGCACCGAAGACAACGCCGCGGCCTGCTCGGATGGCATCGACAACGACGGGGACGGCTACATCGACTGCGATGACTTCGATTGCCAGGACCTGGGCGGCGACGTCTGCGGCGGCGAGAACACCGAGGCTGCCTGCAGCGACGGCGTGGACAACGACAGCGACGGCTATATCGACTGCAACGACTTCGACTGCGACGACTTCTGCGAGGGCGAAGACACCGAGGCCGCCTGCAGCGACGGCGTGGACAACGACAGCGACGGCTATATCGACTGCAATGACTTCGACTGCGAGGACTTCTGCGACGAGGTGATCCCCGAGGGTCGCGACGACGTGGCCCAGTGCTCCGATGGCGTGGACAACGACGGCGACGGCCGCACCGACTGCGCCGACAACGGCTGCTGGCGCAACTGGGACGCCACCCACTGCGTCGAAGACACCGAAGAGGAGTGCTCGGACGGCATCGACAACGACGCCGATACGACCACCTCGGACCGCTCGGACTGCAACGACCCCGACTGCGGCTTCGCCGTGGCTTGCGGCGGCCCGGGTGTCACCGAAACGACGGACGCCACCTGCGCTGACGGCGTGGACAACGACGGCGACGGCTTCGTGGACTGCGACGACTGGTCCTGCAGCTACACCACCTCGGTCACGGTCTGCCGCTGAAGCACGGGGGCTGGCCGGCGGGGATCAGACCCCGTCAGCCAGCCAGTCCCGCGGCACCAGGTAGCGGCTGAGCAGCTCGGCCTCGGGGCTGCCCGGGGTCGGCTGGTGCTGGTAGGCCCAGGCCACCGCTGGCGGCATCGATCCCAAGACCGCCTCGATGCGGCGTCCGGACTGCAGGCCATAGCGGGTGCCGCGGTCCTGGATCAGGTTGAACTCGACGTAGCGGCCCCGGCGGATGAGCTGCCAGCGCCGCTGACTCTCGCCATAGGGCATGGCGCTGCGCGCCACCAGGATGGGGCGGTAGGCCGGCCAGAAGGCCTCGCCCACCCGCTGCAACAGGCCCAGGCTGGCCGTCCATCCCCCCTCGGTCCAATCGTCGAAGAAGATGCCGCCGACCCCGCGCTGCTCGTTGCGGTGGTCCAGGTGGAAGTAGGCGTCGCAACGCGCCTTCAGGTCGGCGTGAACCCCCGGACCCGACGGCGTACAGGCCGCCCGGGCCGCCCGATGCCAGGCCACCGTGTCTTCATCAAAGCCGTAGTAGGGCGTGAGGTCGAAGCCGCCCCCCACCCACCATGCCGCCGGCTCGCCCGGCGCACCCGCCACAAAGCAGCGAAAGTTGGCGTGGGTGGTGGGCGCGTAGGGGTTGCGGGGGTGAACGATCAGCGACAGCGACACGGCCTCGAAGGGGAGCCCCGCAAGCTGGGGGTGGCGCTGGGTGGCGGCCTCTGGCAATCCCGCGCCGCGACTGTGCGTAAAGTTGACCGCTGCGCGCTCGATCACCGGCCCATCTTCGAGCACCCGGGGATCCGACAGGCCGGCCTCGCCCCGATCCTCTCGGTCCGGGACAAAGCGCGCCTGCCCATCCACAGCCTCCAGGCCCGCGCAGATGCGGCCCTGGAGGTCCTGCAGCCAGGCTCGGACCCTGCCTGGATCCGGCGGGTCGCTGGCCGACAACGCAGAGATCAGCAGCCCGAGGGGGGCGTGGTGATGCGCTCCACCACGGTGTCGGCGGCGGGGCCCTGCAAGTTGGTGATCTCGGTGTCCAGGCAGTAGGTGCCCGAAGCATCGCTGCAGGCCACGCAAGAGGTGCCCAGGAAGACCACCAGATCGCAGATGTCATCGGGGTTGTCGTAGCCCACCAGGGGGCCCACATCGCGCACGTCGATCTCGGCCACCAGGGTGCCATCGTCGATCGCGCTGCCATCATCCGAGAAGCTGGCGTTGAAGCTGAAGTCCCGCAAGGGGATCACCGATCCGCTGACGCCCACGTTGAGCACCGGCTCGTTGACCTCGAAGGCCGGCGCGCCGCTGAAGTCGCCCGAGATGTCCTGGGTGACCTGGCAGGGATCCTGGTTGAGATCGGTCAGGGAGGTGGTCAGGGTGGAGATGAAGCTGATGGAGGTGCCATCGGCGCTATCGACGCCCAGCAGCAGGTTCTGCTCCAAGGAGCCACCCAGCAGGTCGCCGACGCCGGCGGGCTGAACCCAGGTGGCTTCGGCGAGATCGATGGCGTAGGCCTTGCCCTCGACCTGGGTGGCGTCGAAGTCGCCGCCCCCATCGGTGCCATCGGTGCCATCGGTGCCATCGGTGCCATCGGTGCCATCGGTGCCATCGGGCATCGTGCCATCGTGCCATCAGGTGCCATCGCCGCTGATATCACCGGTGTCGGACTTGTCGGCGTCGGCTGGGGAGCATGCCGCGAGGGCGAGGAGCAGGATGGGGAGAAGTGCGCGCATGAAGCCTCCATGTGAAGCTGCCAGTCTACTGCACTGCGCCGCCACCCGCCCGGCCGGCGCCTGCCCCCACCCGGAGAAGCCATGGGCCCCGCCCCCTTTGACCTCCACCGGCGCCAACAAGCCCTCGAAGAGATTGGCTTTGTGGTGGTCGAAAAGCTGCCCGATGGCTTTGTGGCCATGCGGCGCCGCTGGCACTGGGATGTCTTCTCGCGGCTGACCACCCTGGTGCGGGTCCGGCGCGTCCAGCAGCTGGCCAAAGACGACATGCAGGGCGGCTACACGGAGTTGCTGGAGCGCTTCCGGGAACACGACAACGGGCGCATTCCACGCGGCTTCCAGCACGCCTGGGCCTTGGTGGATGTGTGGTTGGCCGAGGCGGCCGAAGCCGACGCGCTGACCTATGGCCAGGCCACGGTCAAGAAGGGCTTTGCCCAGACCTGGCACCCCGTGGTCGTGACCGAAGAACGGGTAGCCATGCAGGATGGCGCCTTCTATGGGCGGGCCTTCTGGCCCAAGACCCGGCAGGTCATCGACGCCGCCGCCCTCGCCAGGCAAGGCCCGGAACAAGGCAGCCTGCTGGGCACCTTTGCCGGCTTCTTCATGGCGATCAACGCCGCGGTGGTGGCGCTGATGTGCTGTGGCATCCCGGTGTTGTCCTGGATCGCCCTGGCCTCCACCGAGCCCCGCATCGCGCCGGCCTCCCAGTCCTGATCGGCGCACACCGGGCGATCAGACGACGCCCACCGCCACATAGACCAGGGCGTGGCCAAAGGCGTCGGGGCGGTCCACCAAGGCGCGGGCCTCGGCCAGGGTCTTGCCTGTCGCTTCGGGGTCCTCGCCCGATGCAGCGAGCAGCTGCCCCTTGAAGCCCAGGCAGATGTCGAGAAAGACCTGCATGCCCACCTGCTCGGAGCTGAAGGGCACCACCTCCACCCGCACCTCCCGCAGGCCCGCAGCGATCATATGGCCGCGCAGCTTGCGGCCCACTGCGCGATCTCCGCCGCGCCGGGCCTGGGCCGCCTGGGTGCGCGCCAGCAGCGCGGGCAGCCCTTGCGGGGCGGGGTGCAGCACCAGGCCGCCATCGTCGGTGTCTACCACCACCACCCGTCCCCCGGGTCGAATCACCCGCCGCAGCTCGGTCAAGGCCGCGACGGGGCGGGGCAGGTGCTGGAAGAGAAATCGGGCATAGGCGAGGTCGAAGCTATCGTTTTCAATCGGGATGTCATCGACGAGGGCCTGCACGAAGCGCAGGTTGCCCCCGCCGGCGGCCGCCACACGGCGCCGTGCGCCCATCAGCAGGCCGCGATCGGCGTCGATACCCACCACGCGCCCATCGGGGACGAGGGCGGCGATGGCCTCGCTCAAGATCCCAGGGCCACAGCCCACGTCCAGCACCTTGTCGGCCGGCTGGATGCCGATGCGCCGCAGCTGGGCGATCTCCAGGGGCAAGGCCACGCGGGCCTGGCGCTCCAGGCGCGCCAGCTCGGCCGCGCGGTCGCCAAAATCGTCGATGCGGTAGGAATCGTCCCGCGGATCGGGAGCCTGGATCAGCTCTTCATTCACGGGGCCTCCATCGGTCGGGTGCCCTCGGGGGACGGATCGGACCCTGCCCCCCATGAGCCCGAAAGGCGCCTGGGCCCTCCGCTCCAACCCAGAAGCCAGGCCCCTGGGCTCAGCCGGACAAGGAGTCCGTGGGCGGAAGCGGGCCCGCGGCCAAGGCGGCCAGCTCGGCTTCGGCGTCGGCCTGCACCGCGGCCCAGCGGTTGCGTGTGGCGGAAGCCAGGGCGCGCTCGGCCAGCTCGCGGGCCTCGGTCTTGCGGTCGGTCAGGCGATAGAGCCGAGCGGTCAGCACCCAGCCCTGGCCCCACAAGGCGTCCTCGGTGGGCAGGCGCAGGCGCCGCAGCACCTCTTGCCGCTTGTCCAGCAGCTGCTCGGCATCCACCAGCTGCCCGCGCTCCAGGCGCTCGACCGCCCCATGCAGCAAGGCCGCCGTGGCCGGGATGGGTTGGCCGCCCAGCAGCAGGTGCACGCCCAGCCGCTCCCAGGCGCCGGGCACCAGGCCGCGGCGGGCCTCCAACATGCGGGCACAGGCCAGGTGAATGCGCTTGAGTCGGCCAGCCTGGTTGCTGCGCAGCTCCAGCACCTCGCGGTACATGGGGTTGGAGAAGGACCAGCCGGTCGCATTCCCGCTGAGACGGGCGATCTGGCTGTCCAGGAGCTGGGCGCGCAGGCGCGGCGAAGGGTTGGTGCTGGTCAATGCACAGACGTCGCGCCACTCTTCATCGTCCACCTGGTTGCCCAGGGCCGCAGCAAGCTCCAGCGCGCGCACCTCTTCGGGCGTGAGGCGGGCGAGCTGGCGTTCGACCTGGGCCCGCCAGGTCTGCTGCAGATCCGGAGGCATGATGACCTCGACCCCCGCCCGCAGCTTGAAGCCCTGGGGCCCCACCTGCAGCTTGCCATTGGCCACCCAGTCCTGGATCAGCTCAACCGCATAATGGGGATTGCCCGCGGTTCTTCTGGCGAGGCTGCTCACCAGCGCGTCGTCCATGCCCAGCAGCAGGCGCACCAGCTCCTCGTGGTCTTCGGGGGGCAGGGGCGGCACACTCAGGGTGGTCGCCCGGGGGTGGGCCCGCAAGCTGTCCAGCAGCCGCAGCTGGGCCGCGCGGTCGGCGCCGCCCTGGCCCAGGGCCAGCACCACCAGCACCGGCAGGTTGCGTTTGGCCGGCAGGTCGAGCAGGGCCCGGGTGAGTTCGAGGCTGTCGGGGCTCCAGCGGGCGTCGTCCAGGAAGACGATGAGGGGACGCGGCCCCTGGGGACCCCGCGAGATGGCGCGCAGCAGGCGGGCGACCAGGCGGTAGCGTTCGCCGGGGTTGGACAGGGTGTGGGGGGCGCTGCGTTGGCCGTCGCCGGGGCCGATCAGCTCGGTCATGGCGCGGCGTTCGGAGGGGTCGAGGAAGCCATGGTCCGACAGCACCCGGTCGAGGCGCCGCGCCCGGGGCTCTGCGGCCATGCCCTCCACGCGGAAGTGCCGGGCCAGCATCTCGCCCACGCCGCTGGTGCCGTCGTCGCCACCTGGCGGGGCGCGCAGGTCGATGGCCGCCCCCAGCTCGTGGGCCCGCTCACAGAGCCAGCGCCCCAGGCGGGTGGTGCCGCTGCCGCTGGCGCCTTCGAGCAGCACGGCGCGGGCGGCCTTCTCTTGATCGACGGCGCGCAGGGCATCCCAGAGGGCCTGCCGCTCCGACGTGCGGCCCACCATGGGCACATCGCGCAGCCCATAGAGGTTGAGCCCCACCCCCAGCAGCTGGGCCGGGAGGGTGGGGGGACGGGGGCTCCGCCACTCGGCCTGAATGGGCTTGGGGAAGACCCGAGGCGGCATGGCGCCGCCCACCGCCCGGGAAGGCGCCGCGGGCGGGAGGGCGGCAGCAGGCGCGGCGTCATCCCCGGCGGCAGCGTCAAGGCGTCGGCGTCCAGCGCCTGCAGGCGGGCCCCGGTGGCTCTGTTGCACCCGGCAGCGGCGGCAGCGTGGGCGCAGGGGGGTGCCACCCGGGGTGGCGTGCCCGGCATGGCCAGCAGGCCCACTGCAGCATCGGCGGCGCGGGCATAACGTTGGCCCGGATCCTTCTCCAACAGCCGACGCAACCAACCCTCAAAGCCAGGGGGGACCGGCATCATGGGTTCAAAGGCAGGCGGCGGGCTGCCCAGGTGGGCGTCGCGGTTCTCTTCAAAGCTGCGGCCCCGCCCAAAGGGCGGAAAGCCCGTGGCCAGGCTCCAGGCCAGACAACCGATCGAGTAGAGGTCGGTCCAGGGGCCCTGATCCCGCCACCGGGCCTGCAGCTGCTCGGGCGCCATATAGGCCGGCGTGCCCACCACCGCGCGGGTGCCCTGGCCGCGGCCGGTGAGGGCCTGGGCCACGCCGAAGTCGGTGAGCAGCGGTTCGGGGGGCAGAAAGCCCGTGGTCTCGGACATGGGCGGCTGGCGCAACAGCACGTTGCCGGGCTTCAAGTCGCGGTGAATCACGCCGCGGGCGTGGCTGTGGGCCAGGGCGTCCAGCAGCACCAGTAGCACCTCGCGCATGCTGGCCCAGGCCATGCGCCCCACCACGGTCTGCAGGGAGCGCCCGGGGATGAATTCCATCACCAGATAGGGCGTTCCAACGGCGATGCGGCCCTCGCTGGCCGCCCGCCCCCGCAGGTCCACCAGCCCGTGATCGAGCACGGTGACGATGTTGGGGTGGGCCAGGTGGGCGCAGGCCCGCACCTCGTTGCTCAGGGCCTCGCGGGCGTCCTGTCCCTGCTCCTCGCCCAGGTGGAGGAACTTGATGGCAACGCGCGCCCGGCCCTGCTTGTGTTCGGCCAGCCACACCTCACCCATGGCCCCCCGGCCGACGGGCTGCACAAGCTCGAAGAAGCTGAGGCTGGAGGGGGGCAAGCTGTCCATCGCCCTCGCCTTAGCCCGATTCGGAGGCCAAGGGTCTGGGCGGGGTCAGCGGGCGGAGCGGAAATCGCAGCGGCCGTCGGCCTGCACGGCCTGACAGCCGGTGGGCACCGTGATGTGGGCGGTTCCGGACCAGGCCGAGCGGGCAAAGCCGAAGATCTGCTCCAGCGCGGCGTCCCCGGCGGGGCTGTCCTTGGCGGCGAAGCCATGCACATCGTAGGGGCCGGTGTCGTCCACCCAGAATTGGGTCACGCCGGTGGCGCCGGTCAGCTCGTCCACCGCGCCCACACCGGGCATGGCGGTCAAGGGCACGCCGACGTGCTGGGCGCCCAGGGCGCGGGCCAGCAGCTCGGTGCCTACATTGGGCATCACCGAGTCGTTCACGCTCTCCTGCATGAGGAAGACCACGCCTTTTTCAGCGATGACATCGGACCAGGCGCCGCCATCCACGTCATCCCAGCCGCCCTGGCTCAGCGCGATGGCGATGCGCGCGTTTACCGGGCCGCCAAAGTTGCCCTCCATCACGCCCTTCATGATCCAATCGTAGAGGTAAGACTGGGGGATGAAGTGGGTCCAGGCCCCGCCGGGCACGTTGATGGCGGCAAAGCGCACCTCGGGGAAGGTGGCGCCCACCACGGCGCCCAGGGTGCCGCCCAGGGACCCCGCCGTCCACAGGGGCGTCTCTGCATCAAAGCTGCGCCCGGCTGCAGGGTTGGGTTGACCGCCAATCTCTGCCGCCATCAGGGCCTCACCCAGGGGCCCGTTGAGGGTCTGGTAGACCGCGTGGGCGTCCACCAGCGACTGCAGCAGCTGCCCGGTGGACTGCTCGACCCCGCGGTTCATGGCCATCACGCGGGCGAAGGTGTCGAAGAGCTCGGTGCCATTCCAGGCCCCCAGCTGCAAGCCCAGCTTGGCCACGCCATTGGCAGCGAAGGTGCCGTCCATGCTGTCGTCGTGAAAGTCGCCGCCGGTGCCGTGGGCATAGAGGCTGATCTTGTAGGGCCCATCCAGGCTGTCATAGCCGCCCGCCGGCACCAGGATGCGGAAGACGGCCTCGTTCTCACCGGTGATGGTGGGCAGGTGGTCGGCGTCGAAGACAAAGCGATCCTCGGCGTCCAGGTAGAGGGGCACGCCGGTCACGCGGCCCTCCACCACCATGGCCACGTCGGGGTTGCCAGAGCCCTGCACCCGGTCGATGATCACGTCCAGGCCGTCATTCGCAGCTTGCACGCCCGCCAGCATGGCGAGCAGTCGCCGGGACACATCGTCCTGGCTGCGGGTGGTGAAGTCCCAGCTTCGCAGCACCTGCTCGCGCGCGATGCCGACCTCGGCGAGCAAGGCCCGGGTGGGGCCGTGGTACCAGACCAGCTCCTCCTGGGCGGCGTCGGCGGCGGGGGTCAGGCCCAGCAGCACCGCCGTGTCGGCGCTGCGCGGCAGGGGCTCGCCGGCCAGATCGACCAGCTCATCGGTGATGACCACTACGTGATCGGCATTCTCGGCCATCGGCTGCAGCGGGTGGGCCATCACCAGGGACATGCCCGACGGGTCCTGGATGATCTCGGCCCAAAGCGGCACCTGCTGCCCATAGTCGGGGTGATCCGGCTGGGCGTTGAACAGGCGGATGGGGGCGTCGAGTGCGATGGGCTTGCCCAGGCCACCCAGCCAGGAGGGGTCGATGTCGGCATCCCAGGCGGTCATGACCGACCCGATGCGGGAGAAGCCGTCATGGGTGTTGAGGAAGTCGGGCTCGTCGGGGGGGCCTTCAAGGGAGGCCGGATCGATCTGCAGCCGCAGGCCCGTCTCGACACTGGTGGGATCGAGCCGCGCGAAGCGGTTGTTGGGGAAGGGCAGGATGCAGCGTGCGTCGTCCTGATCGTCGCAGGCGGCGGTCAGGGGCGCCCGCTCCAGGCCGTCGCGGGCGGGCAAGGCCCCGGGGTCGGCCGAGTCTCTGGCCGGGTCGGAACAGGCGGCCAGAACGAGCAGCAGGGGCAGGCGCATCGACGCTCCAAGGCGGGGGCGGAGCATACAGCCCGTACCCAGCCTTCGCCACCCGCGAGAGGCGGGGTAGACTCGCGCCATGCCACGCCATCTCCTCCTGCCCACGCTCCTGCTTGCCGCCTCCTGCTCGGATCCCTCCGGGCAGCCCCCGGCGGTGGCCCCCGATCTGTCCAGCGGCCCGCAGGCCGGCCTCTGTGACACATCCTTCTCCTATGACGCCAGCGAAGACGCGTTCCCCGACGCCGTCTTCGTCATGGGCGCCTTCAACGGCTGGCGCACCGACGCGACCCCGCTGGTCGAGACCACGCCCGGCCACTTCGAGGCCCAGGTGCCCTTGCCACCCGGCGCCCACCCCTACCGGCTGGTCGAATTCTACGCCTGGAGCGAGGGCGGCTACGAGAACGAGGTCTGCGACCCCAATGCCGAGCTGATTCACTGCGAGGAGGGCTATAAGGAGCCCTGGGAGACCGACTGGCGGCACGACTGCGCCAGCCCGGCGGCCACGGCATGCAACAGCATGGTCAAGGTGGCCAATTGCGCCCTGCCCCAGCTGTCTTTGGACAGCCTGGACATCGATCGGTCCGGTGGTCGCGTCTCGGTGGCCGCAAGCGCCACCCCCGGCCAGGCCGCCAGCCGCATCACCGGGGTGCGCGCCCTGCTGGACGGCGCCGACCACCCGGTCGATTGGGACGGCAGCGTGGCCCGCCTGGAGCTGTCGGATCTCTCCCCCAGCCGCCACACCTTGCGCCTGGTGGCCACCGACGACGCCGGCAACGACAGCGAAGACGCCTTTGTGCCGCTGTGGATGGACGCCAGCGGGGACGACGCCTGGCGAGAGGGCGCCATCTACTTCGCCTTTGTCGATCGCTTCGCCAACGGGGATCCCTCTCTGGACCGCAGCGAGGGCACCACCCTGGAGATCGGCGACTATATGGGCGGTGACCTGCAAGGCGTCATCGACCGCCTGCCCTACCTCGACGAGCTGGGTGTGCGCACCCTGTGGCTGAGCAACCCCCAAGACAACGCAGAGGGCGCCTGGGACGGAGACTGCGACGAGACCTATGCGGGCTACCACGCCTATTGGCCCGACCAGGCCCGCGAGGTCGAGGATCACTTCGGCAATGCAGACACGCTGCACGCCCTGGTTGAGGCGGCCCACGCCCGCAATATGCGGGTCATCATGGATTGGGTGGCCAACCATGTCCACCAGGATCACCCCTACTATGCCGAACACGCCGACGACTGGTTCAACGCGCCGGCCAACTGCAGAGACAGCAGCGGCGGCCAGAGCAATTGGGACCGCATCCCCGAGAGCTGCTGGTTCGCCCCCTATCTGCCCGACATCGACTATGCCCAGCCCGAGATCCTCGACCTGATGGTCGAAGACGCCCTGTGGTGGGTCAAGACCTACGACCTGGATGGCCTGCGGGTGGACGCCGTCAAGCACATGCCCCATAGCGTGGCCTGGAACCTGGAGGCGCGTATCCGCAGAGAGGTCGAACACCGGCAGGCCGGAGGCGACGAGCAGTTCTGGACCGTAGGCGAGACCTTCGATGGCGCCGAAAAGATCGCCGAGTACCTGAACGACGGGGACGGGCGCCTGGGTCTGGACGGCCAGTTCGACTTCCCCATGTATTACACGATGCAGGCGGTCTTCGGGTCCATGAGCGCTGACCTCTCTGCATTGGAGGGGGCCGCCGCCGCCGCCCAGGCCAGCTATGGCGACGCCTTGATGTCGAGCTTCCTGGGCAACCACGACGTGATGCGCTTCACCACCGAGGCCACCGAGGGCTGGCAGCCCGCCTGCCAGGAGGGCGTGGGTGTGCGCAGCGCGGGCCTGGCTTGGGACCCCCACATCTACACCCGCATGCGCCTGGCCTGGACCTTCCTCTTTACCCAGCCCGCCGTGCCCCTGGTCTATTATGGCGATGAGCTGGGCATTCCCGGCTATTCCGACCCCGACAACCGCCAGCCCTTGTGGTGGTTTGCCGACCTGCCCCCCGGGGCCGGGGTCGAGGCGCTGGCGGCCCAGGTGGATGGCGACCGGGCTGCCCTGCTGCGCACCGTCGCCGCCCTGGGCCAGGCCCGCCTGGACCACCCGGCAATGTACCGGGGCAGCACCATCGAGTGGTGGCGCGAGCCCACCGATGCACCGGATCTGTGGGCCTATGCCCGCAAGGACGCTGACTCGGGCGACGAGGTCATCGTCATCCTCAACCGCAGCGGTCGCGACGCCAGCCTGACCAATGGCCTCGCCTATGCCGGGCTCAGCCCTGGCTCCACCTTCGAAGACCTGCTGAGCGGCGACACCTTCACCGCCACGGGCGACAGCCTGACCGTGTGGGCGCCCGCCTGGACCCCGCGCCTGCTGCTTCGCCGCTGAAGCCCCTGGGAGACCCCATGACTGCCACCGAGCTGCACATCAAGGACCGCCGAAAGGCCCTGGGCTGGTCCCGGGCCGACCTGGCCGAAAAAGCGGCTCTGGACAAGCGCATCATCCAGCTGGCCGAGCTGGGGGAGTGGACCGAAGACGACGCCCTCGCCCGCATCGACTATGTGTTGAAGAGCGCGGAACACGGCAATCTGAGCGTGCAACTCAAGCCGGTGGTGGACCCCTCGGCCCAGTCCTGAAACGCTTCGGGCCTAAGGCTTGTCCGGGCGTGGATAATCCCGGCTGCTCTTGCGCTCTCTCACCACCGGAGGAGGCTCTACCGGCGCCTGCTCGGAGAGGCCCAGCTGGTGCTGTAGCAAGGGATAGGCGGCCTTGGCGAAGAGGCGGTGGCCGTCGGGACCGGGGTGGTCGGGATCCGTGCCATTCCGGGGTTGAAAGGCGGCTTGCCCCGTGGCCCGCAGGGTGGGCAAGGCGTCGGCGTGGGGGACGGCTTGGGCGCTCAGCTCGTCGAGGATCTGCTGGTAGCGGCGCGTCTCCAGGTCGCAACGGGCGGCGTCGCCCCCATAGGAGTCCGGACAGGCCGCCGGGTCGGCCAGGACATGGGGAGGCAGGGCGACCGCCGCGAAGGGGATGCCTTGGTTTGCCGCCCAGGCCTTCATCTGCTGCAAGGCGCTGCGCACCAGGCCGATGTCGTCGCTGAACTCGGGGTTGGCCTCGATGACCCGGGCGGTGCGCGCACCCAGGAAGCGCCGCCAGATGGCGCTCTTCAGGGCCAGGCGGTGGTCCCAGCCGCCCGGCAGGAAGGCCACCGAAGCGGGCACCGTGGTGCTGACAAAGAGGGGCCAGGTCTTGCTTTCCCGGTAGAGCAGCCAGGTGCGTTGCAGGTCGTTGACATAGACCCCCCAAACCAACAGATCCGGGGCCCAATCTTGCAGCCCGGTCTGCACCAGCGTGGCCGATTGTTCGGC
This sequence comes from Deltaproteobacteria bacterium, assembly GCA_018401435.1. Lineage (GTDB taxonomy): Bacteria > Myxococcota_A > UBA796 > UBA796 > UBA2385 > M30B51. The sequence goes on along the minus strand of JAGYJW010000028.1, from coordinate 28,564 downwards.
GTCATAGCCCGACATGGCGAAGTTGTAGGACTCGATCCGGCCCTGGCCCTCGGCCTGGGACTGCCGGTTGAGCCAATCCGTGGCCACATCAGGCCAGGCCTCGAAGGGCCGCACCTTCAGGCCAAAGGTGACGCTATCGCCCACAAAGACCACGCGGCGGGTGTCCTTGACCTTGGGGACGGGCGGTCGCTGAAGCTCCCAGCCCCGACCGCGCTCACCCTGGCCCGGCGCATAGGCGAATTTGAGGCCGACCGGATCCGCAACAAAGACAGTTACGCCGCCTTCATCCTTGCGAATCTGCCACTCGGCTGCCAGCAGCCCAGCGGCGGCCACCGCGCTGCCCAGGGCCAGGGCCAGCAGGCGGCGGGTCCAGGAGGTGGCCGGCCTAGCGCGCGGCGTGGACACCATCGGTCCGGTCCTCCCGCCAAGGCGCCTTGGTGGCTGGGGCGACCTCCAACAGGGCGCCTTTCCAGTCAGCGAAGCGCCCGCCCGCGGCGACGGCCCGCAGCACCGCCAGCCCGCTGTCGGGCCCGCCTTGGGCCAGCTCGGCCTCGACCCAGGCCCAGCGGGCCGAGGTGGGGCGAATCTCGGCCTGAACACCCTTCAGGCCCTTGTCCAGGCGCTTGAGGCGGCCTTCCACCACCTTGATGCCAGCGAATTCGGCATTGTCCATGGGGGTGTTGCGCTTGGGCACGAAGGGGGCGATGCCCAGCGAGATGGGGTGGATGGCGGCCATTCGGCGGCTGAAGTCGATCAGCTCGTCGAGGTCTTCGTCCGTCTCGTCGGGCAGGCCCAGCATCATGTAGACCTTGACCTGTTTGTAGCGGTACTCGGCGGCGAGCTCGGCCACGCGCAGCAGGTGGGCCTCGGTGGTGCCCTTGGCCAGGGTCCGGCGCAGCCGCTGGCTGGCGGCATCCGAGGCCACGGTGAGGGTCTTGTAGCCGCCCAGGCGCAGCAGGCGGGCAATATCGGGCTTCAGCGCCACCCGGTCTGCCCGCAAGGAGCTGATGCCCACACCCCGCCCCGAATCCACGATGGCCTGCAGCAAGCCCACCAGCTGCGGGTGGTCGGAGATGGCGGCGCCCACAAGGCCCACGCGCTGGGCGGCCTCGGGAATATAGGACAGCACGCGGTCGGGGGTGACCAGCCGCATGCCGCCATTGGTGCTGCGCCGCATCACGCAGAAGGTGCACTGGCGGTGACAGCCCCGCTCGCCCTCGATCAAGAACATCGACGACAGCTCGGCGTCGGGGGCCAGGATGGCGGCCCGGGCCGGAAGCAGGGCGTCAGTGGCCTTGGCGACCGGGGGCAAGCCGGTGCCGTGCAGGTCGGGCACATAGCCGCCGGGCAAGGCGGCGATCGTCCGCTGAAAGGCGGGCGTGTCCAGATTGTGGGCCGCGTCAAAGGCCGCGACAACCTGCTCTTCGGCCTCACCCAGCAGCATGGCATCCACAAAGGGCGCCGCAGGGAGCGGGTTGGAGAAGGTCAGCGGGCCACCCAGCAGGATGCGCGGGTGCTGCGGCCCGCGGTCTCGGCGCAGGGGCGGGATGCCCGCGAGCTGCAGGGCTTGCACCAGCCCGGCCAGCTCCAGCTCATAGGCGAGGCTGACCCCGATGACGGGCAAGTCGCCCAGGGCGCTGCGGGTCTCGTAGGTGAAGAGAGGCCGGCGGCTGGCCTGCCAGGCCGGCACATCGTCGGGCAAGAAGGCGCGCTCGGTGGCGTGTCCGGCGTCGCGAAGCTGCTGCAGGATCCACTGGAAACCCAGGCTGGACATGCCGGCCCGGTAGGGGCTTGGGTAGAGCAGCGCGGAGCGCGGGCCGCCCGGACGGAAGTCTCCGCCCTGCTCTTGCTGCAGGCGGCGGTCGATGGTGTTGATCTCGGCCAGGGATGGCGGCAAGGCGGCTCGGGGGTTGCAGCGGGTCAAGCCCGCAACTGGTTAGCCGGGTCCTGCCCCCGACGAAAGGGAGGGGTCGCCCTCACGCCCCCCGACGGGCCGAGATAGGGTCACCGCATGCTGCTTCGATATCTACTCTTGACGCTGCTTGCCCTGCTGGGGTCATCGACGGCCTTTGCCCAGGAAGAGCAGGTTCTCCTCTATGACATCTTCCTGGGCAGCAAGCCGGTGGGCAGCCGCGAGGTCGCCATCCGCACCTTGCCGCCCCAGCCGGGGGTGGCGCCCGAGACGCGGCTGCTGCGCGTCACCACCCGCATCGACGCCCGGGTGGCCGGCCTGGACTACGACATCGACAGCCGCGCCGACGCCCGCGCCACCGCCAGCAAGATGAGCTTTGTGGCCTCCACCCGCACCAATGGCGAGACGGTGGAGATCCAGGCCCGGCAGGATCCCAGCGGCACCTGGCTGGTGACGGCCATCACCAAGGGCAGCATCCAGCAGCTGAGCTACCGCAGCATGGACGTGGACCTCACCGGCCTCGACCTCTTCGATCCCGTGCGCCACAAGCTCCTGGACCCCGAGCGGGGGCAGGCCTCCTTGCTGATGGCCGAGACCGGCACCCTGCTGTCGGGCAGCGTCGCCGCCCGGGGCGCCGGCCAGGTCCAGGTGGGCCAGGAGGCCGTGCCCGCCGATCAGGTCGAGTGGCGCCCGGTCACCGGTCCGGTGTCCCTGTCCTACAACTTGGACGGGCTGCTGGTGGGCTACGAGGTGCAGATCCTCGGCAAGACCCTGACCGCGCGCCTGCGCTCCATGCCCCCACCCCGGGCCTGGGGTGCGGTGGATGTGCAGACGGAATTCCTGCAGCCCGACGCCGCGATCTCCGAGCAGGCGCTGTAGTTCATGGATGCGTGCATCGCCCAGCATTGAAGCAGACCGATGTCGGCGGGTCCGTGCGCTACCCTCGGCTGAAGCCCCGGACCGCACTTGATTCGACTCTTTGCCCTGCTCTTCGCCCTCGCGGGCCCCGCCCGGGCGGCCTCCCCCGAGGCGGCGGGGGTGGCGGTCGCGCGGGCCGACCAGCAGACCCTGCCGGGCCTTCAGGCCCGCACCCAGGCCGCCACTGCGCGAAAAAAGGCGGCGCTGCTTGCTTTTGATGGCAAGCTGGCCCTGCCTGCAGCCTTTCCGGAGCTGGCCGGCGCGCCCCTGGACGATCCGGACTTCTTGACCGGCCGCCTGCACAATCTGTCCGAGAAGGCGCGTCTTCGGGCCCTGGAGCGGGTGGCCCCCCTCGACGCCGACCTGCCTCCGCCGGATTCCGCGCGGCTGGCCCAGGCCCGCGCGGCGGCGCTGGATGCCGAGGACGCTGCCGACGCCCTGGAACAGCGCCTGGTGGTCGCCCTGCAAGCCGCCCTGCAGCGCGCGCCGGGCCTCAGCCGCGCCGGGCAGTGGCCCCTGTGGGCCGAGCTGGCCGCCGCCCGCGAAGCGGTGGGCCCGGTGAACGAGGGGAGCGAGGGCTGGCAGGACCGCGCCGCTCGCCATGCCGCCCTGGGGGATGAAGCGGCCCGGCTGACCCGCCTGCTCGATGCCGCCCGACGCGCCGCCCTGGTGCCCCAGGATCCCAGCCTGGACGACGCGATCCAGCGCGATCTCGCCCGCCTTCAAGACGACGACGCCCGCTTCGCCCTGGCCCGGCTGCGCCTCGTTGCGCCGCTGTTGGACGAGGCCCAGCTCGATCCGTTGATGCAGGCCCTGGCCCGGCACGCAAAGGCCGATCTGGACGAGGAAGAGGCCGAGCTGCAGCGCCGCCGCGCCGAAAACGAGGCCGAGCTGCTCTCGGTGGAAGGGGCCGAGCTGACGGGCTCGGTCGCCACCTTCGAGGCGGCCTTGGCCGAGGCCACCGATCGGCGGACCGCGCTGGAGGCGGCCCCAGCCCTCGCGCCCGATCCGCTGTTGCCGGCCTCCCTTGTCGACCAGCAGGCCCGCCTGCGGGTGTTGCGTGTGGACCTGGCCAGCCAGGACGAGGAGCTGGCCCGCCGGCGCCTGGCTCGGGCTCGCCGCCTGGCCGAGCTGGGTCTGGACCAAGGCAGCCTGACCGATGCCGACGTGAGCGCCGCTGAGGCCCGCGCCCGCGACGCCCAGCAGCGGGTGGCAGAGGCCCGGCGCGGCGCCCAGGAGGCCGACCAGCTGGTGGCGGACGCCTTGTCCGCCGTGTCTGCAGCCAGCGTCAGCCAGGTCCAGGACGAGCAGGGCCGGCGCAGCCGCATCGAAGGCCAGCTGGTCGCCTTCGAGCAGCGCCTGGGCGGCATTCAGGTGGACCGCGAGGCGGCCCTCGCCTTGCCCCCGCTGGCCCGCGAACGCGCCAGCCGCCTGTCCGAGACCTGGCGCAGCGCCGACACCCTGGTCATCGACCTTCGCAAAGAGCTGTTCAACCGGGACAACGAGTGTGCCCGCATCGTGGCCTTTGATCGGGAACTCTCCCGGAATCTGCCCTCGGTGCCCAGCGATGTCGCGGCCCAGGCGGATCCCGAGCTGTCCCGACAGGTGACCCAGGGGGTGGCGGAGCTGGAGGACCGCGCCCGGGACCGCCGCACCGCCTGCCGGGACGAGGTGGCCGCCGTGATGGCCGTGCTGGCCAAGGCCAAGCTGCTGCGTCGGGGCATCGAGGCCCTGGCACCCGACGCCATCCAACGCAGCACCGACGGCTTCCTGGTGGAGCTGGCCGACGAGCTTCGGGCCATTCCGGTGCGGGTCCGGGGCTGGTTCTGGGATCTGGTGCACACGGATGTGCGCTCCCTCTCCTTCGAAGAGCAGGTGCGGGCGCTGCTCACCCTGCTGCGAAGCTCGGCGGAGATCCTGGTGATCGTGGTGTTGTGGGGCATCATCCGCCGCCAGGTGCCCGGCCTCGCTGCACACGCTGCGGGCATGCTCAGCATGGGGGCGGGCCGACGTGCGACCCAGGCCCTGCGCCTGCCGGGCCCCTTTCAGCAGGTGGGTGTGGCCGGTGACTGGAATGCCGCCGTGCTGCCGGCCGTCCCCGTCCTGCTCGCCCTGGTGGACGCCCTGGCCGGCTACCTGGTCTTCTTGATGCTGCACGAGCGGGCCAGCCTGTTGGCCTTGCCCCTGGCCATCTGGGTGGCCACTCGGGTGCTTCGGGCGGTGCCGGGACTGGTGGGCCTGCTGCTGGGCCAGACCACGGACAGCCGCCCCAGCCTGCGCCGGGTCGAAACCGAGCTGCGGGACCTCATTCTGAGCACGGTGGGCGCCCTGGTGACCTGGTGGGTGGTGCTGCGGGTCACCCGCTTCGTGGCCATTGGCCTGTTGGACGCGGATCGCCTCTCTGACCTGCTGCGGGATCTGCTGCTGGTGGGCGGTTTGGGCTTGCTGGGGCTCCTGCTCAGCCGCTGGTGGGGTCCCAGCCGCCAGGCCCTCACCGAGCTCGAAGAGAACCGGCTCACCCGCCTGCTCACCGGCGAGGTGGCGTCTCCGGTGCTGCGCGCCCCGCTCACGGCGGCCATCCTGTTGGTGCTGGGGGTGCGGGCCATCCTGGGTCTGGCCACCCGGCTGGTGGAGTCCAAGGCCGGCCTGGCCTGGCTGGGGGCCGCCCTCGCCCGGCAGCGCCTGAAGGAGCAACACACCGACCACCAGCACCTGCCCCTCAGCCAGGACCAGCGCACCCGCCTCCTCGACCTCGGCAGCGACGGCTTGTCCTGTGCGGAGGAGCTGGCCGCCGTGCGCCACGCCCATGGCGGCTGGGCCCGGGAGCACCGGCGCGGCATGGTGGCCCTCGTCGGCCACCGGGGATCGGGCAAGTCGCGCCTGATCGCGCTCTTCATCCAAGGGCTGGACGACAGCATGCCGGTGGTGGTGCTCGACCCCCCGCCAGGCGCCCAGGACTGCGATGTGGCCTTGGCCTGGCTGGCCGAGCGCTTGGAGCTGCAGTTCACGCCCGGAGAGGACATCGGCGTGGCTGCCGGGCGCATGGCCGAGGAGCTGAGCAAGCGGCCCCCGATGATCCTCATCCTGGAGGACTGCCATCGGCTCTTCTTGCGCACGGTGGGGGGCTTCCGGGCCCTGCGGCGGGTGCTTGGGATCATGCATGGCACCTCCGAAGAGCACTTCTGGCTGTGCTGCTTCCACGGGCCGGCCTGGTGGTTCCTCGAAGGCGTGAACCAGGCGGTCAACCTGGATGTCTTCCGCACGCGGGTGTCCTTGCGGCCCCTCGATGCCCCCCAGCTGGCCGCGTGGCTGGAGGCTCGGGCGCAAAGCCAGGGCCTGGACAGCAGCTATGAGCTGCTGGTGCCCGAGGGCGCCGCGGACCTCGCGCGGGCCCTGGAGCGGGCGCGCACCAGCTACTGGCTGCTGCTGGCCGACGAATGCGAGGGCAACCCCCAGGTGGCCCTGGGCTGGTGGGTGGACAGCCTGCGCCAGGGTGCTGGGCCAGAGACGGCCTTGGTGACGCTCTTCTCGTCGCCGGCCGCCAAGCAGCTGGACGTGGCATCGGATCGCGACCTCTTCGTGCTGACCGCCCTCAGCATCCATGACGGGCTGGATGTGGACCAGCTTGCGTCCACCTTGAACCTGCCCGCCGGTGTCTGCCGGGCCACCTGCCGGCACCTCGAAGCCTTGGGCGTGCTGGAGGGGGATGTGGCCAGCCGCCGCTTCTTCATTCGCGACCCCTGGCTGCCTGCCGTGGACCGCATCCTTCGCCAGAAGCAATTCCTGCACCCGGAGTAGCCGTGGACGTGGCCCTCGACGCATCGCTGTTCCGCTACATCCACCTCGATCGCATCCCCATCGCGATCCTGTGGATATTTGCGGCGGTGGTCCTTTTGCGGGTGATCACGGGCACCTTCGATGCCTTGGGTGAACGCTTCACCAACCGCCGGCTGGTGCTCAAGCAGACCACGGCCTTCGCCCGATTCTTCATCTTGATCGTGGCGGTGGTGCTCAGCCTGTCTACGGTGCTGGAGCTCACCAACGACGCCATGCTGGCGGTGAGCGGCACCGCCGCCGTGGCCATCGGCTTTGCGCTGAAGGATATCCTCGCATCGATTATCGCGGGGATCATCCTGCTCTTTGACCGGCCATTCAATGTGGGTGACCGGGTGCAATTCGGTGACACCTATGGCGAGGTGGTGTCCATGGGCCTGCGGTCGGTGCGCATCGCCACCCTGGACGACAACCTGGTCAGCATCCCCAACAACCTCTTCCTGGGGGCGACGGTGGCCAGCGCCAACGCCGGCGCCTTGGACCAGATGTGCGTCTTCCGATTCTTCATCGGCTGCGACGAGGACTTCGACCTGGGGCGGCGAATCGTCTATGAGGCCTGCGCGTCCAGCCGCTATGTCTACCTGCGCAAGCCCATCGCGGTGCAGGTGCGCGAGGGCCCGGTGCCCGATGGCGCCGAGCGTTTCGCCATCGCCCTGACGCTCAAGGCCTATGTGTTGGACGGCCGCTACGAGACCTCCTTTGGCACGGATGTCACCGAGCGGGTGTTGCGCGCCTTTCGACAGGCCGGCATCCAGACCGCAGGGCAGCTGGAGTGGGCCAAGGGCGGCCGGCTGCGGGGTGGGCCCGACCTGTCCGCTCCGCCAGATGCGGGCTGAGGCCGCCCATGACCGCCTTCACCGCCGCCGTCGTCGGGTCGGGGCCCAACGGGCTCAGCGCCGCGATCCGCCTGGCCCAGGCCGGGCACCGCGTCGTCGTCTATGAAGGTGCTGCGCAGATCGGCGGCGGCCTGTCCAGCGCGGCCCTCACCCTGCCCGGCTTTGTGCACGACCCCTGCTCGTCGGTGCACCCCATGGCCCTGTCCTCGCCCTACTGGTCCAAGCTTCCCCTGGCCCAGCATGGCGTCACCTGGCTGCAGCCCCAGGCCCCGGCCGTCCACCCGCTGCTGGATGGGGACGCGGTGGTGCTGGAGCGGTCGGTGGAGCAGACCGCCGCCGGCCTGGACCCGGTGGATCGGGCCGCCTATATGCGCGCCTTCGGGCCCCTGGCCCGGCGCTGGTCCGAGCTGTGCGCCGACGCCCTGGCCCCCCTCGGGCCGCCGGCTTCGCCCCTTCTGTTGGCCCGCTTTGGGCTGCTCGCGGGCCAGTCCGCCGCCGGGCTGGCCCGACGCCTCTTTCGGGGTCCCCGCGCCCAGGCGCTCTTTGCGGGAGTTGCCGCCCACTCGGTGCTGCCGCTGGACCGGGTGCCCTCTGCGGCCATCGGCCTGATGCTGCAGCTTGCGGGGCACGCGGTGGGCTGGCCCCTGCCCCGTGGGGGGGCCGGCGCCGTCTCTGCGGCCCTGGCCAGCATCCTCGCCGATCTGGGGGGAGAGATCCGCACGGGCGTGCCCATCGGCCAGCTCTCGGAGGTGGAGACCGACGGCCCGGTGCTCTTCGACACGGGCCCCCGCGCCCTGGCCGCCATCGCCGCGGCGGCCTTGCCCTTGGCCTGGCGGGAGCGCCTCCTTCGTTTCCGCTATGGGCCGGGGGCCAGCAAGGTGGATTGGGCGCTCTCGGGGCCCATCCCCTGGTCGGATCCAGCGGTCCGGCGCTCCGCGACAGTGCACCTCGGGGGCCACCTCGCCGCCATCGAGGCCGCCGAGCGCGCCCCCTGGGAGGGCCGGGTGGCCGAGGCCCCCTATGTGCTGCTGGTGCAGCACTCCGTCGTGGACGACAGCCGCGCGCCGGAGGGCCAGCAGGTGGCCTGGGCCTATGTGCACGCGCCGCCGGGCGACCGGCGCGACCTCAGCGCCCGGATCGAGGCGGTGGTGGAGGCCTATGCCCCCGGCTTCCAAGCGCGCATCCTGGCCCGCCATGTGCGCAGCGCCGCAACTCAAGAGCGACTCAACCCAAACTATGTGGGCGGTGACGTCAACGGTGGGGCCGCAGACTGGGACCAGCTCTTCACCCGCCCCCTGGTGCAGGCCCGACCCTACAACACGCCGGATCCCAGGCTCTACCTGTGCTCGGCCTCCACCCCACCGGGCGGGGGCGTCCATGGCATGTGCGGATTCTTTGCCGCTGAGGCGGCTCTTCAGCGCTGGCCCGGCCCCGGTGCTCGTCGAGTCCGGGCATTGAGGTAGAGGAGCGCATGCAAAGTGCCGCCCCCTCTCTGCAACAGCTCGCCGACCGCTGCGCGGCCTTGCCCATCTTTCCGTTGCCCCGGGTGGTCTTCCTCCCCCACACCTTGTTGCCCCTGCACGTCTTCGAGCCGCGCTATCGGGCATTGATCGCCGATGTGCGGGCCGCCGATGGCCTGCTGGGGGTTCCTGCCCTGGCGCCGGGCTGGGAGGACCACTACGAGGAGGCCCCGGCCCTGATCCCCAGCTTTGGCATCGGCCGGATCGTGCGCCACGAGGCCCTACCCGATGGGCGCTGCAATATCGTGCTCCTGGGGCTGGGCCGGGTGCGCCTGGTGCAGGAGCTGCCGGCCGGCCCGCTGCCCTACCGGGTGGTGCAGGCCCGCCTGATGCAGGAGGCGCCCGACGAGCGACAGGGGGCAGATCTTCGCCGCGCCCGGACCCAGCTGCGCATGAGCCTCGCCCAGCTGATGGGGCACCGCCCCGACGTGGCCGACCAGCTCCGGGGCTTGCTCGATCCTGACCGCGATCTGGCCGAGGTGACCGACGCCTTGGCCCACCTCTGCCTGCGCGACCCCGAGACGCGCCAGGCCTACCTGGATCAGGAGCCGCTGCTGCCCCGGGTGGAGCAGGTGGTGGCCGCCCTGGCCGAGCGCATGCCGGGCCCGCCCGACACGCTGGCCTGAGCGCCCGCGCCGATCAGCCTCGGGCGGCGCCCAGGGCCACCAGCAGGCCCACGCCATAGCCGGTGCCGCGCCCGTTGGCCGCCCAGGCGGGGCCCGCGAGGTCGATGTGCAACCACCGGGGGGCGGCCTCGGGCAGGTGGTTGGCGATGAACTGGCCAGCACAGGAAGACTGGGCGTTTGACCGGTCCTTTACCGAGTTTTTCATGTCGGCCACCTCGCTCTTGAACTCCTTGCGGAAGAGTTCGGGCGCATAAGGCAGGGGGTGGCAGGGCTCGCCGATCTCCCGGCCCACGCGCACCGCCAGGGCCTCGACGCCCTCGTCGTTGCAATAGAGGGCGGCGTGCGTCTTTCCAGTCGCCACCAGGGCCGCGCCCGTGAGGGTTGCCGCATCCACCAGCAGGTCCAGGGGGCCCTGGGCGCAGGCCCAGGCCACACCATCGGCCAGCACCAGGCGGCCTTCGGCGTCGGTGTTGTTCACCTCCACCGTCTTGCCCGAGCGCATCGTGAGGATGTCGTCGGGGCGCAGGCTGTCGGGGCCGACCGCGTTCTCGGCCAGGCAGAGCACGGCGGTGAGGTCGAGGTCGCTGCCCAGCAGCACGGCCGCCCGAAATGCCCCCAGCACCGCCGCGGCGCCGCCCATATCGCCCTTCATGCCGGGCATGCCGTCCTTGCCCTTGATGGAGAGCCCGCCGGTGTCGTAGACGATGCCCTTGCCCACCCAGGTCACCCGGGCGGCGGGCTGGGCGGGCCGGTGCCGCAAGGCGACCAGGGCCGGCTTGCGGGTGGCGGCCTTGCCCACGCCCCACAAGCCACCGAGTCCGGCGGCGATGAGGTCTTCGCCCTGGATCACCGTGATCTCGGCGCCCACCTCGGCGGCGACCGCCCGCGCCTCGTCCACGAAGGCGTCGGTGTGCAGCAGGTCGGTGGGGCTGTCAAAGAGGCGGGCGGCCAGGCGCACGCCATCCACCAGGGGCTGGTCGCCCGCGACATCCAGGGGGCCATCGGGCCCGATCGCGCAGAGAAGCACCTGCTGTTGCCGATCTTCGCCGGTGCTGCGGTCAAAGAGGGGCAGGCCCCGGGCGGCCGCCATCAGGGCGGCGCGGGCGTGGGCGACCTCTTCGAGAACAAGCACGACAACCGCATCTTGCTTGCCCTTGGCCAGGGCGGCCAGGCTGGGGATGGCCCAGGCGCGGGCGGGGCTGTTGTGCCGCGAGCAGGGCTCGGGCAGCAGCCCCAGGCTGATCTTTCGGGGGCCGATCCAGGTGGTGGTGGAGGCGCCCCCGTCGCCCGCGCGGGTGCCCGCCAACATGGCGGCCCAGGCGGTGGGGTCCACCCCCAGGAATTCGGACAGCGCGGCCTTCTCGATGGGCCCCTTGCGGCCGATGACCACGGTGGCCCGCGGGTCGTTGAGGGGGGGGAGGCTGCCGAGGGAGAGGTGGATATGGGTGCTCATGGGCCGCGTCCTAACGGACCGGGCCCGCCCGTGGCATTCTGGGCGCATGCGCGCCACCATTCGCTTCGAGCCCATGGGCCTGGTCGCCGAGGTCCCGGCCGGCACATCGGTGCTGACCGCCGCCCGCAGCGTCGAGGCGCCCCTGGGGGCGGCCTGCGACGGCGATGGCATCTGCGGGCGCTGCGGGGTGCGGGTGCTGTCGGGGCGCGTCCCCAAAGAGAGCCGGATGGAGCAGCGCAGCAAGGCCGCGAACCGCGTGGACCCGACCTTGCGGCTGGCCTGCCTGATCCCAGCCCGGGGCGATATGGTGGTCACCACCGACTACTGGTAGCCATGGCTGGCCCCGATCTGCAGACCCGCCCGGACCTGCCTGCCCCCGAAGGCGCCGTGGACGCGCTGGTTGCGGCCCTCGCCGACTGCGTATCCGCGCCGCTGCAGCCCCATCCCTTGGCCCTGATGGATGCCGCGGTGGCCCAGGCCCAGGCCCGCCGCTTCAAGCTCGACCTGTCCTTTCGGTTGGGGCGAGATGGGGCCGCCCACGCCCGCTTCTCCGTGAACGACAAGGGCGAGCCCGAGGCCTTTCGCGGCCGCATCCGGTCGGTGTTGCCGCCCCTGGGCTTCTCGGCGCGCGCGATCGAGGCCTTCTTCGCCCTGTCTCCGCCCGGCGAGGTCCAGACCACCCTGTCGCTCAAGTGGGGGGCCGCGGGTGGCCGGCCCTTGCGGGTTGGCCTCTACTACGAGGAGCTGATGGCGCTTCAGCGGGCTCCGGCCCTCATCGGCGCTGTCCTGGGGCTGGGCGCCGGCGTTCTGCCCCTGGCCCCTCCGCCGGGGGCCCTGCCGGCCGCAGTGTGCGCGGACCTCGGCCCAGACGGCTTTGTGGGCGCGCGGGACTATTGGTTGTGCGAAGACGGCGAAGGCGAGGCCCGCGACCTGGGCCTGCCCGGCGCGCTCCAGGCCTTTCGACACAGCCTCCCGCTGCACAGCCACAACCGCTGCCGGCGCTTCCTGCTGGCACGGCGCGCGGGCGCTCGCTCGGGCAGCAAGCTGCTCTGGGTCACCGAGGCCCAACACCCCGACAGCGCGCGGGCCGCCTGGGGGACGGTCCAGGCCCTGTTGCCCTCGCTGGAACTTCCGGATTCCGCCCCCATGAGCGCTCTCGAAATGCTGCGTAAACGCTGGCCTTTCGTGGAATCCGACGCCTATCTCTACCCCGACCTGGTCTGCCTGGATGTCGATGGCGCCGGGGGGGTCGAAGCCCTGATCCTCTATGTCTCGATCAAGTAGGCCAGTGAAGGCCGGGCGCCGACCCGTTAGCATCGCCCGCCTGTCCTCCCACCTGTGGGGGGAGCCCCGCAACCTCCGGTGCTGCATGACCGCTCAGACCCGCCCAACCCTGCTGCTCGCCACCTCGCTGGCCGCCCTCTGGGTGGCCGCCCCCCGCGACGCTGCCGCCTGGGATCCGACGCTGCCCCAGCACCCGACCACCTACCCGGTGAACCCCGGCCTCTCCGAAGGCCCGGTGGCCAACTTCCGCAAGGTCTATGTGGACCCCTACGGGCTCAAGGACCAGCTCAAGCCCGACCGGATCTTTGAAAGGCCCAAGCCCGTGGTGCGGGTGGCTGTCGCCGCCGACCGCTTCGTCATCTCGGACAAGATCCAGTTCGAGACCGGCTCTGCGGTGGTCAAGGCCGAAAGCAGCGAGCTGCTCGACGCCCTCACCCAGGCCCTGAATTCCCACCCCGGCGTGAGCCGCGTGCGGGTGGAGGGCCACACCGACGATGTGGGCGACGACGCCTTCAACCTCAGCCTGTCGGGCCAGCGGGCCGAGGCCGTCGTGGCCGCCCTGGTGCAGCGCGGCGTCGCCGCCGAACGCCTGGTGGCCGTGGGCAAGGGCGAGACCGAGCCCCTGGAGCCCGGCACCGATGACGACGCCCGCACCGCCAACCGCCGGGTCGAATTCATGGTGGAGGAGCGGGTCGCCTCCGCCGACCCCGAGGCCACCGCCCAGCAGGCCGCCCTCGAAGACGCCGCCGCCGTGCGCCGCCGCTTGCGCGCCGAGCGCGACGCCCAACAGAAGCTGCCTGAGCGCGGCGATCTCCCCATTCGCAACGAGACCACGTCCTATGCGGACATCACCATCAACGGCATGGAGATCGGCCGCATGGGGCCGCTGACGGTGGGCCTGATCCGCGACCTGCCCTCGGGCTGGTACAATGTGGAAAGCAAGCTCCAGAACGGCATTGTGCGCACGACCGAGACCCGCACCGAGGCCGTGACCCGCCCGGTCATGCCCGGCAGCGCCGAGGTCCGCCCCCTGGTGGAGTCCGGTGAACGCTACTCCTGGCACGACCAGCCCGGCGTGGGCCATGTGCCCGCCGTGGCCGAGGCCGGCCTGCCCGCCGCCAAGGCGCCCCGCGGCAAGACCCTTGCGGCGCCGCCGCCTTCCGAGCCCGCGCCCAAGCCCTGACCGGCCTGGGGCGGTGCCCCGCTCGGCTCGCCCGGATAGGGGCGCCCTTCGACCCCTTCGGAGAGCCCCATGGACACCGCCGGCGACTCGCACAACGACGCGCTCTACCGCATCCGCCACAGCCTCGCCCATGTGCTGGCGCAGGCTGTTCTCGAGCTTCGGCCGGGCAGCACCCTGGGCTTTGGTCCGCCCATCGCCGATGGCTTCTACTACGACTTCATCTTGAGCAGCCCCATCTCGGATGGCGACTTTGCCGAGATCGAAGCCAAGATGCGGAAGATCATCAAGAAGAACCAGCCCTTCGAACAGGACGCCCTGCCCTATGACGCGGCGATGGCCCGCATCGACGAGATGGGGGAGCCCTACAAGCGCGAGTATGCCCAGGAGCTCTTCGACAAGAAGGGCATCTCCGAGCTGACCTTCTACAAGAACGGCCCCTTCCTGGACATGTGCGAGGGCCCCCATGTGGCCAGCACCCGCGACCTGCAGAAGGCCGGCTTCAAGATCCGCGCCACGGCGGGCGCCTATTGGCGCGGCAACAGCGACAACGCGATGATGACCCGTCTCTACGCCTGGGCCTTCGAGACCAAGGAAGAGCTGGAGGCCCACGTCACCGCCTGGAAGGAAGCCCAGGAGCGCGACCACAAGAAGCTGGGCAAGGACCTCGATCTCTTTGTCATCGACGAGGAGATCGGCAAGGGCCTGCCCCTGTGGATGCCCCATGGCACCGTGCTGCGCGACGAGCTGGAGAAGCTGGCCAAGGAGATGGAGTTCAAGCGCGGCTACCAGCGCGTTGCGACGCCCCACCTCAGCAAGGCGTCGCTCTACTACAAGACCGGCCACCTGCCCTATTACCAGAAGCATATGTACCCGCTGATGGAGCTGAAGGAGCAGCGCGAGACCGAGTCGGGCACGGTGGAGGAGATCAAGGAGATCTACGCGCTGAAGCCGATGAATTGCCCGCACCACCACAAGATCTTCGGTGCCCGCAAGCGCTCCTACCGCGAGCTGCCCCTGCGCCTGGCCGAATATGGCCAGTGCTACCGCTTTGAAGACAGCGGCGCCCTGTCGGGTCTGCTGCGGGTGCGCGGCATGTGCATGAACGATGCCCACATCTACTGCACCTTGGAACAGGTCAAGTCCGAGTTCCTCTCGGTCATGGATCTGCACCGCGAACTCTACGAGATTCTCGGCCTGACCGACTATTACATGCGCTTCTCCACCTGGGACCCCGAGGATCCCAAGGGCCAAGAGAAGTATGTCAACGACCCCGAGGCTTGGGCCCGGACCCAAGACATGGTGCGAGAGGCCATGATCGAGAGCGGCCTGCCCTTCAAGGAGGTCAAGGGCGAGGCCGCCTTCTACGGCCCCAAGATCGATGTGCAGTTCCGCACCGTGACCGGCCGCGAAGAGACGGCCAGCACCAACCAGCTGGATTTTGCCATCCCCCCGCGGCTGGACCTGACCTATACCGGCGCCGACAACGCCGAACACCACCCCTATGTCATCCACCGCGCTCCCCTGGGCACCCACGAGCGCTTCATCGCCTTCCTGATCGAGCACTTTGGCGGGGCCTTCCCCACCTGGCTGGCTCCGGTGCAGGTGCGCGCGCTGACGGTGGCCGACCGCTTCGATGACTATGCAGATACGGTGCTCGAAGACCTGCGCTTCAACCACCTGGTCCGCACCGAGCTCGACCGCTCGGGTGACCGGATCAACAAGAAGATCCGCAACGCCGTCACCGAGAAGATCCCCAATGTGCTGGTGATCGGCGAAAAAGAGGTCGAGGACGGCACCGTCACCTTGCGGCGCTATGGCTCGCGCGATCAGGAGACCATGACCGTGGCCGAGTTCAAGGACCGCCTGCTGCGCACCATCCAGACCCGCAGCCCGACCTTCCTCGACCGCGCCTGAGCCGCCGGCCGTGATCCGGGTCGAGGGCCTCAGCAAGACCTACCGGGTGCCCGTGCGCGAGCCGGGCCTCGGGGGCAGCCTGCGCTCGCTCTTTCACCGCGAGTACAAGGAGGTCCAGGCCGTCGCCGACCTGAGCTTTTCCATCGAGAAGGGCGAACGAATCGGCTTTCTGGGCCCCAACGGCGCCGGCAAGACCACCAGCCTGAAGATGCTGTCGGGCCTGCTGCACCCCACCTCGGGCACCCTGTCGGTGCTGGGTCACCGTCCCCAGCAGCGCGAGGCCGCCTTCTTGACCCGCATCACCCTGGTGATGGGCCAGAAGCAGCAGCTGCTCTGGGATCTGCCGCCGGTGGAGACCTTTGCGCTCAACACGGCCCTCTACGATCTGGACCCCGCCCGCGCCCGAAAGACCCAGGCCGACCTGGTGGAGCTGCTGCGCCTGGGCGACCTCATCCACAAGCCCGCGCGCAACCTGTCCCTGGGCGAGCGCATGAAGTGCGAGCTGGTGGCCGCCTTGCTGCACGAGCCCGAGGTGCTCTTCCTGGACGAGCCCACCATCGGGCTGGACGTCGAGATGCAGGGCGAGGTGCGTCGCTTCATCGCCGATCTCAACGCCCGCACTGGCGCCACGGTGCTGCTGACCTCCCACTATATGCAAGACATCGCGGCCCTCACCCCGCGCTTGATTTTGATCGACCAGGGGCGGCTGCGTTATGACGGCAGCCTTTCGGGCCTGACGGCCAAGATGGCTCCGGAACGCCGGGTGACGGTCAAAGGCGTGCACCCGCCGCTGCAGGCCCTGGGCTTTGCCGTCGATGGCGCCCGCATGGTCGCCACCATCCCCACAGCCGAGGTCAACGCCCTGGTGCAGGGCCTGCTGGCCCGCTTGCCGGCGGCCGAGCTGGGCGTCGAAGAGCTGCCACTGGAGGAGGTCATGGCCCGCACCTTCCGCGGCGAAGGTGCGGCATGAGCCCGCCGCCCCGGCCCCTGCACCTGCTGCGCGCCGCCCCGGCCCTGCTGCGGGTGGGCTTTGCCAGCATGGTGGCCTACCGCGCCGAGATGGTGGTCTGGATCCTCACTGCGACCATGCCCCTGGTGATGTTGGCCCTGTGGGATGCCGCCGCGGCCGAGGGCCCGCTGATGGGATTCGGGCAGGCCGAGTTTGCCCGATACTTCACGGTCACGCTGATTGTGCGCCAACTCACCGGCGCGTGGATTGTGTGGGAGCTGAACGAGCAGGTGCGCCGGGGCAGCCTGTCGCCCCTGCTGCTGCGCCCCCTCAACCCGCTGGTCTATGAGCTGGCCCAGACCGCCGCCGCCCTGCCCTTTCGGATCGTGGTCCTGGCGCCCATTCTGGGGGCGCTGTGCCTGTGGCGCCCCGAGCTGGCCACCCTGCCCACCCCCGCCCAGGCCCTGGCGGGGGCCGTCAGCGTCTTGTTGGCCTTCTTGTTGAGCTTTGTGGTGCAGGTCATCTTTGGAATGCTCGCCTTCTGGTTTGAGCAGTCCATGGGCTTCTTTGGCCTGTGGTTCGCCGCCTATGCGCTGCTGGGCGGCTATGTCGTCCCGCTGGACCTGCTGCCCCCCGCGGTGGGTGCGGCCGCCCGCTGGCTGCCCTTCCAGGCCACCCTGGCGGCCCCCGTCGAGATCCTCGTCGGCCTGGAGCCCGATCTGCTGGGGCGACTCGCGGTGCAGGTCGGCTGGACTGGGGCCCTGGCGGCCTTGGCGGCCCTGATGTGGCAGCGGGGGCTGCGTCGCTATGGGGCTGTCGGTGCCTGAGGGGCTCCGCCGGCTGCTGCGGGTGCTGGGCGCGTTGGGTCGGGTGGCCCTGATGAACGCGGCAACCTACCGCGCCTCTTTTCTGTTGGATGTCTTCACCGGCGCCATCACCAGCGTGGGCCTGGTCCTGCCCCTGGTCTTTGTCTATGGCCACGCCAGCACCGTGGCGGGCTGGACCCTGCCCGAGGCCCTGCTGGTCACGGCCTTCTTCCTGGTCTTGCAGGGGCTGATTGGCGCCTTCGTCGACCCCAACCTGGGCGCCATCGTCGAGGGCATCCGCACCGGCGCCTTGGACCACCTCGTGCTCAAGCCCGCCGACTCCCAGCTGGTGGCCGGCTTGCAGCGCCTGGCCCCCGCCCGGCTCTGGGATGCCTTCGCGGGCCTCGCCTTGGGCGTCTATGCACTATCGAAGCTGCCGACGCCCACCCTCAGCCAGGCCCTGCTGGCCGCCGCCCTGCTCGCCTGCGGGCTGGCCGCCATGGTGGGCATCTGGGTGCTGGTCACCTGCACCTCATTCTGGTTTGTGCGGGTGGACAACCTGCGCTTCTTGCTCCATAGCGCCATGGACACCGGGCGCTGGCCGGTGACCGTCTACCGCGGCTGGCTGCGCACCCTGCTCACGGTGGTCCTGCCGGTGGCCCTGGTCACCAGCTTCCCGGCCATGGCCTTGCTCGGCCGCATGGAGCCCGGCCTGGTGCTGCAAGCCGCCGCGGTGGGCATCGGGCTGCTCGCATTGTCCCGCTGGGCGTGGGTGAGCGCGCTGGCGCATTACACCAGCGCGTCGTCCTGAGAGAGAGGCCCATGACCGAGATCGCACAAGCTGGCGCCCTGGAGCTTGCCGCACAGATCCGCAGCGGCACCCTGTCCGCGGTGGAGCTGCTGGACTGGCAGCAGGCGCGCATCGACCAGCACCAGCCTCAACTCCAGGCCTTTGCCGAGCGTTTTCGCCGACGGTCCCTGCGACACGCCCGCCGCGTGGACGCGGCGGTGGCCCGCGGTCAGCCCCTGCCCGGCGCCTTGGCCGGCGTGCCTTTTGCCATCAAGGATCTCGACCTGGTCGCCTTTGCGGGCACCCGGGCCGGGTCCCGCGCCTATCGCTATGGCTGGTCGCCGGTGGACGCGCCGGCGGTCAAGCTGCTCCGGCGCACCGGGGCCACCCTCGTGGGCAAGACCACGACGTCAGAGCTGGGCCTGATGCCCGTGGTCGAGACCGATCTGCAGCCGCCCACGGTGAATCCCTGGAACCCGGCCTTCAGCGCCGGCGGGTCCAGCGGCGGTGCTGCGGCGGCGGTGGCCATGGGCGGCCTGCTGTCGGTGGCCCACGCCTCGGATGGTGGGGGATCGATCCGCATCCCGGCGGCCTTCTGCCACCTCTATGGCTACAAGGCCTCCCGTGGCCTCATGCCCGACTTCTACGGCCGCCTCGACGAGATGAAGATGGCCGTGATGGGGGCCGTGGCCCACCGGGTCGAGGACTGCATCGCGGTGGTGGACGCCTTGTGTGGGCGCCCCCAGGCCGGCCAGCCCGGCAGCTTGCTGGCGCTCAGCCAGACCCCCCTGCCCGCCGGCTTGAAGATCCGCGTGTGCCTGCGCTCCAATGTGGCCGAGGTGCACCCCGACATCGCAGCGGGGGTGCGCGCCGTCGCCCGCCTGCTTGCCGACATGGGGCACCATCTCGATGAGATTGAGCCCCCATCCGGCGATATCGACGAGTTCCTTCCCATCTACCAGCGCCTGAGCAGCCGCGCCTTCTCGCCCAGCGAGGCCGCCATGCAGCCCATCACCCGCTGGCTGCGGGAGGGGGGGCGACAAGTCAGCGCCCAGCAGGCCAGCGACCTGGCCCGCAGCTTCCAGGACCGGGTGTTGACCTGGTTTGGCGACGCCGACTTCATGTTGAGCCCCACCACCCCCGGATTCGCACCCAAGGTGGGCGCCTACACCGATCTCGACCCCCGCGCGGGCTTCCTGGCCGCCGCCCAGATCGGCGCCTTCACCGCCGCCATCAACACCTCGGGCCAGCCCGCCGCCAGCCTGCCCGGCGGCCTGGGCGGGCCCGACCAGCTGCCCTTTGGCGTGCACTTGGTGGGCAAGCCGGGCGCCGACCTCGACCTGCTGCGCCTCAGCCGCAGCCTGGAGGAGGCGATGGCGTGGACGCAGCGCCGCTCGCCGGTCTTTCTGGCCTGAGCTGCTGGAGGGTCAGACGGGCCGCTGCAGGCCCCGAAGCAGCTTGAGGGCCGGCACCGGCGCCACCGCGGCCGCCCCCAGCACCCCGCCCATCATTGCGCCGATGACGCCGACGGTCGTGACCTCGCTTCCGCCGAAAAACAAGCCAGGAAGGGGCGATTTCGGCCGCAACCACGGGTTGTTGAATCGCTCGGGCGTGGGCTCGATGCCATAGATCGACCCCCGCATGGGCCGTACGAAGGTCTCGGTCGAGATGGGCGTGGAGATCTCGACGTGGTCGATGAAGGGCGCCAGCCCGGGCATGCGCCGCAGAAACTGCTCCAACAGCTTGTCTTGGAGCTTCTGTTTGAAGGCCTCGTAGTCGGCCCCGCGCTTGCGCCAGGGGGTGCCCGCCCACTTCGAAAAGGCGTCATAGGGCACGAAGGTCACGACCTCGCCGGTGTGGCGCTGCTCGGGGCCGGGGTCGTGCTCGGGATCCTTGAGACTGGGGAAGGAGCAATACAAGCAGGGCGCATCGTCCAGGGCGTCGGGCTGGGAGACATCCCAGGCATCCGTCTCGCCATCCCACTGCCAGACCTCGTAGAACCACTGGTTGGCCGCGCTGGCCCCGGCCGCGCGGATATCGCCCTTGAAGCCGATGTAGAGGCAGAGGTGGGCGGAGGCGGGGGGATCCTTTCGGGCCGCCCGCGCCCACTCGGTGTCGGCCACGGCCGGCGGTAGCATGCGGGCCACCGTAGATTGGATGCCCGCGGCGCTGAGCACCACCGGGGCGTGCAGCTCCTCGCCCCCCACCAGGCGCACGCCCACCGTCTTGCCGCCCTCCACCCGGATCTGCTCCACGTCGGCACAGATGCGGGTCCAGCCCCCGGCGTCGGCCACCGTGCGCAGCAGCTCGAAGGCGATGCGCCCAGACCCCCCCACCGGGTAGTAGGCACCGTGCAAGAAGTGCTTGGTGACCAGGGCCTGCATGGCCCAGGAGGACCGGGCGGGCACCGAGCCATAATAGCCCCATTGCGCCGTGAAGACTGCGCGCAGGTGCGGATCCTCGGTGAAGGACTCGATGGCTTCGCGGGTGTGACGGGTCAGCTGCTGCTGGGCCTCCCGCGCCAGGAAGCGGTCGGCCAGGCGCCCCATGCGGCCGCCAAAGAGCCGGGCCAGGTAGTAGCCCTTCATGGCGCCGGCGGTGCGCTTGACCTCCAACAGGTAGCGGTCGATGGCCGGCACCTCGCCGGGAAAGGCCGCGATCAGGTTGTCCCGAAAGGCCTGGGGCGTGTCGGGAAAGTCGATGTCCACCCCATCTTCGCCGGCATGGCGCGGCGGGTAATGGAAGGCGTCATAGACCGGCCCCAGGCTGGCCCACTTCAAGCGGCCATCGGTGAGAAAGTCGAGCAGCCGGCCCGTCAGGCTGTGGGGGGTGACCTCGCCCACCGCGTGGACCCCTACATCCCAGACATAGCCCTTGCGCCGGAAGGTGTGGGTGAAGCCGCCGGGAACATAGTGCTGTTCGAGCACCAGCACCTTGCGGCCCAGCTTGGCCAAGAGCGCGGCAGCGGTCATGCCCCCCATGCCCGACCCGATGACGATCACGTCCCAGGGCCCGTTGTGGGGGGCCTTCTTGGACCAAGGCCGATCCGGGCGGCTTCGGGTTGGGGTCATGGCGGGCTCCCGAAGGCGGCGGCGGTTCGGGGTCAGCGCTTGCGCTTTCCCTTGCTGAAGTGGAAGAGCTCGGCCAGCGTGTCGAAGGCGCTGCCTTCGTCGGTGCCGGCGAGGGTCTCGAGCTCGCCGGCGTCCAGCAGCACCGCGCCACAGTCCGGGCAGATCTCGATCTCGACCCCCTTGAAGGTGGTCGTGTCCATCTTGCCGCCGCACTTGCCGCAATGCAGGTGGTGCAGCGCCTTGCGGGCGGCTGCGGCCTGCGCGGCCTCTTCGGCCTCGGCCTGGGCCTTGATCTTGGCGAGCTTCTCGCGATCCTGGCGAGCGAAGTAGTCTTCCTCGAGATCGACGCCTTCCTTGGACATGTCCGGCTCCATGGGCAGATGGGTAGCCCTTCGTAGCCGCGCGGGGCCAGGGGATCAAGCACGGGTGCATGCCCCCCTCCGACGATAGGGGCAGGCGCCCTGGTGCTCGGACCCCTGTTGACCCCACCCTCCACGCCCCCTGGGCCCCCGATCGCGCGGCGCCTGGTCTCGTTGGCCTGGCCGGTGGTCGGCCTCAACGTGCTCAATGTGCTCGCCCTGGCGGTGGATACGGCGATGATCGGCCGCACCCCCCTGGCCGAAACGGCGCTGACGGGGCTGGGCTTTGCCACCCAGCTGGTCTTCTTGCTGATGGTGGCGATGATGGGCCTGACCGTGGGCAATGTGGCCCTGGTGTCGCGGGCCCATGGCGCGGGCGACGCGGACCGGGTGCAGCACCTGATGCGGCAGAGCACGCAGCTCACCGTGATCCTGGGGCTGCTGGTGGCCGGCTTTGGCAACCTCGCCGCGCCGCTGATGCTGCGGGCCTTGGGGGCCGAAGGGGGCGCCTTGCAGGCCGCCCTGGCCTATCTGCGCCCCCTGCTGGCCGGATCGGTCTTCTACTACCTGACCATCCTCTATGGGGCCTCGCTGCGGGGGGCGGGCAATACCCGCCTCGCCTTTCTGGTGGCCCTGGCCAGCAACCTGGTCAACTTCGGCCTGAACTATGGCTTGATCCTGGGCAATTTCGGCCTGCCGGCCATGGGGGTGCAGGGTGCCGCCCTGGGCACCGTCGCCAGCCAGGTCTTCAGCACCGGGGTCCTGGTCCTGGCCATCGCCAGGGGCGGGGTGCCTGGCGTGGGCATCGCCTTGCGGCCGGCCCCGCTCGATCTCAAGCTCGCCCGCCAGCTGGTGCGCATCGGCGCGCCGGCCGCCTTGGATATGGTGGTGCTCAACGCCAGCTTCATCAGCATCGTGGGCATGTTGGGCCGCATCGATCCGGTGGCCGTGGCCGCCCATGGGGTGGGCCTGCGCATACAGGCCCTGGCCTTCGTGCCGGGCATGAGCGTGGGTCAGGCCACAGGCGCCATGGTGGGCAACGCGCTGGGAGCGGGCAACCCGGCCGAGGCCAAGGCCGTGGTGCGGGCCGGGGTCGTGCTCAGCTGCGCCATCATGAGCAGCCTCGCAGCCCTGATCATCGGCTTTGCCGACCCCATCATCGGCCTCTTCGATATTGGCGCAGACACGGTGCTGGCCAGCCACACCCGAATGTGGATCTGGGTCTTGGGCTCCTGTATGCCCCTGGCGGGCGTCTACATCGCCCTGGTGGGCATGTTCCAGGGGTCGGGGGCCACGCGCACCAGCCTGCGCATCAACATCCTGGCCACCCTGGTCGTCCAGATCCCCCTGTCCTACCTCTTCGGCTTTCCGCTGGGTTTGGGCATCTTTGGCGTGTGGGTGGCCTTTCCGGTGGGCTTTCTGGTCAAGGCCGCCCTGGGCCTGGTGCACTGGCGCCGGGGCGACTGGGCGCGGGTGGGCACGGCGGTCTGAGGGGCCGCCCGCGCACCTTCAGGCCAGGCGCCGCTCCAGGCTCTCGTGGCCCTCTCCGCCCGAGAAGCCGCGCCGCCCCAGCCAGGCCTGGGTGGTCTGGCGTTCGGGGTGGTTGGGCCGCACGCTGTTGTGGATGCGGCGCAGGCCCTGGGCGCGGGCCTCCAGGGCGATCTGGTCGAGAATGAAGGTTCCGACGCCATTTCCGCGGGCTTCGGGCGCCACGGCCAGCAGGATCTCGGCGTCCCCCCACACCACATCCATCCAGCCATAGCCCACGACCTGGCCGTCGTGCTCCACCCGGAACCAGTCCCCCGGCGCGAGATCTCCGATGGGCATGGCCATCTCGGGCAGGCTGCCCGGGGCGGCGCCCCCCAGGATGCGCGCCTTGTCGGCGTCCCAACGGGCGGGGCTCTCACGGGTCCAGGTCAAGGGCATGGGGCCTCCTCAACGCATCCTACAAGATCGCGGCCGAGACGCGGGCTCAGGGCTGCGGGTAGCGCCGGTTCATCTCGGCCCAGGCGCTCTGCACCAGCTCGCGCAGCACGCCCATGTCGATGTCGGCCAGCTTGTTGACATAGAGGCAGCCCACCCCGGTGCTGTGCTTGCCCAGGCGGGCCAGCAGCGCCTCGTAGCCGTCCAGGCCGGGCAGCAGGTAGAGGGAGAGCCTGGCCTTGCGGGGCGAGAAGCCCACCCGCATGGCGTCGCCTTCGTGGCCGCTCTCGTATTTGTAGTGGTAGCGGCCAAAGCCGATCATCGTGGGCCCCCACATGGCGGGCGGCTCGCCGGTGACCTCGGTCATGAGCCGACAGAGCTGGTGGGCCTCGTCCTGGCGGCGCGGGGTGCAGGTGGCCGCGATGAATGCCTCGACCGAGGCCTCCGTCTGGTGGGTCTTGTTCGGGGTGCTCATGGGGCCTCCGGGCTGCAAGCGCCCTATCCCGACGGGGCACGCGTTAGTTCTGGCGCAGCTTGGGGTGACAGCTCCGGGCGGCCCCGGTGTTCCACCTCTCGAACCCCCTGGAGGATGGCTTGGCCATCGACGTCGAGGCGACCTACCGCCGCTATGGGCCCATGGTCCTGCGCCGCTGTCGGGCTCTCCTCCGAAATGAAGAGGCCGCGGTGGACGCGATGCAGGACACCTTCGTGCGCCTGCTCCGCTACTCCGCGCGCCTGACCGACCAGGGCCTCTCCTCCTTGCTCTACCGCATGGCCACCCATGTCTGCCTCAACCGCATCCGCAGCAACAAGCGCCACCCCGAGGACCGCGACGACGCGCTGCTGCAGCGCATTGCCGCCGCCCCCGAGGGCGGGCTGGCTCCGGCGCGCTTGATGCTGCAACGCATCTTTCGAGACGAGTCCGAGAGCACCCGGGCCATGGCGGTGATGCACCTGCTGGATGGCATGACCTTGCAAGAGGTGGCCGACGAGACCGGCCTGTCCGTTTCGGGGGTGCGCAAGCGCCTGCGCACCCTCAAGGCCCATGTGGCCGAGCTGGAAGGAGTCTGAGATGGCCTCCGATCCCAAGATGCCGCCCCCCGTCGGCCTCGAGCTGGAGCGCTACCTGCTGGGTGAGCTGGACCCCGCCCGCACGGCCGCCCTGGACGCCTTGCTGGACAGCGACCCCGAATTCCGCGCCCAGGTGCAGGCCCTGCGCGCCGAAGACGACGCCACCCGCATTCAATACCCCGCGGGGCGCATGGCCAACGAGATCGAGGCCCGGGCCGGCTTTCGCGAGGAGCGCAAGCGCGGCGGCTGGGGCGTGTGGGTGATGTCGATGGCCGTGATGGCCGTGATGATGTGGGTGGCCCTGCCGCCCAACCGCCTGGACCATATCGGCGGCCTCAAGGATCCCGCCCTGAACGACGGCGTGCGCCCCAAGGGCAGCGCCGAGGCCCAACGCCCCGATCTGCGGGTCTACCGCAAAGCAGCCGCCGGCATCGAGCTGCTGCAAGACGGCGCCGCCGTGTCCGGGGGCGACGTCATCCAGGTCGCCTACCTCGCCGGCGACCAGGGCCATGGCGTCATCCTGAGCATCGATGGTGCGGGCGCCGTCAGCTTGCATTGGCCCAGCGAGCCCGGCGGACCCACCGCCCTGGATGGCGGCGGCGAGCACCACCTGGACCGCGCCTGGACCCTGGATGAGGCCCCCGGCTTCGAGCGCTTCTTCTTCGTCACCAGCCCCTTGCCCCTGGACGCCGGCGCAATGCAGGCCGCGGCCGAGAAGCTGGCTGCCACGGGCCTCGCCCGCAGCGCCGCCTTGCTGCCCCTGAAGCTGCCCGCCAGCCAGCCCGTGCAGCAGCAGACCCTGCTGCTCAAGAAGGAGGCCCGCAGATGACCGCACGGTGGGCGGCGACCCTGCTCGGTCTGGCCGCCCTGGGGGCGGCGCCTGCCCATGCTGCAGAGAGCACGGTGCGGCGCTTCGCGCTGCTGGCTGGCGCCAACGACGGTGGAAATGACCGGGTCCCCCTGGTCTATGCAGGATCGGACGCCCGGTCCATGGCGGCGGTGTTGGCCCGCTATGGCGGGGTGAACACCAGAGATGTCGTGGTGCTGGTGGACCCCGACCACGCCGCCATGAAGGACGCATTCGCCGACCTCAACCGGCGCATCGCAGCCGCCGGCCCGGCTGCCCGCACCGAGGTGGTGGTCTATTATTCCGGGCACTCCGACGCATCGGGCCTGCTGCTGGCGGGCGAGCGCATGCCCTACCGCGAGCTGCGGTCGGCATTGGACGCCTTGCCCGCCGATGTGCGGGTGGCCATCCTCGACTCCTGCGCGTCGGGGGCGCTGGTGCGGGGCAAAGGCGGCGCGGCGGCGCCCGCCTTTCTGTTGGACGAGGGCAATGTGGTGGAGGGCCACGCCTTCCTGACCTCGTCTTCGGCCGACGAGATCAGCCAGGAGGCCGACGCCCTGGGCGGATCCTTCTTCACCCACGCCCTGGTCACGGGCCTGCGGGGGGGCGCAGACACGGATCTGGACGGGCGGGTGACCCTGAACGAGGCCTACCGCTTCGCCTATGACGAGACGCTGGCCCGCACCGAGGGCACCCGCTACGGTCCCCAACATGCGGCCTTTGACATCCAACTCAATGGGTCGGGCGATCTGGTGATGACCGATCTGCGCCAGCGCGGGGCGGGTCTGCAGCTGGGCGCTGAGGTCCAAGGGCTGGTGATGGTGCGCGATAGCAGCGGGCGTCTGGTGGCGGAGCTGCGCAAGGCGCCCGGGCGGCCCGTGGCCCTCGGCCTGGAACCGGGCCAATACTCGGTCACGGCCCGCGAGGAGGGCGGCACCTGGCGGGCGACGGCGACGGTGCCCGCGGGGGGCTCCACCACCTTGGAGCGCAGCGCATTCACCGGCTTCGCCCTGGCCGACGCCCGGGCCCGCGGCGATGTGCCCCCCGAAGCCGCGCCGGGCGCAGCCCCGCACCGCGAGCCCGACCGGGTGGTGGCCTTTGCTGCGACCCTGCTGCCCGACCTCAACCTGGAGTCCGATCGCGAGCGGGTGGAGCTGAAGACCGGCGTGGGCGTCGTGGCCACCCGCTCCTGGCGCATGGACGGCACCGCCCTGGCCCTGGGCGCCACCTTCACCGACGACGGCGGCCAGGGCATGCAAGGTGCCATCGGGCTGAACCATGCCGGCGGCGACATGCGGGGCATGCAGGGTGCGGTGGGGGCCAATGTCGCCTTTGCGGAGCTGCAGGGAGTTCAAGCATCGGCCGGCGGGAACTGGGCCCAGGACCTCCGCGGCCTTCAGGGGGCCGCCGTGGCCAATGTGGTGGAGCAGCACCTGCGGGGCCTGCAGCTGAGCGCGGGCGCCAACATCGTCGGCGCCCGGGCCGAGGGCCTGCAAGCCAGCGCAGGGGCCAACTTTGCCCAGGAGCTGTCGGGCCTGCAGCTGAGCGCCGGCGCCAACGTCGCCCTGCAGGCCCATGGCGCCCAGATTGGCCTCGTAAACGTGTCTGCCGGCGAGGACGACCGGGCCTTCAAGCTGGGCCTGGTCAACGTCTCGGGCGATATCCAAGGCAGCACCGTGGGCCTGGTCAATGTGGCCCGCAGCATGGAAGGTGCGCCCATCGGCTTGATCAACATCGTGCGGGACGGCATCTTCGATGGCGAGCTGTGGGCCGACAGCACGGGCGCAGCGTCGATTGGGCTCAAGACCGGGGGGAAGCGTCTCTACACGGTGTTGGCGGCGGGGGCCATCGCCGATCTCGACGCGCCGGCAAAGACCCCGGCCGACCACCTGCTGGTCACCGGCGCGGGCATGGGCGTGCGCGCCGGCCCGCCCCGGGTCCCGGTGGATGTCGATCTCGGCCTGTGGTCTGCCATCGCTCTCAACAGCCAGACCGAGCTGACCTTGATCCCGCGCCTTCGTGTGTCGGTGGGCTTCAAGATCAACGAGCACTTCACCCCCTTTGTGGGGGCCGATCTCAACCTGGGCATCGCGGTGCGGGGAGACCCGTCGCCCTGGCCCCTCTGGGTAGAGGCGCAGCCCATCGCCGACGGACTGCGCTTCTGGCCCGGCGGGTCCGCCGGCATTCGTTTCTGAAGAGACGGGGTCAGGGATAGTAGGGCAGGTGCTGCCCGCCCCCCCCTTCCAGGGGGCTGTGACCCGCGCGATAGTGGCCGGGCACGACCCGGCGCGCCCGCTTCACCGTCTCGTCGATATAGCCGGACATGGTGCTGCGCACGAAGCCCGCCACAAGGCGGTCGGGGATGCCGCCGCCGATGACCGTGGTCACATGGTAGAGGAAGAGGCTGTCCTCGCCCGGCAGGTCGAGAAAGACCAGCGCGCCCTCGTTCACCGAGGTCTCCACCGCCTCGTCGAAGACCTCCAGGCTGAGGCCCGCGACCTCGCCCCGCTCTACCTTCGGCCGCACCCGCGCCGTCTCGCCGTTGCGAAGGCGCCAGGGGTGCTCCCAGATGGCGCCGCCCGAAGCCTTGGCCAATGCCTTGTTATTCCAGGTCTCCAACACCCAGTGGCGATCGGCGAAGGGGCGGGGGATGTCGAGCATCCCGTACCAGACGCCCCCATCCGGACGCAGCTCGAGGTTGGCCTCGATGGCCTCCTCACCGGCAAAGTGCGGGTCCTGGGTGCTCAGCCAGACACCCTCCTTGGGTTGGCCCGCACGGGCCAATCCAACGGCGCGAAAGAGCCCGTCGGGGCGCTTCTGGATCAGGGTGACCGTCTGCCCCCGGGCCAGCTCGGCGCAGGTCTCGCGGTCGATCTCGCCGATGGGCATGCTGGCCTTTGCGTTGAAGGCGGACAGCGTCGCGCAGACGTCGTCGGGGGAGGGCTCCAAGGGGCTGCCCGTGGGCGCGCTGGCCTGCGCGGGCAGGGCCATCAGCAGGGTGAGCCACATCTAGGGGCAGTCCCGGCCGAGCACGCCCAGCCGTCCCCGAATCTCGCGCGCCACGTCGGCTGGCGTGGACGAGAGGTCGAGGGCGGCACAATAGTAGGTGGTGGCGGCGTCCAGGTTGCCCTGCTGGTCGGCCACATAGCCCAGCCCATAGCGGGCCCGACCATCGGCGCCGGGCAGCTTCGAGAAGGTGGCGCGGGCGCCGGAGAGGTCGCCGGCTTCGACGGCCCGCCAGCCGGCCTCCAGCAGGCGGTCGGCCGAG